>CAZNIS010000042.1:0-26208 GCA_964573105.1 uncultured Granulosicoccaceae bacterium
CTCGTGCTGGGTATGTTTCTGGAGACCATCTCCATCATTCTCATTACAACGCCGATTGTATTTCCGGTCATGGTCGCACTGGGTATTGACCCCATCTGGTATGGCATTTTGCTGATGATTAATCTTGAACTCGCATTGATAACGCCACCGGTGGGTATGAACCTCTTTGTTATCAAAGGCATCGCCAAAGCCCCGCTGTCCGAAGTCATTCTCGGCGCTCTGCCCTACGCAGCACTGATGCTCATGGGTCTGGTCCTTGTCTTTATCTTCCCGCAACTGGCCACATGGCTTCCGCGCGCTGCAGGGTTTGGAGGTTAAGGGTACAACCAGGCTCGTTGTATACTCCGGACGCGAACTGCGCACAGAATATTCGACATGCTTTCACGCCTTCATTTCACACTTGCCGTCGTGACCATCGCATTCGCTGCACTACTGGCAGCCTGCGGGGGCAGCGATTCATTTGATGGGCCAGCACTGGAGGATGAACCTGCACCCAATCCGTCTGCAGGGAGTCCGACGTTGCCATTTTTCGTCAAGCCTTTTAGCGGGGAATACGCCCTGCTCAACTATTTCGATCACGCTCGCCCGAATGCATTCGCCGATACCAACGGCTATCAGCTCACCTGGCGAGGAGCACGAGCAGTGGTTGGAGTAGATGTATTCGGGGTTGATGGGCATGAGGGCGTTGACTGGCTGCTACCGGACGACACACCGCTGTTTGCGGTGGCGGCCGGTGAGATCCTGTCAGCCGAGACAGTCGATGTACCCGGCTGCCCACTGTTGGTTACCGCACCGGATATGAGAGTCCAGATAGAGCACATTGCACCTAACGGCGAGACCTACCACACCTGGTATGTACACATGAATCGCATCGATGTGCAGGTAGGGCAACAGGTATCGGCCGGCGAGCAAATCGGTCTTTCCGGATCCACTGGTTGCCTGGGCACTCTGGCGCACCTGCACCTGCAGACACACCTGGTCAGCAACACCCGCAGCGGCTTGCCAACACCAGTTGACCCCTATGGCTGGGAAGGCCCGGGCGCCGATCCATGGGCGCTCGATCCGATGGGTGCAGAGAGCATCTGGCTATGGCAGGACGGGCAGGCGCCGTCATTGGTGAGATAACTGGTTTGCACCCAGCCGGCCACAGCGAACAATTCACCCTGAATGCACTGAAAAAAGATCCTACTTTTCCCGCCGTGCAAACCTTTTCGACTGGCAGCAACCCGACGTGGTTCCTGCATGGCGTTTCCCGCTACAACGGAACTGATGGTTTCGAAACTTTCTACACATCGCCGTGTTGTAGTGAGAGGCGTTTTGTTTTCGCCCAGTACGATTTACTTTTTTGATTCAGGTGACACGCCAACGGGCAGATTCAGACTGGGTTCTGAGTGAACAGGGCTGAATCAAAGTATTGCTGCGGTAGATGGTCGTGATAATTGATACCTTTCGACAGCATATGCTCCGTAAGTAATCTAATCCGACTTAGACCATTCACCTCATTAACTAACGTTAATGCTGTCTCTGCAATCGAGAGCTCAACTGATTCGTTTCTTTGACTGCACGTTGACTTTCGCATCGGCAAGATTGTGCCGATAACCGGATCATAGTCTAATGACTACATCGTCTTTTTTGACAACCCGACAACTGAGTTGCATTGGAGTGGTGCTTGCCATTGCGTCAATGGTTTTCGCCGTAGGCTACTTGCAATCCATCCTGTACCTCGAGCCCTGCCCGCTGTGTATTCTTGATCGAGTCGTCGTTATCAGTTTAGGGGCGGTGTTCCTGCTATGCCTGCTACAAAACCCCGGTCGGGTCGGCACGACGTTCTACAGTGGACTAGGTGCCGCTCTCTCTCTTACCGGTATCGGAATCTGCCTCAGACACATCTGGCTGCAAAACCTGCCGGCAGACCAGGCACCGGCTTGTGGCGCCGGATTCTGGTATATGATGGAGAGCATGCCGGTAATGCAGTTTATGGATACGCTGTTCAACGGCACCGGCGATTGTTCAGACATTAAATGGCAGTTTCTGGGCCTGTCCATTCCCGAATTGACCCTGATCCTGTTTGTGGCCTTCCTGGCACTCTCAGCCGGACTTTTCCTCTCACGCGACAACGCCCCCCAAAGGGTGTAACCACATCAGCACCATCAGGGACATTGTAATCCGCTTTTGGACTGCCAGATCCGAAAGCCTAACGGCTCATATGTGCCCAATGCTAGCGGTCAGTATCTCAGCTCGACCGTCAGATTTACATTGGCAAAAGTGTCCAAATTCTATTGTATTCTGTAAATTTATACTGACCTAATACCCGGGCGGAAATGGGGTGCGTCACCGGCACGTCGCTGCCGCCAACACCTGGGCGAAGGCGCAACGAGCGACTCGTGTGGAGGATTGGCGGACTTGACAGTGACGACGTTCAGAACGAACGAGTGGGCAATTCTTTTGCTTGTTGAATCACCACAGAGAATGCTCTAAAAACACTAAAAATTAGGACACTGTATGACTATTGACGTGCCCGCAATATGCCGGCACTCGGTGAACGCCTGATCGGCTTGTTGTTATCAGGCAAGCCAGCGCTTGCGTCGCTTGTAGTGTTTCACGTCTCGGAACGAACGGCGACCTTCGCCACCGACGCCGAGGTAAAACTCTTTGACGTCTTCGTTTTCACTCAACATGCCTGCCTCGCCGTCCATTACCACGCGACCGGATTCGAGGATGTAGCCGTAGTTTGCAAAGCGCAGAGCGATGTTGGTGTTTTGTTCCGCCAGCAGAAAGGAGACACCCTCATTTTCATTCAGCTGTTTGACGATGCCGAAAATCTCCTCGACCAATTGAGGGGCGAGGCCCATTGAAGGCTCATCGAGCAGAATCATCTTCGGCCGCGACATCAACGCTCGACCGATGGCACACATTTGCTGCTCACCGCCTGAGGTATAGCCGGCCAGCGAAGAACGACGTTCCTTCAGGCGTGGAAAGTAGCGATAGACGAGTTCGAGGTCATCTTTGATTTTGCTTGAGCCGTCACGACGGGTGTAGGCACCCGTCATCAGGTTTTCCTCGATGGTAAGGTGCTCGAAGCAATGCCGACCCTCCATAACCTGAATACACCCTTTTCGAACCAGGGCGTTGGGAGTCGAATCCTGAATCTCCTCACCCTCGAAAACGATGTTGCCCTTGGTCACGTCGCCACGCTCGGCGCGCAACAGGTTGGAAATAGCCTTGAGCGTCGTAGTCTTGCCGGCGCCATTAGCACCTAGAATGGCTACGATTTTTCCCCGAGGGACCTCGATCGAAATACCGCGCAGCACGAGTATGACGTGATCGTAGATCACCTCAATGTTGTTCACCGACAGAATTTTTTCAGTTTCGCTCACGGTTTCGCTTGCTGCACGTTGACAGCCTGACCGCTGAGGGTGCAGGCAAGTTGATGAACTACCAGGCCGGCGTTGCCCGGACCAAACCAGGGCGACGCGACTCAGGCAATATACTGATCAGCACGGTCGCCGCTTACAATAAAAGGGCAGCGACCGTGCTGGTTTGGCGACCTAGCTGCAGGTTTGTGTAGTCCAGCCAGGCTTATCGGAAATGTACTGCTCAGCAGCTTTTTCCAGTTCTGGACCCACGATGTCCTTGAGTACCGGAACCGCCTTGGTGCGCTCCCAGTCTTCACCGTTCCACTGTGTCATGATGACCGGGTTGGATCCGGCATGCTCTGCACAGGAAATCTGGATCGGCTCCATGAACCCTTCAAGGCCGAGCTCAGCCAGCCGCTCTGCACTCATATTGATCTGCTCAAGTGCATCACGCATGTCGGCACCCGTAATGTCCGTTTTACCGGTATTCTTCTGCGCGATGGTGATCGCCTCAGCAGTCAGGATCGCGTTAATAACACCCCGATTGTAAAGGACATTGCCGACGGTGGACTTGTCAGACGTCTGTGACTTTCCAGCATCGACGACGTGCTTGATGATGTCCTGAATAGCAGGAAAACTGTCACCGTTGGCAGAGAAGGTTGCACCGCGATAGCCTTTAGCTGCTGCCTCATGGCCCTTCATGTCCACGTGAGCACTGGACCACCAGTTACCAATGAAGCGATCCATCGGGAATCGGATCTTGGCCGCTGCTTTGATCGCGGTGGAATTCATCGCACCCCAGCCCCACATGATCATCCAGTCAGGCTTCTCTTTGCGAACCGTCAGCCAGTGTGACGACTGATTCTGCATTTCCTTGGCGCCCACCGGAACCTTAAGTACTTCAAAACCGTACTGTTCGGACAGGCTTTCCAGCAGTGGCAGTGGCTCACGGCCGTAGCCGACGTCAAGGTAAATGAAGCCGATCTTCTTTCCACTGAGATTCTCCATGCTGCCGCCTTCAAGCTCACCGATGTAGCTCAATATGGCTGACATCTGACCCCAGTAGGTGGTGGGTGCATTAAAGATCCATGGAAACTTCTCACCGACTGCAGCTGCGGAAAGCCCGTAGCCTGCAGAGAGCAGCGGAATCTCATCCACCGCAGCCTTTTGAATCAACTGCAGCGTGATACCGGTTGAGTTAGGAATGGTGATGAGTGGATTGCGCCCCTTGGTTGACTCGTAACACTCGACACCCTTCTGGGCGTTATAGCCAGTTTCGCACTCTTCTACGTTTACCTTCACGCCGCCGATACCGCCATCGCGTTCGTTCAGCATGGTCATATAGTCGTAGAACCCATTGGCAAACACGATGCCGTTACCCGCGAAGGGTCCTGTGCGATAGGTCAGGTGTGGTACAAGAAGCTCCGCCGAGACCGGTGCTGACGTAATCGCCAAAGCACTTGCCAGGCCTGCCAAGAGAAGTTTGGTTTTCATGTAGGTATGCCTCCTAGGACCCGCTTTGCGGGCGTTGAGCCGATTTATTAAACAGAATAGAAATGGCCCGTTTTCCTATTCTGCCAGTGCATGTTCATTACCACACTACGCAGTTTGCCAATGCCTGGCGAGAACTCTGCTAAAGATGCGCCCGACCGCACACCGACACCATTTTGCAGAATGAATACAACTGTGTGCAATTCTCTGGTGCGCATTTTAAGCATACGGAAATGGCCATACGCGCAGCTTTTCCTTAGCCAGTTGCCACAGGCGCGCCAGTCCGTTTGGCTCAACCGCGAGAAAGAATACGATGAGTCCACCAATGATCATCAGGTTGATGTGCTCAACAGTTGACGGGTAGACCTCGATCCCGATCATCGCTGGCAAAAACTTGATGATAATTGGCAGCACCCAGATAAAGGCGGCGCCCAGAAACGATCCGACCAGGCTGCCCATCCCGCCGATGATCACCATGAACAGAAACAGAAAGGAGTGATTGATGTCAAAGCTTTCTACCTCAGCAGCACCGAGCCAGAAGAAAACCATCATAGCACCGCCGACACCGCAGTAGAACGACGACATCGCAAACGCCGAGAGCTTGGCTGCGAGCGGCCGTACCCCCATCAGTTCTGCCGCAATGTCCATGTCGCGTATCATCATCCAGGATCGACCGATTCGCCCACGGATAACATTCGAGGCGATCCAGGTCATGAAAATGACGATCAAGGTGACGACCAGATATTTGACCACCGCATTGGCTGAAGGTCCGGCGATGATGATGCCGAAGGCCGTAATATCGGGCACGATAAGCGCACCGGATGGATCATAGTTGTACAGCCATTCCCAGCGAATAAAGAGCCATTCCAGAAAAAACTGGGCAGCCAGAGTCGTCACAGCCAGGTAGAGACCTTTGATGCGCAGCGAGGGCAGGCCGAATATGATGCCCACCGCGGCGGCGAAGAAACCTGACAGCAGTACCGCTACGATCAGATTCAATTCGGGGAAATGGCTGATCAGTTTATAACAGGCGTATGCACCGACGCCTGTGAACGCACCCGTACCGAGCGACAGCTGACCAGCATAGCCCATCAGAATATTCAGGCCGATAGTCACCAGCGCGAAAATCATGAAGGGGATCATGATGCCGTTTAAAAAGAATTCGCCACTGGACGAAGACCACCCGTACAGTGGCACCACGACCAGCGCCATGACGAGCATAAATGCGATACCGATCCGATCCTGAAGTATCGGAAAGACCGCGGAATCGGATTTGTAATCAGTTTTGAACTGGCCAGCTTCTCGATAAATCATATCAGGGCTCCTGCAGGCCTAAACGCGTTCGATGATCTTCTCGCCGAACAGACCCTGTGGTCTGAACAGCAGGAAAATCAGTGCGACAATGTATGCGAACCACGCCTCGACACCTCCGCCGAGCAGCGATCCCCAATAGATTTCGAACAGCTTTTCGACGATACCGACGATAATACCGGCGATAATTGCACCTGGAATCGACGTGAAACCGCCAATGATCAGAACCGCCAACGCCTTCAGGGCAATGATCTCAAGAGCAAAAGAAACGTCAGAACGCGCGCCCCACATGATGCCGGTGACCAACGCTACGATGCCCGCCGCAAACCAGACGATAGCCCAGATTTGGTTGAGTGAGATGCCAACCGACAGCGCCGCCTGATGATCGTCCGCAACCGCGCGCAAGGCACGCCCGATTCGGGTTTTAGAGAAAAATACCGCCAGAGCCGCGACCAGCAGGCCGGCAATAATGACGGCTGCGATATCGAGATGTTCAAAGAAAACGACGCCGCCGAACATCTCCACGTCTGACGAACCGGTTGGCAGTCCGAGTTCCTCCGTGATCATGGCCTTGTTCTCACCGCCAAAAATAAACTGACCGGCACCAGACAGGAACCGCGCAAGACCAATGGTTGCCATCAGCAGTATGGCGTCGTGCTGATTCACCAGCGGCCGCAACACCACCCTTTCGATGCCGATCGCCAACAGACCCATGATGCCAATAGTAAGTATCAGAGCCAGCCACGCTGGCACGCCAGCCTCATACAGTCCCACCAGCGCCAGCACCGCAAACACGACCATGATTCCCTGTGCGAAGTTAAAGACACCAGAGGCTTTAAAAATCAATACAAAGCCCAGTGCAATCAGCGCGTAGAGGGTGCCCTGAACAAAGCCTTCCCAAAGAACCTGAATAAGGAAGCTCAGGTCACCGAACATGTCGGCAAATGGGCCGATGAATATTGAATGTAGCAATTCCATCAACCGCTCCTAGTGCGAGACGCCGAGGTAGGCATCGATGACAGTCTGATCGTTCTGAACTTCTTCGGGCGTGCCATCGGCGATCTTTTTACCGTAGTCCAGCACAACCACACGATCAGACAGATCCATGACCACGCCCATGTCGTGCTCGATCAGCGTAACCGTAGTGCCGAACTCGTTGTTCACGTCCAGGATGAATCGACTCATGTCTTCTTTCTCTTCCTGGTTCATCCCGGCCATGGGTTCATCGAGTAGCAATAGCTCGGGCTCCATGGCAAGTGCACGCGCCAATTCGACCCGTTTCTGCAGGCCGTATGGCAACCGGCCAACCGGCGTCTTTCGTATTGACTGGATCTCGAGAAAGTCGATGATCTCCTCAACCCGCTTGCGGTGTTCGACCTCCTCGGCCAGCGCCGGGCCGTGGCGAAACATCTGCCAGAAAAAGCCACGCTTCATACGCAACGTTCGACCGGACATAATATTGTCCAGCGTGGTCATACCGCGAAACAGCGCGACGTTCTGAAATGTGCGCGCAATGCCCTGGCTGGCAGCTACATAGGGACGCATCGCCTTGCGCACCTCGCCCTTGTAACTGATGGTGCCGACCTGAGGGTGGTAAAAACCATTGATACAGTTGAGCATTGACGTCTTACCGGCACCATTGGGGCCGATGATCGCGCGCACTTCGCCCTTCATCACATTAAACGAAACATCGGTAATCGCCTTGACACCGCCGAAAGACAGGGAAATGTCTTTGACGTCAAGCAGTATTTCGCGCTCACTCATGCTGCTGCCTCAGCCAACTCGGCGTCACGGATCTTGACGTGCCCTGACACTGCGCCCTTGCGGCCGTCTTCGAAGGTTACCTCGGTCGAGATGTGTTCGTCGCTCTTGCCACCATACAGGGCGTCAATCAGTGGTTTGTAGCGATCGGCGATAAAGCCTCGGCGGACCTTGCTGGTGCGCGTGAGTTCGCCATCATCGGCGTCCAGTTCTTTGTGCAGAATCAAAAAGCGGTGGATCTGCGACGCCGACATCATCGAGTCGCTGGCAAGATCCTGGTTCACCTGGTTAACGCAGTCAGCGACCATCTGGTAGATTTCGTCGCGGCTGGCCAGATCGATGTAGCCGGCAAAAGGCAGGTTCGAGCGCTCGGCAAAATTGCTGCAGGCGGGAAAGTCGATGTTGATCATCGCCATCACGCGGTCGCGGCCATCGCCGATTGCCACGGCCTCCTTGATGTAGGGGAAAAACTTCAACTTGTTCTCGATGTACTTGGGGGCAAACATCTCCCCATTGGCCAGTTTGCCAACATCGGAGGCGCGATCGATGATCTTCAGATGGCCGTCGGTGTCGATAAAACCGGCATCGCCCGTCCGGTACCAGCCCTCTGTGTCTTTGGCTTCCGCGGTCGCCTCCGGGTTTTTGTAGTATTCCCGCAGCAGACCGGGGCTGCGCACGAGGATCTCGCCAGAATCATCGGTGCGTACCTCAACCCCGTCGACAACGGGTCCAACGGTGTCGTCACGCACCTCACCATCGGGCTGAACGCAGACAAAGACAGCAGTTTCCGTCTGCCCGTACAGTTGTTTGAGATTGATCCCCAGCGAGCGATAAAAGGTAAACAGATCGGGACCAATGGCCTCGCCTGCCGTGTAGGCAAGTCTTACGTTACTAAAGCCAAGTGCATTGCGCAGCGGGCCATAAACCAGAAAGTCGCCGATTCGATACTTGAGCTTTTCGCCGAAGCTAACGCTTGTGTCGCCGTTAATAATGCGCTCGCCGACATCCCTGGCGACTTGCATGTACTTTTCGAACATGCGGCGTTTGAATTTCGACGCATCCTGCATGCGGATGGTGACCTGCGTCAGCAGACCCTCGAATACCCTCGGCGGTGCAAAGTAGTAGGTGGGGCCAATCTCGCGCAGATCCGTCTGGATGGTCTCTGCCGATTCCGGGCAGTTCACCACATAACCGTTCACAAACCACTGACCGTACGAGAAAATGTTCTGCCCGATCCAGGCAACTGGCATGTAGGCCAGCGTCTCTTCCTGGTCGGTCAGCCCCTCGAATTCCGATGCAACCCGCGATACCGTGATCAGACTGCGGTGCGTATGAACCACTCCTTTCGGCACGCCTGTCGTACCAGAGGTAGAGAACATACCAGCCGCCTCGTCGGGGCTTGCGGCATCGATCTGTTCCTGCACGTAAGAAGCATTTTGACCATTGAAGGCCTGGCCTCGTTCGCGCAGAGCATCTCCGGAGACCAGAAAGTCTTCAGTGTAATCGCGCATACCGCGCGGGTCGTCATAGATAATGGTCTGGAGCACCGGACACTGAGGCTTGATCTCCATCAGCTTGTCGACCTGCTCCTGGTCTTCTACCACCGCCAGCGCCATTTCCGCGTTGTTGAAAAAGTGCACCATCTCGGCGGCGACGGCATCCTGGTACAACGGCACGGGTATCGCCCCCAGCATCTGAATTGCCATCATTGCAGCGTACAGTCGCGGGCGGTTGTCGCCGATTACCGCCACATTGTCGCCACGTTTCACGCCGAGGTCGGCGAGTCCGCCAGCAAATTCGCGTGCCAACGCGTCGAATTCGGACCAGGTGAGTGTCTGCCAGATACCGAGGTGCTTTTCCCGGATGGCGGCGCGGTTGGGACGTACGCGCGTGTGTTCGGCGAGCAGCCGCGGGAACGTAGTGTCCCCTTTGGCCTTGATGTCCGCACTGAATGCCTGCGCTGAATGGTCAGCGGCTGACGCCATCGGCTGATCTCCTCGTGTAACCGGTCATGACGCCGGCTTGTTAGTTTCCAGACGTACCGATATCGGTACGTCCGCTCATCGCGCCATTTCCTTCCAACAGCGCCCAAGTGTAACCGCTCGACTGTGCAACGAATTGGAGAACACGCGACAAGTTGAATCGCATCACTGTTCCACTGTTACGCAAAACTGTGATGTCAATTGTGCCCGTGTACTCTAGCAGTTTCCGGTTGGGTTGGACGCATCTCTTTACCGATCGCTGCGATGACCTCCATATTCAGGTCCAGCACCGTCCAGATCGGGTGAAATCGTCGCGTCGCCCGACTAGTTCGACTGGAATCGGCGGCAAGAATAACCGTTAAATTTTGCCACCGCAAACGTTTCTCTCCGGCAGCAACCGGGGTTGACAAAGGCAAATTGGCAACTGCCGACACAGCCAAGGCCAGCGAAGATAATCCACAGCAATCACTCTCGGTGCCGCAGACAGAGTTTCCGCAGACGAGCAAACGTTAATCGCGCGAATAGCTACTCAGGTGGCCCATCACTCCTGGGCAAGTGACTGAGGAGTACTAGTCATACTCGGCCCCATTGGCTCGCCCCCCCATCAGAAATTCGATGCCTTACAGCACAAGGGGTGATTGAATCGCTCACCAGTCTTTCAATCAACCGCTCTATCTAGTTCGTGGACCGGGGTCTCCTCCCCCACCACGCATTGCATTCGCTTCGCTCAATGTCGGGCTACCGACTTACGGGCCAACCGGACGAACGCAACGTGTGTCAGCACGAGCCGTGCGGCTGTTCGCCGTTACCGCCATCCTCAGGGCTTTGGAAAGATTCATCGACAAGGGGTATGTGCGACAGGACGTCGCACATAGCGCTGTGGGCACATGGATGTGCCCTCAGCGCGGCCCCGCCGGCGATGAATCTTTACAAAGTGGCGACAGCCACATCGAAGCAGGCAAGAGCGTTTTGCCTACTTTTGCGCTTTTCAAAAGTGGGTCGGCGCGCGGGACGCGCAGAAAAAGTCATGGATGACAAGCCAAAACAGCAAGCCAGAGCGGAAAAGCCAGCGCAGCAAAAACCCCACTTACCTCCTCAACCCCCACATAGCCCAAATCCCAAACACCGGCCCCAACGCCAGCGACCCCATCAACCACGGCCACCCAATAACCTCCGCCACCACCGGCGCAAACTGCACCGTAACAGTCGTCAGCGCAAACCCCAGCGCGGTCTGGAACGTCATCAATGACCCCGCCTGATCAGCCGGCGAATGATCGGCAACCAACGCGGAGAATTGCGCCGAATCCGGGATCACCGCCATGCCCCAGACCACGGCAATCGCAATACTCAGCCACACGTTGCCGCCAAACGTCAGCGCGAACAACACCGCCGATGCACCGCTGACCGCCATCGCGATGATGGTCAGCTCCGCTTTGCCGATGCGATCGGCGACATAGCCTGCCACCGCACAGGTCAGCGCGCCGAGACCGATCACGGCGAAGGTGGTGATCTTGGCCCAGTGTGCGGCGGTATCGGCTGGCATGTGGTAGCCGAAGCTGACGGTCAGTGCCAGACCGATCCAGGCCCACATCGCGAAGAGCTCCCACATGTGCCCCAGATAACCGCCGTAGGCGCGGCGAATACCCTCGTTGGTCCAGGCGAGTTTGATTGCGCTGATCTCGAATTTTGCGGCGGTGGCATGATAGGGCCCGGTGCGAGTCAGCAGCACCAGCACTGCGGCTAACAATCCCAGTGCCGATGCCCAGACGACCGTGGTGCGCCAGGCCGCACCGCCGACAAAGGC
Organism: uncultured Granulosicoccaceae bacterium; assembly: GCA_964573105.1. Taxonomy (GTDB): domain Bacteria; phylum Pseudomonadota; class Gammaproteobacteria; order Granulosicoccales; family Granulosicoccaceae; genus CAKZSB01. The sequence continues at coordinate 11,706 of CAZNIS010000042.1, forward strand.
GAGCAGATGCGGTGCAGCCGAACCTAGCGTTAAGCCGCCAACCAGCAAACCTACCAGCAGACCACGATCGGTCTTGCCCCAGCCGACGGCGATCTTCATACCAACCGGATAGACGCCGGCTAAAAATGCGCCGGTTAACGCACGCAGTGTAATGGCTGCGATGCTGCCGGGTGGTACGGCGAGCAACAACAGATTGGACAAGGCGGCCAGAGCCGCGCAAATCGCAAACACCCGGCGCGGTTCATATCGATCGGCGATACCGAGTGCGGCTGACAACAGCGCACCCACCACGAAGCCACCCTGCACCGACGATGACAGCGCCGCCTGCATCGATGGCGACATCGCGACCTCACGCAGCATGTCACCAAGGATTGCCGCCGACACAAACCACAGGCTCATGGCGGCCACTTCGGCTGTAATCAGCAGACTGATGTTCTGCCATTTGCTCAAATTATTCAGCGCCATTACTCACTGTGGTGCGGGTATGCAATAGCCGTTTGACAAGCTCACGACCGCTAGATTCAGCCGTTTTATATGCGATCGGTTTTCAGGGACAGGGCACCTGTGCCGCATAGGCGCGCGCGATATCCTGACGCGTCGCCATCCACACTCCCTGATGGGCAGAAACATGTTGCAGGAATTCGCGCAAGGCACCGATGCGCCCTGGCCTGCCGATGACTCTCAGATGTAGACCAAGCGACATCATGCGCAATTCTTTGGCACCTTCTTCATACAAGCAGTCGAAGGTATCGCAGGCATAGCGTGTCCAGTCGGCGGGTGTCAGCGACGGCGAGGTCCAGAATTTCATGTCGTTGGAATCCAGCGCATAGGGCATCACAAGCATTGGCTGTCCATTTTCGCGTTGCCAGAAGGGTTTGTCGTCGCTGTAGTCATCCATGTGATATTCGAAACCTTCTTCGGCCAGCAGGCGACGCGTGTTGGCGGTGTGCAAATAACGCGACAACCAGCCGACCGGCCGATTGCCAGTCGTACGTTCAATCGATTGCACCGCCTTGCGGATAAATTCGCGCTCGTCTTTTTCATCTAAATGAAAATGGTGAATCCAGCGCCAGCCGTGGCTGCAGACTTCATCGTTGCGCGCAACAATACCACTGGCAACTTCAGGTGCGCGTTCCAGTGCCAGTGCGGCGGCCGTCCAGGTGGCGCTGACATTGTATTCATCGAGCGCGCGCACGATGCGCGGAAAGCCCGCCTTAATGCCATAGGCATAGTTGGATTCGTTGCCGTAATTGCGGATCGGTTTGCGCAGCGCTATACCCAGTTCATCGACCGGGTCGGGGCCGCGGTCACCGTCGCGCACAGACAGCTCCGAGCCCTCTTCCACGTTTACCACAATCGATAGCGCAAGCCGTGCGCCGCCGGGCCAGCGACAATCGGTTTCAGTCAATGCCAAACTCCTCTTCTATTTGTGCCGCCATTGCCAGCAGCGCAGGCTCACCACCATTGCGACATACCAGCTGCACCGATTGAAAACGACCACAGCTTGTGCGGCCAGTCGGCACACTGATGGCCGGCAAGCCAGCCACACTGGCAGGTGTGGTGAAATCGGCCTGATTGTCCGGTACGGCTGCATCATGTGGAAAGCTGTGCTGCGGTGCACTGGGCAACAACAGGAAATCGTAGCCTTGCAACAGCGACTGCCACGCAATACGTGCATCGCGCATCGCGGCACGCGCCAGTTCTATTTTATGAGCCGGCAACTGCCCGCCGTAATTCAGAAATTTACGTAAGGATCGACTGACGCCCTCCAGTTCCAGCCAGTCTTTGCAGGCGACGCTGCCCTCCGCCTCAATCACCAGCAGTGACGCGCGACGCAGATCGGTGAATGCTGTGGGTGTTGGTAGCGGATCGGCAACCGCGTAGTTGCGCGACGCCAGATACGTTTGCACGTGTAACAGGTTGGCCGTAATCTCTGCACCAACATCAGCATCACAAAAAGGACCACAGTCAATCGTTGCAATCGATGCCTGCGACAAATCAAGTGCCGGCTGTGGCTGATCGGCCGCCAGCAAGGACTGATCATCCCGATAGTCGTGCCCGCGAATGACATCATAGACGATGGCGGCATCGGTACTGCTGTGGGCCAGCACACCGACCTGATCCAGTGAACAACACAGATGCGACAGCCCACGGCGCGACACCTGGCCGCGACCCGGCAAAAAGCCGGTCACCCCGCAATAAGCTGCCGGAATGCGCACAGACCCCAGCGTGTCACTACCCAGTGCGGCCGCACACAAACCAGCCGCCACCGCTGCTCCCGAACCTCCGGATGAGCCACCCGGTGTGTCGCCTGGTACGCACGGGTTATCGCAGCGCCCAAAGTGCGGATTGTTGGTGGTGGCTCCGAGTGCGGCCTCGTCCATATTCAGCTTGCCCAGTATCACGGCTCCCGCATCGCGCAAACGCCGCGTCACTTCGGCGTCGGACGAGGCGATTCTTGAACGCAACGCACCGACACCATTAGTCACAGCGACACCGGCGACATCGATATTATCTTTCAAGGCCAGTGGCACACCATCGAGCGGCGACTGCGCCCGCCCCTGCTGTATGCGTTGATCAGCCGCGCTTGCCTGTTGCATGGCCGAATCGTGCATCACGGTGAGGTAGGCATTTAACGCCGGATTCTGTTGCTCGATTGCCGTCAGGTATTCGCGCGTTATCTGTTCTGACGTGATTTCGCGATCGTGTAGAGAACGCGCCAATTCCGCGACACCAAGCATCCTGTTACTCACGAATAAAAACGCTCGTCGATCAGCCGAATCGCCTTTTGCCGATGTTCGACCTGTGTTTGAGATGCCAGCGCGCCCGGTTCGCGCAACACCACATTGACGGCAAGCCCGAGGCCATTGCGCATCCGCTCGCTCACCTGCTCGGCCAGTGCGGAATCAGACGGTGTGCGAGTCTCAAGGAAAAGCGTCATTTCATCACGGCCGGCATCGTCGCGGCTGACGACGCAGAGATACTCGCCATTGAGCGCGTCAAACTCGGCAATCCAGCCGGCAAAAGCGTGCGGGAAGACATTGATACCACGCAGCTTGACCATGTTGTCGCTGCGACCGAGAAACCCTTCGATGCGCTGCAGGTTTAGTCCCAGTGATGATTGCCCCGGCAGCACGCGGGTGACGTCCTGCGTATTGAAGCGAATAATCGGATAGATGTCCTGCTTGAAGAGCACGGTATCCACCAGATTGCCAGGCTCGCCATCGGCTACTGCGGCACCATTTTCCGGATCCAGCACTTCCACCAGGTGTGCATCTTCCCACAAATACAACCCATCGTGATCCGGCCCTTCAGCCGCAATGGTGCCAGTGTCACCAACACCATACCAGTCGAAGACTTCGGCGCCACCCCACAATGACGAGATCAGCGATTTAGACTCGCGCCCCATGTGCCCGGAGATCATTCTCAAAGGGATATCTTGACCGGGTTTGATGCCGGCGTCGAGCGCGGTCTCGGCCAGTTTGCGCATATAGTCGGCAAAGCCGACGATGACGGTGGCTGAAAAATCACGCATCAGCTCTACCTGGCGCGCACTGGGTGTGTCACGCCCGGTGCCGGCCGGCAGCAAGGTGGCTTTGGTAAAGTGCAATATCGCCTCGCGCACATAGTGCCCGCCATTGACCATGCCAAAGCCATAGATCGAGTGCACCACGTCATCGTGACGCATACCCTGGAACAAATAGGCGCGCGCCAGCAACAGGTTTTGCATCTCGCGGCTGTGTACACCATACAGCAGCGTTTGCGGTCTTCCGGTGGTGCCCGTGGTGGTGTGAACCACTGCCCGCGCACCTGGTCTGAAGCCATGAAAATCACCATAGGGCGGATGGTTTTCAATCGATTCCATTAAATGGGATTTATCAAACGTGGGCAGTTTGGGTAAGTCATCCAGCGATTGAATATCGCCAGCCTCAATGCCAACGTTACCCCACAGACGCTGGTAAAAGGGTATCTGCCAGCCGCGCTGTATCAGCGACATGAACTGACGGTTTTGCATCTGGTGTAATTCGTCGCAACTGATTTGGCTGAACCGTTCGATAAACGCCGCACCTGTCGGGAATTGCGTCAGCGCGGCAGTGGCATCAAACTCGTGAAACCAGCTATCGTGCATAACGGCAACCTCCGCTAGCGAATTCAACTGGCATAGGCGTGCGCAAGCCAGGGGCCAATATCTGGCAGCTGCACCAGTTGCGTACCCTGATCAAATATCGCATCAGCGTGCGTGCCAAATCCGGCAAACTCACAACAATGTGACACCTTTTCGCGATGCTGCTGTTCGTTCATCGGCTGCTGCGGCGAGCCATAGATTTGAGTCAACTCACGCTGCAGCTTGCGACCGTCGGCCAGTTGTATCTCGACCGTCTGCGGCGACAAGGCATTGGGATCGGGTGTGCCATCATCGATGACGGAAATCTTCGCTGCCAGTGCGTGAATCTCGCTATCGGCAAGTGATGCGTGGTCAAAGTCAAACAAACCAATAGAGCCTCGCAGAATGGCAACCGCGCCGGTGTACTGCATGCACAACCTCGCATAGTTGGCCGGCAATCCTGCGTGAATCGGCCGCGCGACCAGCCGATGAATCAACGGTGGACCGGTCAGCGTGGCAGCCTTCACTCGTGACGCTGCAATGTCATGCTCACGACACAGCGACAACAGACCGTCCAGTCCGCCGTGGGTGGCGCGACCGGTTGGAAACGGCTTGTAAGCAAGTTGGCCAATTCTGCGCACCTGATCCAGCTCGCGAAGTGGCCCGACCATCGAACCACCCGGCTCAAATAATTCCAGATAGCCAAACGGACCGTCGATCACATCGACCGGCGCGCTGATACCGGCATTGGCGAGGTCCGCTGCGATAATCGCATTGCGTGCATTGAAGCCGATCTGCATCGGCAGTACAGCCACGCCTTCGGTGTGCGCCTGCATGGTGCCGCACAACTGGCTGTACAGATGACCGAAGGTCTGTACGGTGGTATCGAGTGAAAACCCGCGCAATCGAGATACCGCAGCGGCCGCGCCAAACGCACCGGCGGTAGCCGGACGGAAAAACCGCAAACCGGCCTTGGCACTCAAACCGACGGCGATCGCCACGTCCACCGCGGCGGTCAGGGTAGCGACAAACTCGGCACCCGAGACACCGGTCGCATCGTTGCCTTCAGGCGTACCGCGCTCGATCTCGGCAAGGGTTGCCGCCATGATCGCGGCCATCGGGTGCACTACCGCCGCTTCGTGCACGCAGTCGAACTCCTGACCGTGAATCTGATAGGCGTTCATGAATGCTGCACTGGCGGCCGGCAAACTGGCCCCTTTACCCAGCACCCGACACGGGCCACCGACACCCCATTCGTTAACGATACCCCGCAAGGCGTCGGCATAACTGGCGTTGCAGCCGGCAAGCCCGACCGCCAGTGTATCGGTGATGATCATCTGTGCGGCGGCCAGAGTGTTGGCGTCCAGGTCATCGACAGACAAGGCATGCGCGTGCGCCGCGAGGGCGAGGATCGGGTTCGACTCAGTAGCGCTCAAAGGAGATTTTCCGTACTTAGAGGTGTGGGCAGGCCCTGCGATTAAACGGGATTGCGCGCCACCAGTTGTTTGGAGATGATCATGCGCTGCAACTCGTTGGTGCCCTCGCCGATGCACAGCAGTGGCGCATCGCGAAAATAGCGCTCGATGTTGTACTCCTTCGAATAACCATAGGCACCGTGTATGCGCATCGCCTCGGTAGCATTTTCAAGAGCCGCCTCGGTCGAGTAGAGCTTGGCCATTCCGGCCTCCATATCGCAGCGCTCACCGGCATCGAATGCGCGTGCCGCCGATAGCGTCAGCATGCGTGCCGCCTCTACCCGGGTGGCCATGTCGGCAAGTTTTAACTGAATCGCCTGATGCTCGGCTATGGGTTTGCCAAAAGTCTTACGCAACTGTGCGTAGGCGACCGATTCCTCCAGACACGCACGCGCGATGCCTACCCCACGTGATGCCACGTTGATGCGTCCCAACTCCAAACCGCCGAGCACGTGCTGTAAGCCACGTCCCTCTTCGCCGCCGACGAGGTTCTCGACCGGTACGCGGTAGTTGTCAAACACGAGTTCGGCGCTATCGATCCCCTTGTAACCCAGTTTTTCAAGCTTGCGCGAATGGGCAAAGCCGTCGCCCTTTTCACAGATAAAAAGCGACATGCCCTTATGACGCGGGTCGGCGGCAGTATCGGTTTTTAGCAGCACCGCAAAGGCCTGCCCGTAGATGCCATTCGAGATCCAGATCTTGGTGCCATTGACCACGTAGTGATCGCCATCTTTTTTGGCGTTGGTGCGAATCGCCTGCAAATCGGTGCCACAGTCAGGTTCTGTCAGTGCCAGGCCGCCGCGAATCTCGCCGCTGGCAAAGCGTGGTAGAAAGCGCTGTTTTTGCTCTTCGGTGCCACAGCGCTGCACGCACGAGGCCATGATCAGATGTGAGTTGATGATGCCGGATACCGACATCCAGACACGCGAAATGCGCTCGATGATTTGCGCATAGGTGGTAGTGGACAATCCCAGTCCGCCGTATTGTTCTTCGATGATGCAGCCGAACAGGCCCATCTCGCGCATCCGCTCGACGATCTCGGCCGGCCATTCATCGGCGTGTTCAAGCGCCTGGGCGACGGGGGCTACCTCGCGCTCGAGAAAGCGATCGACCGCATCGAGAATTTCGCGTTCAGCTTCAGGGGTGTTGTGCATGGTTCCTCCGGGCAAAGCCGCTAGCGGCCTTTAAACTGGGCCTGGCGCTTTTCCATGAAAGCGGTTCTGCCCTCTGTGTAATCTTCGCTATCGTAACAGGCGGCGACCGCCTGATGCACCTGCGAATAGGCTGCCTCATCGTGGTTGGCCAGTGCCCCGATGGCAAGCTTGGCGGCTTTCAACGACATCGGCGCGTTGGCCGCCATGGACTCGGCAACTTGCTGTACTGTAGATGCGAGTTCGCCGGCATCCACCACCTGATGCACCATACCGATGCGCGCAGCCTCTACGCCGTCGAACACGCGCGCGGTATAGAAGAGTTCCGCAGTGCGCGCATTGCCCAGCACATTGACAATCCTGCGCATACTGTCCAGCGCATAGCCAAGCCCAAGCCTTGCCGCTGGCATGCGAAAGCGCGTATCGGCGCTGCAGTAGCGCAAATCACACGACACCGCGATGCCGATGCCACCCCCCATACAGATACCCTGCATCATCGCGATCACCGGCTTGCTGCATTGGCACAGCGCGTTTTCAGCGGCCTCAACCGCCTCGCCAAACGCTCGCGTCTCGGCCTCAGAGTCGGCGCGCTGACTGAATTCGGAGATATCGGCACCGGAGACAAAGGCCTGCTCGCCCGCCCCCTTTAGCACCAGCACGCGGATCTGAGGATCGGCGTCGAGTTGTTCGACCAGCCGATGCAGCTCGCGCCACATGGCCAGCGACATGGCGTTGCGACGCGCCTGGTTGTCGATCGTGATCCATGCGATCGCGTCTTTTTTCTCAAGCTTCAGTGAGCCCATTGCGCCATTCCGATTAAAGATTGTCTTTGATACCGACACACCAGCGCCGATGTTCAGGCACGACTTTGCCGCATCAGACCTTCCTGCGCGACCGATGCGACCAGTTCGCCATCGCGCGTGAACAACTGGCCACGCGCAAATCCGCGCGCTGAGCCCGCACTTGGACTCTCAATACTGTACAACAGCCAATCGTCGAGTCGGAACGGACGATGAAACCACATGGCGTGATCGAGGCTTGCCAGAAAGTAGCGACCATGTTCCAGCAGCGAGCGCCGATGCGGCAGCAGCGAGGTGGCGAGCAGGTTGTAATCGGACACATAAGCCAGCGCCACCTGATTCATGCCATAGCCAGCCGGCAGCGTGCCGATTCCACGAATCCACAAATGTTGCACTGGATCGCCGGTGCCGGAGCGGTACTGCTCGATGCCACCGGTCGGACGGCATTCAATCGGCCGGTCGATCTGCGACATGCGATACAGATCAGGGGCCTCCTCGCGCAGCGCCTCGGCGATTTCGCGATCGCTCTGCAAGTCTTCCGGCGGCGGCACATCCGGCATCGACATGCCGTGGCTCAAGCCTTCTTCGGGCACCTGAAATGACGCCTCCATGCTGAAGATCGGCCGCCCTTTTTGGATCGCCCTTACCCGGCGGGTGGTGTAGCTGCCGCCATCGCGCACGCGCTCGACGTCGTAGACGATCGGGATACTGGTGTCGCCTGCGAGCAGAAAATAGGCGTGCATCGAGTGCAGCAGCCGATCATCGGGTGTGGTCAGGTGCGCGGCGTTAATCGATTGCGCCAGCACCTGGCCGCCAAACACCCGGCCCCACGGCGTGCGATAATTCTGGCCGCGATAGAGGTTGTCCTCGATCCGCTCAAGCTCCAGCACATCGCGCAATTCGTCGAAGTTCTTCATCCGCCAAGCATAGCAACCCGGCTGCATTCATGTTCGACATCTCGACTAATGGCAACCCGCTGCCGTGACCCGAAGAACCATGCAGTCCGTGGCCGCGGCGCTGTTCGTCGCAATCTGGAGCACCGGCTTTATCGTCGCCGCGGCGATTCGCGAGCACACCGACCCGAACCTGTTCCTTAGCGTGCGATTCAGCGCCTGCGCACTGATCTTCTGCGGCCTGACCGTCGCGCTGTCGCTGCACTGGCCCGATCGCCACACTGCCCTGAAACTGCTCGCTATCGGCGGCTTGATGCAGGGGCTGTATCTGGGCGCGTCATTCTGGGCGGTTGGCGAGGGCCTGCAGCCGGGCGTGATGGCACTGTTTGGCTCGCTGCAACCACCGCTGACCGCACTGCTGGCAGCACGCTGGTTTAACGAGACGACATCACCGCTCAATCGCACGGGTCTGGCGCTGGGGGTTATCGGCGTCAGTCTTGCGGCCTGGCCGGCGGGCGGCATCAATCCGACGAGCGGCATGTTAATCGTCGCCGCTAGCACGAGTGTGGCCGCGATTACCACCGGCACGCTGCTGCAAAAGACATCGATTGCCAGCATCCACCTGGTGCCATCCAGCGCGCTGCAAAATATTGGGGCCACATTGATCGTAGTGGCGCTGGCGGTCGTGCTCGGCGAATCCCGTTTCGCGATCAACAGCACTTCCATTGCCGCCCTGCTCTATGCCGTGCTGGTATTATCAGTTGGTGGCGCGACGCTGTTGCTGTGGATGGTGCGGCAGGGCTCAGCCACCCAAACTACCAGCCTGCTGTTTCTGGCGCCACCGCTTGCTGCCATCCTCGCCTGGTGGCTGTTCGATGACGATTTGTCGGCGCGGCAGCTGGCAGGATTTGCAATCGCCATGGCGGGCGTGTGGCTGGCGCGACACACGCCGTAACAGCTGCCCGTTAAAGTTTTCCGGCGCCGCGCCGTTTCCCCTCGCAGTTCACACTTTCAGCCAGGGATGAGAACCATGCAGCGAGTCCGACGCCTTTTCTCCGCAACCTTGTTGGCAGCCACGCTGTCGGTTGTTTCAGCCCCCGCCATCGCAAATTCTGAAGAGATGCGTACACGCCTGCAGGCAGACCTGCAAAAACACATCTATCGATCAATGGCTGATGGTGTCTATCACGCACTCGACTCGAAATCCGGCGATGTACTGAAACTGCATCCGCTAACCAATCACCCCGTCATTATGACCATGGGCGACTACTACGTAATGTGCGCTGACTTTCGCGATCATCGCGGCAAGAAAGTCGATGTCGATTTTTACATGCTGGAGAACCGCGGCCGCTTCCAGGTTTTTCGCGCCGAGGCAAACAACCACAAAATGCTCGCGAAACTGGTTAAAAAAGGCAAGGCAACACTGCTGAAGTAATCCGCTCAACGCAGTAGACACTCAGGCCGCGACAATTTGTCGCGGCCTCCATCCATCGCCCCCCACGCAGGACACCGCAATGCGAAGCTCGATTTTGCTGAAATTCTTGCTGGTACTGGCACCGATTTTTCTGGCCATTGTGCTGTGTGGCAGTTTTGTCGCGGCGAAAATACTGATACGCGACAACACTGGCGAATTGACCGCGCGGGTCGGCAGCCTGGCGGCCCGCGTCGCCATCGCGCTCGATATCAACGACGCCTATCGCTACCGCCAACTGGCGAACGACCTGATCGCACCGCTGGGCGTCGACCGTGCGATCGTCTGCGTGGAGTACCGCAAGACCGGCGCTGAGGATTTTCTCGCCGCCCACCCGCAGGGGCTCGGTTGCAAAGGTCAATCTGCCCCCTTTTTCGTGGATATCCCGGTCGACTACGACGAAGCCTACTCACTGGGCGTCTGGTTTACCGATGCAGAGATATCTGCTGCGGTGAAAAAACAGGTCTCGATATCGGCCGTCGTGCTGGCGCTGGCGTTCCTTGTGACGCTGCTTTCGGCGACTATCGGCTTTCGTCTTATCGTCAGCAGCAGGCTGCTCGAATTGCACAGCGCAATACGAAAGGCGGCCGACGAGTTTGAACGCAGCAAAGTGCCCACCGTCGGCAACGATGAGCTGACAGAAATTATTCACGCCTATAACTCGCTGATGGATCGCGAAGAGTCACGCGAGCAACAGTTGCAGTCTGCCAACGAAATCCTCACCCGGCAAAGCCGTCAGGACCCGCTGACCGGGTTGTGCAACCGGCGTTACTTCAGCGAGTTGATGGGCGAGCCATCCAGCCGTCAACCGGCTCCCGGCAAGTGTGATGCGATACTGTTGATGGATCTTGATCACTTCAAGCAAATCAATGATCGCTGCGGCCACCTGGCGGGCGATGAAGTATTGATCGAAGTTGCCACGCGGCTTGCCCAGGCGGTTCCAGCCGGGGCTACCGTCGTGCGCTGGGGAGGTGAGGAGTTTTTGGTCTACCTCCCGGGTCTTGCGTTCACTGAAGTCGAGAGTATTGGTGCAATGGTGTTGCAATCGATTGGAAAAACACCAATCGAAACATCGCACAGCAGCCTGTCCGTCACCACCTCAATCGGCATCGTACGCTTGCCTTTTCTGATTGAAAACAAGGCAATGTCCGCAGAGCAGGCGGTCAGTCTGGCGGACGCCGCACTCTATCGCGCCAAGTCTGCAGGTCGCAATCGGGCAGTGTCGATCGCCAGCCAGTCACTGCCCGGCGATGCAGCGAGAGCAATTGTTGAAAATGACTTTGCCCAGGCCGAGCGCGACGCGCTGATCAAAAGCGTCGACGTACCGGGTCCGGCGATGGATATGGCCGCCGCAAGCTATCTGAAAAAGGCGAGCTGAAATTTTCAGGTTTGCGGCGGTGGCGTCGCCGCCGGCGCCCCAAGCGTGCGTGCGCGTTCCCGCCCGCCGTGGTGTTCAATCAATGCCTGCTGATCGCGCTTGGCGGCAAGATCGGTGGCTTGCGGATCACAAATTTGCTTCAGTTCTGCGATCAGCTCATCGAGGATCGCCCGGTGATCGGCTGACTGGGCCAGATCGTTCAGTTCTTCCGGATCGTCGGCCAGATTGAACAGCTCGGGTTGATGGCGAACGTAGTAGATCAGCTTCCAGTGTTGCCGACGCAGCATAAAGCACGCGGTGTTTGACCCCGCCGCATGATATTCACTGAAAAGGTTGCGCTCGGCCAGCTCCGCGCCCGCAGCCGGCGCGAACAGCGACCGGCCAGGTCGTTCGTCGTCCGCGTGCGGCAATCCAGCCGCCTGCAGAATGGTTGGGTACAGATCCAGCAAGTCGATCGGCGTGTCACAGGTTTTGCCGGGTGGAATATCCGGCCCGCACATGATCAGCGGCACGGCCACACTCTCCTGGTACATATTTGACTTACCCCACAGCCCGCGTGCGCCGACATTGTCGCCGTGATCAGAGGTGTAGATAAGGTTAGTGGTGTCGGCCAGGCCGCTGTGCTGCAGCGCCTCGCGAATTTGCCCGACGTTGTGATCCAGCCACGACACCAGCCCGTGATAGGCCGCAATCGCGGCAAGCCGTTCATCGGCGCTGGCAAACGCCGACTCGTTGTCCATCATCGCGTTTTGTTCCTCGACCCACGGGTGGCGACGATAGCCACTGGCGAGGGTGAGCTTCGGTTCCGGCAACTGATCATGCGGATAGAGCCGATAAAATTCTTCGGGGCAGACCAGTGGAAAGTGCGGCGCCACCAGCCCCACATACAAGACAAAAGGCTCGTTGCGCGCGGCTGCATCGGCGAGCCACTGGACCGTGTGTTCGACCACGCTGCGATCGTACTGCGTGTAGGGGCTTTCGCCGCCGCCAATCGCCTTGCCGAGCATGCGCCCACCGCCGCGCTCTTCAATCGTGAGGTAGGGATCGCGAATCGATGCCCACACCATGCCGTGTCCGCCGGCCACGTGCATCGGGATGTGCTCGACATCAAAACCGGCCGGATCTTCATCGCGGCGATAATGCAGCTTGCCGATGCTCTCCACCCGAATACCGGCATCCTGCAATTCATGCCCCCAGCCGCGATGCTGGCCAGTGTAGGGCATGGCATTGTCCCAGTGCCGTATCTGATGCACGTAGCGGCCGGTCGCAAATGCCGCACGCGCCGGCACACAGATCGGCGACGGGGTGCTGGCATCGGTATAGCGAAGCCCGTCGGCCGCCAGGCGATCGAAATTCGGCGTCTGCACAATCGGGTGGCCGGCGCAGCCGAGAAATTTCGAGTTGTGTTCGTCGGACATTACGACGACGAGGTTTTTTGCTTTCATGGAATTTCTGATGGTTCAAACCGAGCGGTGTTGTGTTTGCGGATCGCAGCAGCACTAGTCGAGACCGCAATGGTTGCCTATGATGCGCTTTTTGCCCGAGCCTTGAAATGCCTCAACCAGCCAAACGGCCCAATATTCTACTGATCACCTCAGATCAGCATCGCCCCGATTGCTTTGGCTTTGCCGGGCGCAAAATCCGCACCCCATACCTCGACCAACTGGCGGCCGACGGCACACGCTTTGACTGCGCTATCACACCCAACGTGTTGTGCCAGCCAGCGCGCGCATCAATACTGACTGGCATGTTGCCACTGACCCACGGTGTCTACGACAACCAGGTCCATCTTGACCCCGCTATTGGCCAGCGCGGCTGGCCGGCCAGGCTCACCGCCAGCGGCTACGATACCGCTTTCATCGGCAAGGCGCACTTTGGTGAGGATCCACGGGCAAGCGAATGGGGCTCGCCAGAGAGCCGAGAGGATTCGGTCAATTTTCCGGAAGACTGGCACGGCCCGTTCATGGGCTTCGACTATGCCGAGCTGATGATTCTCGGCCACTGGCACGATCTTTTGCCGTGTGAAAAGCCACCGCACGGCCAGCACTTTGAACGCTGGTTCTGGAGCCATCCGGATGCCTGGAAGAAGTGGGGAGAAGACAGCCAGACCGGCTCCAGTGCTAACTATGGCACCTTTGCGTCGCAGACCTGGTCATCAGCCTTGCCGGCGGAGTGGCACTCGACGCACTGGGTCACCGAGCGCACCAAAGCCTATCTGGCCGAGCACCAGTCATCCGATCAACCTTTTTGCCTGTGGGCATCCTACCCCGACCCGCACCACCCGTTCGACTGCCCCGAACCGTGGGCATCGCTGCACCGCGCAGAAGATGTCGACATCAGCCGCAGTCATCAGCTCGATCTGGATCAGCGCCCGTGGTGGCATCGCGCAGCGCTTGAGCGCAAGCCGCAGGGCAAATCAGAAAAGCACCGCATCCTGCGCGAACAGTATTCCAGAATGCCTGCGCAAAGCGACGCACAACTGGCCGAGATGACGGCCAATTACTACAACATGATTGCGTTTATCGACGATGGCGTCGGCGCAATATTGCAGCAGCTCGAATCATCTGGCCTCGCCGACGATACGATTGTGATTTTCACCAGCGATCACGGCGAACTGCTGGGCGATCACGGCCTGTATCTGAAAGGCCCGATGATGTACGACAAACTGTTGCGCGTCGGCATGATCATGCGCGGCCCCGGCATCAAAGCGAACGCGCAAATCGACGATCCGATCAGCACCATGGATCTGGGAGCGACTTTTTGCGACTGGGCGCAGACACAGCCCGATCCCGATGCGCAAAGCCAAAGCCTGACGCCGTTGTTGTCCGGTGAAGCCAATCGCGAATGGGCCTACAACGAATGGAATCTCGCACCGGCCAGAGTCGGTGTGGAACTGCAATTGCGCACCATCAGAACCGCTGATGCGCGCCTGACTGTCGATCTGATTTCCGGTGAAGGCGAACTCTACGACCTATCCAGCGACCCGGACGAAATGCACAACCTGTGGAACCAGCCGCAAGCGAGCGCATTGCAACAGCAGTTGCTGGGTTACGTCGAACAACGCCCCGGCCCGATCATGGAGCAACTGCCCGAACATACCGAGTAGGCGCATAGGTTGCCAGTGCACCACCACAGCGCCACAAAGGTAACCCGACGCGTTAGCGAGGCATCAAACGGCAACCCGACGCGTTAGCGAGGCATCGCTCAAGCGCACGATGTGCAAGCGCACA
>CAZNIS010000042.1:26308-46934 GCA_964573105.1 uncultured Granulosicoccaceae bacterium
AACCCGACGCGTTAGCGAGGCATCGCTCAAGCGCACGATGTGCAAGCGCACATCCGAATGCGCTCTGCGCATCAAGTATTACGAACCCCACTCACGTGTCGGGTTTCCAGCAGCAAATCATCGCCGCAAAGGTAACCCGACGCGTTAGCGAGGCATCAATAAGGCATTGCACCATTGGACAACCCACAACTCCAGCCTTCACCCCATACATAATGCAACACTCGCATCGACAACCCTGTGACCGTTATTCCCATGCGGGTTCCAGTGAACCGCCGTCCTGCACATAGGGTCGCCACAAAAGACCGGTTACATGAACAGTAATGTCGGTACTTTTTGGCTTGACGGTGATCTCGTCGAGTTCTTCGAGCTGCGCATCGAAAAGTTCAAGGTTGTCCACTTCGTTTTGAAATTCGATCTGCAGTTCCTGCAGTTGCGCGGCAACGGCGCGCACGGTCTCTTCGGCGCGTTGCACATCACCGGCCTCTTTGCCCATGTTGCTCGCACGGCGCACCGCACTGCCCCACGATCGTGTGCGTCTGCGACCCATCACGGCACCGAGCAACGCGGTACCGAAGGATACGGCGACATCTAGTTTTTGCCGTTTTTGCTGATCCTTCTCGCGCTCGACTGCCTGCATCGCCTTGCGATAACGCTCTTCGAGCGTGTTGGTTTTGCTGCCATAGCGCTTGCGCAGCTTGGCGACTTTAAGATCGCGCAGTTCATTGCCGTGTTGCTGCAGGCGCACGCGAAACTCGCCCTCGGTCTCGCCAAAACCGGAGGTCAGTTTTAACGACGCGCACTTGTACAGCGTGATCGTTCGATTGCTGCGCAGCCAGCGCTTGAGCTGACTGTTCCATTTTTTATAATTGCTGGCCTTGGCGGCGGCTTTCGGGCAATCGCTGTAGCCCATGCCAGAAAGCCCCTTGGATTCGAGTTCATCGATCTCGAATTCCAGTTCTTCGGCATCATCCCAGTCCAGCGGTACCGGCCCGTCGGAGACTTCTGTGGCGAGCAAAAATCGCGCGTCGTTTTCGATCTTGTAGCGGGCGCTGCTGTAGACAACGTCGGCCGCACCAAATACCAGCGGATAATAGACAACGTTCTCTTCTGCCATCGACGGCAGGTAGTACTGTTTAATTGTCGGCGGCAATACCGGTGCCTGCTGCACCGGCTTTTTAACCGCCGCGGGCGCAGCAACCTTGGGTGCGGCCGCGACAACCGGGGCCGGTTTGTCAGCAGACAGGGCTTTAATCTGATCGCGAGTCAATGGCCCTGCAAGGTAGGACATTGCCCAACGCGTGTTGAACACGACGGGTTGATCTTCATGCACGTTATGCAACACAAAGCGGCGCTTGCCGAGACTTGTTATCGTCTCTTCCATACGCTTTAGATCAAAATCGCCACCATCAATACCAGACAAGCCCTCCATCACACGCGCCTTGTCGCGCTCTGTTTGCAAGCGCCCGATAAACCAGGTGCCGGTATTGGACAGGCCTTTGTAATCCAGATCGACGGGATTCTGCGTCGACAGTGTCAGCCCCACACCAAACGCGCGCGCCTGCTTTAACAGCGTGAGCAACAATTGCTTTGATGGCGGATTGGCGATCGGCGGCATGTAGCCGAAGATCTCGTCCATATACAAAATCGCACGCAGGCTGCCAGTACCAGGCTGCGCACGCATCCAGCTGATCAGCGAGTTCAGTACCATCGAGACAAAGAACATACGCTCGTTGTCATTCAGGTGTGCGATGGACAATACACTGACACGCGGCTTGCCTGCGTCGGTGTAGAGCAGCTTGCCGGCATCCAGCGGTTCACCCTGCATCCAGGCTTCAAAGCCGGGGGCGGCGAGCAGATTGTTCAGCCGCATCGCCAGACCAAAGCGATCTTTGGCCGGAAAAAAAGAATCCAGATCCAGCACGCCGATCTTGTCCATCGGCGGCTGTTGAATTGTGGCGATCAAACCGGCCAGGTCCAGCCCGCGCCCCTCGCGCCAGACGCGATCCAGCAGGTTGGTAATCAGGATGTGTTCGCGACTGGTAACCGGATCGGCGTCTATCGACAACAGCGACAACAAACTGGTGGCAGTGGCCTGCAAGCGTTCGCGATACAGATCGGCATCGTCCATCAGTGCCGCAGACGGCGCATCAAACGCCTGCAATATCGATAGCGGCGTGCCGGCCGAGCTGCCCGGAGTGTAGATCGTCAGATCCACGGTTTCGCGCATCTTGCGAATCCGCTCGCCACTCTGCCCCCATTCCTTGAGCCCGTTCTTCCAAAGCTTCGCAGTGTCGGCGGCGTACTCGGCGCGATCCTGCCCCTGCTCGGCCGCTTCGCGAGGATCGACCCAGGGTTCAAAGTCACTGGCAGCAAGATCGGGGAAGGTCAGCAACAGGTTGCCCAGATCGCCTTTCGGGTCGATGGCGATCACCGGAATGCTGTCCATTGCAGCTTCTTCGATCAGGCCAATGCCAAGACCGGTTTTGCCGCTGCCGGTCATGCCGATGATCACACCGTGCGTCGTCAGATCCTTGCTGTCGTAGAGGATCAGTTCATCCTGCAATTCGGCGGATTCGTCATCGACGCGTTTGCCGAGATAGAATGACCCCAGCTTTTCAAAATCTTCCACAGCTTTCGGTGTCCTGTGTTTCGACCAACTTGCCAGCCGCGCATTCTAACACTCCTGCGCATTTTCAGAAGTTGCCGAATCGCCGCCTGATGAAGCCCATCGCACCCGAGCTGGCACTTCCGGCGCAACGTCACCTGCCGGGTCTCAACGCCCGCCCGGCCGAGCACTTTCTGGACGCCATCGCAACCTTCGACGACCCGCCCATTGACAACGCCAGTGCGTCAAATCATCTGGGCTGGAATTACGGCCTTCGACTTATCAATGAAGGTTTCTACTGGGAGGCGCACGAAGTACTGGAGCCGGTCTGGTGGCAGGCGGCGGCCAACAGTGCCGCGCGCCACCTGGTGCAAACCACCATCCACCTGACCAATGCCGCACTTAAATTGCGACTGAACCGCACGCGCGCCGCCAGCAAGCTTGCGAAGCGAGCAACAGAAGGCTGCGAACGCGCGTTTGTTGCCAGTCCCGAGCGATTGCTTGGCCTTGACCAGGCACAGCTGGTGGCTGCGATCTCGGCGATTAAGCGCGGTGAGCATCGCATACGACTGGCCACCGACTATGCACTATAGTGCGTTTTACTGAACATTTGGTTTGATTTGCCGCTGATATACGCAACATAAGTCAATATTCTATTGGCATCGGGCTATATCCTGCATTATATTGCAATCCAACAGACTGCCAGCGATGGACCAGCGTCTTGAGCAAACCAATCGACTTTCAGACCCAGCCCGATCAATATCGCCACTGGCGCATCGAATACGATGGCGACGTCGCGCATTTGTACATGGATGTGAATCAGGATGCGGGCCTGTTCGATGGCTACAGCCTGCAACTGAATTCCTACGATCTTGGCGTCGATATCGAGCTTGCCGACATCATTCAGCGCATGCGCTTCGAGCAACCACAGATCGGTGCGGTGCTGCTGCGCTCCGGCAAGGACAACGTCTTTTGTGCCGGCGCCAACATCCGCATGCTCGGCGGCGCCAGCCACGAGCACAAAGTCAACTTCTGCAAGTTCACCAACGAGACGCGCAACACCTACGAGCTGGCTGGTGCCGAGTCATCACAGACCTGGCTGTGTGCGGTGCGTGGAGCCTGTGCCGGCGGCGGCTATGAGCTGGCGCTGGCCTGTGACCACATCATGCTGGCGGACGATGGCACCTCATCGGTCGCGCTGCCGGAAGTTCCACTGCTAGCGGTGTTGCCCGGCACCGGTGGGCTGACCCGCGTGACCGACAAACGCCGCGTGCGTCGCGATCTGGCAGACGTTTTTTGTTCGATCGAGGAAGGCGTCAGAGGCGAGCGAGCAAAACAATGGAATCTGGTCGATGAAGTCATCGCGAACTCTGCCTTTGACGAAACCATCGTCACCCGCGCACATGAATTCGCCAGCCGCAATCAACGCGACACCAGCCCAGGCATCAACCTGACCCCATTACAGCGCAGCATCGATGAAGACGGTGCGGTCCACTATTCGCTGGTCGACGTCAGCATCGATCATAGCAAAGGCGTCGCCACCATTGCGATCAATGGCCCGACAGACGCAGCAC
This sequence comes from uncultured Granulosicoccaceae bacterium, assembly GCA_964573105.1. GTDB lineage: Bacteria > Pseudomonadota > Gammaproteobacteria > Granulosicoccales > Granulosicoccaceae > CAKZSB01. Next base: position 30,488 of record CAZNIS010000042.1, read on the forward strand.
CGACAGATGTCAAAGCGCTGCACGCCCTCGGCGATCAGAGCTGGCTGTTGCGGCTCGCGCGCGAACTGGACGACGCGATCCTGCACCTGCGATTCAACGAGCTGGAAGCTGGCGTCATGGTATTTAAGACAACGGGCGACAACAGTCTGGTCGCCGCCCACGAGGCCATGCTGCACGCGCACCGCGACGACTGGCTGGCGAATGAAATCCTGCTGTACTGGAAGCGCGTGCTGAAACGCATCGATGTCACCTCGCGCTCGCTGGTGGCTGCGGTTGAAAACGGCTCGTGCTTTTGCGGCGTGCTGGCTGAATTGTTATTCGCGGTGGATCGCAGCTACATGATGGAAGGTGAATTCGAAGACGATGATCGACCCGAGGCCGGCATCGTGCTGACCGCCAGTAACTTTGGCCCTTTTCCAATGGCAAACAATCTCAGCCGACTGCAGACCCGTTTTCTCGACAACGATGCCGCGCTGCAGGCTGCACGCGAAAAAATTGATCAACCGCTGCACGCCGAACAGGCTGAAAGCCTCGGTCTAGTCACGTTCATTTTCGATGACCTCGACTGGGAAGACGAGGTGCGAATCTTTCTTGAAGAGCGAGCGAGCTTTTCACCGGATGCGATGACGGCAATGGAAGCCAACCTGCGATTTGCCGGCCCCGAGACGATGGAAACACGAATTTTCGGCCGCCTGACCGCCTGGCAGAACTGGGTATTCCAGCGCCCGAACGCGGTCGGCGAAAACGGCGCGCTGCAGCGCTACGGCACCGGCAAGCGTGGCGAATTCGACCGCCGCCGCGTCTAGAACCATACATTTTTACTTTAGGAGACAAGCATGTCCATATCATCGACCGTCGCCTACGACACCATGATCCCGAACAACGTCGGGCTCTCTTCCGACAAACGGGTATTGAAGGGCCTGCAAACCTGGCACCCCGGCTATATCGACTGGTGGAACAAACTGATCCCGCAGCGCTTTCAACAAAGCCCGGTCTATCTGCGCACCGCTGTTGGTGTCGACCCAAAGGGCTGGGCCAAATTCGATTACGTCAAAATGCCGGAGTACCGCTGGGGGATATTGCTCGCGCCGCAAGTCGAAGACAGAACCATTCCCTGTGGCGAACACACAGGCGAGCCGGCGTGGCAGGAAGTGCCGGGAGAATATCGGGCCATGTTGCGCCGCCTGATTGTGATTCAGGGCGATACAGAACCCGCATCAATTGAACAACAGCGATTTCTCGGCAACACAGCGCCATCGCAATATGACCTGCGCAACCTGTTTCAGGTTAACGTCGAAGAGGGGCGCCATCTGTGGGCGATGGTCTACCTGCTGCACAAGTACTTTGGTCGTGACGGCCGCGAAGAAGCCGATGGCCTGCTGCAGCGTTCTTCCGGCTCTGAGGAGGCACCGCGTATGCTCGGCGCCTTTAACGAAGAAACTCCGGACTGGCTGTCGTTTTTTCTGTTCACCTACTTCACCGATCGCGATGGCAAAATGCAACTGGAGAGCCTGGCACAATCAGGCTTTGACCCCTTATCACGCACCTGTCGCTTCATGATTACTGAAGAGGCACATCACATGTTTGTCGGCGAAACCGGCGTCGGCCGCGTGATTCAGCGCACCTGCGATGCCATGAAGGCCGCCGGTATCGAAGACCCGTATGAAATCGACAAGATTCGCGATCTCGGCGTGATCGATCTGCCGACGATTCAGAAAAAACTCGCCTTGCACTACACGCTGTCGCTGGATCTGTTCGGCCGCGAGGTATCAACCAATGCTGCCAACGCGTTCAACGCGGGGATCAAGGCGCGATTCATGGAACACAAAATCGACGACGACCATCGCCTCGAAGATGCCACCTACCCGGTTTGCCAATATGAAGACGGCGTTGTAAAAACCGTTGATGTCCCGGCATTGACTGCAATCAACATGCGCCTGCGCGACGACTACACCAAAGACGCGAGCGGCGGCCTCAAGCGCTGGAACAAGGCGATAGAAAAAGCCGGTATCGATTTCAAATTCACCCTGCCGCACGAAGGCTTTAACCGCAAGATCGGCGTCTTTGCCGGCGTGCCAATCACCCCGAGCGGCGAGACGATCAGTCAGGAACAGTGGGATGCCCAGGTCAGCGATTGGCTGCCGTCCAAGGCAGACGGCGACTTCATTCAATCACTGATGGTGCCGTGCTACGAGCCGGGTGAGTACGCCGGCTGGATCGCGCCGCCGCGCGTTGGCATCGACAACAAGGAAGGCGACTTCGAGTACATCAAGCTGCACGAAGCTTGAGACCGGGCGTGACAGGATCTGACCGTGAGTAGCGTACTGAAACAGCATTTGATCGACCCTGAGATCTGCATTCGCTGCTACACCTGCGAGCAGACCTGCCCGATCGGAGCCATTGAACACGACGACACCAACGTCGTCGTCAATGCCGAGATATGCAATCACTGCATGGACTGCATCGGCCCCTGCCCAACCGGATCCATCGATGAATGGCGTGTCGTCGAAACACCCTACTCACTGGAAGAGCAATACGAGTGGGACGAACTGCCTGAGCAGCAGGACATCGCCACCGATCCCAAGGCTGATACCAGCATCGAAGCGCTGGACGACGACATCGCAGCCCTTCTGGCCGACGCCCATTCGGGCGCCGGCGGTAAAACCCGTGCACCCGCCTCGGCCTCCAAGCCGTCGGTCAATCTATACAAACCCTCAGCACCTGCCGTCGCCACCGTGCAGGGCAATTACCGGCTGACCGACGAATCCTCAGACAGCGACGTGCGCCATATCATTCTGGATCTGGGGCAGCAGAACTTTCCGGTACTCGAAGGCCAGACCGTCGGCGTACTCGCACCAGATGGTGACAACACGGCTGTAGCCCGTTTGTATTCGATCTCAAGCCCGCGCGACGGCGAGCGGACCGGCTATAACAATTTGTCGCTGACGGTCAAACGCGAAGACAAAGGCCTGTGCTCTAACTATCTGTGCAATCTTGAAAAAGGTGACAAGGTCAATTTAAGCGGCCCCTATGGCTCGACTTTCCTGATGCCAAACGATGCCAATTGCCACCTGCTAATGATCTGCACCGGTACCGGCTCAGCGCCGTTTCGCGCTATCACCATGCATCGCCAGCGACTGCACCCGGATGCGAGCGGCAGCATGACGCTGGTATTCGGTGCACGCACGCCCGAGTCACTGCCCTATTTCGGGCCGCTCAAGAAAGTGCCGGATAGTCTGCTGAAAAAACACCTGGTTTATAGCCGGCAACCCGATAAGCCACGACGCTATGTGCAGGATGAGCTTCGCGATATGGCAGACGGTATCGTCACCCTGCTGAAGCAGGATACTACCTGTATTTATGTGTGTGGCTTGCGTGCGATGGAAGATGGCGTCGAACAGGCACTCAACGATATCGTACAAGCCGCCGGCATGAACTGGCAGACACTGCGAGACACCATGCGTGCAGACGGGCGCTACCACGTTGAGACCTACTAACACTGCCCGCGTGTTAGCCGAGTCGCAGACGCATGACGACGAGGCAGAGTTGCTCGCCACCATCGGCAAGCGCATCGGCGATAAACGCAAGCAGCTAAAACTGTCGCGCCGCGCCCTATCGGAAATGTCCGGCTTGTCGCAGCGCTATCTGGTGCAGCTTGAAAACGGCGCCGGCAACATCTCAATCGGCCGCCTGTTCCAACTGGCCAAAGCACTCAATACACCAATCGAGGATTTGCTGTCCGCGACAGGCAACGCCGGCATTGCCGCACGCTATGCCGCCGCGAGTGACGAGCAACAACAGGCGGTGCGCCGCATCCTGCAACTAGACGACACACGCCGACAGCGAATCTGCCTGATCGGCCTGCGCGGCGCCGGCAAATCGACGCTCGGGCGGTTGGCGGCAGACGCGATGGCGTTGCCATTTCGCGAACTCAACAGCGAAATAGAATCGCTAAGCGCGATGCCGGTCGATGAAATGATGGCGCTGTACGGGCAGGAGGGTTATCGACGCATGGAAAAACGCGCGATGACGCAGATTGCCAACGATACAGATACGCTGGTGCTGGCCGCCGCCGGCGGCGTGGTATCAGATGCCGAGACTTTTGAATTTCTGCTGACGCACTTTCACACCGTGTGGCTGAAGGCCTCACCCGCCGAGCACATGCAGCGGGTGATCGATCAGGGTGACTATCGGCCGATGGCCGGCAACCCGGACGCGATGCAGGAACTGGAGAACATTCTCGAACGGCGCGAATCACGCTATGCGCGCGCACACCACACCCTGGATACGGCGGGCCGCAGCCGCGATGCCAGCCTGGCTGATCTACAAGTAATCATCCGTCGACTGATCACGACTGCCGATCAATCGTGAATGGTCACGAACTCTTCAAACGGCACGCGCTCGGTTTCCAGTGAGTTCTCGATCGCATCGAAGTCTGCATAGCCGATCGACATTCCACACACGACAATTTCACTGTCATCCAGCGGCAGCACTGAACGTATCGCCTTGTGATAGCCACAAAATGCCGCTTGCGGGCAGGTATGCAAACCGGCTTCGCGCGCGAGCAACATCACGTTCTGCAGATACATGCCGTAGTCGAGCCAGCTACCGGTAGCAAGCTCTCGGTGGGTGGTGAAGATCACCCCGGCCGGCGCGCTGAAAAACTCAAAGTTGCGGCGATGCTGCGCTTTCATCCGCACCTTGTCCCCTTTTTCAATACCGAGCATGTTGTACAAATCCCAGCCGACCTTGCGCCGCCGGCTCAGGTAGGGCTCGAAAAACTTGGCCGGATAATACGGCTCCTCGGCGCTGTAGGGTTCATCGGCATCGTATGCACCGCACACCGCATCGCTGACCCTTTGCAGCGAATCACCGGTTAAAAGATGTGCAAGCCAGGGCTGCATATTGGTACCGCTGGGTGCTCGTGCGGCATCGTTCAAAATGGTGCGCAGTACGTCGGGGGCGACCGGTGTGGGCAAGAACGCGCGCAGCGAGCAGCGCGTCAGGACCGCGTGGGTCACGCTGTCACTGACCTCGCGTCGATCCGGGTTACTCATAACATATTCTCCTGCTGGGTCGCCGCGCGGGAGATACACCAACGCGGGTTTGAGCAATCGTTAACTGGCGTCAAGACTGTTGCGCCATGGCCTTTTCAACAATGCGCGTGACGTGCTCATTGCCGTCGAGAATTTCACGCGCGGCGGACAGATCGCAAATCTCGTCGAAGCGCTCGGCGATGCTTTCCGGGTTGCGCTGATCGTGCGGTAGATAGATACCGTCGGCCTCCATCAGTTTTGCCACGGTATAACAGCCGGCACCGGCCAGCATGATGGTGCGGCTGGGGCCATTTTCACTCGCCAGAAACAACACCGCCGGCGTGACGTGTTCAGGCGATAACAGTTTCAGCGCCTGTTCGGGTAACAGATCTTCTGTCATCCGGGTGGCCGCGGTTGGCGAGATGCAATTGACATGAATATTATATTTGGCGCCCTCGATGTGCAGCGTGTTCATCAGCCCTACCACCCCGGTTTTGGCCGCGCCGTAATTCGCCTGACCAAAGTTGCCGTAAATGCCCGAGGTGGAGGTCGTCATCACGATGCGGCCGTAGCCCTGCTCACGCATGATCGGCCAGACCGCCAGGCTGCAATAGGCCGATCCGTTCAGATGCACATCGACCACGGCGCGCCAGTTGTCGCCCTCCATTTTGGCGAACGATTTATCGCGCAGAATGCCGGCATTGTTAATCAGCACATCGATGCGACCCCACTGATCCATCACCTGCGCGACCATATCAGCCACTTGTGCCTCATCGGTCACGTTCGCACCATTGGCCATCGCCTGACCGCCGGCGTCGGTAATCTCCTTAACCACCTGTTCAGCGGCGGACAGTGATCCGCCGGTGCCATCGACACTGCCACCGAGATCGTTCACCACCACGCGCGCACCGCGCTGCGCCAGTTGCAATGCGTGCGAACGCCCAAGCCCGGTACCGGCCCCGGTGACGATGGCTACTTGTCCCTCAAACGAAATGCTCATCAGCTATCCTGAGTTTGAATGCGACCTGTAGTTTACCAACCGACAGCGGCACGCATACGCCGATTTGCGTATTGCCAACAGCGCGTGCCGGCAGCAACACTTTTACGCTTCAGCAGGGAGCAGGACATTGCAAATGAAGACAGTCGAGTGGACCGTACTATTAACCGCGTTGGCAATGGCAGGATGTGGCGGTGGTGGCGACGGTGGCGGCACTGACACCGGCATCGGACAAGGTGGCGGAGGCCAGGGTGGCGACCCCGCTGGCGGAGCCGTGACGATTGAGGCGGTAACGAACCTGACTGGCTCTTTTCAGTACCTGGGTTTTGTCGAGCTCATTCAGGACAATCTGCTGGATCGCATCGACCGAGACAGCAACTTCCTGCAAATGACCTCAGCGCAGGATGCCGCTGTTTTTCGCAACAGCGTGCCGATGGCAGTCGATACCTGCAAGTTGCGTATCACGCCGACCATTCCCAGTGACGCCACCACCATTGGTTTTCCCGAGGCGACTTTCAATCTGGTCTCAGCGGGCGAATCGCTGACGCTGACAGGCGATGCGGGTACCTATGCGACGATCAATCTGTCTGAAGATCGCTTCGATGTGGCGACCCACCCTGCCCCTACACCATTGACGCTCGACGTGCCCGGTGATGAGTTTCCAGCCTTCGCTGATGTGAGTGTGCCAGACGTCGAAGTGGTGCAGGATTTTCGCCCAGCCAACAGCGAAGCTCTTCAGGCCGACACCACCATCAGCTGGACTCCAACCGGCCTGACCGACCACACCATCAACCTTGCGCTATTTGACTTCCCGGCTACTGATCGCGTTGTCGATTTGCGCTGCCACGTAGCAGACGATGGAGAGTTTTTACTCCCCGCCGATGTGATCGCCGCATTGAATAACAGCCTTGGCAGCGGCTGGTCTCTCGATGGCATGGAACAGGATCGCCGCAGCGATAGCCTGGTCATTAACGGTGATGCGCTGCTGGTAATATCCAGGTCGCTGCAGTAAGTCAGCATGGTGCGGCCGACAGCACCAGGGGTCAGCTGTGGCGCGTCGCTGCGCGGCCAACACCATGGAACATTCAGTATAACCTGTAGCGGACAAACTCCGGCTACTGGAGAACATCCAGGAGTCGAACAGTTTGCGCAGTGATTTCCATTCCCAACAGGCCAGCAACGCCCTCCACCTGCACACGCTGATCGAGGGTGACGCCAAACCGGTCGGATGGCAATCCGAAGGCATTATGAATCTGTGTTTCTTCGGTTATCGTGACGTTAAAACCGTCTACAACAAACCGAAGCGGCCCGTTCACTCTGGATACCGTACTTGATATCTGCACGTAATCACCCGGACTCAGATCCGGAGCACTGGCCTTTGCCACACTCAGAACCACAATCTCAGGCGCAAGCGCCAATCCAATTGCGGGACCGGACTGCGAACTGACTCCGGTTGAGCCATCGCCGCCATCGCCGCCATCGCCGCCATTTCCGCTGACCGCGTCGCCACCATCACCGCCGTCGCCACCGTTTCCGTTGACTGCGTCGCCACCGTCGCCGCCGTTGCCACCGTTTCCGTTGACCGCGTCGCCACCATCGCTGCCGTCGCCGCCGTTTCCGTTGACGGCACTTTCACCATCAACACCATCAGATCCGTTTTGGCCCTCCGGTGTATCAGTCGATGGGTTTTCTTCACTGTTACAAGTGCTCTGTGACAGGAGTACTGAGGTTGCCTGATTACCAGTATCGGAATTAGCGTCGACGGTAAAGTCGCTACATGTAACGCCTTCGGCCGGAACCCGTTGCTGATCCGTTGCTGAGATACGCACGCTTGCGCCAGGCATCAGAAAGTAGGACGCGAATTCTTCTGTGGAAAGACCAATACTCTGCGCCGCTGCGCTAAAGTCGATGACCTTGCCGCCTACCCGCCAGGTCATATCGTCTTCTGAAAATTCCGCAGTACCGACCGCATAGACACTTTGCACGTTGGCCGACTTGCGCACATAGCGGGCGACTATTTCGTCGCGCGAATTTCTGTCACCACTGACTTCAACGAACAACCCGTTGGCCAGTTCACTGTGGAACAACTCGTCCAGCACGGTCTGCTCATCAATGAGTACCGTATTTCCAAACACCTCGAAGGCGCTGCCATCCCGCCTGACGGCTTCGATGGGCCCGGAGACGGACGGCTGGTAGTGAATCGCGGATACGCTTGCCTGTGGGTAAGCGGCTTTCGCCAGCACTTTCATGCCGGCTCTGATGTCGTCAAGGCTGCCTTCGGCACCATCGACGTAGACAGTGGCGCCGTCTGTGTCGAAGCGATCACCGTTGAGGACGAAACCACCAGCGCGATCGACAACCCCGACGATCAGACCCTCATAGCGCTCGACTTTGCCGGTGCCCCCGATGCCACCACCACCGGGCTGCAGGATGCCAGCGCGGCGAGGCACAGGCCAATGAAGATCCAAACGGTGCGTGGCGTCATGGGTACGGGTGTTTTTCTGGTTATTGTCTGCCCGACAAACTGTGAGGCGGCCTACTGGTGACCACTCACCCCACTCGGGTTGTCCGACTGTATCGGCCACGCGGCACCGTTGTTTACCTGCGGCGCCAGGTTGCCTGCGGCTCAGATGCGTATTTGTGACACTGGATCGATGCAGTAAACTGCCGCCCATCGCACCCGGCAGACCCGACTATGACACTCCCAGCCACAATGAACGCGTTCGTCCTGACTGGTCATGGCGACCTCAACGTACTCGTGTATCACACAGACTGGCCCACCCCCTCACCTGGCCCCGACGATGTTTTGATTCGTGTGGGTGCCTGTGGGCTTAACAACACCGATGTCAACACCCGCTCTGGCTGGTACTCAAAGGCGGTCACCGAGGCAACTACCGGTGATGCTTATACCAAAGTGAACAGCGAAGACCCAACCTGGGGCGGCGCGCCGATCGTATTTCCGCGTATTCAGGGTGCCGATGCCGTCGGCACCGTCGTCGCCGCCGGCGAGCAGGCCGATGCCTCACTGATCGGCAAACGTGTGATCGTCGATGGCTGGCTGCGCGACTGGAACGATCCAGGCAACCGCAACAAATCCGGCTACTTTGGCTCTGAGTGCGACGGCGGGTTTGCCGAGTATGCGACTGCGGACCATCGCAACGTTCACGCAATCGAAAGCAGTTTCACTGATGCAGAACTCGCCACTTTTTCATGCTCCTACTCGACCGCTGAAGGCATGCTAAGCCGCGCCGAAGTGACCAGCGACGATGTAGTGCTGATTCCCGGTGCTTCAGGTGGTGTGGGTTCAGCGTTGGTGCAACTGGCCAAACTGCGTGGGGCACGAGTCGTGGCGATGGCATCGGAGAGCAAACACGCAGAAGTCGCCAAATTGAACCCGGACGCAATGTTGCCACGCAACGTCGAGAACTTGCCGGCAGCACTGCAGCAGGCGATTGGCGCTGACACGGTTTCTGTCGTAGCCGATGTCGTCGGTGGCGACTATTTCTCCACCCTGATCGATCGCCTGGAACGCGGCGGGCGATACACCTGTTCAGGTGCCATCGCAGGCCCCATGGTTGAACTGGATTTGCGCACCTTCTATTTGCGCGACCTCACATTCACGGGGTCAACCGTGTTGAGCACCGATGTCTTCCCAAGGTTAGTCAGCTATATCGAGGCGGGTAAACTGCAACCGATGCTGGCGAAGAGCTTTCCACTCTCGGATCTGAAAATCGCCCAACAGGCTTTTATCGACAAAAAGCACACCGGCAATCTGGTGGTGATTCCCTAACTTGACGCGGGCCGCCTGCTTGCCCACACTATCGCTATGTCGAACATGATTCAAACAATAGTCCGCCGTCGCCGCAGCACATCTGCGGTGGCTCGCATGCTCGACTAAACACAAAGCATCCGCCACCCACCCGGGAGGCGGCGCGCAATCATTCAAAACGGTCCCCTCCCTGCTCAGGAGACCATCATGGTTGCCAATCAAAGCCTCATGTCTATCACTGCTCGTCCGGCGCCGATCATGGTTCGCGGCAGCGGATCGTATCTTTGGGACGACAATGGCAAACGCTATCTGGATTTCATCCAGGGCTGGGCCGTCAATGCGCTCGGTCACTGCCCGCAACAGATCGTCGACGCCCTGATCGAACAGGGCACCAGCCTGATCACACCCAGCCCCGCCCTGCACAATGCGCCGCAACTGCAACTTGCCGACAAGCTCGTGCAGCTAAGCGGTTTGTCGCAAGTGCATTTTTCCAATTCCGGCTCAGAGGCCAATGAAGTCGCGATCAAGCTCGCCCGCAAATGGGGGCAGATCGAGAGGCCAGGTGCGAGCGACATTATTACTACCCACAACAGCTTTCACGGTCGGACACTGGCGACGATGGCAGCCGGTGGCAAGCCCGGTTGGGACAAACTGTTTCCGCCGCAGGTACCGGGGTTCAAGAAAGTCGACTTCGGCGATATAGCAGCTATGGCCGATGCCATTGACGAGAAGACACTCGCGATGATGGTTGAGCCGATTCAGGGCGAGGCCGGCGTGATTGTGCCGCCGCCAGATTATCTTACGCAATTAAGACAGCTGGCTGATGCTCACGGCGTATTGTTGATACTGGATGAAATTCAGACCGGCGTCGGTCGCACCGGCTCCTTTTTTGCGTTCGAGCAGCACCAGATAAAACCGGACATTGTCACGCTTGGCAAGGGACTTGGCGGCGGTGTGCCAGTATCGGCGACGATTGCAGCAGAGCACGTGTGTTGTTTCGAGCACGGCGATCAGGGTGGTACCTATAATGGCAATCCGTTGATGACCGCTGTGGCACTAGCGGTGGTCGAGACCGTCTGCGAAACGTCGTTCCTGCAATCCGTACACGCTAGCGGCGTACAGTTAAACGCCCGGCTGCTTGAGCTCAGTGCTGATATTGATCTTGCGCAGGTTCGCGGTGCCGGCCTGTTACAGGCAATTGAACTTGGCAAACCTGTGGCAGCAGCAGTCCAACAACTGGCAATGGACGCCGGCCTGCTGATCAATGCACCACGACCCGCGACTATTCGGTTAATGCCAGCGTTGAATGTGACGCAGGGCCAGATTGACGAGGCGGTGCGTTTGATTGTGGAAGCAATTCGACAAGTGTAGCTATTTGCATTGATGTGTTTGTGACATTGATAACTTTGTGGTGGATGCGCCTCGCGGCTTATCCACCCTACTACAACACAGCCGAGGCTGTAGGGCTAAAAGCTGTCAGCCGCATGTACCAAATACCGCTTTTGGTAGGTGCGCCTGGCGCTTACCTCCCCTACGAACAGAGCCGCGGTTGTACGAACCATAAAACCCGTCCAATCCGCATGCCGTCGTTCTGATGGGCTGACCGCAACCGACAATCAATAGCTTCGTCAGCGTCCAGCCGGGTGTGGCAGCCTTCATCATCGCGATCACGCCACTGACGAGTGGCGCTGGCAAACTGGTGCCACGCGGGAGTGTGTCAGACCAGGTCGGCGCGTGCCTGATAACAACATTAGTGCACCGACACTCCAATCATTCGACATCGGTGCGGATGGTAAAACTCGAGCTGCCAGTAGTCGCCTCCAGTGGATCAAACTCGAGCACATACTGACCCGTGGCGGGGGCCACTGCATCAATGCCAGCGGAACTTGCCAGTCGTTGTTCAAGCCGGGTTCCATCCGGACTAAAAATTCGAAGCCAGGCAAGTGATGTTCCGCTGTAGCTGACGTCAATCGTATCGCCGGCACTGGCATCAAACAGCGCACGAGCGTTCTGCCCAGGCGTGGCGATTGTTAGTTCAAATGCCTCCCCTGCATTGACGCTCAATTCGACGTCGGGCTGCACACGATAGATCGTGACTTGCGCGGTTCCGGTTGCAGTGCCTGTCGGCACAAAGCTCACGGTGTACTCACCGCTTTGGGCAGCCTCATGCAATATGTCACTACCAGTCTGTGTGGCCGCCTCAGTCCCATCCGGCTGGATCAAGCGGTAGGTGCCGGGGATGGGAAATTCGGTCTCAAGATAATAGCGCGACCCGGCTACGGCATTAAAAACAGTCGATGCCGTCTGGCCTGCGGTACTGATCACTAACTCTACCGGCACGCCAAATTCACTATCCTCGGTAACATCGGCAACCACTGCAATGATGCGAAAGCCATAGCTGCCGGCGCCGTCCGTCAGCAGCAGTCGATGTGGTGCCGGGCCATCCAGTGTAATAAGCCCGGCATCGACACATCCGGCGCGGCTGACCAGTTCATCGCCATTGGCATCTTGTACGATCAATTGCGGCTGGCACGAAATACCGGTTGAAGCATCGATAAATAAACGGCTGTCGGGCGCCGCGTCGAGTATGCCGACTGCCTGTTCAAAAGGTTCCAGTGTACCGCTGACTTCTATGTCATACGGCAGTATCCCGAGATCCACCTGGGCGGGACTGGCAAGGTTAAACGCGTAGGCCGGGGTATCGCCGGCCGCATTGTAAATACTCAGCTCCAGCTCGCCACCCGGTATGGAAATCACTGCGTCACAAGTCAATGCGTGCTCGCGAACACCGACTGACTCTGCCGCGATCAACAACTTGGTGTCGCCCTCGACGCTGCACGGTGACTGAACCTGCAGCAGTCGCGTCTCACCGTTGGGCACCTGTACGGTGTAGCGATCAATCTGGAATCGAGTGTCGATGACACCGGCGCCGGCGACCGGACTATCCGTCGCCACCTGCCCAAGAGCATCCAGCGCAAACGAACTGACATCGCCACTGCCATACGCTATCGCTGACACAGAGCCTGCGACACCGGCACTGACCTGCAGCGCCTCATCGATGTATGACGTATCGGATGTGAGGGCCACATCGTAAATACACTCATCGAGCCCGGCGCCCGCCGCAACACCTGCAGCCAGGCATTGTGCGCGTGCACTGTCGCGGGCTGCGACGTCCAGATCGGCAAGCACGATCGGCTCGATTGGCGATGCGCCGGAAACAGGCACGAATGCGTTGGTAAAAAGCGACTGCGTCCCGCTGCGCAGCCAGCTTTGCATATAGGGGCCATAGAGCGCATCGAAATCGGTGGCCGATACCGGCGTGCCGTCTGCAGTGCGCAGATCGTTGGCGGGATCGCCGTCACCGTTACCGTGCAGCCCTTGCGTTTGCCCCTGATAGCGATCATTCAGCAGCAGGCGCATCGGCGACACGCCGAGCACACTGAAGCCAACATTCAGTGTGTTGGCGATTTCGATGCGAATGCCGGTACCGGTGCGATGGATCACGGCGTCGATCGAGTCGATAATGATCCAGTCACCGTCGTTCATTACCTGATCGACGCCATCGATGGTCAGCGTCGCCGGCGCTGCATCACTTGAGACCGGATCGCCGGCAACAATTGTCACACCGTCGTATTCGATTGCGAGTCCACGTAAAAAACTGACCGGGCGCTCGGCGAGTTCCCGCACATAGCGCGCCTGTACCTGCAGATCGTCAGCCGCTATCAGGACGAAGTCGCCTTCCGCTTGAAAGTCGTAACGCAGACCATCGCGCGTCACCAGATGGGGATCACCCCAGCCTTCATCACACCCGGGCCCCAGTCCGGACGCTTCATTCAGCCGACAGCCAATGCAATTGTCATAGACCGATTGCAGCGAAGGCGCCGGGTTGCCCAGCCCGACGATGCGACCACCAATCGGCGCCAGCTCGGAAAGCCCGTTGTTGATGATATCGCCAAGCAGCACCTGGGGAATAATATTTGACGGTTCGCACCAGCGCTCGCGCGGCGTCTTTTCAAAGAGCGTGTTGCTCGATGCGATCTCGCCAATGCCTGACCCGGAAAAGGCAACAAGCAGTACCGCGAACATCCATCTGACTCTGGCGTTCATTGCACCCGACTCCGAATGGTTCGCTCTGCGGTCATGGTGCCGCTGACAGGTTCATCGATTTGGTTGACATTGGCTGAGCCTGTAAAACTTAGCGTACTGGATATGTCTGCCGATTCGAGCAACAACGATGGCAGACTGTAGCTTGCCGTGGTGCTGGACTGATAGGCGTCTACTACGTCGTGTGGATCGAGCAGACTCGCGCTGATTAAAACAGTCACCCGATCATCATCGAGCGCATTCACTGTAACCGTCGATTCAACGGCAAAGTCGTCGAGTCGATTGGTGAACCGCCAGCTCGCGTCAATCCCGACCTCCCGATCCGGTGTTGCGAGCACCAGCGGCGGAATCGCAAACACACCAAACGTGCTGGCATTGAATAAACCACTTGAGTCATATCCACCGGCATCCTGCAGCACGCCGCGCGTACTGAACTGCTGGCTCGTCAGCGTGAGTTCGTCAGTGTCGGGTTGTTCGGAAGCCGGCTGAAAACTGTTCAATACCGGCAGCAGTTCCAGACGGGTAACATTGGCTGCACTCTGCATCGTCGCGACAATATCGAAATCGGCGCGCGTGGATTGCTGGCTTGAGCGCTCGCCAATGTTGACTTGATTAGTGACGATCGCGTCGACCTGATAGCGACGCTGAAGATCGCCACCAACGTTCAACTGTCGCAGCGGTCCGTCCCCGCTGCTGGTGATCGTCAGCGCATCGCCTACGACTGAGGCCGGCTCGCTGTCACCGCCCGAGCCACATCCGAGTATCACGGCGAAGACGAGCGCAACTACCGGGTACCGATATCCGTGCATACTCCCAACCAATCATTCCTTTTGACTGCTAGAGGGTGACCGACGATGACCGGGACGACAATACGCAATTCGGCGTAGGGCTGAGTAGTCCAGCTAGGCCATACCTGGATCGATCTCTTCGAGCAGCGTCGTCGCCGCGGTAACCGCACTGAAGCGATTATTGACATTCAGTCGGCGAAAGGTGTTTTCCAGGTGCTTTCGCACGGTCCCCTCACTGAGATCACAGTCGACAGCAATCTGCTTATTGGATTTTCCGTGTGCGACCAGTGTCAGCAGTTCGGCCTGCCGCAAGGTGATACCCAGGCGCTGATAGTGATCCTCGAATCCATTGCGGTTGATCTGAATCACCGGTTGATTGATCGGCGTGTCGTAGCCACGCAAGGCGCGATAGTAGGAAAACGTACAAGCCGCAATACGACTGAGCATCTCGCGCTCCCGGTCACTGAACCCCCAGCTATTGCGATTGACCGAGAGGCCGATGACGGTTTCCCCCTGTACAAATCCCACCGAGAGCTGATCCTCGATGTGCTGCGCCTTCCAGAAAAGCTGATACAACTCGAGCCGCTGCATCGCATCGCGGTTGATCAGATCCGATATGGCGGTCGCATCCTCCGCACCGTTGTCGATCACATGCGCGATTACCGGATGCTGCCACGCATAGGTGTTAAACAATGGCAACAACGCTTCCTTGTCGATAGTGTCGATCGACAATTCAGCCACCGATGTACTCGCTGGACGGGCTGCAAACAGATCGGTAGCCAGCTCGGTCCAGACACAGGAGACCGACTCGAGCATCGCGCCAACACCGTGGACGAGCACATGCCGAAACTGTTTTGCGCTGCGGGCACTGTGTGCGTCTTCCACTAACGAGAGGACGTCTGCCAAATCGGCAGCCGACAACAACGGATCCATACTTCTCACCAGAGATTGAACAACCGATTCAAGTCAGGCACTGCAGCAGCATTTGCGCGCAAGTCGAGGTCACTGTGCAGGCCGACCGACAGACGGCGGCGCCGCCTGTCGGTTACCCACCCGCCTACTGACAGCGATAGCGCACCTCAGTCGTTTCATACAAATACAACAAATTGCCATCGAACCGCACATTGCGATAAACCATCTCTGGTGATGTCTGCAATCGCAGCAAACGACCACTCAAAGACCAGGTCGCACTGTTGTTGCCAGAGGCGCTCAGCGCACCATCGGCGGAGAATTGCAACGACATGCCTGGCCCGCTGTTGGCAAACGGCACACTGGCGTCCGCCCGCGTCTGGCGCTGGCAAGACCAGCTGCCGCCACTGCGAATCAAGTTCGCGCGCGACAGATTGCTTTCAAAGGCCAGTCGATCGCCGTCGACATATACCGGCACCGAAGCATTGCTGCCGGCATCGACGCCGGACTCTACGCATGAGGTGCTCTGCGCCCGATTCCATCCCCACCCCGGATAGCTCTGATCGCGCACATAGTCAGCGGGGCATTTTTTCACGCAGGATTCGGCCACGCCGGTTTCAACGCCGATCTGCACCTGCCAAGCCTCGGTACTGCCCGCGCCAACACCGGTATAACAAATCGGCCACTGTCCATCGCTGCTGCGGCCAGAAAACCCACCCGATGCTCCGACCCGACACGAGCTGCTGCCGTCCCAACCCCAGCCATCGCCGACCGGATCAGTATCGACGCACGCCGCACCACCGGAGTCGCCGCCGCCCGCATCGACACGGCACGACTGACTGCC
>CAZNIS010000042.1:47034-55066 GCA_964573105.1 uncultured Granulosicoccaceae bacterium
GCATCGACACGGCACGACTGACTGCCGTCCCAGCCCCAACCGTCTCCGACCGGATCCGTGTCGACACAATCTGCACTGCCAGATCCGCCGCTGTCACCGCCATCTGCATCAACGCGACACGACTGAGTACCATCCCAGCCCCAGCCGTCGCCGACCGGATCCGTGTCGACACAAACTGCACCGCCGGATCCGCCGGTGTCACCACCACCGGCATCGACACGACAAGACTGAGTCCCATCCCAGCCCCAGCCATCTCCAACCGGATCGGTGTCCACACAATCGTTACCACCTGCGCCGCCGGTCTCACCACCGCCGCCGGCATCGACTCGACACGAACTGCTGCCGTTCCAGCCCCAACCATCGCCGATCGGGTCGGTGTCGATACATTCCGCGGACGACCCATCGGTACTACCGTCGGCCGAACCGTCTGTGTTGCCGTCAGTGGAGCCATCCGTACTGCCATCGGTATTACCGTCAGTGCTTCCGTCCGTATTGCCATCCGTGCTGCCATCGGTGCTTCCGTCAGCACCACCATCGGCATTGCCATCTGTACTACCGTCTGCACTGCCATCCGTGTTTCCATCGCTGCCACCGTCTGTCGATGGCGCGGGCTCAATCCTTACCTGTAACACTCGCATAGCGCTCGCGCCATCGCTGTCAGTCACCGTAAACTGCAGTTCGGCGCTGCCCTGCCCGGTACCGCCCACGGTAAACTCGGGGCCACTACCGCTGATCGACACCAGGGGTGATTCGGTGGTTGCCGCGTAATTGAGCCCGGGCTTGTCGTCGCTGGCATTGACGCGCACGACAATCGAATCGCCGACCTCCAGAGATGCAGGATCCGGCGAGATACTGTCGATACGCGGTGGCTGATTGGGTTCAGGCGCGTCACTCACGGTGACGCTCAACTGCTGACGGCTGCTCTCGCCATCTGAGTCAGTCACCGTAAACGTCACGTTCGCGCTGCCGGCCCGATTGGCATTAACCGTGAAGCCGGGACCACTGCCGCTGACCTGTACCACCGTCGAATCGGCGGACGCCGAATAGGACAGGCCTGGCAAATCGTCCGTCGCATCGACGGTGACCCCGGTTGAATCACCGGTTTCCAGCGATACGCTGGATTGATTCAGGTTAACCGTTGGCACGCGGTTCCTGGTTATCTCGAAATCACCGCAGTTCCAGTCGCGTCGTCCCAGACTGGGAGCCGTCACCTCAACTACGCAGAAATCCAGCTGGTTGACACCAGAGCCCAACGATCCGATTGTCTGGGTGCTGGTAAATACCTCACTGGCTGAGGCGCCCTGTCGGTAACGCCAGTAGTAGGTGCCATTGGTGCCCGACACACTGACCTGTGCGCTGCCCGCAGTGGAGAGCACACGCACGCCTGCCGGGCCGAAGCTCGCGCGATTCATATCGTGGCAGCCCGCCCCGGTGCAGGTGGGTGCGGCGTTAAACGAACTTGACCAGTTGCTGGTATTTTTAGCGCGAGATTCAAACGCGTGAGCAGTGCTGGTTGCGGCGAGAAAGATACCGTTGAAGACCGCTAACGCACCGATACACCAGTACCGGCGAGAACCCGAACGGGTTCGGTTGCTGACAAGCATAGTGTTGCCTCCTTGCTGGCGTTGACACTTCCCTGTTGCCTGACAGGCGCTGAACACGCCGGCCAGCCCGTGCAGTATCATTGGCAGGTCAATTGAGGTCAAGCGTGTCCCCTGCCAGTGAGACCCACGGAGTAGCTCGGCACAATCGCCAATCTGCGCAGCAGGTGGCCATGGTTTTCCACACAAACGCCAGCCCATTGCTATATTCCAGACAGGTATAAACGCAGTACCGCCTCCTTGTTTGCCTAGAGTGCAGTCATTGGCTGGTGGCAACCAAACGGTTTCAGTGCAAACAGTGACGATGTCCCAATCCGGATTCGACTATCAGGGCTTTGAAGAAGCCCGCGCCATCAAAAGACGCCGGCATCTTCGCATCCTGCTGCCGGTCAGCGTGGTTGTGATCATGTTGCTCGCGCTGATAGCGATCGCGATCTATGACTACCGAACCATGCGTGCCGATGCACTGGCGCTGAGCAAGGGCGTCATCACCAATCTGCAAAGTCGCATAGAAACCGAGGTCACCACCTATCTGGCGCCAATCCCCGGAATCATCCGCCTGTCGCGCGATCTGATTTCGGGTCAGAACATTGACGGCATCCCACCCGACTTTACCGAGCAACTGGGTCTTGGCCTGCTAGGCAACGCCAGACAACTGACGGCGATTTACATCGGCACCAGCCGCGGTGAGTTTCTGATGGTAAGACGCGGTGATAGCGGACTGGAGACCAAATACATCCGGCAAAAAACGGCGCTGCCGGACGAACTGGAAATCGTCCTGACACGACGCGATCAGGAAAACACCGTGCTGACGCGTCAGATCGAGCCCTGGGATCAATACGACCCACGCACGCGACCGTGGTATGGCGGCGCGCGCAAAAACGGCAGCCTGTACTGGACTGATGTCTATCCCTTTTTTACCGGCCAGACTGCAGGCATCACCGGCGCCGTGCCGCTGATGGAAGACGACAGCACGCTGCGCGCAGTGATCGGCGCGGATGTGACGCTGGCGAGCATCAGCCGCTTTCTGGGCAGGCTGAGCATTGGCAAAACGGGCCTCGCGCTTATCGTTGACAACCAGGGCCGCGTGATCGCACACCCCAGCGAGCAACTGCTGCGCGACAACGACGGCAAGGCGCGCCTGACACAGGTTGCCGATCTCAATGACCCGATCGTCAGCCGCGCTTTTGATCGCTATCAGGTCGAAGGGCATGGACGCCGCGATTTCACCCTCGACGGTCGCCGCTACATCAGTTCGGCCTCATCGTTAAACAGTCTGATTCAGCGTGACTGGTCGGTACTGGTGGTGGTGCCGGAAGACGATTTTGTCGGCTTTGTGGTGGACAACGTCAGCAAGACACTGGCGATGGGACTGGCCGTGATCGCGCTGGCTGCATTGCTCGCAGCGTTGCTAATACGCCAGGGCCTGCGCGCCGATCGCGACGCGATCAGCATTCTCGAACGCGAGGCACAACTGGACGCCGAAGGGCGCGCCTTTGGCGAACTGGCCGCACACACCGGCCTGTTTCGCGATCACGAAGAATCCTTAACGCCTGTCAGCGAGGCGCTGGTCAACGCCACCAGGGTAAGGCGTGCCAGTATCTGGCAACTGCAGGACGACACCCTCACCTGCCTTGACTGCTTTGATCGCGACACCCACGGCCACACCGAGGGCATGCGCCTGACGCGGCAAAAACATCCCGACGCGTTCGACTTGCTGACTAACGCCATCGATCCGGTCGCAAGCATTGATACAAGCGCCGATCGCGCACTCAACTCAATTGGCCATCAGTATCTAACGCCAGTCGGCTGTCGGGCCTTGTTGAGCGCGCCGATTGAAAGCGATGAACGCTGCACGGGTTTACTTTGGCTGGAAGATGGCAGCCGCCGCGATGACTGGCCGGCGCACACCGTTAATTTTGCCAGCGCCATTGCCAATCTGCTTGCCATTCGCGATCAGGTCAATGACAAACCATCATTGCCCATAACACCCGCAGAGCCGGTTGCAGGCGGCTCGGCATCCACGTCAGTAAGACCATCCACCAACCCCAGATTCAGCGCCCGCAACGCCGATACCAGTCTCAACCCACGGCGTGCCGAAGCGTTTCGCGCACGCCTGCTTGAAAGCGCAGACGATCAGGTCATCGATGAACTGGCGGTATTGTCGATCCGCTTCAGCGACGCCGGTGCACTGGCCGGTACCAGTGGCGACGGCTCGAACCAAAGCACGCTGACACGCGTACTGGCAGAAATCGATCACAGCGCCAACGACTTTGATATCGGCTACCTGAAGTGTTTTAACGATCAGTTGATCGCCTCGATCGATCCGGCGGGACACAACGATCTGGGACTTGGCCAGCTGACAGAGTTTGCACTGGCCTGCAAAGCGATTTGCGAGCGACAGATGGCGCACCATCACTCGCCGCTGGCATTTAGAATCGGCATCGACACCGGCCCTGTCGTCGGTGGCAGTCTTGCCGATGGCACCTTTAGTTTCTGGGGCGAGGCGGTGCAAACCGCCGGCCAGATGGCTGACACCAGCCTGCCCGGTGCGATCCAGGTAACCCGCCCGGTATACCTGCAACTGCAACAACATTATCTGTTTCAACAGCGCGGCCATCACTATCTCGAAGGTGTCGGCGAGTTTTCCACCTACCTGCTTAGCGGGCGCGCATGAAAACTGCCGCATCCATGCAGGATCGCGCCGGCGTCTTCGAGCGATTTGGCGGCTTTCTCATCGACACAACAGTCGGCGTGTGCCACTGCGTTGGAGAATATTGTGCCACCCTCGGCCAGGGCTTGATGATCGGCAACTGGCGACGCACCATGCGCCGCGAATTTGGCCGCACGCTTTATCAAACCGGTGTGCTGGCGATACCCGCCGTACTGGTTGCCTCACTGCTGGTGGCAGCCGGTCTGGTACTACAGATTATCTACTGGCTCGACTACGCCGGTCAGGAAAATCGAATCGGTGAATTTTTGGTGCTGGTGCTGGTCCGCCAGATTGCACCGGTGACTTGCGCACTGATTCTGATCGGCCGCAACGGTGCAGCGATTGTCGATGATATCGGGCAACTGCAGGCCAGTGGCCACATGCGTCTGCTGCATTCACACGGCATCGACCCGTCGATGCTGATCACCGTGCCCCGCGCATTTGCCATGGCGCTCGCCTGTTTTCTGTTGACCATGCTGTTCATGCACACCGCACTCTGGGGAGGGTTTATCGTCGCCGCCCTGGCAGGGCTTAGTAATTTGTCAGCGCTGGCATTTGTCGAAGACGTACTCGGCAACATGACACTGAGCGACCATCTGCTGCTGATCGTCAAGCCCCTGTTAACCGGCTACACGATTGGCTGGTTATCGATCTGGTACGGCCTGCAGGTACAGCCCGGCGTGCTCGGCATCCGCAACATTTTGCCACGCGCGTTTGTCGTTTCACTACTCGCAACCTTCGCCATCAGCGGATTGCTGGAGCTTGTGTTGTGACGCAAAAGACTGGCCCCACTACGCCCCCTTTGCTCGATGCAAAGACATTGCACATCCCGGCCATCGACATGCACCCGGCGGTGCGTGTGAACCTGCAACTACATAGTGGCGAACTCACGCTTCTACATTGTGCAGACACACCCCGCGCCAGCGCCATCGCCGACGCTTTGCTTGGTCTTGGCGCACACACTGGCACGGTCTATTATCGGCAACAGCTGTGGTCGTCATTGAGCGAACAGCAGGCGCGCCTGGCACGCCGCGAAGTCGGCCGCGTGCAAAGCCATGGTAACTGGATTGAATCGGTCTCAGTGATGGACAACATACTGCTGCCGCTGATGCACCACACGATCGTGCCAGAAGATATTCTTCGCGCCGCCGCCAGCGATATGGCACGCCGCTTCGGCCTTCCCGGGCTGCCAAAAAATCTGCCCGCCGACTGCCCGCCGGCAGACCTTGAACGCTGCGCCTGCATTCGCGCGTTTCTCGGCCGACCACAGCTTGCGATACTCGAATATCCACAGCGACTGACACGCAACCACTCAGCGCTCATCAGTTGCATTGGGCAAGTGCGCCGCCGAAAAGGGGCCGTACTGTGGATAACTGACGACAACAACAAACTCGCTGACCGCGCCATACCGGCAGATCGCCGCTACCGACTGCTGGGCAGTCAGCTCATTCAACTGGAAACCGACCATGCAAACGCCTAATCATCGCGCCATGCTCGGTGCGTTCGTCATCCTCGGCCTGACACTCTTCATACTCGGCCTGCTGCAGGCCGGCAGTCTGCGCGAGTGGCTGGACCCGAGCAAAAAACTGCACCTGATATTGCCCGACGAAGGCTTGTATGGTTTGTCTGAAGGGGCCAAAGTGGAAATCCTCGGCACACCGGCCGGGCGCATCACCCGCATCGTCATCGATCCAGACCAGCGCATTCACGCCGAGGCGCGCATCGATTCATCGATGGCAGACTTCGTGCGACGCGACTCCGAAGCGATCATCGGCAAGACCTTCGGCGTCGCCGGCGACGGCTTCTTGCAGATCAGCCGCGGCTATCAACAGCCAATGGACTGGGAATACGCCGTACTGACCGCCCGTGCCGATCGCGCCCCGACCGACAGCATCGGCGAGATCATGGAAGACGTGCGCAGCCGCGTGATGCCAATCCTCGAGCAGACCGAGCGCGCCATCATTCCAGTGGCAGATTTGGCTGAAGACCTGGCCGATCCAAACGGCAGCCTGCAATCGATGCTGGCCGATATACGCTCACTGACGCAACGCATCGACAGCGGCGAGGGATCGGTCGGTCAACTGCTGACCAGCAACACCACCAGCGATCAGGTACAGGCATTGCTGGACAATACCAACGAATCGATTGCCGCCATGGCCCCGATTCTTGCGCAGATGGAAAAGACCATGCGCGAAGTCAACGAAAGCGCGTCCAGCGTGCCCGCCCTGATGGGCTCGACCCAGCAGACCGTGGCAGAACTGGAAGGCCTGCTGCGACAACTGCGCGGCAACTGGCTGCTCGGCGGCAGCGGCAACGATGCGGTACCGGCAGGCGGCCGCCTGTCACTGACAGAAGTGAAACCCTGATGCTGCGAAATGCAACCAACCTGATCACAATCGTCATCGTATTGGTTTTCATGCTGATGATCGCCGGCTGTGCGAGCAAAAAACCTCCGCCCGATCCCGTCGATTCCGCCACCGACACCCTGCAACGAAGCGCCGCCGGCGCCTACCAAAACGGCCGTTATCGCCAGGCGCAAACGCTGTATCAAAACGTATTGAACGCCGCCCTGACCCGCGATGATCGACTGCAGATCATCGACGCCCGGTTCAATCTCGCACTCGTCGCCACAGCACTTGGCAACTATCCACAAGCACAACTGCATCTGGACCAGGCCGAAGCCGAACGCGAGCGCCACGGCCTGTCAAACGATCGCGCCATCACCCTGCTGCGCGCCACCACCGACTACAGAAGCGGCAACCTGCGTCGCGCAGAAGCAGGTGCCATGCTGCTGATCAACGACCCTGACACCAATACCGAAACCCTCACCCGCGCCCACTTCATCATCGGTCTGGCAGCAGCCAGTCAGGCCGACATCGGCAAACTAGGTCACCACATGGCCGCCATCAAAGACCTTGGCAAACAGCCAGACAGCACCGACTATATCGAACTACAAGCGCACCAGAGCGGCCTGGAAGGTGACGTAGAACAAGCAAGGCAACAGTTCGACCTCGCCATAGAAAAACGCCGCGACGCCCGAGACTACCGAGGCATGGTGCGCACCCTCGCCGCCTGCGGCGACATGCTCTCAACCAGCAACCCCGCCACCGCCGCCAACTACTACCTGCGCGCCGGCCGAAGCGGCGCACAAAGAGACGAGCCCGAAACACGCCAATGGCTGAACAGCGCAATAAAGTACGGCAAAGATAACCTGATCCTCGTAGCCGAAGCGCAACAGCTACTGGAACAAATGAATTAATCGCTCCCCAGATCAAAGCCAGGAAGACAACCCGACGCGTAAGCAAGGCGCAGCCAGGAAACCCGACGCGTAAGCGAGGTAACACCCACACGAGATCGCAGCCCCGACCACATCCATCCCCGAATAGACATTCCGCTCTACCTTGTTCGCCGCCCGAAGGTCAGCTCCCACCAAGACCACACAAGGTTCGAATAGCAACGTGTATCAGCACGAGCCGCTGTCGCTGTTCCCCTCCATCCCGAGGGCTTTGGAAAGGTTCGTCGACAAGGGGTATGTGCGACAGGACGTCGCACATAGCGTTGTGTGGCCAGGGATGGCCACTCAGCGCGGCCCCGCCGGCGATGAACCTTTACAAAGCGGCGACAGCCACACCGAGGCGGGCAGAAAGCGTTTGGTTACTTTGCGCTTTTCAAAGTAACTCGGCGCGCGGGACGCGCAGAAAAAAGGCAAGGATGCCAA
>CAZNIS010000043.1:0-1698 GCA_964573105.1 uncultured Granulosicoccaceae bacterium
GTGCCTACCGGCGCCGGATTCACTTTCCATCGATCCTGCGTCCTGGTATCGCCATAGTAGGAAAGCAACCGCGGCTCACCCCAGAGCATGATCGCTCTGTCTGTTTCGGTTAGATTGGCCAGCAGGTAATTCGCGGCTGCGCGATAGTCGTCTCGCCAGTATTCGCTTTTATAAAAATAGTTGTAGCTGGAGTAAACATTGATAGCCAGCAACGCGACAAATGCAGCCCTGGCACTTTGACCGATTCTTTTCCCAAATACACCGGCTTGCCGCGGATGTAGTGTGAACGCAAGCGGCAGAAGGATCGCCAGCGGAATCGACAGGTAAAACGAGTGCCGCGGCATCCAGTTTATCCCTGATGCCTTTGCCACCAGCACTGCCATTAGGAACGAACTGATCAACAAGGCCAGAAAGAACCGATTACCCGTCACTGTGGCTTTTTCGGAATCCTGCCCGCCAAAAAGCGAGAGTCGTGCAGTCATGAATCCCACACAAAGAACGCCTGCTGTAATGGTAAGTGCCGCCAGAGGCCAGATGTAGCGAAGCATACCCTCTGCCAGATTGCCGCTTTCACGAAGCACATCCAGTGGCGGGCCGAAGGAATGGCCGACCAGAATACCGTACAGGGCAAACAGACTGTTTTTATAAAGAGGGAGGCCCAGGCCGTTGGTGGAGTCTGTTGCCAGTTCGCCGACAGCCGGCGTACCCAGCAGATAGAAACCTGCCGGCAAGCTGGCAATCAGCGCTGGCAACCACCATTTAATCCAGTCAACGGCGCGACGAACGATCGTCATATGAGCCAGCGCCAGTGCAGCAGTAAAGGCGATCAACAGTATGCTGGCGAAACAACTGAGCCCAGTAACCAGGGCGAAAAGGGCAATTCGTGTCTTCGTTGGTTTTTGCGGAGTAAAAATGACGCTGAGCAAAAACAGCTGGATGGCCCCGAGGCCGAATAGCAGTGAGTAAGGTCTTACTTCCTGACTGTAGGTTATCCAGAATGCGCTGACGCTCAGATAGCTTGTAGACCAGAGGGCGTGCCTGCTTCCATAGACATTGACTACAGCGGCATACATGAAAAACAGCGCAACCACACCAGGCAACACCGAGAGCAGACGCAGCGAAAATTCAGAGTCACCCACGACAGATCGCCAGGCAGACAACATCAGAAAATACAGTGGCTGGTATTTGTCGCCACCTGCCCGTGCGGACAGATCAGTTAGTGTGCCGATGAGTGTTTTTGAATCAGTAACGACGAGGCTCAGCCCCTCGTCATACCAGAGACTTTGATTCGTCAGCATGAACAGCCGGAGCAGTGCCCCCACCAGAATCACAAAAGCGATCAGCACGGCATGCCGCATGTCGATACGATCGGCAAATCGATAGCTTAGATGCGAGTGCTTTGAAATCATTGGCCTACACCATTTTATGATTCTTTGTCGGTTCGTGTAACACCACAACGAGAGTCCCCATCTCTTTACGTCATGACGTGTAAACATAGCAGATTTTTTGTCTCGCCAACAATGTTTTTACGATTCTTTCATGCTCCCTCGACAGCATCGTTCCTAAGCGAAATTTGACTATTCAAATACTGAAAAACGCTTGTCGTCGAGTGCCTCATTCACCGCTACTTGCATGAACGTAGCCCGCTGTAACAGAACGGCGCCTGAACATACTGTGCCGCGGAGCAAGGACGTGCGG
>CAZNIS010000043.1:1798-27083 GCA_964573105.1 uncultured Granulosicoccaceae bacterium
CTCGCCCTTTGTGCCTGCTTTGCCGCGCTATCGCCCGGGTTATTGTTTGCCGCCTGCGACTACATTGACGCAGGACTGTACAACGGCTGGGGCTGGGACCCGGTTGCCGGCGTGTCGTGTCGTCCGCTGCCAACAGCGGGTGCATGTGATTACACCAATGCAGACAGTCACGGAGGCTGGGGCTGGAATGCGGCTACACAAATGTCATGCCCTCCACTGGAGCCAGTTGCCGGTGCCTGCGTTGACTCTGATGGCGATGGATGGGGCTGGGATGGCACTAACTCTTGCCTGGTCAATCAGCCTGCTACTCATGATGATCACCTCATTCTGGTCGATCATCCGGGTATTGCGACCGTTTACGACTATGAGCAAACGCCGGATGGTTCGCTATCGCTTTTTCAGTACTG
The DNA here is from genome assembly GCA_964573105.1 of uncultured Granulosicoccaceae bacterium. Taxonomy (GTDB): domain Bacteria; phylum Pseudomonadota; class Gammaproteobacteria; order Granulosicoccales; family Granulosicoccaceae; genus CAKZSB01. The sequence goes on from CAZNIS010000043.1 coordinate 2,206, forward strand.
GGGTGGCGATCTCCACAGCGACGACAGTGGCAGATTTTCCGATGTATTCGTCCGCGACAACAACAGCGGCACCATCACGGTACTGACTGTTGGCGAGAACAACACCGAGGCGAACAACGATTCCTATATGTCGGGTGCCAGCCGGGATGGCAGCACAGTTCTGGTCAAGAGCCGCGTCACCAATTTCGCCGGCACCACAGCGAACGGAGTTGGGCAGCTCTATCTAATCGATGTACCGACGCGCGATGTCACACAGGTTGTAACCCCCGCGCGCGGTACAAGTCCCTGGTCTCAGGTGAACGGCATATTGTCGGCGGATGGTAACTACGTGGCCTACAATTCCAGAGCGGCGAACATCGTCGAAGGCGACAACAATAACGAATCCGATGTATTTCTGATGGACGCGATAAACGGCACAACCACCAGAATCAGCACAAGCTTGTCTGGCGGAGATTCAGATGGTGCGAGCTTCGTGAGTGACATCAGCGCCGATGGTCGGTACGTGCTGTTCGTCAGTGAGGCGCGCAATCTGCATTCACCCAACGAATTCGCAAGCGCACTCTATCGATATGACCGCGTGACCCAAACCACAACACAGGTGCGCCGTCTTGAAGGACTCTACCGCGCCTCGATGAGCGATGATGGACGGGTTGTGGCATTTCAGTATCGGCGCTCTAATGGTACGGCGCTGGCCTGGATTGATATGGCGACCGGTGATTCACGGGGAATCGGTTCTGTCAGCAACGGCGACTCCGATAATCCGCAGGTCTCGCCGGATGGCAGGTTTGTCGCCTACACCAGTTCAAAATCAGATCTGGTTGATGACATCACGGTGAGCGGCGACCATTCCCAGATTTATCTAACTGAACTGGCAACTGGCAAAACCATTCTGGTCACGCGATCACCTGACGGGCAGGAAGGCAATAGCAGCACTTACCAGGCAGCGTTTACTGCGGCAGGGCAATTTCTTCGCTTCAACAGCAACGCCAGCAACCTGCACAGCGCAGACACAGATACCAACAGTGACGCTTTTTTGTTTGCGGTGCCGGCTGAGTAGTTAGTTTGCACCTGATATCCGGCTACAGTTACAGTCACCGGAAATACAAAGGACTTTGATCGCACAGGCGTATCTACAATGAACCCATTTACGGCGAGCCAGGAATTCGCAGCAAGCGAGCTGTAAAATTTTGCAGGGGCGTTATCCAGTTGTCACCTGTGAAGACTGCATGTCGTTTTGTTTCTTACGCTTCGAGAATATTTTCTGCATCAGCTTCTCGCCGCTACCCTCCTCGCTCCATGGGCAAACGCCGATGCAAATACCGCAACCGTGATTTTCCACGAAATAGGGAATGCATTTATCAAAGTCCACATACCAGCGTTCGTTACCGCGTAATAGCTGCTTTTCCTGCAGGATTGCCTGCGGCGGACAGTTGGTGGTGCAGATCTGACAAGTCGCACAGAAGTCATCGACGCCGATATCTTCGGGTTCATCGTATTGCAGCGGCAGGTCGGTGACGATGGCACCCAGGCGATACATCGATCCGGCCTGTTTCGCGATCAGTGAGCCGTGCTTGCCCAACTGTCCAAGGCCTGCGTTGACGGCCGCGGGTATGTGCAGCAAGTTGTGGATAGCCGCTTCTGCCTGCCAGCCGAGTGCGCGAATGTTTTTTGCCATGTCGGCGGCGATACGATCACAGTGTCGGTATTCAGCCTGAATAGTGAGCGCCGATTTTTCGCTCGGCGCCCACAGCGCTGCCTCGCGCTCCATGCGCACGGCAAAAACGATAACGTGAGGTAAGTCTGGCAGTGGCCGGCTGTCAAATTTCATTTCGCGAGTCAAAGGCGTCACGCCCACCATCTCGGCACCCATTTGCTTCACGTCGGCTTTGATTTCGCGGGTCATCTCTTGCGGATCATCTACGTTGCGTCGCGTGGCGCTAACCGAGCCCGCTGTAGCAAAGGAGAGCCATTGTCGCTTAAGCAATGCAAGTAATTCTGACGGTGTTCTGCTCGCCTGGAACATGAATTCCAGTTTGCCCATCGGATGCTGATACTGCCAGGTGTGAAAGATCGGCGAGGCCGGGCGATATTCGGCCTCGGATTGACCGTTGAGCTGATTGCCGGAGACTGGCAAATTACTGATCTCGAAGCTGTAGTCTGTGGCGGGATAGGCGTCCAGCTTCATCAATCGAGATTTCTTTAGCCGACCGGGATTAGGCGTAAAATCGGCCGGGCGCTCATGCGCTTCGCGCGCGCGAACCGGCGGACCGAGTGCATCCAGGCTGATGCGCGCACCTTCGCGCTTGGCATCGACCCATCGCCTGCGGGTCGGTCGCCCTTGCGTCAGGTACCAGTACACCGTTGCAGAAAGCGCTTTAACTCGCTTGTAGAGACGATCTATACCGCCAAAACTTCGGTTGGTCCCAGCATCCACCTTGCTTGCCCCTCGCTACAACGTTTGATGCCCGTCATTCTACACCGGGGTAATCGGTTGATGCGCAGGCTGAACCAGGCCCGTGACTACTACCACGAGTCCACCAAGTGTGCACACCCTAAGCCACTATCCACTGATTGTGCTGTAGCGATAAACATCTGCAAAGGATATCGCAGCCCATGCGTAAAACTACTTAAACCATTGATGCGCCCGCATCGCCCACAGCCGACCACGGCGAAAGAGAAGCTTAATCGGCAAATTCAAAGCATTTTACGATCACAGCACCGTAAACGCTTGATCTCAGTTAAGAATGCCAGAGAACCTTTCCAGCCCCAGCAGAAACCTGTGGCTGCTGTTTCTTCTCATTTCTCACTACTCTGTCACGTTGTTGCATTTAGTCACGCAACTCACTTCAAACTTTGAGGTAAGCTGTTCTCAGCTTTAAATTCGGCAACCAGCATCTCGTCCAATGAAGTCTTCACTAAATGATGGCGCGCTGCGCATCTACACCAAAGTTGATGGCGACTGGGTTATGTATCTCGACGACGGTACAACCTGGAAAATGTCTGACAACCTCTCCCATGAGCAACTTGAGCTACTGCCGGAAATAGCCAACGCCGTTGAAGGCGATCAATTGGTCTACCGCCGTCGCAACAGACCCATCTGGATTCAAAACTCACCGCAAATCAGCAAGCGAACGGTGTATTGCCTGCTTGAAAATCAGCGGCTATACCGTGTGGCAGGGGACTCTGATCCCGATGCCAAATCCCGCATGAAAAAGATGCTGCGGGAAGGGCTTCAATGCCCGCCTTACTCTTTGTTTGTCAGTGATGAACTCGAAGACGATTTGCTGCTGTACTCGCCTGACTCGGCTCCGATTGCGATTAGTTCCGTCGACCAGCTTAAGCCCACGCAAATGCCCGCCGAGGCAATCCGCAGGCAGGCTGCCCCACGCCCACTCTGGTTGCTGCTCGCGATGGTGCTGCTGTGCTCTATCGCAACCTGGATATCACTCGGATCAACCGAACGCTTTCAAATACAGGACACACTGCTGGCACAGACAGACGGGCTATCCGATGATTCCAGCTGGCACTCACGCGGCACCGCTAAACTCGACTATACCGGCGATGGCGTCACGCTCACCACCGAGGACAACGGTCAGGACAATCCAAAATGGACATTTCACGAGCTGACACGAACATTCAGACCTGACCCTGGTGTCTACAAAATGGTTATTCAGGCGTCAAGCACTGGCATCAGTGCGACGAACGAGCCAGTCTGGGGGGCACACACTGGCATGACACTCTTCGATCAGGACGAAAATCGAACAGGCCGATTTTCCCTGTCTGATCTGGTCGGTGATAACGACATCAGCACCTATACATCGATAGTACAAATCACAGAGGCCATGCCAATCGTCAAGTTCCAGATTCGATTGATGGCCCACAGCGGGTCCATGCATGTTCAAAACCCCGCGTTGTATCGAGTGGCTGAAGCAGAGTCATACCAGGTGGTTCGGATGGCGTTAGCTGCAGCTTGGGCCGCCACGCTTCTTATGCTGGCTTTCGCCGTGTTGCGGTTCCTGAAATTACATAGCGCCAAACCGAAGGTGGGCTTCACTACGGTGTCGCTACTATTGGTTGTCGCGTTGGGCGCCATATTGATGCTGATGCCGGATACCATCACCCGTTACATTGCCGATTCCGTAAACTATTCAACCAAATTGCCATTCGCTGGTGAATTCAACTTCAAGGAGATCCTCAGTGCATCCGGGCACCTGCTGTTTTTCCTGCTAGTCGGCATTATCGCTGGACTGTTCCATCAAAAGGTCAGCATGGCATTTCTTCTTGCCTGCATAGTCGTGTTTGCCGTCTTCACCGAATCGATTCAGGTATTTTCCTTTCAGCGCACGCCCAGCCCCGAAGATATCATCGTCGATCTGATCGGCGGTGCAATCGGATTCGCACTCGGATGCTTGCTGGTTATCCTGCGCCCTTCAGATAAAATTCAGCACGAAGCCGACGAACCGATCAGTCGCCGAGCCATCCCCAACGGTTAGTCCGGTAATCATCACGCCACTGGCGTCAGCCAGTTTTGAACTGTTAAAGTCAGCTGAATGACCTAACAGACGCAAAGACGATGTCGAACATTTCGCTAGCATGTGCATGTGGATCTGTGCGGGGCACAGGATACGATATCTTGCCAGCCAGCAATGTCAGAGTCGTTTGCTGTTGCGACGACTGTCAGGCATTTGCCGATTTTCTAGACAATCGTGAACAAATCCTGGATCAATTTGGCGGCACTGACCTTCTGCAACTGAACCAGGCTCAGATCAACATCGACACGGGACGCGAGCAGCTGCGCTCCATGCGGCTTCGACACAAGGGACTGTTGCGATGGTATACCGGCTGTTGCAATACGCCTGTTGCGCTAACGCTGAATGCTCGTATGCCGTTTACCAGCGTAGTAAGCAACTTCATCAGTGAACAGGACCTCGACACCTCAATCGGCACCACACGCGCGTGGGTGCAGACGCAGCACGCTATTGGCGTACCAAATTATCCACACCAATCAGCCAAATTTCCGATTGGCCTGACGTTGCGTGTCATCGCACGGATCCTGACCTGGAAGATTCGCGGCAAGCACAAGCCATCGACTTTTTTTTCCGACGACGGTACACCGGTAGCACAGCCGATCATCGCCACGGAAACGTGATTGCCAGTCGATCTGCCCGGCAGATAGATAGGCGCCCTTCTGACATCTCTTTGTCAGCCCAGTCAGTCAAACAACGCGTGCCTGCGACAATGACAATCGGTGCGCTAGTGGGTATAGGCACCCGCCACATGGGCCACAGAGATTCCCAGCGCCTCGAGAATCGATTGTCGCAGTGACTCGTAGTCTGCGAATTCCACTTCGGCACGCCCTTTCATCAACTGAATCCTTTCACCGTTGATTGTTATCAATTGCAGTACCGGCACATCCCAGCTGTTGCGTTTGTTCGACCTTTGCCCCCTGGATACAAAAATCTGCTGTATATGACTGGCGGGCACGGATACCTTGCGACCCAGTGGCAGTGGGAAATGCCGAATACTCAGTAGCTGTCGATCTGCACGTATGGTGGTCTTGTTGATAAAACTGATCGCCACATACAACGGGATAGCGATCCCAATCAGCATATGTACCAACGGGATGGGAAATAGCGACAACGGATCGCGCAACAGATCCTGCCAGTCTCCTATCTTGAACACGATCGAATTCCAGATGAGTGCGAATGGAATGAGGAACAGGTGCGAGGCAGACCACCAGCGCCACGAGATCTTTATCCCACCGCTGAATTTTTCCACCCGATATTTGGCCGCCAGCGAGGTGAGCTTTCTGGCCGGACTGCCGGTAGCGACAACATCGGGATAGAGAGCACCGCAATAGGCGCAATATTCGCCGTGATTTCTAACCCCGCCACACGTGATGCAATTGTTACTGACCGGGCGACTATTTCCCGGATCGTCAGTCATTATCTACAGCCTCAGGAAACGTACAGCATTGCGCGCACCGTGAGCGCGCCCAAAAGTTCCCGTTTGAAGTGATTCGATTCCACCGGCAAGTACGCATGCGCCATTTCAGTTTAATTTGATTCTTGTCAATGCACAGCATCATAAGTGCCTGAAAACTATACGTCAAACCTGTACGATGGTACGAAATCATGACAGACACCAGCACTGGCAATGCGACAGACTTTTTTATTCGTGAGCAAATGGTACGGATTCGGCCTGTATCGGCGGGAGATCAGATCGCCGGAAAAACACTGCAGTCGATTGTGGCAGATTCTGACTATGATACTTTTGGCACTCTATCCGTCACCCACGAAAAACCGCTGGCAGAACTGATCGACGCTGACGACGCAGTGGTTCACGCCGCATTTTTGCAAGAAGACGAAATTGAAGACAGCGATGACACCTATCCGCTCGCGCTTTGTATGGCAGTCACAGGCGATGCGCCAACGATGTGTGAATTGACCATGGTGGTTTCACGCGATTTCCTCGACACCCGATTGCCCTTCGAGATTGCATCAACTTTGTTGACTCAGGCAGCAGACAAGGGTGCGATGACCGTAACCACCACAGACGACACAAGCAATATCCACATGCGCGCATTGGCAGAAAAGCTCGGCATGTCGGTTCGCATGGTGCCTGATGGCAACGGCAGAATCGTTCGCTACACGGCACAGACAGATCAGCATCCCGGGATTGTTAAATTGTAAAACGAGCCACGCCTGGCCACGCCTGGCCACGCCATAGATTCTCAGTCTGCGCGTCCACGCGTATGATACCTGCTCGGCGTGGCAAGGTGGAGCATGGCGGCAGTACGCGACTGCCGCCACATCGGATCCAGCATCACTTGTGCAATACCAGCACGTCGCAATCTGTCTCGGCCACCACTGCCACTGTAATCGATTTAACCAATCTGCTTGGCTCTTCACGCAGTCTTGTTCCCATCACGGTCAGATCAATATTCTGCTCTTGCACAATTTTTAGCAGTGTCGGTACTGTCTCTCCGCAACTGACAATTTTCTCACAATAGCCAATTTCGAGTGAGTCGAGTAATTCGTCGAGTTGTTTTTCCGCGCGAGCAATACAATCTGCCCGAGTCGCGGCTTCTGCCTGCTCAGCCCCTTCCAGCACATGCGCTACAAACAGATTGCTGCCGCTGGCCTGTGAGTGCTCTGCGGCTTGTTCGATGGCAGAGTCGCTGCCTTTTTCAAAATCTACCGGGACCAGTATGTTCGCGTAATTAAGCATCTTTCACCTGCCGTTTTTCTCGTTCGCCGACGGATTCGATTACGCCAAACATTAGATATCGGCGCTATCTGCGACCATTTGACATGCATCAATGGAATTCGCCCGCAGGCACCTAGAGTCTGTTAAACGGTAGCGTTCCCGCTATCGATCTTTCGGCCTACTACGGAGATTATTGTCATGAGAAAAATTGCACTATCCCCGACACCTGACAGCCGTGGCGATGAACACGATGTATTTCAGTCTTTTCGCCGCGCGATGGATCGAGTATTCGACCAGTTTCGCCATACCGACCTATCGACTGAACACGCCGAGATGCCCGCACTGCAGGGCTTTGCGCTGAAGCCGGATCTGGATGTCAACGAAACGGAATCGCAACTGGATGTGACTGTCGATTTGCCCGGCGTTCGCGAAGAGGATATCGACATCCAGCTCAACGGTGATCTGCTTACGATCAGCGGCAGGCGCGACAATGAAAAAACCACTGACGAGTCAAACTACAGAATCGTTGAGCGATCCAGTGGCAGCTTCAGACGGACATTGAGGTTGCCGTTCGAACCGGATAGCAAGCTCGTAACCGCCACGCTGGAATCGGGCGTACTGGGCTTAAGCATAGCCAAGCCAGTCGACGCGACCGCCAAGGTCAGGAAGATCGAGATCTCTGGCAAGGCCGATGCGGACAGTGCTCCATCCGGCAAGCCCACAGAAGCTAGTGCCACAGAGCCGGCCTAGTGCTCTGGCAACACAAAAAATTGGCAGAGCACTAGCAACCTGCAACACGATGCCGGATATTCGTATCCGGCATCTGCCCAAGTACTACTGTTCAGCCGATTGAGGCAGCGCAGCGAGTCGACCAATCCAGGATTGCGCTGACTGACACCAGATCGCCCGGTTGGGCTCTAGCTGATCGCGCTGGGTAACGGTGCCCAGTCGCACCGCATACACCTTCGGTTCATCTCCGGCGGCAACGGAATACAGCGGCGAGCCGCAGGTACCGCAAAACGCCTGCTCCCGGGCATTGCCGCTGGCGGCAATTTTTTGATAGATCTTTGGCGTCCCGGCAGTCATTTCAAACGCATCGGGCAGGCTCAGCACCAGAGATCGAAATGCCGTGCCGGACAACACCTGGCAGTCAGTGCAATGACACACCATGGCATGTGCCGGATCAACTTCTGCTCGATATTTCAGTTCACCACAGTGGCAACTACCGTCGATTTTCATCGTGTCACTCTCGCTTTCCGCGTCCTGAAAACTCGATGTTATCGCACTAAAGCCCCGATAAAAGCCGGTCGTTTGCAACACACACATCGATTCATCGCGCAATTGCTTGATTCACATGCTTGATTCGTCGCGTTGAAGTAGCCGTTTGGCGGTGAAATTGCGTCTTGACTGATTCAATAGACACAAGACGTTTACTCCTTGAACAATCGCTTTTATTCGATGCTGTTGATCGGCGTCGCGCTTGGCACTGGCTGCGATGGCGGTGTCGCGACAGATTCATCGCCGCCAATCAGCACACCGCGTGAGCCATTGCGCATGATGGCAGTCGGCGACTCGATCACCCACGGCGTGCCGCGCCCAAGCCCCAGCGCCTCCTGGCGGCTGCCATTTACCGCTCAGCTTGATGACACCGGCTGCAGCTATGAGATGGTGGGTTCACAGACGAGCAACGCATTGCATGCAACCTTCGAATCACCTCATGAAGCCTACAGCGAGCAAGAGGCCAATCACTTCATCACAGGCCACACAAACTGGGCCGGGACCAATGATGGCATTCAGGCATCAATGGCAAGCTACACGCCTGACCTCGTGCTGTTGCATATCGGCACTAACGATGTCATTCAGGGCCACGATAACAATGACACTGTTGGCGAGATCGATCAGATCATCACGTCCGCGCTTGACGGTGGCGCCGATGTACTGGTGGCGAACCTGATACCCACTTATGCCAATGCCTATCTGGAGAATGTCGATGAACGCATCGCCGCGTTAACGACACTGATCGATGCGCACGTCGCGCAATTGGCCAATCCACGTGTGCATCTGGTGAATGTGCGCGGCGGCTACACTCAGGACATGATGTTCGACGATGGCGTGCATCCGAACCAGCAGGGTTCGGAACACATCGCAGATGCGTTTTACAACGTGCTGGAAACCAACCGCTATTGCGAAGTTGAATAGCGCATCGCCAACACGGCTGTGCACGGGTCTGTGACTCATCCTCCGGTTTAGTTCTGCGATCACAATCTGCTAGAGTGATCAAAACGTCAGGGAGGAAACCAAACATGCCCGACAGCAACGCTTTGGCCAATGGTGGCGTCATCGGCGCCTGCCCGCACGATTGCTCCGACAACTGCTCGATGATCTGGGAATCTCGTGATGACGCGCTGATCTCGGTGCGAGGTAATCCGGATCATCCCTACACGCGTGGCGGCTTGTGCGTGAAGGTGGCTCATTTTGAAGAGCGCGTGATGAGCGAGGATCGCATCCTCTATCCGCTAAAACGAACAGGTACCAAAGGCAGCGGTGCATTCGAACGCATCAGCTGGAGCGATGCGATCAGTGAAATCGGCTCGCGCTGGCGCGGCATCATCGATAAGCACGGCGCCGAGGCTATCCTGCCCTACGCCTACATGGGCAACGCCGGCACGCTCAATGGCCCGTGGTCGGGTGATCCGTTCTTCAATCGCCTGGGCGCGTCAATCTCAGAAAAAACCTTTTGCGATTCAGGTGCCGCGACCGCCTATCTGATGACCGTCGGCCCCTGCGCCGGGCTCGACACCGAGAGCTTTGCTCACTCGAAGTACATCATCCTGTGGGCCTGCAACACCTTATCGACGTCCCTGCACCACTGGCACTTTATCGCCGAGGCACAAAAGCAGGGTGCGAAGGTAGTGGTCATCGATCCTGTGCGCAGCCGCACAGCCGCCAAAGCCGATTGGCATCTGCCGATTCGCCCCGGCACCGATGGCATGCTGGCCATGGCGATGATCAATGTCATTATTTCAGAAGGGCTGTGCGACGACGATTTCGTCGCCAGGCACACGACCGGTATCGATGAACTGACACAGCGCGCGGCAGAATACAGCCCGGAAGTGGCGGCCGAGGCCACCGGCATCGATGCTGCCGATATTCGCCAACTCGCGCGCGAATATGCCCGGTCCAATCCCGCCGCGATCCGCATCGGGGTTGCGATTGAACGCCACACCGGTGGCGGTCAGGCGGTGCGCGCCATTACTTGTCTGCCGGGGCTAACCGGCGCCTGGCAACAGCCGGGCGGCGGAGTCTATCAGTTGCCGGTCTGGGTCTGCCCGAATCGATGGGAAAACATCCATCGCCCCGATCTCATCAAGCCTGGCACGCGCGTGCTGAATCAGTGGAAACTCGCCGATTCCCTGTTGGGCGCAGCACCCGAGGTCGCCGCACCGGCACCACCCATACAATCACTTTTTGTCTACTGCGCGAATCCGGTTGTGGTGGCCCCGGAGCAACAGCGACTGGTGCAGGGATTGATGCGCGAGGATCTGTTCACCGTGGTGCACGAGCAATTCATGACCGACACCGCACGCTATGCAGACATTATTCTACCCGCCGCCACCGCAGCAGAGCACAGCGAGGTCATGGTCTCCTGGGGCTCGTTTTACGTGAACTACAATGCCGCCGCGATCGCACCGCGCGGCGAGGCGGTATCCAATACCGAAATGTTCCGCCGACTATCGGCCGAGATGGGATTTGACGATCCGTTCTTCCAGCGCAGCGATGATCAGATCATCGAGGACAGCTTCGACTGGACGGTACCGGTGTTTGCCGAGCAAGGCGGCCTGGCCACATTGAAATCGCGCGGCTACCTGCGCTACGTGGCGGACGCACCGGCAGATCACGCCCCGCATCGCGACGGCAACTTCCCCACGCCTTCGGGCAAGGTGGAGTTTGTATCGGCGATGGCAGCCGGCGGCAACATGGTGGGGCCAGTGTTCAGGCAGGGCTCGATGGAGCATCAGGACGGCAGCCCGATCGATCCGCTGCCACACTACGTTGCGCCGCAGGAAACTGCCGCCGATCACCCGCAGGCGAAAGACTACCCGCTAATGATGATCTCACCCAAGAGCCACGCGCTGATCAATTCGCAATACGCCAACCTGCCGCGACAGCAAAAGCACATTGGCGAGCAGCAGGTGCAGATTCATCCCGACGATGCCGCCAGTCGCCACATCGCAGACGGCGAGCGGGTCACCGTGGCCAATCAGCGCGGCTCTTTCAGCGGCATCGCCGTCGTGACTGACGCCGTGCAGCCAGGCCTGGTTGCCGCGCCAATGGGATACTGGGCCAGCGCCAACGAGGGCAGCAGCGTTGCGGCGGTGAATTCGTCGCGGTTTGCCGATATTGGCCGCGCGCCCACTTTCTCTGATACCCGGGTGCAGGTCCAGCGCGCCGAATAATCCGGGCGGCTGAATCGCCAATGGATCGGGCACGTCCGTTGCCCGATTCGCTCGGTATTGCAGTCGGGAAACGCGAGATCGTCACTTCGCTACACAACAACGACACAGCAAGCCATTCCAATGCCGGCAGGCTATATGAATTCGGCTTGGCGGCCATATTTTCCCCGCTGGTCAGTCTTTTCCTCTTGCGAGCGATATGCGCCCCAGCCATCTGAAAATCATCCTGGACAGCGAATTTACCAGCGCCCACGCAGGCCATCACACGCCTGTGATGATCTGGGGCCCGCCCGGTGTTGGCAAGTCACAGCTCGTCGCCCAGGTGGCGGAGCAACATCAGGTGCCACTGATCGATATCCGCCTGTCGCAGCTCGAGCCGAGCGACCTGCGCGGCATTCCGTTTCGGGTGGGCAATCATGTGGAGTGGGCGGTGCCCAGTATGCTGCCGGATGCCTCCAGACACGGCCCTTCCGGCATTCTTTTTCTCGATGAAATTACCTCGGCTACACCGGCTGTATCGGCAGCTGCCTATCAACTGATTCTCGATCGCTGTCTCGGCGATTATCGCGTACCCGATGGCTGGGTGATTTTCGCCGCGGGCAATCGCCAGGGGGATCGCGGGGTGACGTTTTCGATGCCGACACCGCTGGCCAATCGATTCACGCATTTCAGTTTCGACGTCAATCTAGACGACTGGGTGATGTGGGCACACCGGCACCAGATCGATGAGCGCGTCATCGGGTTCCTACGCTTTCGCCCAGAGCTGCTGTTCGACTTTGACCCGGCGCTCGATCCGGTCGCCTTCCCGACCCCGCGCAGCTGGGAATTCGCCCACCACGCGCTGCAAAAGTTTGAAAGTAATCCAGCCATCCTGCCAAGCGCGCTGCAGGCCTGTGTTGGCGATGCGGCGGGTATAGAAATAAACGCGTTCGTTGACAACCTCGCCAGCCTGCCAGACATCGATGCGATTCTCGCCGGCGACAGCGTAGCCGTGCCAGAGTCAATTGACCTGCAGTACGCCGTAGCTGCATCGCTTGTCGGGGTCGCCACCGCACTTAACGATGACAGTGCATTCGACACAAGCGTTGGCCATATTCTCGATTACGCCTCACGTTTCCCGCAGCGCGAAATGGGCGTGATGCTGGTGTCGGACCTGCACCGAGCGGTTGGCAACAGGCTATTTTCTCTCGCCAAATTCAAAGACTGGGCCGAACAGATATCCGACGTGTTGCTGTATGAAGAAGACTGAAGAATCACCGTTGGCAACAGTGATCGACAGGCCATGAGTGATGTCGCGCGCAAGCTCGCAGCCGCCAGAACCAAACTGGTACTGGATAAGCCGTTTTTGGGTGCGCTGGTACTCCGGCTGCCGCTGATCGAATCTACCGGGTCCTGGTGCAGCACTTCGGCAACCGATGCGCGTTCAATTTATTACAACGCCGAGTACATCGCAGCGTTGAGTCTGGCCCAGGTACAGTTCGTACTGGCGCACGAAGCGCTGCATTGTGGTCTTGCGCACTTCGCCCGCCGCGAACACCGGGATATCAATCGCTGGAATATCGCCTGCGACCACGCCGTCAATCCGCTGCTGCTGGAAGACGGTCTCGAATTGCCACCCGGCGCGCTTTTTAACGAAGACTATCAAGGGCTGTCTGCCGAGGAAATTTACCCGCTGATCAAAAGCGACAGCGATGAAAAGACACTTGATCAGCACCTGTACGACGATCCAAATAACGAGACAGGCGATCAGCCGGCAGAGACACAGCAAGCCGATACGCCTCCAACTGATCAACCCGATCCGCAGCCGCCACGCGATGAAGATCAACGCGATAACCCGCCATCAACTTCTGCGCCCGCTGCAGCGCGCACGCACGGCCAACCCCAAGAGCCCCAAGAGCCCCAAGAGCCCCAAGAACCCCAAGAGCCCCAAGAGTCTTCACAGGACAACTCGGATCACAACGGCAACTCAAATCGCCCGCCACCACTGAGCGCGCAGGAGCGCGACAAACTGAACACTCAGTGGCAACAGCGAATGGTGTCGGCCGTGCAACAGGCGAGCATGGCGGGAAAGATGAATGGCAGCGTCGCACGTCACATCGACAGGCTGCTTCGCTCCACCGTGCCGTGGCGCACGGTCCTTGCCCGATTCATGGGTGGCGCCTCAAAAGTAGACTACAACATGACGCGGCCGACGCAGCGCCGCTCGGGCGAGGCGATATTGCCAAGTCTGCACGCGCGGCAGATCAATGTTGCAATCGCCGTGGATACCAGCGGCTCGATCGAACATTCAGAGCTTGAGTTGTTTATCTCTGAAATCAACGCGATAAAAAGCCTGGTGAATGCCCGCATCACCTTACTTGCCTGCGACTGGCAACTGGACCCGGACGGACCGTGGACATTCGAGCCGTGGGATCAGTTGCAGTTACCCGAATCCCTACAGGGTGGCGGTGGCACCGATTTCAGACCGGTGTTCGACTGGATCAATGTACAGGGACAGGCGATGGATTTAGTTGTCTACTTTACTGACGCCTGTGGTCAATTTCCGGCTGATCGCGTCAACACCGAAACCCTGTGGCTGGTCAAGGGAAAGGCACCGGTACCCTGGGGTCAGCGCATACAGTTAAACTGAACAGTCCGGCGCCACACACAAGAATAATGATAAAAACCTACTCAGAAAAATTGACTCCGCCCTACTCGGGTCAGGTGCAAATCGCAGAGTCAGCCACCTATCGCGCGCTGACTATGGACGGCCATAACTGGGAAATTCAGTACGTGAAGCGCAGCCATATCCGCGTAGGACGACTGACGCACAGTGAAATTAAATCGCGCAACGCCAACCCTGAAAAACTGGTCGACGATGTTGCCGATCCAAAACTTGCCGAGATGCTGGATTTTCTAGCCGACGTGGAATTGCCATTTGCGGCGACGGATTGTTTCGAATACTGGTTGCTCGACAACAAAGACAAGGCGCCACTGGCGCTGATATTTTCCTGCTCCAGTGAGGACGGCATGAAAAAGTTCCCCAGCCGCGCCGACTGGACTGCCCTGCCCGATTCGGTGATGCCAATACCCAAGACTGACAGCGAGATCGCCAACCGGCTGCCGCCGGTGAACTATCGGCTGGAGAGCCTGGTCGCCGAGCGCGCCAGCACTAACAGCAAAGCTGTGTGGTTCGATCGGCGCGAGCAAGACGACATCGCGTTTCCACCGTTTCTGCTGCGCGAGGACTGGCCGGAGCCAGAACAGGAAGAATTATGCAGACGCTACATCGATCGCCAGTCGCCACGCCTGCTGATGTTGCAGGAACTGCAAACCGCCGGGCGCGAACGGCTTGAGGCAAGCTGCCAGCCGTATGCCGTCGAGGTGGCCCGACTGTGCGGGCTCTATCCGGAGATACTCGACGAGGCGGCTATACGAGCACTGAGGGTGGAGGCGCGACTGCGCGATGCAGCCGCCGGTTAATCAAACGCCCTCTACTACCCGCAGATCCCGGGTCACACCACCTTCCAGCGCATCCAGCGCCTCTTTGTAGGCGGCGCTGTCGTGACAGCCAATCGCCTTGTCGAGTGACTCGAATTCAACCAGCACTGTGCGCTGCTTGACGCCCGCCTCATACGCCTCTGCCGCGACACCACGGGCAATGAATTTACCACCAAAGGCCTCTACCGCTGGCACCGCCAATTTGGCGTAGGCCGCCAGCTTGTTTTCGTCGTGGACTTCTTTGTAAACACTCACCCAGTATGCTTTTGCCATGATTGCACCGTGTCGTTGATCGGATGGAACAGCTGAGGTGAATTGTAACCCAACACCCGACACACTTGCCGCGCCTGTCGTTGTCATCAACACAGTGGCGCGGCACGCTACAGGCCGGCACTCGCGCACCGGCGACAGCAGCCTGTCATTGATCAGTTGTTCGATTCAAGCTCACACAGCAACTGGTAGAAACCCGATTTAACGATATCCGACCCGAGTGCCTGGGATATGGGTTCGGCAACTGCCTGTAGATCGGATTCTCTGAGTGTTTCTATGAGCAAACATGCGCTGATGTTGCTGTCGCCTCCGCGCATGGTCTCCTCCTCAGTTGACGGTTCGCCGCTGTGGCCTACTGCCTGCCACAACTCTGCACGCGCAACGCTGATATCAGCAGCCAATCGGGACAGTACTGGCCCGGACACGTCAGGCGTAGGGATATCGCGCAATTCAACCGTGTACGCAAAGCTGCTGCGAAAGCGCCCGCACCGCTCCGTCACCTGGCAGATAGTTCGACTCATATTGGTGAACATCCCTGACATCACCTGCCGGGTCATATCAGTGGGATGGTTCAATCGCTGCAAATATTCGGCAGACTGCAATGCTTGAGTGTTATGCGTTTCATAGTAGGTGAAAAAGCCCGGCCCGTCGCCACAAGAGACGTAACGCCTGCCACGCAGAAATCCAGGTAGCGCCAGACGTTCAAACAGGTGTTCAGTTTGATACCAGTGCTCAAACTCGGCGTGATGCTCTGCCGCACAATCGTGCCACAGTGCCAATACACCCAGACCATCCGATATCATTGTCGTTTTCTCCACCAGAATGTGCACTGCGTTGACCTACGCTGCGGACGCCTGATAACTAACTGCCGGCCGGTGCGATGTCATTTCTGATCATGTGACGGTTGTAGAACAGATGCGAGTGCGAGCGCAACAGCCAGTAAAGCACCGCACTGTAGACAAAAGCAAACACCACACGCGCCCACAACACGCCGCCGATGTGCGCACCGAGCAGCATGATGGTGATGGTATCTTCGATGATGCTGTGACAAACACCGAGCAAGGTCATCGCCGCCCAGATATCGCGCGGCGGTATCTTGCCAGCTCTGGCTTCGCGTATCAGTATGCCGGCGCCAAAGGTCAGCCCCAGAGTGATGCCTACGATTGTGAGTGGCGTGGCTGTCGGGCCGATCCCCACCAGCGCCAGCGGCCGCCGCAGCAGCAGGATCATCAGCCGCTCAATACCCAGCCAGCGCAGCAATCGCAACAAACAAACCAGCGCCGCGATGACCAACATGATCATCATCAATCCACGCAATTGCGCCAACAGCCAGTCCAGGTGAGTATCGCTCACCGGGATGACCAGCAGACGACTGTGACTGGTTTGCTGTAACCACTGTGTCTGTTCATACAATTGGTGTAACAACCAGCCGAGCAATAAACCGCCGAACAAACGCACTGAAACGGTAAACAACATATTGACACCTGCCTGCTGGGCGACGCGACCCTCCAGCAGCAATCCGTGGGCGAGCAACATCACACTGCCGAGCACCGTCACCTGCGCCACGGTCAGCGTCTCGGCAGGCGCCAATGTGAAAAACACCGCCAGCGCAGGATAGATGCTGGTGATCATTCCAGTCGCCAGCACAATACTCATTGAAGCCGGCAACCCGAGCATATTCATCGCGGGTTGCATTACCGCGGCAATCCAGTCAACAACGCCTAGCAACTCGAGCGCGCGAACAACGATGATCACCGGTACCAGCAATCGCAAGACGACAGCGCAAAGTTGTACGATCTCGCTGGCGATGCTGTGTATGCGGGAAATGATGACGGTAGGCAAGGTAGATCGACTGGCTGGACGGGATCGACTAATTCGCGGTGAGTATGCGGCGTCTCGGGTGCCAGACACCTATAGCAAGACGCTTTCGCGATGATACTCAAGTACCGCCGTCATTGCCGGACAATTGCGACCAGACTACCCAATCGCTGTCGACCGTTTGCGAAGCCTGTTCGCAACACGCCTGGGTGCACAATTGATTAGCACTTGCTCGCATCGACCACTGCATGCGTGCAAAATGGACGCAACACACCTGTTGATTGATGTTATCGATACGCCAACACGGAAACCCTGACATGCAAAGCGATGCGCTGAAACAACATATTGCCGCGCGGCGAGCTAACCCCTACTCGCCGGACAAATCCGTAGCTCAGTTGCGGGAAGAAACCGAGCGCCGCGCACCTGCGGTGCTCGCGGATGATGTCACGGTGACCCCTGTCGAGGCAGACGGTGTGACTGGCGAGTGGATAGCGGCTGGCAACGCCGATGCACAGCGTGTGATCTACTTCCTGCATGGCGGCGGTTATTATCGTGGCTCTGTCGCCGCAACCCGATCAGGCGTGGCTGCGATGTCGGCAACTTGCGCTACGCGCTGTTTCTCGCTGACCTATCGCCTGGCACCGGAACATCCGTACCCGGCCGCGCTCGACGACGCAGTCCGTGGCTATCAGTGGCTGCTGGAACAGGGTCATCAGGCGGCCGATATCGCCATCTGCGGTATCTCGGCCGGCGGTGGACTGGCCATCGCGACAATGCTGGCCTTGCGCGAAGCCGGCGTGGCGCTGCCGGCAGCCGCGATACCGCTGAGCCCCTGGGTGGATCTGACGCAAAGCAGCGAGAGCTTTGAAACCCGAGCGGCAGATGACCCGTTTATCTCCAAGCCCTATCTCGATCGCATGGCTGCGTACTACACCGCCGGCGCCGATCCCCGCGATCCACTGATTTCACCGCTTTTTGCCAATCTGGCCAATCTGCCGCCAATGCTGGTACATGTGGGTTCGCTGGAGACCATGCACGACGAAAGCGTGGCCTTTGCACAAGCGTGCGAATCGGCCGGTGGCAAGATAGAACTAAAGGTTTGGGAGGGGTTGATCCACGGCTGGCACGCCAACCCGGAACTGCCCGAAACCATGGCTGCACTGGAGGAGATTGCCGGATTCTGCCAGCGTGCATTCGACGCGCAAAGCTGATCTCATCCGGCAGTTTTACGGTCACATCCGCGTACGTGGCCGTGATTTGTCAGGTACGTCACAGCCCACTTGACGAGATTCCGTCACAACGCTGCACCACGTTCAAGGTTTTGACGCCGAGACCGATATCCTGTTGGCGAAAAGAACCTTGTAACCACCTTGACGACTCTCAAACTTTTCAAAATGCACCTTCGAGTGCCATTCTTGTTGCTGGCTTTGTTTGAATCAGCACTGTGTATTGTGGCCGTCTGCATTGCAGTATTCATACGCTACGACGGCGAACTCATCACGTCTAAATCGCTGGCCAACATGGATTTTGAATCGCCGATACTCTCAGCGATGGTGTTCGGTCTGGTCTTGCCGGTAACAATGATGGCGATGGGCCTTTATCAGGCGCGCTTTCGCGGCAGTTTCAGCGGCGTTTTACTGCGTTCGATATCAGGGTTCCTGGCAGGTGCCGCACTGCTTACACTGATTTACTATGTGTTCCCGACACTGCATATGGGTCGCGGTGTATTCGGTATCGCGCTGGTCATCTCTTTTATTCTTGTCACACTGCTTCGTCCACTGTTTCTGTATCACGTCGATAAAGACGAGCACAAAGTCAGAGTACTGGTCGTCGGCGCCGGCAACAGAGCGCGCACGATCATTGATCGCCTGCGCCGCAAGGTGGACAGACGCGGTTTTGATATCGTCGGTTTCGTTCCAGTCGACACGGATCGTGAGACGATGATCGACTCGCAACAATTGCTCAAACCCAACGGCTCGCTGCCTGATTTTTGCCTGGAGCACGACATCGACGAGATTGTTGTCGCACCCGATGAGCGCCGCGAGGGGCTGCCGCTGCGCGAGCTGCTCGATTGCAAGTTACGGGGTATCTCGGTCATCGACATACTGGTGTTTTTCGAGCGCGAACAGGGCAAGTTACCGCTCGACATCGTTCGTCTCGATTCACTGATTTTTTCGGATGGATTTCATCAAAGTGCGTGGCGCGATGCGCTGAAACGCGTGTTCGACGTTGTCGTCAGCCTGATGATCCTGAGCTTTACCTGGCCGTTCATGTTACTGGCGGTGATCGGCATCAAACTCGAAGAGGGGCTGTCTGCACCCGTGTTCTACGACCAAATCCGCGTCGGGTATCTTGGCAGGACGTTCTCGGTGCTGAAATTTCGCAGCATGCGGGTGGATGCCGAAAAAGATGGCGTGGCACAGTGGGCCACCAAGCAGGACAACCGTGTCACGCGCATGGGTTCATTCATGCGTAAAACGCGCATCGATGAACTCCCCCAAATACTCAACGTACTGAAAGGCGATATGAGTTTTGTCGGTCCGCGGCCTGAGCGCCCGGAATTTGTCGACAGCCTGTCCGAGCAAATTGAAAACTACAAAGAACGGCACGCCGTCAAACCCGGTATTACCGGCTGGGCGCAAGTCAGTTATCCCTACGGCGCATCACTGACGGACTCTGAACAGAAGCAGGAATTCGATCTTTTCTACATCAAGAATCACTCGCTGTTTCTGGACATTATGATCATTTGCCAGACTGCAGAGGTCGTGCTGTTTGGCAAGGGTGCTCGATAGAATCAACTGCCTGTCCACTCTTAAGGCTCGATAGCGCGAACAGTACCACTGCTGTCTGGCACTACGTTGGTGCCCACTGGCAACTGCTGCAACTGGAATCAAGGTTGCAACCGAATAGCCATGGACGAGACCATCATACGGACGGCGATCGCAGGTGACGCGAGCCGATTTGTAACGCTGTGGAACACCCTGCAGGCAGAATCGGAAGGGCTACTGTTCGAAGTCGGGCACAGCCAACAAGCCCAGACGCAACCAAAACAAACGTCAAAACCCGATCCGGGCTTTGCGCACATCCTGTTTCTTGAAGATACGATAAAACTGCAGCTGGCAGGCTTTGCCGCGGCAACCACTGCTGGCCCCGCGAGCGACTCGGCCGAGCTTATCATCGGCATTCGCCAATCGCACTGTGGTCAGGGGTGGGGGCGAAAACTACTAACGAGTATGCAAAGCTGGGCGCAGTCGAGCGGTTATCGACAATTGACACTGGCCGTTGCAGCCAACAACCGGATTGCCCTGAAACTGTATCGCCGATTCGGATTTACAATTTCGCGTACCAATCCAGATTCGGTGCGCACCCAATCAGGCGTTGTCGATTTGTATATTATGACCAAGCCCTTGCGCCAGCGCGCAAAGTCAGCCACCGCTTGTAGCTGACACTCCCGATACTTGATACGCCGCCCGAAGGCGGCGTATCTGCCTGTATCAGTCGTTGCGTCGACGACGGCGTGCGATACCAGCCACACCCGCCATCAACGCGAGCACAACGCCCGAACCAAAGGCAGCGGCGCCCCCAGATATTCCGGTACGAATTATACCCTCGGGGGAAAACTGCAACACATCAGGCGTGCCGTCACCGTCCTCATCGGGCAGATCACCAGCACTCAATGGCTGATTCGGGTCGATCGGTGAAAAGCCTGAACCGCTAGCGTCGTCGTCAAACGCGTCTATGATGCCATCGCCGTCAGTGTCGGTGTCGGCGACAAAGTCGGCGTCAGCGATATCGTCGATACCGTCGCCATCGACATCGTCACCACCGGTGAAATCGACATCGATCGCGTCAGGCACACCATCGGCATCATCGTCTGCCCAGGCATCCACACGACCGTCGTCGTCGACATCACTACCGCCCACTTCGGCAAGGTCGTAGATGCCGTCGTTGTCGCTGTCCAGATCGTGGTAGTTCGGCGCACCATCATTGTCCGTATCCAGCGATGGCGTGCCATCCAGACCATCCGCAAGGCCGTTGCCGTCAACATCATCCATGCGATCGATTCGCCCATCGCCGTCGACATCCAGGCTGGCGCCACCTGATTCAAGCAGATCGGTCAAACCGTCATTGTCGCTATCGACATCGAGATAGTTGGCAATGCCATCGGTATCGAAATCGGCAATGCCCGGCGGATTGGCGCCAACGGCATCATCGTGGCCATCCGCATTAGCATCGGTAAATCCATCGACGATACCGTCTCCATCAGCGTCGCTGACACCCGCTTCCAGCGCATCGGTCAGGCCATCGTTATCACTATCCAGATCAAGATAATCGACCACACCGTCGTCATCGGAATCAATGGGTGCGTGAATGTTGCCGACTTCGTCTGCGTCCAGCAGGCCATCGTTGTCGGAATCGATGTCCAGATAATCGGCCAGTCCGTCTGCGTCCGTATCGTCGGTGCTTTCGAGTAAATCGACGATGCCATCGCCATCGCTATCCAGCGGCGCGACTGCCGGATCGCGAAAATCCGGGACGCCGTTGTTGTCGGCATCGATAGGCGCACTACCGTCACTGCCCGCCTCTACGGCATCGGGCGTGCCGTCGTCATCAGAATCCAGATCGAGGTAATCGGGCAGACCGTCGCTGTCAGAATCGATCTGGGTATTCGGGTCAGTGCCGTTTTCCAGCGCATCGCTGATACCATCGTCATCAGAGTCGATGTCACGATAATCCGGTGTGCCATCGGCATCGCTGTCACGCGGATCAAGTGGATCATCACCGGCCTCAGTCGCATCGCTGATGCCATCGTCATCAGAGTCTAGCTCAAGATAATTGGCACGCCCGTCACCGTCGGTATCGATCACACCCTCAGTGGCATCTGGTAGAGAATCGTTGTCGGAATCGAGATCCAGCGCATCCGCTGTACCATCGCCGTCGGTGTCAATCGTACCGCTTGCCTCCAGCGCATCGCTAACGCCATCGCTGTCGAGGTCGGCACCGCCGACGCTGTCGACGTCATAGCTATCATCGATACCGTCATCGTCACTGTCGACACCGGATGATTGGGCTTCTCTGGCATCGTCGATGCCGTCGTCGTCTGAATCCAGATCGAGGTAGTTGGCAGTGCCATCACTATCAGTATCGACAACACCCTCGATTGCATCTGGAATAGTATCACCGTCGGAATCGACATCTTCCGCATTCGGGATGCCATCGCCATCAGTATCGAGTGTATCGCTGGCTTCCAGCGCATCGTCAACGCCATCGGCATCGAGATCAGCGCCGGCAGTCTGATCGACATCGTAGAGATCATCGATGCCATCGCCATCCTGATCTGCACCTGATGGCGCAGCCTCTGTGTTGTCGGCAATGCCATCGTTGTCAGAATCGATGTCGAGATAGTCGGCAAAGGTGTCTTGATCGGTATCGACATCACCTTCTATTGCATCCGGAATACCGTCGTCATCGCTATCGACATCCCGATGATTTGCGATGCCATCCCCGTCAGTATCATTCAGACATCCATCCGGGACGCGCACATTCCGGACACCGAAGTCATCGAATCCCATCTGTCCGCTTAAGGCAACAGACTCGACAGCGTCGGGCGTCGAGACGTGCAGTTCGCCATAGTTCCAGTCTTGAAACGGCGTGTGGTCGATGTAGCTCGCGCCCTGGCCCGATGCAGCCAGATTGACAAATGAAGCACCGTTCTGCGCCTGAACCACCGCATCACCGCCATTCTGTGTTGCATTGTCGGTGTTGCTGTCACCACCACTGGGTGTGGTAATGGTGAGATAAAGCGTGTCACCGGATGAAACACTCAGTGTTGAAACATCGGTGTTTTGCTGTGGACCATTGTTCCAGCCAAGATCAAACGCGATCTGGCTCGCTTCACTTGCGACATGCCCGGGACCACATTCGACACTCGCAGTTCGCTCTATCAAGGTTTCATTGTCGACAAAGCTGCCATTCAACGCGGCGAGGTTTGCGTCTTGCAACACCGCTTCTTGCGCGTCGGCTATGCCATCGTTATCACTATCCGTATCGCGATAGTCAGCCGAACCATCGGCATCTGTGTCAACCAGTTGTTCAATGGTATCGGGCAAACCGTCGTCGTCACTATCTGTATCCCGCCAGTCCTGCAGGCCATCACCGTCTGTGTCGGGTGCTGTGTCCTGAATAGATGTGGCATTGGACGGGTCAGCGGGATCAGCGTCGAACGCATCTGCAAGGCCGTCACCATCGGCATCGATGAACTCATCGCCGTCAATGGTGCCATTGCCATCGATGTCTACCGCTGCCGCTTCGGGACCGAGGCGTTCGATCGCATCGGCTATGCCATCGTTGTCCGAGTCGAGATCCAGATGGTTCGGTATCGAGTCATCGTCAGCATCGATATCCATGGCGGGAAAATCGCCATTCATGGTGAAACCACCCGGCCCGCCGCGATTGGTGAGTCGGATCTCTACCGTGTCGCCAGCATTGAGTGGATGGGTGATGATTTCACTGGCAGGTAGGCTGCTGTAGAAGCCGATAATACTGTCGACCAGGGTACCGTTGACGAAAAGCTCTGCATAGTCATCGAACCAGGCACCCGCCTCGCCGATGGTTATTACGCCGGCCGCGTTGATCTTGCGGGTGAAAATCATTTGCCAGGTGCCGTCTGCAGCGTCGGTGTCCAGGCCGCCGCTAACGATATCCGCTCGCGACTCGGCCTGCAGCGAATCGAACGGATTGTCGGTAATCGGAATGTCGTTGTCACTGTAGGACATCAGCGTCGAGTCGAGCGCCAGATAGGCCTCTTCCGATAATACCGGATCGCCCTGCTCGCCAAATCTGATGCTGTTCAGATTGGCGGGTGCCGGTGCATTTTGAACAGCATAGTGACCGCGATACAACTCCACTTTCCATTGTCTGAGTGGAACGGTGTCGTCCGCCGTGCCGTCGGCTGTCTGCGGTGCAGCGATCGACTCTGCGCCAATTTCAATCAGGTCGGGAATGCCATCATTGTCGGCATCGAGATCGGCGCCATTGGCAATACCATCATTGTCCGCATCGCCCAATGGATCGGCCTGAGGGCCTTCAGCTAACAACAGCGCCGTCGTCGCCACAACGACGGCAGAGGAGAGTTTTCGAAGTTTCATAGTGCCACTGCGTCTGTTCTTGAAGCCAACATCTTCGACACATCGAAGGGATGCTGCGCAGGTGAGTAGAGTCCCTGATGAGATCGTCAGCCCTCCATGTTCAGCCAATCAGACGAATGGCTGTTGTGCCGCGCGCTCGTTAGCGCGCAAGGGGTGGTTGCAAATAAACAGCCAATGGGCAGCACAGCTCAATGTGGCAGAGCGGCAAAGACAGGAGTGAATGCGGGCAGAAGTGTCACATCGCAATGTATACAATGTGCAATCGATGCGCCAGAGTCGATAACTTGTTGTTATTTTTGGAATTGCCTGGCGCCAGAGATTGCCCGTGGAGGGCGCTGCCAGGCCAGATATGCAGACCTTGGGAAGCCTGCCAGACCGATCGCTAAATGTGAAAAAGTGTGTCGCTAATTGCGGCGCTCAGAACGCCGCGATGTGCCGGCACACGCGGAGGACCTCACCGAGTGCCGGCGCGGGGGACAACCGCGGGGGGCGGGACCCC
>CAZNIS010000043.1:27093-54025 GCA_964573105.1 uncultured Granulosicoccaceae bacterium
CGCCTGCGGCGCTCGCCATCTTTTTTCTGGGCCGGGGGGGGGCGGGAGGGGGCTCGACACGCGGGGGGCGCCCCGGCGCTGGCTACTACGGCGTGCGGCTGTACCCGAACCGGCGTGCTGCAGACGGTGCACTGGCATCTGCTGCAACATCGGGATACAGATCCATCGAGTTGCCACCCGTTGCGATGCTATCGCCAAAGAGATAAAACTCGATACTCGACGGATTGCCGATGCTCGCGAACGGTATCCCAATCTCGGCGACATCACCCAGCACGGCGCGCTGCACATAGCCAACAGACTGCCACGACCAGTTGCGCCCGGTGCCGGTGTAGCGGAACAGCTCCGCGCCTTCCAGCACGTAGTCAGCGCCAACGGTGAATTCACCAGCAAAGCCGAGGAATCCAGTACCGGACTGTCCATCGGTATCCATATACACCGCGTGGCCCCAGCTCAAGCTTTCTACCGGTGTGGCATTTTGCCAGGCGAGATACAAAGTGGTGTCTGTATGTGCCATCCAGGCCTGCCGCCAGTCGATCAAATTGCCCTCACCGCTGATGTCGGCCGGATCGGACGGGAACGGTGTCACCCCCGACCAGTCTGCAAGCGCGCCATCGAGTGTGATGCCAGCGACCGGATTGCTGACGTCATTGGCCGGCTGAACATCGCCCGTCACAACGATCGATACCACCGCGGGCTCACTATCCTGAACGCCGTCGCTGGCGGTAAAGGCAAAGCTGTCAGTGCCGGTGAAACCACCCATTGGCGTGTACACCAGATTCGGCGCGGTACCGGATAGCGATCCATTGCCTGGTTGTGCAGTAACCAGATAGCTCAGGCTCGCCGACTCCGGATCACTGGCCGTCAACGTGATATTCAATGCTACGTTTTGTTCGGTCTGCACCGACTGACCACTGGCGACTGGTGCGCGGTTGAGTGCCTCACTGTCGAGCGCATAGTCAAAGTAGCGCACTACACTGTTGGCATCGCTGACACCATCCGGGTAGTAGTCGATGGTGCTGCCACCAACCGCGGCGTTATCGCCCATCCAGAACAATCGCACCGATTGCGGATTACCCAGTTGCGAACGGCTGACAGACAACTCGGCATCAGTGCCCTGCAACCCGTAGGGCAGTTGATCACCACCAGACCAGCTCCAGCTGGTACCGTTGCCGGTGTAGCGCATCAGATAGCGACCTTCGATCACATAGTCCACGCCAATCGCATACTCATTGGCAAACCCGCGCCAGCCGGTTGAGCGATCGCCGTCTGTATCGAGCATGATCGAATTGCCCCAGCTCTCAACCAGCGTATCGCGGCCACGGTAGGTCAGATACAGGTTGTCGGCATCGTGTGCAGCCCAACCCTGCGCCCAGTCGATCGTGTCGTTGAGGTTGTTGGCATCGGCCGGATCGAGACCGAACGATTGCACGCTGTCCCAATCGACAAGATTGCCATCCACCGCGATCGTCACCTCATTGGAAGGCGAATCGCCCTGGACTGTGATGGTGACGGACGCAAGATTGCTCTGTGCCTGCCCGTCACTGGCATTGAAGGTGAAGACATCGGCACCGACAAAATTGGCATCGGGCTGATAGCTCAGATTCGGCGCCACTCCAGTCAATACACCATGAGCCGGCTGATCAACGATCTCGAACGTCAGCGCATCGCCATTGACATCGCTGCCACTTATCGTGACGGCAACCGTGTCACCACTGGCTACTGTAACGGACTGACTATTGGCGATTGGTGGCGTGTTGCCATTGCTTTCAATCACCGAGTAGACCAGATAGCGCGACTCGGCATCGGCACTGGCATCCACAACTGTATCAGGATAGAAATCCACCACGTCGCCGGAGACGGCGTTGTTATCGCCACGGAAGAACAGCCGCACGGCACCCGGGTCACCCAACAGCGAGCGCGGCAGTGCAAGTTCTACGATATTGCCACTGGCAGATCGACTGACAGTAGCGACGTCATCCCAACTCCAATTGGTGCCAGAGCCCGTGTAGCGCTGAAGCTCGGCGGCCTCAATGATGTAATCGGCACCGATGGGATACTCATCCAGGAACCCTCTGAAACCGGTATTGCGATCGCCATCAACGTCAATGTAGATACCATAGCCCCAACTGTCGCTGACTGCCGAGTGCGCCTGGTAGGCGATGTAAAAATTGGCATTGTCGTGTGCAAGCCACGACTCGCGCCAGTCGATCGGATTATTCGCCCCCGTGTCGCTGGCATCTTCGCCAAACGATGTCAGCCCCGACCAGTCTCCCAGCGCACCATCAACCACAATTGCGCCTTCTGCTATGCGATTGGACGGCACGGGTGACACCGGTGGCGGCTCCACTGGCGGGGGCGGCACGATGTTGTCACCGCTTTGATCCAGCTGCAGGATGTACGCTGCCAGTTGATCGAGTTGCTGGTTGCTAAAGGTGGTGCTCAGGTGTGCGGCTATCGCATCCTGCACGGTAGCGGCTGAACCGTCGTGCAGAAAGGGGCCAGTGTTCCATATACCCAGAAGCGTCGGCGTATCCAGCCCGGTGAGTGCCGCTCCCAGTCGAGTGCCACTCTCGGCCATGATGCTGCCGATGTCGTGCAGTGCCGCGGTCGGTGAATCGGTGAAAATGGCATCCGAGTGGCAATCCGCACAACCATTGGCCGCGTACAGCGTTTGCCCGGCCTGCGCATCGGCACTCAGAGACCCGTCTGCTGCCCGATACGGGCTTTCAGATACTTCCACCAGGCTACTCATGTACGCAGCCAGTGCATCGAGATCTTCACTCAAGCCGGCTTTTGGCGCGCCAAGTGGATCACTTACTTGTGCGAAGGAAATGTCATCCATCAAACCGGTGCCACCGGCGAATTCTCGAATCTGCCCTTCGAAATCCTGCAGCTCATCGAAATTGCCGGTCCAGTGCAAAATGCCGTGCCCCATGCCGGCGCGACCTTTCAGCGTGATGGTATTGCGCAAGCCTTCACCGAGGCTTGTGAAGTCCCATACACGCCCATCATGCTCACCGTCGACGTGACAGCTGGCACAGCTCATATAATCGAGGCTTGCCAGACGATCATCGCGGGCATCGTAAAACAACTGCTTGCCACGCAGTACCTGGGCGTTCAGCAATTCGTTGGATACCGCATTAACGGTGGCAAGCTCGATCGCGGCAGTGCCACCAGCGTCAACGATTTCCGAAATATCGTAAACGCCGATGCTGCGATCCATGAAGTTGTGCACGTACAGCCTTGTACCATCATCAGACACCAATACCCCTTGTGGTGCTCTGCCAGTGTCTATTCTGCCAATCTCTGTCGCTGTGCCAGTATCGATGATCGACACCTGGCGATTACCTTCCAGCGTGACAAACAGCGTCGCGCCAAAGGGATCGTAGGCGGCGTGACCGGCAACACTGGCGTTGTCGTGATCGACGCGTCGATCGAGGTCTTCGCTGCTTGCAGACAAATCGATGAAAGACGTCACTGCGCGCACGGTCTGATCAAACGTGATGCCCACGCCACCGCGCAGCGCACCCGCCAGAATGTTGTCCTGTTTAGACGGCAGCCACGCGCTGTCACCCACCGGTGATATCACCGCGGCACCCAGATAATTCGGCACGCCTGGGCCCTGATGTTCAGAGGCCACGCGATCAGAATGCGCCAGCACAATAGTGGTGTCGATACTGAGGTCACTGGCGTTCATTTCCAGCACCTCGCCACCATAGACACCGTTATCATCGGCAACCACAGGGCTGCCCGTGTCCTCGCCGGGCAGTGTCGGCGTGATGAATCGAGAGACATACAAAGTCTGCCCGGTACTATCGAGAGACAGGTGCCGCGGGCTCGCGCCAACGGCGGCAGTCGTGACAACCGTACCATTGGTTGCGATTTTCACTACCTCGCCAGTCCCTTCCAGACTGACGTAGGCGTGCGTGTCATCGAACACGATGCCATAGGGGTGCGAGGCGCGCGTCAGCGCATAGCTGCCCGCGACGGTCAGGCTCGTGGCATCGATCACACTAATGGTGGCAGAGCCACGATTGACTACCCACACGCGCCCATCAGGTGCGAGCGCCAGGCTCGAAGGGTCTTCTCCCACTTCAATTTCAGCCAGCACCGACAAGGTATCGGTATCGGTCACTGTAACCGAGTTGTTGTCAGGATTGACGTTCCAGAGCTGGCTGCGGCTCGCGTTTTCAATGATACCCGCCGATGCCGCTGGCTTGTTCGCGGTCAGCGGTGCATGTATCACCTGAACGAATGTCTCGCGCTGCTCGTCACCGTTGGCCGCGCGCACGGTGGCGCTGACCACGTAGCGACCGGGCTGGGCATATGTGTGACTGGCTGTAGCGCTGGTGCTAAACGCAGTATCGGCAGAGCCATCGCCAAAGTTCCACTTGTACTGCAACGGCGCGGTGCCTTCGGCATTGGCGGTAAAAGTTACCTGGTCGCTTTGCGGCTGTGGCTGCGGCGTGAATTCGGCAAGCGTCAGTGGGGTCGCCAGCGGCGCTCCGAAAACCTCCACTTCAGCCAGTTGCAGAAAATTCTGCGCTGGCAATTGGACTCGCAGGTAACGACCGGTGCGACCGATAACCGCTTCAGTAGTGCGTGGTGCGGCGCCAGCAAACTGTTGACTGAAAACACCCGATTGCGCAATCGTTTGATTCAGATCCTGCGAATTAAATGGCGTGTCCGACACCAGCAGGTAGAAGTCACTCAAACGATTGGAACAGCAGTCGGTGCGATTCCAGATATTCACCGAATCCAGATCATAGACATCGCCCAAATCGAGTTCCCACCACGAGCTGGCATCCCTCAGTGTGTGTGTGATTTGTCCCAGCGGGCCGCTGCCACCAGTATTGCCATCGATGGCCTTGTCGGCGACAAATGTCGTGTTGTAGTCGGTTGACTGACTGGCAGTGCCCTGCAATGCCAGGTTGGTAATATCGGTTCTGGGTTGCCCGAACACCTGCACCTCGGCCAGTTGCAATATGCCCTGCCCGGCCAATTGCACGCGCACATATCGACCTTGCCGGTTGATTGCAATGTCGGTCTGGCTGTCGGCCGCACCCGCAATAGCAAAATCGGTGACGCCCTGCTGAGCCTGCGTCTGTGCCAAATCACGAAATTCAAAGGGTGCCGATGACACCAGCACGTGAAAATCGCTCAACCGATCGCCACAACAATCCGTGCGGTTCCACAGTCTTATGGATTCAATCTCAACTGTTCTACCCAGATCGAGCTCCCACCAGGCCTGGTTGTCAGACGTGGTGTGAGTGACAGAGCCATTGTTGAAGTTGCCATTGGAGTTGCCATCAATCGCGAGACTTGCCACAGAGGCATTGTTTAAATCTGACGACTGTGTCGCCGTGCCCTTCAGTGCAAAGTTTTCCTTGCGTGTATCGACCGCTGTCACCTGGACAATCTGCGACTCGGACGGCACACCGTTGGCATCAATCGCAAAGAGCATCCAGTAACCCGGCGTGGCCACATTCGGGTTTTCATGAATGCTGATCTGCCAGCTATTGTTGCCGGATGACTGGAACTGTGGCTTGTAGAATCGCGAATCGGTATTAACCGCGTGCGTGGTGGCAGACATACGCACGAAACCGAAACTCTGCACGCTGCCAGTAGTTGTCACTTCAAAGCTGCTGCCAACATCAACGCTTTCAGTGGCACTGCTGATGGTCGGTCGTTGCGCGAGATTGCCATTCGCATCGTACAGATATGGCGGTGTGAAGACCTGCCCGTCGAGATGGTCGCCACCACTGTAGCCGCCGCCGGCCACCAGCACTCTGGCGTCGGGCAATAGCAATGCTGTGGAGTGATAGCCACGCACCACCGACATATTTGCCATGCCACGCCAGTTACCGGTTTCAGGGTTCCAGATTTCAGGTTCGAGAATACCGCCGTTGTCGTTGAATTTTGCACCACCCGTGTTACCACCGACCACCAGCACCTCGCCATCCGGCAGCGGTATCAACTGGTGAAAGGTACGCGGATGCCCCATCGGACTGGTGGCGCGAATCTCAGGGGTAGGTTTATTCAGATCGACGATAAACGCATTGCGCGTGTTGCGCGTCCAGCCGCCGTCGTTGGAGCCGGAGATCAACAGCTTGCCGGCGTCGTACATCAGTTGCACACCGGTGCCGTGGTTGGCGTTATCGGTAGACGTGCTGAAGCCACCAATGGTGCCACTGCCCGCCGTGTTGATGAAATGCGTGTACTCGGGATCCCAATAGTGAAAGATATTGCCGTCAGGGGCGAGGCTCAGCATCGGAAACCAGTTGTTGCCCCCGCTGCGACCAGAACCGGTGCGCATGTTGACCATATCCGCACCGTTCAGCACTTTCCAGCCATCATCCGGGTGCCACAAATCCGGGTTGCGCACGTTGGTGGCCGAGCCCATGCCAGACAATACCGTGCCGTCCCCCATTGACAGCGTGGTCGGATACCAGCGCCCGCCACTGGCCATGTTGGGGCCGGCCTGCCAGTCGTTCAGCTCGTGATCAAACAGGGTTGTCCAGGGACTGTTACCGGCATTGCGCCCACCGGTGACCATGACCCTGCCATCGGAAATCGATGTCAGCGCGCCACAAAACATGTTGTGCCCGCTGAAGAATTTTTCCTCAAACGTGCCCGTCACCGGATCCCAGGTCGCGCTGTAGGTTTGCTCGGTGCGCGGCCAGGTGCGACGCTCTGATCCTGAATAGGTGAGAATTTTTCCGTTCGGCAGGTGCGCCATGGATACGGGCACAAATGGCCAGGGAATCACCTCGCCCCAGCTGCCGATCTCATTGACCGCACCCGTCGCCTCGCCAATCACCAGATTCACTTCGGCTTCGTTGCCAGAGGGGCCGTAAGTGACTGGTGATTCGACGGCCACCTCGGCGCCGCCGCAGGCCGCCAGTGCGATTGCGAGGCTAGTCACTAAAAAGGAGCGCTTCACGCAGTATCTCCAGGGGGGGATTACTGTCGTAGCGTCAGAAACTGCCGAACCTTCACTGCCTTCACACCGCCGACAGTTGCTGGTACAACAAAAAAACGTGCTGCTTACGATTGATCACATTGCGCCGGCAGGCTCGCGCGCGAATATCGGGTATTTAAGGGTCAAAGTGGCGCTGGCGAATTTTGCTGTCTGGCACCACGACCAGCGCCCCCGCCAGACACATC
Organism: uncultured Granulosicoccaceae bacterium; assembly: GCA_964573105.1. Lineage (GTDB taxonomy): Bacteria > Pseudomonadota > Gammaproteobacteria > Granulosicoccales > Granulosicoccaceae > CAKZSB01. The sequence goes on from CAZNIS010000043.1 coordinate 34,261, forward strand.
ACCGCCATCAGTGGACCGAACGCAGCAAACCCGATACCGGCATACAGCCAGCCGCCGACCAGCGCCGCCGTCAGCCAGCCAATGCTCGCCACCGAGCTGTTCATCCCCATCACCACGCCACGCACCTCGCTGGGCACATCGGCAAGCGCTGCCAGCAGCGACGGTCTGCCCAGCGCATTGAAAAACGCGAATGCCACACCCAACGCGACGGTGAAATGAACGCCCCACTGCAGCACAAACCAGGGCAGTGCGACGACGCCGGACGTCGCCAGCGCGAGCGCAAAATTAATCCGCCGATACGGCAGTCGATCTGCCACCTGCCCACCGACAACAGTACCGGCGATATTGCCGATCGCAAATCCCGCCAGCGGCACTGCTACGGCATCAATAGCCATGTCATAGGAGGTACGTAAATAAGAGGCGTAGTAAAATGTGGCCAGACCAAAAGACACCCGCTCGACCACCAGTGCGGTAAATAGGCGCACAATCGGGCCGGTCATGGCCTGACGCAGCGTCGTGGCAGACTCATTCGAACCTACAGCGACACGCGGTTTCGCGCGTCCCAGCCCTAACAGCATGCACACCACGGCAAAGGCCGACAGCCCCGCCAGCGCCAGATGCATGCCACGCCAGCCGATCCGCGCCCCCAGCCAGGCGGCCAGCGGAATGCCGAACAACAACGTCAGTGACTGACCGCTCATCACATACCCCAGCGCGCGGCCGTGAAACGTACTGTGAGCGCGCACCGCGACCTCAGCCAGAATCGATGTGGTGAACGCACCGCAAAACGTACCGGCCAGCAACACCACCACGACCAGCGTCCAGTAATTCTGAGCACTGGCTGCCGCTGCCATTGCAAACGCCAGCAGCGCAGGACAGACAATCAGAAACCCGCGCCGACCGACCCGATCCGAAGCCCGCCCCGCCAGATAAGACGAAACGCCCCAGGCCGCCGCTGTCAAACCGAACAGATTGGCAATCGATGGCAACGACACGCCCAGATCAGCCGCCATATCCGGCAGAAACGGCGAGCGGGTACTGCCAGTGGCCGTCGCGGCAAAAAAGCCAATACAACCGGCAATTACCAGCCGCCAGGGCATGGCATGTGAAGCTGACATTAATGAATCCAAGTGACTGCGGCGCAGCACACTGAGCGCGCAACATAGACGGCAGTGTGTGGAAAAAGCGAGGAGCGGAAAGGTTCACACAGCCGAGGGGAACTGTCCAGCCACATAGCCCAACGACAAAAGTCGCCAAAACAATCAATTCCAATGACGAAATTCAACTCGCCGCTAACATAGATTAACAGCACCGATCGGCAGCTGACGGTCCGAACAGCCACGGTCCTGGAAAGGCGCGCAACCTTGCCGGCAATTCCGATGAATTGCCGTGCTATCGTGCGCGACTACCGTCCTAATAAACAAAGGCTTCATCGATCAGTGGGTGTGGCATGGGTGACAAGGCAACCCCAGCGGCAGGATGAGATCCGTTTGCGCACAAAGGTTCGAGTAGATTGGCCAGGTAATTGCTACGCGGAGACCGACTATTCTCTCGGCGCTGTAGCGATTGCGGCTCATCGGCATTCGCACTGACTGCCCTCTTCGAACTCAACAGACTCGAATCGGCTGAACTCGCTGACTTTACTTGTGCCGGTGGGCCCCGATCGTCTGACAGCAAATCAATCTTGGAACATAGAATAGCGAGACTCTGGCAAGACCGATGTACCGACAGTCAATATGGCGCACTGTTGCGTCAACGGGTACTGGTGGTCAGCCTGGTTTCGTTTCCGATCTACCTTCTATTTGCCATCAATACGTTTTTATCCTACCAGTTGCCCATCGCTGCCAGCACGTCGGCGGCCGCATCGGTCGTGACGCTGTTGTCCCTCGTGGCATTGTTTACCTGCAGAAACGATTCCCTGCCAGGACACTTGTTCACCACCGCACTTGCCGTTCAGGTATTCGGTGAAATGGCGGTGAATGGCGGAATGCTGGCGGGCGCAGCATCACTGGCACTGCTGATTGTGCCCCTCGTGTTTTTCACGGCTGGTCGCCACGCTGTCCGGCCGTGGACAATTGTGACGATATCGGTCCTGGCCGTGCTGTTTTACCTGGATCTTCAAGGACTGCTCCCGGAGAACAACTACCCCCCTGTGGCGCAACAGGTTGATCGCGTACTTACACTGATTATCGGCATGCTAGTCATAACGACATTGATCTTTGTCTTTGACAACCAGATCAATAACGCACTGGCTACGCTGGACCGCGAACGGGCGAACTACCGACAAGCAGCACTCTACGATGATCTCACCGGTTTACCCAACCGGCGATTTTTCTATCAAAAAGGGCATGAGCTGTTGAACCGACCTGTCGAGCACAATGGCAAGCTCATGTTGCTGTTTATCGACATCAATCTGTTCAAACAGATAAATGATCAATACGGGCATGCTGCCGGCGACGCAGTGCTCGCGGAAATAGCGCGAAGGCTTCGTCATTGTGCAGATGACGGATACATCGTTGCCCGATTGTCCGGGGACGAATTTGCCGTGATGATCGACCACATTGACGACAAAGAATGGCTTAAAGACCAGCAAAAGAAAATCAGACAGATCGCAGCCGAACCTGTTATCTGGGATGGACTTGAATTGAAGACAAGCTTAAGTATCGGATCGGCCTACTACCCGGATGACGGGCTCGATTTCGATACTCTTCTATCTATTGCAGATAAACGTATGTACTGGGAAAAATCGGGACGGCGTGATCAAGCTCGACCAGAGCTTCACGCAGAGCCGGTGCCAGAACAAAAACAAAGCAGCTGATAAATAATAAAAGCGCGACAGTTCGGAATAGCGGTTTTCGGCCAATAGCGGCCTTTTCAAGCCACGGCTCGTTATGTCCGGTTTATACGAAAACATATGTAGTCGCAGATCAACATTACTGATGTTTTAAAACTCCATGTTTTCTGCAGCTTTTTTAATTCTTATTATTCTTTTTGGATTCATTAACTTTCCAGTATCTCAGGTTATCCAAAGCCCAGAGGGGCTCACTCTAGCGGCCGTGAGCGCCGGCTTCGCCTTTTCTTATGCGTTGTTCACATTTCGCCTGTGGTACCGACACTATAAATTTTATAAAGAGAATGTAGACACCGATAGACTATTGTTTCGAGCCGGCATAATCTTCCTCCGTATCATACAGCTTGTCCTAAACAGAAATTACAAAACCCTGGGTGACAGCAGGCTTAATTGGTATGCAAGGGGTATGAAGGTAAGTATGGCACTTCAGGCACTGTGTCTCTCAGTTTTCGTCATTAGTTAACAAATAAAGAAATGTAGCTTGCCATTATTAGCAGAGCGATTGCTTTTTCTCACCGAAGCTGTGAAACGCCAACCAAAGCGATCGTCAGTCGAGACTGAGCGAGAGACAGACCAATTCGAACGATCACTACTACCGCCGACTGCGCCCTAATCTATCCGGTTTCATCAGATGAATACTATCGGCCAGCAGCGATACGGTTGCCGATACACCAGGTGCGAGGCCATTGCGTTCAGCCACGTGCAGCGGCAGCGATAAAAACACCGGCGGTTTGTCGGAGCGTGCGACATCTACTGACACCATGGCGTTGTCGCCCATCGTCAATACGCGCGCGACTGTGCCGTGAACCGGATTTTCCCGCTCGCCGCGCGAAGGCCGCTCGCGGCGGTGCAATACGATGTGCGATTGCGGGATGCACCAGTGCACTGCATCGCCTGTAGTAAAACCATTGGCCCGACTGGCGATGAGTTGCTGGCCACGCCACTCGAGCAGCACTGAACCATCGTTGCGCGCTTCAATGACGGTGGCGCGAAAAACGTTCTTCATACCGACAAGCCTTGCCACCAAGACGGTATGCGGGCGCGTGGTCACTTCGCGGGCGGTGCCACTTTGCAGTGTGGTGCCCTGCGACAACATGCACAACGAATCACACAACTGTACGGCTTCATCCAGATCGTGGGTCACGAGTATGGCGGGTATCGACAATTCACCGCGCAGCTGGGCAAGCTCCTGATACAGGCGCTCGCGGGTTGCACGGTCGACGGCGGCGAAGGGTTCATCCAGCAACAGGATATCGGGTTCACGGGCCAGTGCTCGCGCAAGCGCTACGCGCTGTTGCTGGCCACCCGACAGATGCTGCGGAAAACGATCACCCAGCCCATCCAGATTAACTCGCGCAAGCCACGCTTGCGCGCGCTGGCGACGCTCTCGGCGCGGCAGATCGCGACAGCCCTGCTCGACGTTCTGCAAGGCTGACAGATGCGGGAAGAGCGCGTATTGCTGAAAAACAAAACCGGTTCGGCGTTGCCGTGCGTGCAGCGACAGGCCAGCGGCACTATCAAACCAGGTGTTGCCGCCGCAATGCACGACGCCATTTTCCGCCTGCCGCAAGCCGGCAATGATTCTGAGCAAAGTCGACTTGCCGGCACCGGACGGCCCTACCAGGGCGAGCATCTCGCCGCTGTCGCACTGAAATTCCGCATCCAGCGGGATCGGCGCTTGCTGCTGCACACGCAGCTGCAAGCCGCTTGCCTGCGTGTCGCCACTCATCGCAACCCAGTCACTGCGCGGCGCGCTCGATCGCGCGCAATTGTTCGTGCCAGTCTCTTATACCAGTTTGCGACTGAACATCGGGTTCTGACACTGCGGCGGCCAGATCGGCCATCGAGTTTAGATTGTGGATAGAGCGAAAGTCATCCACCCACGGCAAAATTGCTCTGGCCCCTATGGTGCGCGGCTCATAGGCCTGATAGCGCAACAGCGGGTTGAGCCAGATCAGGCGGCGGCACGAATGGCCCAGGCGTTTCATTTGCGCAGGCAATCCATCGGCACCATCGCGGTCCAGCCCGTCGCTGATCAATATCACCACCGCACCCTGCGACAAGACCCGGCGCGACCAGTGCCTGTTGAACTGTTCGATACACGGAGCGATGCGGGTGCCGCCATTCCAGTCGTTAACACCCTCGGATACTTTGGCGAGTGCGAGATCGACATCGCGATAACGCAAATGGCGGGTGATGTTGGTCAGCCGGGTGCCAAACACAAAGCTGTGTACTTTGTCGCGCGCAGACGTTACCGCGTGCAGAAAATGCAGGATCATGCGTGAATACTGGCTCATCGATCCCGAGATATCGCACAGCGTCACAAGCGTTGGCGGACGCGTGCGCTGACTGCTGTACTGCAACGGCATCACATCCGGCTGACGCAGGCTTGCCCGCATAGAGGCGCGTTTGTCAATCAGGTGTCCGCTGGACGACGGTTTGAAGCGCCGCACTTTCAACGGCTTTGCAGCAAGCTTCATCTGTGCGATCACCTGCTGTGCAGCACGCATTTCATCGCTGCTCATGCTGTCGAAATCCATATCCATCAGGCGCTCGCGATCAGACCACGTCAGGGTGGCACGAAATTCCTCTTCCGGTTCCTCGGCCCTGGGGGCGGGCTTGTTGTTTTTGTTCGGAAAGAGCGCCTCGGCCAGCCGTTGCGGGACGGTGTTCTTGTCCATCTCGGACGGTGGGATTTTAAGCTCCGGGGTGAGCATCCACATCATCTGTTCGAGCAGTTTCGGATTGCGCCAGAAGATATGAAACGCCTGATCAAAAATCTCGCGCTGGCGTGGATGGGTAACGTACAGCGCGTGCAGCGTCCAGTACAGATCGTCTCGTCGCGATAGCCCTACCGCCTCGACTGCTGCCAGGGCATCGAGCACACGCCCGGGCCCGACCGGTAAGCCAGCGGCACGCAACACGCGGGCAAAATACATGATGTTTTCAAGCAGCCGTCCGCCGCTTTGCGCACTGGGACCTTTTTCGGCAGTGTCAGTCAATCGCTGATTTCGCGCGGTGTGGACAGCTCGCGCTTGATATCGTTGATGATGGTGGCCGCTTCACTGCCGTGCAGACGACCGATGTCGTCCTGATATTTCAGCAACACGCCGAGCGTGTCATCAACGACGTCAGGATTCAGTGAAATCACATCCAGTTGGGTCAGCGCCTCGGCCCAGTCAAGTGTTTCTGCCACACCGGGATTCTTGAAAAGATCCTGCTTGCGCAGCGCCTGCACGAACGCGACGATCTCGGCGCTCAGGGTTGCTGACAAGCCCGGTGCCTTGCGGTTGAGGATATCGAGCTCGCGCTGTGCATCCGGGTAGTCCACCCAGTAGTACAGGCAGCGGCGCTTGATCGCATCGTGAATTTCGCGCGTGCGATTGGAGGTGATCACCACCAGTGGTGGCGATGGCGCCACCACCGGCCCAATCTCGGGAATCGTCACCTGCCAGTCTGACAGTATCTCCAGCAAAAAGGCTTCAAACGGTTCATCGGTGCGATCGAGCTCGTCGATCAATAACACCGGCGCACCGCGATCATCGGCCCGCAGGGCGCGCAACAGCGGCCGTTCGATCAGGAATTTGGGATCGTAGATGCCGCTGCCATCAGCGCCGGATGAAGAGGTTTCACTGGCCCTGATCTGCAGCATTTGAGCGGGATAGTTCCACTCGTACACGGCAGACGACAAATCCAGCCCTTCATAGCACTGCAAACGGATCAGAGATCGATCCAGTGACTGTGCCAGCACTTTCGCAATTTCGGTTTTGCCAACGCCGGCCTCGCCCTCCAGAAACAGCGGGCGCTGTAGCTTCAGCGACAGAAACACTGCTGTGGCCAGCGAGCGATCGGCAATGTAGCGCTGACTGCCCAGCATCTCATGCGTGGCATCAACGTTTTCGGGCATCATCACGCTGTCACCTGACATCGCAGTTGAATGTTGAACTCCGCACTTGCGGCTCTGCATGGGGCCGTGTCCATAGACACGGCCCAGGCAGCAGTTGACTACATGGCGGCAACGGCGCGGCTGGCCATCACGCCTACCAGGTGGGCGCGGTACTCGGCGCTGGCGTGAATGTCTTCGTTCAGGCCATCGCTTGCAACAGAAATATTTTTCACCGCATCCGGAGCAAAATTGCTCGCCAGCGCCTGCTCCATGTCGGCGTTTCGGAACACGCTGCCGCCGGCACCGGTCACTGCCACGCGCGTAACGCCGTTGGTCTGTGCGACGAACACGCCGACGATCGCGTAGCGCGATGCCGGATTCGGAAATTTCTGATAAGCCGCACGCTCCGGCACTGGAAAGCTGACCGCAGTGATGATTTCATCTTCTTCCAGCGCTGTTTCAAACATACCGGTGAAGAAGTCGTCGGCGGGGATTGAACGCTTGCTGGTGATTACAGTGGCCCCTAATCCAACCAGTGCCGCTGGATAGTCGGCCGCCGGATCGGCGTTGGCGACCGAGCCACCAATGGTGCCACGGTTGCGCACCTGCGGATCGCCGATGCCTTCGGCCAGTGCCGCGAGTGCCGGAATCGTCTGTTGCACCAGGCTTGAGCCCGCCACTGCCGCGTGGGTGGTCATGGCGCCGACGACGATGTTATCGCCCTTGCCTTCAATGCCAACCAGATCCACATCGGCCAGATCGATCAGTACTGTCGGTGCGGCCAGGCGTTGTTTCATCGTTGGCAGCAGCGTCATGCCGCCGGCCAGCAGCTTGCCCTCATCGGCGGTGGCCAGCGTGCTGCGGGCATCTTCCAGAGAGCTTGCCTTGTGATAGCTAAATTCGTACATGGTTATTCCCCTCAGGCCGCCGCAGCGGACGCCTTCTGAATGATTGACCAGATCTTGTTCGGCGTGGCCGGCATATCCAGGTGTCTAACGTTGTAGTCTGATAGTGCGTTGATGATCGCATTCATCACCGCGGGTGGCGCACCGATCGCACCGGCCTCGCCGCAGCCCTTAACACCCAGCGGGTTGTGGGTGCACTCGGTGACGCAGGTATCGACGCTGAACGACGGCACATCGTCGGCGCGCGGCATGGTGTAGTCCATGTAGCTGCCACTGACGAGCTGGCCGCTGTCGTTGTCGTAGACGCAGTTTTCAAGCAGTGCCTGACCGATGCCCTGCACCAGTCCGCCGTGCACCTGACCCTCGACGATCATCGGGTTGATGATGCGGCCGAAATCGTCAGACGCGTGAAAGCTTACGATCTGAGTGGTGCCGGTGTCCGGGTCGATCTCCACTTCGCAGACATAGGTGCCGGCGGGAAAGGTGAAGTTCTTCGGATCGTAGAATGCGGTCTCTTCGAGGCCAGGTTCCAGCTCTTCGAGCGGAAAGTTATGCGGGACGTAGGCGGTCAGCGCGACGTCACCAAAGGCGGTGGCCTTATCGGTACCGGCGACGCGAAACTCGCCGTTTTCGAACTCGATATCGGCCTCAGACGCCTCGAGCAGATGGGCTGCGATCTTCTTGCCCTTGGCGATGATCTTGTCGACCGCGTTAACGATCGCCGCACCACCCACCGCCAGCGAGCGTGACCCGTAGGTGCCCATGCCAAAAGGTATGCGGTTGGTATCACCGTGGACCACATCGATGCTGTCGTAATCGATGCCGAGTTTTTCCGCCACCAGTTGCGCAAACGTCGTCTCGTGCCCTTGGCCATGCGAGTGCGCACCGGTCAGCACGCTGACCGAGCCAGTTGGGTTGACGCGAATGGTCGCAGCTTCATACAAACCAGCCCGCGCGCCCAGCGCACCGGCGATATTTGACGGCGCAACCCCACAGGCCTCGACGTAGCAGGCGATGCCGATACCGCGCAGCTTGCCGCGCTGCTTGGCTTCGGCGCGGCGCGCGGCAAAACCGGCATAGTCAGATGCGGCCAGCGCCTGATCGAGCGTGGCCGGGTAGTTGCCACTGTCGTAGGTAAGAGCCACTGGCGTGTCGTGCGGGAACGACTGAATAAAATTGCGTCGCCGCAGCTCGACCGGATCGATGCCCATTTCAGCTGCCGCCGTCTCCACCACGCGCTCGACCAGGTAGCTGGCCTCTGGTCGACCGGCGCCACGATAGGCATCGACCGCCACCGTGTTGGTAAACACCGCTTTGACCTCGGCATAGATTACAGGCGTGCTGTACTGGCCGGCCAGCAGCGTTGAGTGCAAATAGGTGGGTACCGCCGGCGCGAAGGTCGACAGGTAGGCGCCCATATTGGCCTGGGTTGATTCACGCAGGGCGAGAAATTTTCCGTCGCGATCGAGTGCGAGTTCGACGGTGGTGATGTGATCACGGCCATGCGCATCCGACACAAACGCCTCGGAGCGATCAGAGGTCCACTTGACCGGACGACCGAGCTTCATCGCCGCCACCGTGACGATCGCCTCCTCGGCATAGTGGTAAATCTTCGAGCCAAAACCACCGCCGACGTCCGGCGAGACCACACGCAGTTTGTGCTCCGGCAGTTGCAGCACGAAAGCGCCCATCAGCAGCCGGATCACGTGTGGATTCTGGCTGGTGGTATAGAGTGTGTGATCGCCAGTGGCGGGGTTGTAGTCACCAATCGCACAGCGCGGCTCCATCGCGTTGGGCACAAGGCGGTTGTTGACAAGCTCAAGTTTGGTGACGTGATGCGCGCCGGCAATCGCGCGATCGACGGCCTCGCGATCGCCCAGCTCCCAGTCGAAGCACAGATTGGATTCGGTTTCAGGATGCATCGGTTTAGCCGCGCCATCCAGCGCCTGCTGCATCGATACACAGGCCGGCAATTCGGTGTAGCTGATCTGCACCTGCTCGGCGGCGTTGCGCGCGATGGCGAGCGAATCGGCGATGACCACAGCGACCGGATCACCGACGTGCCGCACCACGCCTTCGGCCAGAATCGGGTGCTTGGGCTCGGCCATCGGGCTGCCGTCTTTGTTGTTGACACCCCATCCACACGGCAGGCCACCGTAAGCGGCGAAATCTTCGTGGGTGAGCACCGCCACCACACCATCCATCGCGAGTGCAGCGCTGCTGTCGATGCTGTTGACGGTCGCGTGCGCGTGCGGCGAGCGAACGATGCTGGCGAATACCTGATTGGCCAGGTTCATGTCATCGGTGTACTGACCGCGGCCCTGCAAAAATCGCGAGTCCTCGCGGCGCACAACGGCCTCGCCTATGCCACGATTGTTGTCGGTCATGAGTTATCGCCCTCGCGCATAGCCTTGGCACCGGCGCTGATGGATTTGACGATATTGTGGTAACCGGTGCAGCGGCAGATGTTGCCCTCGAGCCACTCGCGAATTTCAGTTTCACTGGGATCCGGGTTTTCATTGACCAGATCGACCGCGCTCATCACCATCCCCGGCGTGCAGAATCCGCATTGCAGGCCGTGGTTTTGACGAAACGCCTCCTGCATCGGGTGCAGCTCGGTCCCGTTGGCGAGGCCCTCAATCGTGGTGATCTCGGCCCCGTCCATCTGCACCGCCAGCGCAGTGCAGCTTTTCAGTGATTTGCCGTTCGCGTGCACGACACAGGCGCCGCATTGGCTGGTGTCACAACCGACATGGGTGCCGGTGAGTCGAAGATGTTCGCGTAGAAACTCCACCAACAGCGTGCGATCCTCTACGTGTTTGGCCACTACCTCGCCATTTACTGTCATGACTACGCTAACCGACATGCATCTCTCCGCCAGAAAATTGGAATGGTGGCCGGATTCAGCACGACGTCTCGGCCAGATTGACCACAAATACTAACGGTATTCAAACCGGAATGGCAGTGCCGATTAGGGTGATCCGCCACCGCCGGACTGTGCTACAGCAATGTGGGAAACTTCTCGAAGAACTCGCCAACGAGCTTGTTGGTCGTGCCGCTGACCAGCCGCGAACCAATCTGCGCGATTTTGCCGCCCACCTGCATGTCCGCCTCGTAGGTCAGCAACGTGCCGCCGTCAGATTCCTGCAGATTGATCAGTGCAGCGCCCTTGGCGAACCCGGCCACCCCGCCCTGCCCCTCGCCCACCAGCCGGCAGCTGTTCGGCGGGAGCTGGTCTTCGATGCTGATCTTGGCCTTGAACTTCGCCTTGACCGGGCCAAACTTCGCGACCACCTCGGCCTTCATTTCATCGTCGGAGATGCGCTCCAGACTCTCGCAGCCGGTGATGCACTGGCGTAAGATCTCAGGGTCGTTCAGCGCTTCCCAGACGCGTTCTCGGGGTGCATCAATTTGCTGTTCGCCGCTTATGTCCAAAATTGCTCCGGGGTTTTCAGTTGTCGATAGCTGCACTAGTTAACCAGATGCACCGCCGACGCGCCAGCGCGCAGGCAGCACAATACCAGCAAGGTGCCGGGTAGTGGACTGGCAGGCGCTGATATTGTCGCTAAAACTGTCCGCCTGGACGCTGGTGCTGTTATTGCCCATCGGGCTGTTGACCGGCCGACTGATTGCCTGGCGTCGTTTCCGCGGCCACACGCTGTTACAGGCGCTGCTCGCGCTACCGCTGGTGCTGCCACCAACGGTACTCGGGTTCTACCTGTTGCTGGCTTTCAGCGGCGACGGCGCATTGGGCTCAGTGTATCAATCGCTGGCCGGCAAGACCCTGGCATTCAGTTTCGAAGGGCTTCTGATCGCATCCATCCTGTTCAACATACCCTTCGCCGTGCAACCGCTGCAGCGCGCCTATGAATCGATCCCCGCCGACGTGCGCGACGCCGCCGCCTGCTGCGGCATGTCCGCCTGGGAGCAGTTCCGGGTAGTCGAGCTGCCGCTGATCTGGCCAGGCTTGTTGGGGGCCGCCGTGCTGGTGTTCGCGCATACGCTCGGCGAGTTTGGCGTGGTATTGATGGTAGGCGGCAACATCCCGGGCGAGACCCGCACCGTGGCGATCTCTATCTATGACAGCGTGCAGGCCTTCGACAATCGCAGTGCGGCGATTATGTCCGGGGTACTGCTGCTTGTGTCACTGGTGGCGATTGCACTGGTGTTCGCTGTCGGCAATCGACAGCAAAGGCATTTCCACGCGCAAAGCTGAGTCATCAGTAGCGCCAGGCGAGAACGTCAATCAGCAATCCGGATTGGTTAACGCAACGTTTTCTTCATTGCACCGATTCCACCAGCGTCACCTCCTCGTCATTCAACAGCACGCGGGCTGAACGCAGATTATTGCTGAAACAACAATCATCCACTTGCGTAATAACCACCCGGTTGATTTCTCCGGCAACCGCCACCGATGACAAATCGGTGGTTCCACTACCACCGAGAAACACGTAACTGCCATCGACGATCGCGCAGCCCGGAAACCGGGAATTACATATCGACACGCGCGAGCCATCATCCATCCCTGAGAAAGCGACAACCAGGTTGTTGAGCGTTATCGCCGCAGGGATATTGAGAAAGGTCTGGAAATAGGAAAAGTCAGCATAGGCACGGCATGAATTGGGGAATTCGCAAAGCTTTGATCGCTCGTTCATCCCGATAATCGCACCGTCCGGTGCCGGCAACCAACCCGGATCCACGGCATCGGGAATGGTCGAATCATCATACTCACAAATCGCACCGTGACGTTCGGGCTCACAGGTCAATTCAATCACGCCCAGCGGGTTACTTACCGTGACCTCGAGACCCTCATGCTTTTGCCACGCAGTCCGCACAATCTCGGTGGGGTTGGAGCCAGTAAAAAATATCCCGCCGGTGAGCGCGGCCTGCTGTTCGAAAGCCCGTTCTGTGGTGTAGCTTTGTATAAAACCCAATTCACTGGTTACCAGCACATCGTACATGCAGGCCTCGAGTGCGGCTAACGACTGATCACTCACTGATTCACAGGCCTGTCTTGCCAGTGCCTGGGCCGCCTCAGAATAGTTTTCGATACTGTCGATAAAGCGCGGAAAGTCCCTGTCGGCGAAAGAATCGGGGCTCTGGCCATCTTCGTAGGTAAACAGGGATGTGTCTGGCGTTACGCGCCAACTATCCGCGTATTCTCCATAGAGCTGCGCAATGTTTAACGGGATCGCGAGTTCGACACCGCTCGGTAGCTGAACATCGTTGGCCGCAATCCCGTCTTTGTTGCCCAGTAGTCCGGTGTAGTCAAGCGATTCGTTATTCACCAGTGTCACGTCCATCGCCGAATTCAGCGAGATATAGACGTCAGGCTCTGCCCTGTCTGGCCAGGTAATGCCCACTACATTGCCGGAAAACTCGATTATTCCGCCTTGTGGAAGGGTGGACTCAATATCAGATGTGATATCCAACTGACTGTCATTCACGTATAGCACGATACGCCTTTCACCCGTCTGCTCTCTAACTACCGACACGCGATCGCCATCAACACTCAGCGCGACGCCGGTATTGACACTGACGGTTTGGGAATTGCGAAACGGTGATTGGCGCACCTGAACTTCAAATTGCGCGTCACCGGTACTCGCGAGCACAAACTCCCCGACAGACTGGAAGTCATAGCTTAGCCCGTCCCAGGTAATCAGGTGAGGATCTCCCCATGAGCGCGCGCAGGTTCCCTCTCGACAGGCCTGATTGCGCCGATTCGCCAATGGCGGTTGATTAACCTGAACAGGCGTTTGCTCCTCACCATTGTTTGCTTCACAGATGGTATCCGCAGCATGGCAGAGAATTTGTGCGGACAACGCCGACACACACATTGCATCCGTACTGCTTAACACAAGGTTTGTAGAAATGACGGCGATGTCGGTAAGCAGACCGCGTGCACTGGATTTCCTGCTTGCGAAATTATCGGTGCTGCAGACAAAATGGACCACTGGCAACCGATCACAGTACTGGTCGTAGCTAACCGAGCAGCTGTCATTTCGGCTCTGGCCTTGCGAAACACTTTTAAGATACGATTTCGATCCATCTATCGCCGCAACTGCATCGGGCGCAAGCACCGCAGAGATTGTCTCCGACAACGCTAGAGTATTCTCCGGGTTCGCGATTTGAATGGCGACAGCGTCAGTGGTCGGAGAATCCAGAAACACTGTGTCAAAGCTTCCGTTTTCTGCGTAACTCAATTGTATTTCGAGATCTTCGTGAAAGATGCCAGTGATACGATCCTCTTTGGCTACGAGATAAATATCATTGCCATCGATATCGCGCCGAATGAAGAGCTGGTTTGGCGTGTTAGTCCCGACTGCACGCACGATCGTGCCATCGGAATAGCCGAGCACCACGTCGTCACCTTCATCCAATCTTGAGGTGAGTTCGCCCTGAGCCTGAAAGCCGAGCAGATCAACCAACCGGTTCGGCCAGTCGACTTGTGCCTCCTGAGTTCCATCGATCAGTCTTTCGTAGTCGAAGACAAACGCCGCGCGATCGACCAGGCTTTCAGCTTCTGATGTGGCCACATCTGACAATACTGTAGCGGGGATATCCATCGACAGCGTATCTGAGTTTAAAATCACCTGCACAGGCGCTGTGGCATCAGTGTCAGAGCCGCCACCGCAGGCGGTGAGAAAGGCGATTGCGCTAAACGCGACAATACACAATGAAGCCTTCATGAATTTTCTCTCCTGATTGAATAATCACAATTCACTCGGTCCATGCGGGACAGTGTCTCAACGTGTTGCCGGGCTAGAACTCAACGCGAAATCCGCCCTTTAGAAAGTGCTGAGTAATGGTGTCGTGCCCTGCTCTGCCTTCATAAAAAATATAGGCATTTCGGCCGTTCGGAAATACAGCTGATCCACCGACGCCGAAATTCACCACCGATTGATCGTTTTTATCACCTTCTATTGTAAAAGGTGTACGAGTCGGGTCGTGGCGAAACGTGGCGGTGATGCCTTGCGGCCTGTCCTCTGCTTCATATTGGGCTTCGATGCGAAACTGTGGCAGAAACACCCCGCGACTGGTGCTATAGGTTTTAGACAGCTGTGCCCCGAGCGACAACCGGGTGGAACGGATTCGGTGCTCGTCTACATCCAGCACGTAGCCGATACCCGGTGCATCCGGGTTGGTGGCGCGTTCGCGGAAGCCGTCTACCGCGGCAGTGGTATAAGACAATCGCCCGTAGGGACCGAACTGCAAGCCGTTGTAGTCGAAGTCACGCCCGGCACTTAATGTTGCAGCGAATGACGTAGCGGTGGTATCGCCAACTGCGAACTGCCTGCTCTGTGTATCCTGCAGCAAGCTGTCCGCTTGCGGATCAAAAAGGTCGACATTGATCTGGCGACTGATATCAAAGCGGTTGTGACCAACCTCAAACACCCCATCGATGTAGCCGGCGTCAGGTTTGTACCAGGTACCGAACAACGTCAGATAGCTACCTCTCAATGTAGAGCCCCCGCCCTGCGCCGCGAAGTTGCTTTCGTGATCGGTATAGCCGAGTGCGGCACCCACCACGCGGCTGGCATCGATTCGGTAATCGACGCCCACTGTCAAACCGCGGGTGTCGAAATCCTGGCCAATCTCGTTATCGGTACCTTCTGCTTCGCCAACGGATACTGCGCCATTGGCAAAGAAACCCCAGTTGCTGATCAGGTCTTCACCGGCATTACCACCGCTGCGCCATTGTTGTACCGCTGCATCGACGACGTTACCGGGGATGTGCTCACCCAGCAATTGCAGATTCAGGCCAGAAGCATCAACCGCATTGAGCTGCCCGGACCGAATGGCGAGAATTCTCGAATAGACATTGGTAACCTGCAGATCCGCCAATTGAATCGCCGCATCACTCCAGGTAAACACCTCTTCAGCCAGCAGCCGCCCCAGCGCCGCGCTGATCTCGGCAGGTGATTCGTTTTCCAGATCACACAGGGTCAGGAAATCCTGCTGCTCAGCACTGGCCGGATCGAGGGTGACTTCGCCGTTTTCTATCGCATCGCAGGCAGTGTCCAACGTACGCGCGACGGCCAGTCGATCCGGTGTCAGGTTTTCCGTCGGCTGCAAACCGGCGCGAATGTTGAAGACCACATCGCCTGGCTGGCTCGGAAACTCGGGCGCCGTCGCGCGGCTCTGGCGAATCTTCGCCTGCGGGGTAATGTTGATCGTCGGCGACACTCTGACGGCTATAAATCCACGTCGCAGCACATTGACCCGAATTTCTGCAACGCCATCGGTGCCAGACACTGTCCGTGTTGTGGTACCCAATACATTGCCGTCGACGTCGACAAACTCGGCCACGTTCGCGTTTGCAGCCAGCGGGTCTGCCAGTATTTCCCAGGTGACATCTGCACTCGCGATTCCGGCGGTACCGGATAAATTAACGATCCTTGCGACCAGCGGTTCCAGTAGTTGTGGAGGCCGTGCCTGCTGATCGTCACCCGACACAATCTCCATGGTGTAGACCGGCGCAACTGGGGTGTTGTCGTCACTGAGCAGACCCCGCGATTCATTATCTGCAATGGTGATCTGAATGGGCTGACCGGGTTGTTGGATCAGCGGTAACGCGGGTGGCTCAATAAATGAAGCCGGCCACTGCGCGATGGCAGTGCCAGGCAACACACGCAGGGTTTCGGTCAGTTCGACGATGTCATCATCGACAATAGTGACTTCAATGAATTTGGGATTACTGTCGCCAAACTCCCAGACGAGTTGGCTGCCGTTGACGGAATAATCGGCGGCTGACGCACTATCACCCGCTATCCCCACCGAAAACGGCAGCACGACTCGACTTTGTGTATCACCCGTACGGCCAAACGGTATCCGGACGACCATCGAATCTTCTGACTCCCGGACCTGATAGTCGATTGCACCGTCCAGCAGCGATAGCACGATGGCATCGGCGCTGCTTGAATCGACAATATTCACAATAGCGGATTCGCCGAGGGATAAGGAAGAGGGACTGGCGTTGTCGAGCCGAAGAAAAAAATTCTCTGAACCCTCAATGGTATCGTCCGCCAGCAACGGCACGCTGAACTGCCGCTCGCCCGACTCGCCGCTACCCCAGCTAAGCTGCAGCGGAAAAATGGCGTCGTAATCAGCGCCCGCGATGGCAGAGCCCGCCTCGGCATCGACAAAGACGCTGGCAGGGCCGGCAAGGATGCCGTTGCCGCCGGGACCAGACACCCGCTGCAGGGCAATGACGACACTGCCTGCCGACTCGCTGGACTGATAGTTTGTTTGCGTGAAACGGATCTGTCCGGGGTCGGAGCGATCACTGATTGTCACCACGCTAAGTGCTGCTGACGGTTCAACGGAGGCACCGGGTGACGGGTTGCCCAGACTCAGCGAGAACGACTCATCCTGTTCTATCTCGGTATCTGCCACAATAGCCACGCTAAACGTTTGTTGCATTTCACCGTCTTGCCAGTCCAGCGTAAAACTCGCCGGCGCATTGAAGTCCTGACCATTTAAAGCGCTGCCACTGGCGACGATGACATCGACACTCGCGGCACCGTCCGAGCTATCTCGCAGTACAGTCAGCTCGACTGATCCGTCGTTCTCGGCAATCGTGACCGCGCCCGCGGTCATGGAAAAGGTACCTGAGTCGGTAGTATCGACAATCGTGATGCTTGCGCGGCTCTGTGTCAGTGTAACACCTGTAGTCGGATTCGATAGGTCGACGAAGAACTGCTCGTTGCCGATATCGTTACCCTGCAAGATCGGGATACTGATCGTCTGCTGCATCTGCCCGTCTGCAAACACGAGCCGTTCGAGCACTGCAGAATAGTCAAGACCAGCCACAGCACTTCCATCCGCAGTGGACACATCGACTTCAATGCTACCTTGTGCAGGCTGACTTCTGCTGACCACAACCCCGATAGTGCCGGCATTCTCACTGACCGCAATGTCAGCCGCCACGGCAAGCCCGCCAGGGTCAGTGGTATCATCGATGGTCACGAGCGCAGCAGCTGTTCCCAGTACATTGCTGAGCGCTGGCTGCTGATTCGAA
The DNA here is from genome assembly GCA_964573105.1 of uncultured Granulosicoccaceae bacterium. Taxonomy (GTDB): domain Bacteria; phylum Pseudomonadota; class Gammaproteobacteria; order Granulosicoccales; family Granulosicoccaceae; genus CAKZSB01. Next base: position 51,924 of record CAZNIS010000043.1, read on the forward strand.
AGCTGAATCAGAAATTGTTCATCAACTTCGTTAAAGACAGAGTCTGAAGCTACCTCGACAGAAATCAGCCGATCACTGACATCGCCAGCAGCCCAGCTCAGCTCACCGGATGTCACAGTGAAGTCATCCCCCGAGCTTGCGGGATTCGCGCCGCCAGGCTGCACTGAAAACTGCACGGATGCGGCACCGGCGAAAACCGTATCGCCACCCGTACGCGAGACGGTGATATCGAACCGGTTGCCTTCACTTATCACACCGGATGCTGTACTCAGCGCGATCACGCTCGGCTGGGTGGCGTCCATGATGTTAACAGTCGCCTCGGCAATACTGCCCAATGTCAGCGCTTGCCCGCTGGAAGTGCTGGCGTTCACTAGCGTGACACTAAATTGCCGTGTTGAATTGACCGTTGAATCGGGCAGGATTTCGAACTGGATTTCTGCACTCGTCAGGCCGGCTGCGAAAGTCAGACTTCCCGGCATTGCACTGACGTCATTAAAATCAATGCCCGCCGTGGCACTACCATTGTTGATCACGTAGTCGACAGTGAGGGTGCCGTCGGCACCGTTTTGCCTGTTCACCAGCAACGCAACGACCCCGTCGGTCTCGTTGACATCCCAGGCGGCTTTGGCGAAACCTGGCGCACCCGGTGTCGTTGAATCTGTGATCGTAATCTGCACAGATCCCGGTGTGCCGACCAGATCGGCAGGCGCGGCGTTCAACTGTGAATCGCTCAAAGTAAGCGTGATCGTCTCGCCATCGTCGATCACGTCATCTGCCAGTGCTTGCAGGGTTATTTGTTGTACACCGTCTATGCCGTCCGGCCACACCAGCAAAGGATTGTCGGCATCGATTGCAGTCGGTGAGATAATCCTGAAGTCGACACCTGAACTTGCACTGCCAGCCACCTCGACGGTTGTACTCAACACACCGTTGCTGCCGCCACTGCGTCGAGCACTGAGCACGACATTGCCAGAGTCCTCGGCGATGCGGATATCCTGTCCGGCATCAAAGGTAACAATACCTGCCGGTGCCGCAGGCGCCACCACAGCGTTAACGCCAAGGGTTACAAACGACGTGGTCAAACCATTAAAATAGGCAAGTTGCAGCTCATCGCTGAGCGCGCCCGGCGGAACATCGGCTGCATCGACAACCACCTCGATCAAACAGGTCTGACTGGCAGATGCGACCAGGCTGTCGACACAATTTTCAGATTCGACGCCAAACAACCCATCACGGGTGGTTTGCGCAAAGGTGATTGCCGAGACATCAAATGTTGGCAACTGGGCAGTGGCGGCACCCGCGCTCAATGTGATCGAAAAAACCTGCCGGGCAGTTGTACCGCTTTGAACCAGATCGGCAAAAGACAGCGTGACCGGCGCCACAGCGAGTGTTGCGGCGCCGGCATCATCATTTTCTATATTGATCTGTTTGATCGCGGTGCCCGGCGCACTGACTGACAGTGTCTCGCTGGCTTCCGGGCTATCGTCCGGCGCGACAATTACATCGACAAACCGGATTGAATCGGTCTCGCCATCCGCCCATACCAACGCGGAATCGCCAGTACGGAAAATGATCTCAAAGTCGTCGCCATCTGCCGAGCCGCTTAGTTCCAATGGCACGCTAAGCGCCGTCGCCCTTTCGATCCCCGGGTTGGCAAGCGTTCGACTGAACTGCAACGTAATGGTGCCCAACTCATCCTCAGCGCCACTGATAGCCGCAGGGTTGAGCAAGGTCAAAACGCCGGGTGAGTCGATCGCGCTGGTCTGTGCATTCACGTTCAGTGCAAGCGTCTGCAGCGGCGTGTCGGGATCTGGCAAAAAGTTGAAGCTCAAGTCGGCGGCGTCTACGGCGTCAGCGCTGCTCTGCGGACTGTACAACACGACAATCTCACAGCTTTGCGCTGGTGCCAGTACCGCGTTCGTACAACTGTCTGACGCCAGGCTCAGTGGCGGTGCCAGCGCGACTAAAGGCTCCAGGCTGGTGCTGCGGTCACCAGTGTTGGTGATGGTAAACGTGCCACTGTCAGTTTGCAGCGGACTGGCAGACAATGACAAGCTGTCTGGCTGTGCGCGAAGCTGCGCCGGATTCACACTGACCGTGGC
>CAZNIS010000044.1:0-43944 GCA_964573105.1 uncultured Granulosicoccaceae bacterium
GCGAATTTCTCGAATCGGGCTCGCCATTGAAGTTCATTGAACACCAGACTTCCGCCGAAGAGGCCGACACCGAGCGCCGCAGCATCGAGGCCACGGTGCAGGTCAACGGCAGTCCGGTGTCGATTGCCGGCAGCGGCAACGGGCCGATCGATGCCTTCGTCAATGCGTTGAAGTCGCGCTTCAATATCGATTTTCGGGTCGTCGACTACCATCAGCACGCGACTGGCAGCGGCTCGGAGGCGCAGTCGGCCTGCTATGTAGAAATTCAGGTGGGCCGCGGTCAAACGCGCTATGGTGTAGGCATGAATGCCAACATTGTCAGCGCCTCGCTGATCGCTATCTGCTGCGCGGTCAATCGATGTGAGGGCGACTTGCTCAATATCGAACTGCCAGACCTTAGTGTTCAGGATGAAAGGGACTCATCGCCAATCGCGTGATGCCAGTCAATCAGTGCTGCACCTGCTGACGGGTGCGGCACTATGGGCTTGCGCCAGTGTCGCGGCGCAGCCAGCGTCTGCACCGGCCAATAGCGCACCGGCCGATCATGAACTGCACATCGCCCGCCTGATCTTTCGCCCCAACCTCGCCAATACCTGGGACCCCGGTCGTCCGTGGTGGTCGATCGACTGGCCGGACGCAGAAGAACATTTCACCGACGGCGTGAGCCGTTACACCACAATCGACATCGCACCGGACAGTCGCCACATCGGGCTGGATGATGACACCCTTTTTGATCATCCATGGCTGTTTGCCCAGCAAGTTGGCCGCTGGCACTTGAGTGAGGCCGAAATATTGAAGCTGCGTCAGTATCTGCTGCGCGGCGGATTCATGGTGGCCGACGACTTTCACGGCCCGCAGCAGTGGCAGGTTTTCAGTCAGGTGATCGAGCAGGCGCTGCACGAGTATCCGATCGTTGATATACCTGCCGGCGATGAATTGCTGCATGTGCTGTATGAACTGGAGCAGCGCACGCAGATACCCGGGCGACGCCATCTCTACTACGACGGCGACGGTGTCGCCGTGCAGATGCCGCACTCCCCGCCCCGCTGGCGTGGCGTCTATGACGATCACGGGCGCCTGATGGTGGCCATCAACTTCAATATGGATATGGGCGATGCCTGGGAGCACGCGGACGACCCCGTCTATCCGCTGCCGATGACCTCACTCGCCTACCGGTTCGGTATCAACTATCTGCTCTACGCAATGACGCACTGACCCGCCACCGGCCCAATCTGCCGGTGCTGCATTTTTGTACCCGCCGCGCTGCGAAAATGACAGCTTACACGGGGGTTCGAATTGCCTACTCTGCCTCTTTCTATTCTGTGGCCAACCCACTGCCAGCGTGAAATCAATGCTGCTGGCAAACGGTGTGTGGCGGCCAGGAGGCATTGATGTGATCAAAGCCAGACGCAAGGGCGTACCGGCAAATATTGGCTTTTTGCTGCTGCAGGACTTTTCGATGCTCGCGTTCACCAGTTGCGTCGAACCGATGCAAATGGCCAATCAGCTGTCGGGACAGACACTCTACCGGTGGCAGCTGATTGGCGTGAATACCGAGTCTGTCAAAGCCAGCAATGGCATTGTGCTGAGCCCGGAATGCAGCCTGAATGATGCCAACGACTTTGACGCAGTATTCGTTTGTGCCGGACACAAAACCCAGCTGCAGGCAGATGAGCAAGTCGTGAGCTGGCTGTGTCGTGCGGCGCAGCGCGGCATCGTACTGGGAGCGGTCAGTAGCGGCGCCTATCTGCTGGCCCGGGCTGAGGCCCTCGATGACGTACCCTGCACGGTGCACTGGAAATACGTCAACCGCGTGCAAAAAGCCTTTCCGAAGCTAATGATCAAGCCCGGGCTTTTTGATACTTGCGCCAATCGCTATACAAGTGCTGGCGGTACATCGGCGCTGGATATGTTCTTACACGAGATTGGCAGCACCCACGGCACCTCGCTGGCACTGGGCGTTGCAGATCAATTCAACTATGAACGGATTCGGCACAATGGCGATCGAGCGCGAGCACTGCAATCGAGGCGGTTGTCAGCGACGCAACCAAAGCTTGCCGAAGCGACTACCCTGATGGAGGCGACCATCGGATCACCACTGCCAGTGCAGGAAATCGCCGATCGATTGCGACTGGCGCGGCCCCGGCTTGACGAGATGTTCAGGCGCCATTTTTATTGTGATGCGCGGCGCTACTATCTGAATCTGAGGCTTGCGCACGCACGACAATTGTTGCACGAGACCGCCCGGCCGGTTGCCGACATTGCGCGCGACTGCGGCTTTTCTTCAGCCTCACATTTCAGCCGGCGCTACAAGGCACGATACCAGCACTCGCCGCGACATGAGCGAGTATTCGCCCGCCCTGCCGCACTTTCTGCCGCGTCGCCGATGGCACAACCGCTACCGGCGGGTTGACCACCAATTAGAAGTGAGAGGTGATCAACTTGCTCGGCAGCCACAGCGCCAGCATCGGGAACAGCAACACGATAATCAGCACTACCGTATCAGAGATACAGAACGGGAATGATCCACGAATCACCTGCGTCACGGGCAACTTGGTCACGCCACTGACGGCAAAAAGATTCAGCCCAACCGGTGGAATCACACTGCCAATCTCAATACACAACGCGGTCATGATACCCAGATGTACCGGGTCAACGCCGAGCGACAGGGCGACCGGAAAATAGATCGGTACGGTGAGCACCAGGATTGCGACACCCGTCAGCCACATGGACAGTAACAACAAGGTGGCCATCAGTGCGAACAGGAAGGCGTGCTTGCTCAGGCCCAATGTGCCAACCCAGGCGGCAATCTCCTGCGGCCAGCCCATGTTGGCGAGAAAGAACTGGAATATGCCAACACAACCCAGCAGGAAGAATACGATGCCGGTCAGGTTCATCGTGCGACGGGTCACCGGTATCAATTCCTTGATAAACGGCTTGCCCTTGAATATGACACCGTAAGCCATGGCGTAGCATGCCGCCGCGGCACCGGCTTCGGTGGGTGTAAACACGCCGCCGTACAGGCCGCCGAGCACCAGCACCGGCATTAACAGCGCGGGCAAGGCTTCAAGAAATGCAGTCCAGCATTTGCGGGCACTGAATGTACCGGCCGGCAGTTTGACAACAAACACCGACACCGAGACGATAATGATCGCATCACTGATGGCGAGCATGATGCCCGGTATCACACCAGCAAAGAACAGATCGACAATCGAGATCTCTGTGATCACGCCAAACAGGATCAGGGTAATACTGGGCGGGATCAACAAGGCGATGCCACCGGCGGAGGCGATTACGCCCGCCGCCATCCACTTGGGGTAGCCCCGTTTGACCATCTCCGGGTAAGCGATAACACTCATTGCTGCGGCCATGGCTGTCGATGAGCCGGAGATTGCGCCAAACATTACTGCGGATAGCAGTGTGGCGTAGGCAAAGCCGCCGGGCACCCAGCCAATCAGCGCATCGGCGAAGTTAAACAGTCCACGCACCAGCCCCGTCTTTTCCATCAGGAAGCCGGCGTAGATAAAAAACGGTATCGCAATCAGCGTGTACTTGCTGATGAAATTGAAAAACGCCTCGTAGAGGGTGCCGAAGGTGAGAAAGTCATCGAACATCACCAGCACAGCGGTCGAGCCAGCCAGCGATATACCGATCGGTACACCGATAAACAGCAGAACGAACAACAGCATGGCCAGCGCTAGCATCGGACTGCTCCGGTCGTTTGGGATTTATGCTCAGACATCGGTGGTCACCTCGATTTCGTCGTCGAGATACTCGCGACGATGAAAGCTGATGACATCCTCGATCAACTGCAGCAACGCAACCGTTGCCATCATGATAAAACCGAACATCAATATCAGATAGAACGGCCAGAGGGGAATCAGCAGGCTGTAGGTAGACAAATTGCGCTCTAGCGCGTAGCTAAGCGTGGGCCAGCCAGTGAAACCGATCGCACCGCAGAACGCGACGATAATCGCTGAGACGAGAATTTTAAGAAAACCAACAGCGCGCAGGTAGCCGCGCGAATGCAGCAACTGAATGATGGCGTTCATGACCAGGTGGCTGCGGCGAATTTGTGTGACACCGAAATACAAAGCCACCGCCGCGATCATGCCGACGATAATCGCATCCTGCCCCCATTCAAACACGACACCGAAGATGTAGCGCCGAATGATCTCGACCAGGGCGAACAGCGTCAGCACGATCAACATCACGGCGGACACCCAGCCGACCACGCGATCGATCCAGGTCTTGACACTATTTGAAAAGGACAGAAAGGCGTCCATCCGGGGCTCCGCTGATCAATTGGGCCAGTAGCGCATACCGCCGCCATAAAAAAAGGGCCGCCGAGTGCGGCGACCCTCTACCTCTAACGGCAACGCTTACTTGCGGTTTTTCGCTTTGTGCAGATCCGAGCCTTTGCCATAGCGAGTGAAGTACTCTTCGTAGGCTGCGCAATCGGTTTGCTCGAGCGGGTGTGAACCCGGCGGGTTGTTTTTCACAAGCTCTTCGGCTTCAGCAGTGAATTGATCAACCAGCTTGTCACCGGTGTCGTCAACCTTGCTTTTGATCCACTCGTTGGTCGCACCGCCCTCGGCCGCCTTGACGGCTGCCGCTTCCTCTTCCGTCATTACGTAGATACCGGGAGCTGATTTGTCAGTGGTAAGGAATTTATCGAGTGTGCGTTTGTCGTTACAGAAGTTGATCGCGCGCTGGAAGGGCATGAAGTCGTTGACGATGATGTCGGTCAATGCGTCTTGCTGTTCCTTGGACAGCTTGCTCCACCAGCGGTTGGACGCGCCAAACCAGTAGTAGTCACCCACGATACCGTTCAAGCCGGCAACGGTGAAGTAAGGCGCCTGCTCCTTGACCGCGTTAAAGCCGCCGAGCGAAGTCAGCAGACCATCGATGACACCTGTTTGCAGTGCGGGCGGTACATCACCGAAAGCCATAGACTGCGGATTGGCACCGAGCGAGCTCAGCAGCGCGTTTTCAGCAGGACCCATTGAGCGCATTTTCTTACCGGCGAAATCTTCCGGTGCGATCATGCGGCTCTCAACGGCGCCGGCGCCCATGTACATGCTCAGGTGACCGGCACCGAACATGGTGATGTCGTGGACTTTGTCGAAGTGAGCGGCGAGTTCAGCAAAGGTTTTGGTTGAGTCGACACCGTCGATCGCGCCGGCGGTGGTGAGCTTGCCCGCGCCCAGCAGTACGTTGGCGAGCGGCTCAACGCTTGCGGTCTTGCCGAACTGGCCGGTGATCATCTCGAGGTTGCCCTGAGTCATCGCCTTAACACCCTGTGGGATGGTGTAGAGCGATTTTGCCCAGTAAATCTGAACCTTACTGCCGGGGATTTTCTTTTCTACCTGCTCGGCGAAATAAACTTCGGCGATCGCGGCGGGATGCGGTGGCCCGGAGTGATCCGATGCCCAACGCAGTTTGACCGGATCGACGGCCGATGCGCTGGTGCTGGCGATCGCGATGGCGGCCGCGATCAGAGTGGTTGCAGTGGTGCGAATTTTTGACATTCTTACCTCCAGTGGTTGTGCGTTTTCAAGTTGAGATCGAGTGTAATCCGACCTGGTGCGAACCGTAACAGACCTTGCGACTGCGTGGAACCGTTTACACGACCAATGTAATTCGAATGCCAGGTGACGAAATGCTATAACTTCACACATTGGCCACTGGTGCGATGTCCAGATCGAGCGCACGACAGATCGCACTGGCGGCAGACAACAGCGCTGCATCGTCTCTAAATCCGCCGACCAGTTGCAGCCCTACGGGCAGTCCGTTCGGCCCGCTGAATACTGGTGCACTCAGTGCCGGCAGATGTAGCGCGGTCCAGGCGGTGTTGAACACCGGATCGCCGGTTGCCTGCACCCCTGGCCACGCCTCACCGGGCGCCACGGCTGTCAGCAGCACATCGTACTCCTGCATCACCGCGTTGAAGGCGAGCCGCTGTTGCTGTAGCGCCGCCTGCGCCTGGGCGTAGGCTTCGTAGCTTGCCTGTAGACCGTCTTCGCAGCGCCCGAGCAACAGTTTTGGACTGAGCAACATCCCGCGCTCAGTGCGCTCCCATGAGATTGCCCGGGCAAATTCGTAGCCGGCAATGGTTCTGTGATGTTGCGCAATCGCGCCAAAACCTGCGGGTGGCTCGACTTCGGTGATAGTTGCACCGGCCGTACTCAGCCGCGCCACAGCGTCCTCAATCGATGCCTGAGTCGATGCTTCGGCACGATCCCAGTCGGGCCCGCGAAACAACCCGATGCGCAAACTCGCCAGACTGGACACCGGCAGTGGTTGCGCCGGCACTCGCAACAATGCCCGGCGAACGATCTCGATATCCTCGATGCCGCGAGTGAACCAGCCGAGGGTGTCAAAGCTCGTCGCGCATTCAAAGACCCCGGATCGGTTGATGTCGCCGAAACTGGGCTTGAAGCCATACACACCGCAATAGGCCGCCGGGCGCAACACCGAGCCCGTCGTTTGCGTGCCGAGCGCAAACGGCACCATACCCGCTGCCACTGCCGCCGCACTGCCACTGGATGATCCACCGGGTGTGTGGCTCGTCGCCTGGGGGTTGCGGGTTTTGCCCGGATGAAAGTGCGCAAGTTCCGTGGTGACGGTCTTGCCAAGACAGATGCCACCCGCTTCCTTCAACAGCGCCACACAGGCGGCATCGCGATGCGAGCAGTGATCGTGGTAAATCGGGCTGCCGAACTGGGTCGGCATATCCAGTGTGTCGATGATGTCTTTGACCCCGAAAGGGATGCCGTGCAGATCGCCGTTTATGTCGTGCGCATCGCGCAAGCGGGCTGCCATTCGGGCTTTGTCGTCGCCCAGGTAAGCCCAGGCGTGCACTTTCTGTTCGCAGGACTGGGTGCGAACCAGGCAGGACTCGATCAGTTCTGACGGTGAAAGCTCAGCTCGCCTGATCGCCTGCTGCGCCTGCGCCACCGTCATCAGAGCCGGTTCAATCGTCTTATCAGCCATCAATGTATCTGCGTCGGTGCGTGGTTGTATCAGGTGTTATTCTGTCATTGCGGGCGGCGATATGAAATCCCGACGGCCGCTATCGACATCGTTCACATCAGCTGCGAGCGTGATCATTTACTCACGATTGCAGCCGCGCCCCCAAGGCCAAGACACTGGAGCCATTCGCCATGCACACTCGCACCGCCCTGATCACTGGATCTGGACAGAATATCGGTCGTGCAATCGCACTTAAACTGGCCGAAAACGGATTCAATATCGTCGTCAATGGTTCGTCGAACCGCAGTGCCTGCGAAGCGGTTGTCACCGAGATAGAGAGTGCCGGAGGTCACGCCACGATCGCGATGGGCAACGTCGGTGACGCCGCGCAAGCATCGCAGATTGCGAAAACCGCGTTCGATGCATTCGGCTCAGTCGACGTGCTGATCAACAATGCGGCCATCAGGCCCGACTGCCGCTTTCTCGAGGTAGACGAGGCCGAATGGGAGCAGGTGATGAACGTCAACTACAAGGCTGCTTTCTGGCTGGCCCGGCTGTGCCTGCCAGGCATGATCGAGCGCGGCTGGGGTCGCATCGTCAACTTCACTGGCATGAATGCCCAGATGGGCTACGCCGGCAAGGCGGCCGTCACCGTCTCGAAGCATGCAGCCTGGGGTCTTACCAAGGCGCTCGCCAAAGAGTTTGGCCCTGCCGGCGTGACAACCAATATCATTTCACCCGGAACCATTGACGGCGAAGCAAAAGATCCAGACGACCATCGCGATTTTGCGGCGCTTGAAAAAAGCATCCCTGTTCGTCGCCTGGGGGTGCCGACAGATATCGCAGCTGTGATATTGATGCTGACCGGTGACGGCGGTGACTTTATTAACGGCCAGATGTTGCAAGTCAATGGTGGCGTGGTTTGCCAAACCTGAGCTCGCGCCGTAAGCAATATTACTCTGACACCTTTAATGCACACTGACTGAGAGTAATAAAAAGCGACGTATACATTAATGGCAATGCCAATTAACACGAGTCGCGCGGAACTTACGTCACAAAAGCAAATGTTGATTGGGCACTTGACGCATTTGGGTTATTTGTTTCGAGCCGATAGCGCCGTAGTCTGTTACAGGATACAGTGAACCACACGGACACAGACTGGCACTATCGATGAGTAAACGTGCAAGGCGACACAAGCGCAAATCAAAGTCAGCAATCGGTGCGACGGCGGTGTTGATCGCGGCGTTGATCTGGATTATTCCAGCCGCTGGCGGGTACATACTGTACAAAATGTGGTCGGATCAATCATCCGGACCGATCTTGTCGCAAACAGGCGGTGGCTCGCGGCTCAGCCCGGTGACATCTGTATCACTGGTCAAGCAGGATCAGGTTGACGAACTGGAAGTGTCGAGTGCGTTAATCCTCACACCCGAGTCCGGCGAACTCTACAATCGAATCGCAAAGCGACAGCGCGCGCAAGAGCAAGCGTCATCGGAAACGGCGGCGACAACGATCAGCGCAGGTGCAGTAGAAATTCTTGGACCACAATGGCTGCTGGAACAGCGCGGCGATGCATTCACTATTCAGTATCAGACGTCATCTAACATGGATGAACTCGTTGCCTTTAGCGATCAGTTCAGCGGCGACACACCTGCGACGATCTACCCGTACAAACAGTCCCGAGGTACGATTGAATACGGATTGGCGCGCGGTGTTTTTGACTCCTTCGAAAGCGCAAAAGCATCGCTACAGGGCGTGCCGCAAGATCTACTCGTGCACCAACCGTGGATCAGACCCATCGCCGACGTGTCGCGCCAGATCAGAAGCTTTATTAAGCAATAGCTGCCACTAGCGCAACGGCTTAGCGCTTCGTGGCCACCGTGCCATCCGCTACCCACGCATCGAATATTTCCAGCGCGTGATCGGCGAACGCCTGGTCATTGATATGACAATCCACTTCGCTAAAGCCGATCGGGTCAGTCATCGCGACACGCATCTCATCGCAGAATTCGGCAAAGGCCTCGGGGTCGTGCGCCACGTCACCAGGACGATCCCATTCCTCGATCCCCTGGTTTGGCAAAATCACATGAGCGGGACTGGCTGACTGCTTTAATCGACGCGCGATCTCGCGTGCGGTTTCGCGCCGTTCGGCACCGTTGAGACCGGAAGATTTAATCAGGCGGTTATGGGCGTGAAACGGTCGATCCTGATACTGCTCGGGAATCTCCTGCCAGCCGGCAAAGTCGATCAAATCCAGACATCCTGGTGCGACAATCTGCGGTATCCCGGCTCGACCGGCATTGAGCATTCTGTCCGCCCCACCGTTGACGACAGAGCCTGCCAGCAGGTTGCCCAGCTCCGGCAACGCAAAATCCATCACGCAGACAAAGCCGCCGTCGGCTGCGATGCTCTCGTAAGCCATCCCGCCCATACCAGTGGCATGAAAAATAGCAACTTCAAAGCCGCGCGATTCGAGTGCCGGCTTCAACAGCTTCATGTATTTCAGACACGATGAACCGAGCGATGTCATGCCGACCATGGGCACGTCTGCGCGCGGCACCTCGACCGCTCTGGCAGCACCCAACACGGCGCCTGCCGCCTGCGAAAGCGATGCCTTGCAGACCGAGTTCAAGCCGTACAGCCCACCTGCCCAAAGAATCATCTGGATGTCTGCCGAGAGTCGATCGGGCGGAATCAGCGGCGAAAAAGACACCGTCGAGACGACATATTTCGGCACGCCCAGCGGCAGCGCCTGACAGATATCGAGCGCCGCATCGGTGCCCATCGTGCCGCCGAGGATAACCACACCGTCAAACTGGCCTTGCGCGTGTAGTGATTTTGCCAATGCACTGGCCCCTTTGGCCATAATCTGCATGGCGGTGTTTTCATCCTCGCTGTCGATAGCCGCTTTGATCGTACTGCCCGCCGCCTCGGCAATCTGGTGCTTGGAGATGTCGGTGGCCTGAGCCGGATCACCCAGCACGGAGATATCCATGCTCAACACTCCACCGCCCTGATCACGAATCCGGTCGGCCATGTAGTCGAGTTCGTCGTTTTTGGTGTCGTACGTGCCGACGACGAGTATCGTCTTGTCTGTCATGAAAGGTTCCGTGCGAGTTCGGCGAGGCGGCGGCTATGTTTAAACGTCAGCGTATCAATCAAGCGTGCGGCCATTCGGCTTTGCCCAGCGCCGCCACTGACGAGACGATGCGGCTGAAACTGTCCTTCGCTCGAGCCACCGTGTGCCGGGCGCGCAGGTAACCGTGCACCAACCCGGTTTCCCGATACCAGTGCGCCCGCCCACCAGCAGCTTGAATCGCATCGCGATAATCTCGCCCATCGTCACACAGCGGATCGCACTCGGCGGAAAAGATAATGGTGGGCGGCAAGGAGGCAAAGTTTGAGTCGAGCAACGGCGCGTAGTCGGGACGCAATTTGGCCGCCGGATCACGGGTTCGAATGTCAGCGTAGAATTCGATCTCGGCGCGCGTGAGCATGGGCGCGTGGGCGTGTTCGAGATAGGAGCCAGTATCCATGTTGCCCCCCAGCCCCGGGTAGATCAGCACCTGACCCAAGACGGCTAAATCGCGATTTCGCGCCTCGTGCGCGACCGCCGCCGCAAGGTTGCCACCCGCACTGTCGCCGCACAGCACGACCGGTTTATCGAACGCTTGCCGCGCCCACTGATAGACCGTCCAGGCGTCATCGAACGCGGCGGGATGATCGTACTCGGGCGACATTCGATAGTCTGCCGCGACCACCTGAAAACCGGTGCGCGCACATAATTCAGCACAGACGTCATCGTGACTCTCAAGCCCGCCAACGACAAAACCACCGCCGTGCAGATACACCACCACCGCCTCGGTGTCCGTCGTCAGCCAGCGATAGTGGCGACACTGCACGCCAAACATCTCACCCGGTACGTCGATATCGTTCGCTGATACCCCTTGCGGATAGCCGTTGAAAAATTCGCGGCACATGGTGTCGTAGACGTCGCGCTGCTCCTCTATCGATCGCTCGACTGCGTCGTCAGGGTAGAACTGCGCTGTGCGCTCGATAAATGCCCAGGTTTCAGCGTCGATCAGGCTTTGATAGTCGGGGGATTTCGTCATCCAGACATTGTCTCGAAATCACTGGCAGTTGTCGCGTGGCAACGACGACACGCGCATTGCAAACCATTCAATATTCAGCTCGTGCTGCGGGCGATCACGCTATCCAGCCACGGACAGTCGATCACCGGCGGGCCGCCGGCACGCAGCCCTTTGCGTGCCGCGTTCAAACGCATTTCACGCATCGCATTGCGCATCTGCGGCGTCTGGTGAAGCCTGTCGTGGCCCCAAAAACTCGGCCCGTCGAAAGTTTCGTGCGGCTGCCAGTTATCGATATCGATCTGCCGGCCGCCCCAGCCGCACTCGACAAAAAAACCGGCCGGGCTGGTGGCGTAGAACGAGGTCATCCAATCATTGGTATGACGCCCAAGCGTGTAGGCGATGCGATCGCGCTCCTCCAGCGCCAGGTCGTAACACTGCCCGACGTCATCGATGCTTTGCATCTCGACCATAAAATGATGCAGGTCGGTGCGGCCGGTGCCAATGACGGCAAAGCTATGGTGACGTTCGTTGACGTGAAAGAAGTACATCTCAATCGGCGAGAGCCCAAAATCACTAACCCGAAAGCCCAGCAGATCGCGGTAAAACACCAGCAGGGGTTCGGCCTGCTGCACGTTTAAAACGATATGCCCCATACCGAGCGGCCCTGTCTTGAACCCGGACACCGGCCGGCCGGGCTCAAACGGCGCGTCGGCAAGTTCAGGCTGCCAGAATACTTCCAGCCGGTTGCCAGCCGGATCGTCAAAGTAAATCAACTCGCTGACGTGCCGCTCATCGGCCAAAGCAGCGCTACCACGCGTGACTTCAATATCCCGGGCATCCAGACGACTGGCGAGCTTGTCCAGATCGTCGCGCCAGACTACCTCCCAGCCGATCGTCACCGCCCCCGTGGTAATGGTGCCATCGATGAACAGACGCTGTTTTCTATCGTCCATTCTGAAAGCGCGCACGCGTGCCGCCTTGTCGATCATTTGCATGCCGAGCAGATCGCCGGCAAACGCACACCAATCGGACAGGCGCTCATCCTGCACACCGATATAGCCCAGTGCTTTTATCTCCACCATCAACCCTCGATTGAAGTGCGGGTCACCCTACTAAAAACTGATCAGTAGTGGCAATGTCAGTCCGCCCGCCGGCGCGATTGTGCCGAGCCAGCGCTTGCTATACCCTCAGCCTGAGGGGGATGAGGACAGATGCGACGTTGAAAGCGATCCAGACACGCGGTATCAGCAAACAGTTTGGCAGCGGCGCCGATCGCGTGCTGGCGTTGGATAATGTCTCGGTAGACATCAACGAAAACGAATTCTTCACCCTGCTCGGCCCGTCTGGCTGCGGCAAAACCACACTGCTGCGCCTGATCGCAGGCTTTGAGTCACCGACCAGCGGCGAGATCGACCTCTACGGCGAGCGTATCGGCCACCTGCCGCCCTACAAACGCCCGGTCAACACCGTGTTTCAAAGCTATGCGCTGTTCCCGCACATGACGGTGTCGCAGAACATCAGCTTTGGACTGGAAATGCTCGGCAAACCCGCCAGCGAGATCGCCGACACCACCACGCGGATGCTGCAACTGGTGCAGATGCAGGAGCTGGCCGATCGCCGCACCAGTCAGATTTCCGGTGGTCAACAACAACGCGTGGCGCTGGCCCGTGCGCTGGCGCCGCACCCCAAGGTGCTGTTGCTGGACGAACCGCTGTCGGCGCTGGACTTCAAGTTGCGCAAAGACATGCAACTGGAACTCAAACGCCTGCAATCAGAAACCGGCATCACGTTTGTGTTCGTCACGCACGATCAGGAAGAAGCCCTGACGATGTCAGACAGAATCGCCGTGATGAACCACGGGCGCATTCGTCAAACGGGTACGCCACGCGACATCTACGATCACCCGGCCGAGCGCTTTGTCGCCGACTTCATCGGCGACAGCAATTTTCTGCGCGCGCGCGTCAATGCAAAAAGTGGCGACCAGCTGGAACTGGAGCTCGGTGGCGGCTATCGCATCCGGGTTGCGGGCAGAGAGAATGACGCGCGTGATGAAGTTAACGTGGTCGTCCGGCCAGAACACGCACAGCTCGGCTCGCCCGAGCAGCCGGGACTGCCCGGCACATTGCAGCAGACTGTCTATTCGGGCACCGATACGCGCTATCACATCGCCCTTGGCAGCGGTGAATCCTTTGTGGTGCGACGTCAGAATTCGCCGGATGCGCCTGCAATGCCCGACAATGGTGCCGCAGTGAGTGTGCTACTCAATCCCGCCACGCTGCAGGTGCTCGATGATTGACCTTGCACACGGACGACGCCAGTGGGCTCTGCTGAGCCCGGCGATCGGCCTGATCACGTTCGCCGCCGCCGGGCCGTTAATCATCGTCCTGATCTACTCGGTACTGGAAAAAGGCGACTACGCCGGCGTGATCTGGAACCTGTCCGGCGAAGCCTGGTTTAACGTGTTTCTGGAGCGCGATATCTTTGACGACACGGTGTCGATTGCCGATGCGCACTTGTCGATCTTTTTGCGCTCGTTAAGGCTTGCGATCACCGCGACGGTGATGGCGTTTCTGGTCGGGTTTCCGACCGCCTATTTCATCGCCACTCGCCCGCAGGCGTCGCGCAACATCTGGCTGTTTCTGATCACGATACCGTTCTGGACGAACCTGCTAATCCGCACCTTCGCAATCATGGAGATCATCCGTAATGAGGGGGTCATCAACACCCTGCTGATTGCAGGCGGCATCATCGAGCAGCCAATACAGATGCTCTACACTGACTTTGCCATTACGCTGGGCCTGCTGTACGTCTATCTGCCACTCATGGTGTTGCCGCTGTATGCATCGATCGAGAAACTTGATTTCCGCTTGATCGAAGCTGCCTATGACTTATACGGCACGCGCTGGAAGGTGCTGCGGCGCGTGGTGCTGCCGCTGGTGAAACCGGGCATCATCGCAGGTTCGATACTGGTGTTTATTCCGGCACTGGGCGCCTACGTCACGCCGCGTGTACTTGGCGGCGGCAAAAATCTGATGCTCGGCAACCTGATCGAATTCCAGTTCGGCCAGGGTCGCAACTGGCCACTCGGGTCGGCGTTGTCGATCACGCTGCTGGTGTTGGTCATGTTTGCGCTGCTCATCTACGTGCGCAACACCACACGCGCTCACGCGCATGGTTGATCGATTGCATATAAAGCCCTTCGACGTACGCCGGCAACCCGGGTTCACCGCGGTTGCCGTGTTGTGTTTTTTCATGCTCTATGCGCCAATGGTGGCGCTGGTGCTCTACTCGTTCAACGATGGCATGTCGATCGGCACCTGGGAGGGATTCTCGTGGCGCTGGTACCAAAGTGCGATCAACAATCGCGAGATTCAGCAGGCGACCATCCGCTCGCTGCAGGTCGCGAGTTTCGCCACCGTGGTCGCAACACTGGCCGCCACCATGGCGGCACTGGCGACCACCCGCACCCGCCCCTACCGCGGGATGACGTTCGCCTTCGCACTGATCAATCAGCCGCTGATGGTGCCGGAGATTGTCACCGCTGTAGCGCTGCTGATTTTCTTTGCGATCATCAAAGGAGCGACCAATTACACCGGCATGGGTTACCTGCTGGCAGCCCACGCGGCGTTTTGTATACCGTTTGCCTATCTGCCGATCCGCGCGCGCCTGGAGGACATGGATTTAACCCTGGAACAGGCCGCCGCCGATCTCTACGCAACACCGTGGCTGGCATTTAGACGGGTCACACTGCCAAGGTTGCTACCCGGCATTCTGGCGGGCGCGATGCTCGCGTTTGTAATTTCACTGGATGATGTTGTCATCACGCTTTTCGTGGCAGGCCCGGGACAGGAGACACTGCCACTGTATGTGATCGGGCAATTGCGACGCATCGTAACGCCCGAGATGAATGCAGTATCGACGCTGTTCTTACTGGTATCGGCGATACTGGTCACGATTTTCTTTCTGCTCAGCAGAAGGAAATAACTTTCAACCGAGGAAAACAACATGTTCAGAAAAACACTGGTCAGCCTGGCGGCGTCTCTCGCGTTCGGCTATACCGTAAACGCACAGGCAGCAGGCGAACTCAACATCTACAACTGGGGCAACTACACCAACCCGGCGCTGATTGAGAAGTTCGAAAAAGAACACGATGTGACCGTCACATTGTCCGACTACGACTCAAACGACACCATGCTTGCGAAAGTAAAAGCAGGCGGTCACGGCTACGACATCGTGGTGCCATCAGACTACATGGTCTCGATAATGATCGACGAAGGGCTGTTGCTCGAGACCAAACCCAACGAAATGGCGAACTTCAGCAACATGCTGCCGAACTTTGTCGATGTGTATTTCGATAAAGGCAGAAACTACTCGGTGCCATGGCAATGGGGCACCACCGGAGTAACCGTCAACACCAAAACCTACGCCGGAGACGTGGACACCTGGTCGGTCATCTTCGAGCCGCCGGAAGAGCTGAAGGGCAAGATTAATGTCGTGCCCGAGATGAACGATGTCATCAACGCGGCACTGTTTTACAAAGGCTTCCCTTACTGCAACTCTGACAAGGCTCAACTAAAAGAAGTCAACGACATGCTGCTCAGCGCCAAGGAGCACTGGCTGTCGATGGAATACGGCAACGTCGAACGCTTTGCCAATGAAGACATTCACGCCGGCGTTAACTGGAATGGCGCCTCGATGCGATCGCGGCTGCAAAACGATGCGATTCGCTATGGCTACCCGAAAGAAGGCATCGGTACCTGGGCGGACAATGTGGTAGTGCTGGCAGACGCCAAGAATGCCGACAACGCCAAACTGTTTCAGAATTTCATCATGGCACCGGAGAACGCGGCACTGATTTCAGACTTCGCGAAGTACGCCAACGGCATCGCCGGCAGTCTGGAGCATCTGGACCCCAAATTCGCCAACGCGCCAGAGGTCGTGCCTCCGGCTCACTATGAAACGGTTTTTGTGCCACCCTGCCCGCAGGAGGTCAATGAACTCTACACCCGTATCTGGACCAACCTGCTGAAGTAGGTGGCGATCGGGCCCCGCACCTGCCGGGGCCCGTCATCTTACAGTCGGCAGGAAGCCGCAAAGGCCAACACACTTCAACGGCGGGATTGGCGCAGCCAGGCTGCGTTGCAACCTCGCTTGCCAACGGCATCGCGCCGCGGACCACCTGCTCCATGATTGATCTCGACCTTTGCTATCTCAGCGCCACCGATGCGCTGCAACGGTTTCGCAATGGTAGTTTGTCGCCGGTTGAACTGCTGAAGGCACAGATAGCGCGTCACGAGACACTGGCAAACACTGTCAACGAATTTACCTACAGACACTTTGATGAAGCCCTGCTGCAGGCAAAAGCAGCCGAGAAAAAATACCAGGCAAAAAAACGCACCGGCGCGCTGGAAGGGCTTGCCGTCGGTATCAAGGATGAAAGCTATATTGCCGGTAAACCCACCTCGAACGGATCGTTACTGATGAAGGATTTTGTAGCGACGAACACCTCAGTCAACAATCAGCGAATCATGCGTGCGGGCGGCCTGATTCACGCCCGAACCGCAACGCCGGAGTTTTCCTGCGCAGGCTTTACCCATTCGCGATTGTGGGGCGTCACCCGCAATCCATTTAACCCGGAACTGACACCCGGTGGCTCGTCCGGTGGGTCGGCGGCATCGCTGGCCGCCGGCACAAGCACGCTGGCGACCGGCTCTGACATTGGTGGATCAATCCGCATACCTGCAGCCACCTGTGGGCTGGTCGGGTACAAGCCACCCTATGGTCGCAACCCCGACGACCCGCCTTTCAACCTGGATTTCTACTGCCATACCGGACCACTGGCGCGTAGCGTCGCCGATGCTGCACTGCTGCAGAATGTGATGTGTGGCCCGCACCCGACCGACATCGCCTCGTTGCGCCCGGCGATCCGAATTCCCACCGAGGTTAAATCGATCAAGGGCTGGAAGATCGCCTTTTCGATGGATCTGGGGGCGTATGAGGTTGACGCGGAAGTTCAAAAAAACACCCTCGAATCGCTGGACATTTTCAGGCAGCTTGGCGCTACCGTCGAAGAGGTGGACCTGGGTTGGGATGCCAGCATTCTGGATTCAGCACTCCACTATCTGGAACATCTCTTTGGCGCATCGATTGCCGGCAGTATGGCAGACAGCGGAGAATTAATGACGACCTATGCACGCGCGTTTGCATTGAAAGGCCGCGACTCGAAAGCCATTGATTTTCTGCGCAGCCTGGAAAAGGCCGGACAAATGTACAACACCCTCGGGCCGCTGCTTGAGCGCAATCGGCTGCTGGTCTGCCCGACCAACAACCTGCCGGCAGTGCCCGCCGACCACGATCAAACGACCGACAAGGTTTTCATCAACGGGGTTGAAGTCAATCCAATGCTGGGTTGGGTGATGACCACGCCTTTCAATATGATGAGTCGCTGCCCTGTGATCACGCTGCCCAGTGGTCAGGCCAGCAATAACATTCCCACCAGCATTCAAGTCGTTGGCAGAACCTACAGCGACAAGGATGTCTTTCAAGCGGCGCTGGCCTACGAGCAGGTTAACGGCCGATGGTTCGAGACAGCGGCGCGACGGCCGGATGATGAGCCACTGAAACGCCAGAGTGCCACGCATGGATAACGTGATCGACCTCGACGCCGGTCGGCATGATCTCTATCGTGCGCGCCTGGCGCACGCCAGACGCTCGATGCGTGCTGTCGATATGCCAGCGCTTCTGATTACCGATCCGAACAACATTTTCTATTTAACCGGTGCGCGCAACATGCAGCTTTTTGGTCTGCGCAGCCCGTCGCGATTTCTGTTGGCATTCCAGCAAGGCCCGGTGGTGCTGTTTGAGTTTACCGGCTGTGAACATCTGGCCATTGACTTGCCCACTATTGATTGCATTTTGCCGGCGATGGGATTGAACAAGTTGAGTTCCGGCGACAACGCCGACAGCAACGCCCGGGCGCTGGCCAAACAGATCCGCCAGCTGGTTGATGACCATGATGCCAGTATCGACAGGCTTGGCGTCGATCGATTTCCGTTCCAGACCATCGATGCACTCAGGGCAGCGGGCTTTGCGCTTTGCGATGCAGACGACGCATTAATTCCGGCCAGAGCAATCAAACTGGCCGAGGAGTTACCGTATCTGCGCGAGGCGATGCGACGTGTCGAAGCCTCAGTGCGCAGGCTCGAAGATACGGTGCGCCCCGGCATGACTGAGTCGCAGGCCTGGGCCGAGTTTCACTACGCGTTCATGGCAAAAGAGGGCCAATATATTTCTACCCGTCTGTTCCAGAGCGGGCCAAACAGCTTCCCCTACTTTCAGGAGGCCGATACGCGCGTGCTGCAGGCCGGCGATCTTTTGTGTCTGGATACCGACGCACTGGGCTACGAGGGCTATGCAGTCGATTTTTCACGAACCTTTCTCTGCGCCGACGATCGACCAGACGATGCGCAGCGAAAGCTCTATCAACAGGCGCGCGAGCAACTGGAAACCAATGCCGCGCTGTTAAAGGCCGGCGTCGAGTATCGCGAGATCGCCGAGAAAGCCTGGCCGGTTCCCGAACAGTACCAGGCCAGCCGCTATTACTGCGTCGGCCACGGACTGGGCATGGCCGGCGAATTCCCGAATATCCCCCATCATGTAAGCGGACAACCCTACCCGCTTAGCGGTGTACTGGAGCCGGGTATGATCATCTGCATAGAGAGTTATATTGGTTCGGCAGAAAGCGGCCAGGGCGTTAAGCTGGAAGATCAGTTTCTGATCACTGAAAACTCAGTCGAGCGGATGTCGGGCTATCACTTCGATGAACGGCTGTCGGCCTGAGATCAGCCGCGCTTGCGGGACTTCCAGGCGTTCATCATGCGCGTCGGCTCGTCCGTTTGCCACGAGCGCTCAAATGCATCGATACCAGCCTGAATCGCCTGATCGATAGAAAGGACTTCCCACTCTGCCATCAGCGCTTTCTGCGCACGCACCGCGGCAGGACCATTTTGCAGCAGTGAATGGAGCATTTGATCAACGGCATCGTCCAGGTCATCCGCATCGACGACGCGGTTAACCAGCCCCCATTGCGCTGCGATATCACTGTCGATGATGTCGCCCAACAGCAATAGCTCTCGACTGCGCGCCACACCGATCAAGTCCGGCAACAGGGCCGCCTCGATCACCGACGGAATGCCGAGCCTGACCTCGGGCATGCCAAATCGGCTGTGGCGTGCGGCGACGCGCATATCGGCACAGGCGGCCAGCTCCAGTCCGGCGCCAAATGCTACCCCGTTGATTCTTGCAATCACCGGTACCGGGCAGCGTCGCAACGCGTCGCAACAAAGGTGCAATGCTGTGATGAACTCACGCGCGCGCGGTCCGTCCAATGTAGACATGGTATCGATATCGGCACCGCCGATGAACGCCCGGTCACCGTTACCTGTCAACACCAGGGCGCGCACATCCGGATCACTGGAAATGCTGCGGATCGCGTCTAACAGTTCATCGAGCATCGGGCGGCTCAGCGCATTGCTGCGCGCCGCACGGTCGATGGTGATACGGGCCACTTTCGGTGTTTCATCGATACCGGGAGCGGCAGATGCCACACTATCGATCGACAACAGAATATTCGACATGACGATTTCAGAATCCCGATCTATAGAAACGAAGGCGCACAGTCGGCACGCAGGACACCAAAACGACCCTGCGTTAGCGCCGACACTAGACTTGCACTGTTCCAGTGGTGAGTCAATCAACACGCCAAGCTATAATGTGCCGCCTGTGGGCGCCAGACGTCCGAACGTCCCAAGGCCGACGAAAAGCAAGGAATCCGGGTATATGGAAATTAGAATTGCTGCAGCGATCCTCACGACGACGCTACTGTCCGCCTGCGCGCCGGATCTGTCTATACGACTAACTGAACAGTGCGACTACGATCGCATAACTCAGACCGAGTGTATGGAGCGCAACACGCGATCAGATGAAGCGTACCGCAGCGACATTGAGCGCATACTCAACGAGCGCTAGCCAACCCGGCCACCTCGCCAGGCCCTGCGGCGGGATTACTCAGTGGTTACGGTGTGCTTGGCGCGAAATTCGTAGATGTTGAAGTTGACATACTTCTGCACCGATACCAGCGCGTAGTCTTCTTCGACCTGTGTCTCGACGGGGGCCGCTGACGGCATCGAACGAGACCAGGTGAACTCGCGATTAATGGCGACAAAAATGTTACCGGTACCGTCGTCGACGTTGGCGAGTTTGCTGGCCAGCGGCGCCACAGGCGCGGTACGCCAGCCATCAGTGGTAGTGGAATCCCCATAGTACGAGAGCAAACGTGGCTCTCCCCACAACAAAATAGACTGATCCTCACCACCGATGTGATCGGCGAGATAACCCGCAGCAGATCGATAATCGTCTCGCCAGTAATCACTGTCGTAGAAGTAGTTATAACTTGCGAACACATTCATACCAACCAGCAAGCCAAACGCCGTTCCCGCCAGTCTTTTTCGCCACACAGTGTCGCCACTGATCACTATCGGCAGCAGTAATGCAAATGGCAGAGACAGGTAAAACGAATGGCGCGGCATCCAGTTGATCTTGCTAAGCGACGCGACGACAAATGCCATAGCCAGACCACTGAACAGCAGCGCGACCAGAAACAACACCGATATGACCTGCCGCTCACTCCCGGCCACCAGCACACGGCGCACGCCCGCCACTAACGCGGCGCCCACCCCGGCCAGCACACAAACCAGAGCGACCAGTTGCAATGCATAAGCCTTGATCACGCCTGCGATATTCGATGAATCGCGAAGGACATCCAGCGGCGGCCCGTAAGTGTGCCCAACCAGCACGCCGTACAATGAGAAGACAGCGTTTTTATACAGCGGCACACCGAGTCCGTTGGTGGAGTCGCCGGCCGGATCAATCGCGGCTGGTGTCGACAGAAAATACCAGACCACGGGCAGACAGGCAATCAGCACAATACTCCACCAAACAATCCAGCTGCGAAGCTTGCGCCTTGCGCACAAGTGCGCAAACAGGTGTGCCATCGCGAGGGCGACCGAGAAAAACGCGAGCAGAATGCTGGCCAGACAACTGACAGCCGTGACTATCGCAAAAGTAATTTGTGTGGCGCGCGACGGCGTACTGTGTAGCGCGAACGTCAGCAGATAAACCTGCACACTCGCCAGCAGGAATAAAAGTGAGTAGGGGCGAACTTCCTGGCTGTAACAGATCCAGAAAGCGCTAACGGCAACATATAGGGTTGTCCACAGTGCGTGTTTGTCATCGAACAAACGCCGCGCCGCTGCATGGACGAATAACAGCGCCACGACACCTGGAATCACGGACAGCAGGCGCAAGGCAAACTCACCGTCACCAAAGACTGAGCGCCACGACGCCAGCAACAGAAAATAGACCGGCTGGTACTTGTCCCCGCCGGCGCGATCCCACAATGCGGCGTAGGTATCGGCAAGGTTGCGAGAATCAGTGACGACGATACTGACGCCCTCGTCATACCAGAGACTCTGATTGGTCAGCATGAACAACCGAAGTAACGCACCAACAGCAATAACGACCAGCGACCACCCAAGGTAGCTTGGTAAGGCAGTCGCCGATGGTAGAGACACCGACTGCTGCGTCGGGAGGACGCTCTGATGTTTCATAACAATCTTCTTATGGGGTACACGTCACCAAGCGTGTTTCAACACCGACCGATGGCACTGATGCATATCTGCCGTCGCGTCAAACCATGCCTGTTGTTGTTATTGTATTCTGGCCGCTTTCACCAGGTTGTCGTTTTTTATCCTGCCCGCCGTCAATAACGCCGGACCAAATCCATTTTTAGTTGTTGTCGACATCCGTCTTTGGCCGGCGCTACAACAAGCACCCTGCCTTCCGGTAATAATAACGCAAATTTCAAATCCCGGCAGGATAAATCGTAGCACTAAATTCCGTCACCTGCGATTACTGTGGACTAGCGGAAACCCTCCGTGCGGATGCACGTCGTTAAATGGCGACCCGTTGAACCACCGCACGACGAGTCAAAGGCTGCTTTGGCACTCGTGTTTTTATTCAAACTCCGTATTTACCCTTATCCAATGTTAATAAAAGCCGATTCACGGTTTACCGTTGAGACAAGTAAAAACTGGCTTTCTGCATCAGAGTGGATTGTGGAGCTACAAAAAGTATCAGGCGTTACAATGCAGTTCATCGTCGCGATCGGGAAGCCAGTTATGACCAAAACGGGGTTTATCGGCCTGGGACGCATGGGGCGCGGTATGGCTTCCAACCTGCTGACGCAGATTGGCGAGCTGGCGGTATACGATCACGATTCGTCAGCAACGCAAACACTGGTCGATCGGGGCGCGGTCGCCTGCGGCACAGCCGCCGAACTCGCGAGCCAAACAACATTAATATTCCTTTGTCTGCCCTACGCGCCGGAAGTGCGCGAGACTTTGTTTGGTCGAGACGGAATCTGCGCTGCGGCAAACCAGGATACAACGGTCATCGACACCACCACACTGAATCGCAGCGACGCGATCGAGATCGGCGCAGAGGCGCGCGACAAGGGCATAGCGTACTGGGACTGTCCGGTCTCCGGCATGCCATTTCGGGCGGACAATGGCACCCTGACCGTGATGTTTGGCGGCAGCGAAGAGGCATTTGCCCGCTGGCAACCGCAGCTGCAGGCGTTCGGCGATGTCGTGACCCACTGTGGTGCACTGGGTGCCGGCCAGGCGATGAAGGCCCTGAACAATATCATTTACAACGTAAACATCGCGGCGCTGTGCGAAGTGCTACCACTGTCTCAGGCATTGGGACTGGATCCAGAACAGGTAGCAAACGTCGTCACCTCGGCAAGCTCTCGCAGCTTCGCCGCAGAGTATTTTGTCCCGCGCATACTGAACGGCCAGTTCGACAGCGATTTTTCCATGAACAACGCCTACAAGGACATCGTCAATGTGCAGCGCATGGCGCTGGATACACGCGCGCAGACACCGGTTGTCAACGCCATGATCAACAGCTATCAGGCGGCCATGGCAGCCGGTTTGGGCGATCAACCCAAAAGCGCGATGATCAAACTCCACGAACAGGCACTGGGCGTGGAGTTTCGGCACCGCAAAGAAGACTGACCAGCCGTCAGTACGACTTTGGCAAACCCAGCGCCCGCTCGGCGACGTAGCACAACGCCAGTTGCTGGCTGACCGGCGCCAGATACGGAATCATGATCTCGCGATACAGCCGCTCGACGTGGAACTCGCGCGCGTATCCCATGCCGCCAAGTGTCGCGACCGCCTGCCGGCACACATCCATGCCAGCCTCGGCAGCGAGGTATTTGGCTGCGTTCGCCTCCACACCACAGGCCTGGCCGGTGTCGTACAGCGTCGCCGCTTGCAGCATCATCAATCGGGCCGAATGCAGCCGCGCCCAGCCCGCCGCCAGCGGGTGCTGGATCGCCTGATTCATGCCGATCGGCCGTTCAAATACCTCGCGCTCTCGCGCGTAGCGACTGGCGCGGTCCAGCGCGCTCAAGCCAATCCCGACTGCCTCGGCCGCGATCAGGATGCGCTCGGGATTCAGGCTGTGCAAAAGGTATCTGAACCCCTCACCTTCAGCACCAACCCGATCCGCCACCGGAACCTGAAAGTTGTCGATGAACAATTCATTGGTATCCACCGCGCTGCGTCCCATCTTGTCAATCAGACGCACATCGACCGCGTCGCGATCCAGATCAGTGAAGAACAGGCTAAGACCATCCGCCGGGGAATTCGGGTCGCGCTCTGCGGTGCGCGCGATCAGCATGATCTTGTCGGCGACCTGCGCGGTAGAGGTCCACACCTTGCGCCCGTTGATCAGGTAGCGATCGCCGTCGCGCACCGCGCGCGTCTGCAGGCGCGTGGTATCCAGGCCGGTGTTGGGTTCGGTGACGGCAAAGCACATTCGCACCCGGCCGGCGACGATATCAGGCAACCAGCGCTGGCACTGTTCGGGACTGCCGTTGACCACCAGTGAGCGGGGCCCGAAGATATTCATGTGCACCGCGGAGGCCGCGCTCATGCCGCCACAACGCGCCATCTCCAGCATCATCAGCGCCGCCTCGGTGACACCCAGTCCGCTGCCGCCATACTGTTCAGGCAACGCGATACCGAGCCAACCACCGTCGGCCATCGCGTTAAAGAAAGCATCCGGAAACGCGCCCTTTTGGTCACAGCTCAGCCAGTAGCTGTCGTCGAACGGCGCCAGTGTATTGCCCAGTGCGTCGATCAAACTGCGCTGATCGTCTGTCGGGTTAAATTCCACGATTAATCTCCTGCGAAAAGGTGGACTTTTCGCGATACGTTTGGCCAAACTCGTCGCGGTGCCCCACCCGATCCAGACTGCATTCTATGGCGCCTGGCATGGCATTGACAAAGACCGGCTGTGGTTCCTGTCGAAAAAACTCGATAGCATAGTGACCGACTGACACACCAGTGGGGGAACAAGCTTGCGGCCAGTTTGCGGCGATAGCGGTCGTTGTCACCAGCGCCAGCGCGGTTGACACACTTGCAAAACGATAGATCCGTTCGAATTGGTGGTGCCTCCGGTTATTGGGGCGACAGTGCCGATGCCGCCCGCCAACTCGTGATGCAGGGCGAAATCGACTACCTGGTCTTTGACTATCTGGCCGAAGTCACGATGTCGATTCTGGCGCGTGCCAAGGCGCGCGACGAGACCATGGGCTACGCACCGGATTTCATCGAACTGGTGATGCAGCCGCTGCTGGGTGAGATAGTGCGTCGCAACATTCGCGTCGTCGCCAATTGTGGTGGGATGAACGTCGCCGCTTGCGCGCAAGCGCTGCGCAAGCTCGCCTCTGAGGCGGGTATCGAGCTTTGCGTGGGCGTGGTCGAGGGCGATGATCTGATGCCGCAGATTGAACGCATCCGTAGTACCGGCACTCACGATATGTTCAACGATTGCGCGTTGCCGCCCCAAATCGTCAGCGCCAATGCCTATCTTGGCGCCTTTCCCATTGCGGCTGCGCTGGACGCAGGAGCCGATGTCGTCATCACCGGCCGCTGCGTCGACAGCGCGGTGACACTGGGGCCATTGATCCACGAGTTTGGCTGGCGCGCTGATCAATTTGATCTGCTGGCATGCGGCACCCTGGCCGGTCACATCATCGAGTGCGGTGCACAGGCCACGGGCGGCAATTTCACTGATTGGCGCGAGGTCGCCGACGACTGGCACGACATGGGTTACCCGATAGCCGAATGCCGCAGCGACGGCAGCTTTGCGATCAGCAAACCCGATGGTACCGGTGGGCTGGTATCGCCGTTGTCGGTCGGTGAGCAGATTCTCTACGAGATCGGTGACCCGGCCGCCTACATGATGCCGGACGTGGTCTGCGACTTCTCGCAGACTCGGCTGCGCCAGAATGGCGCCGATCGCGTAATGGTGGACGGCGCGCGAGGGCTGCCACCACCTGCCCGATACAAGGTTTCGGCAACCTATCTGGACGGCTACCGCGCCTGCGCGCAATTCGCGATTGCAGGCATCGATGCCGTCGCCAAGGCAACCCATTGCGCCGACGCGCTCTTGCGACGCACGCGCAAACGCTTTGCTGACGATGGATTACCCGATTATCACTCCACAGCCAGCCACATCATCGGCAGCGAGAGCCTGTGGGGCGACAATCAGCAACCCAACGCCAGGCTGGCGCGCGAAGTCGTGTTGCAACTGGAAGTGCGCCACCCGCAGCGCGCGGCGCTGGAGATTTTCTCGAAGGAGTCCACCGGCACCGGCCTTGCGATGTCAACCGGCCGTTGTGCGGTGGGCGAAGCCGGACGACCGCGCGTCACCCCGGTAGTGGCGCAGACATCGTTCATGATCGACAAGTCCGATCTGACGGTCAGTGTCGCGATAGACGGTCGAGACATCCATTACGCACAGCCGCCCGTGACTTGCGGCGCGCCGGTGCGTCCACAGCCAATGGCCGAATCACCTGCCACGCCAGAGCAATCGTCCGTCAGCTGCCCGCTGTTGGCACTGGCGGTCGCGCGCAGCGGCGACAAGGGTGATATCGCCAACATCGGCGTCATGGCGCGCGACGCCGACTGCTACGCGATCATTCGACGTGAACTCACCACCACGCGGGTGGCACAGTGGTTTCGCCACCTGACCGAGGGCGAGGTGCAACGGTTCGACGCACCCGGACTTGGCGCGCTGAACTTTCTGCTGCATCGCTCGCTTGGCGGTGGCGGCACCTCATCGTTGCACCTGGACAAGCAGGCCAAGACCTATGCGCAAATCCTGCTGACCATGCCTATCCCCGTCCCACCGGCGCTGGCACAGCGCCTGACCACTGCACACGGACTGAACAGCCCCGAGGCCCAGACTTGAAACATTCACTGGAGTACATTCTCAAACCCGACGCGGTGGCCGTGATCGGCGCCTCCGACACCCCCGGACGCATCGGTGGCCGCCCCATATTCTATTCCCGCGAAAACGGTTTTGCCGGGCGCATCTATCCGGTCAATCCCAATCGGGATACGGTGCAGGGTCTCCCTGCGCTGGCGTCGATCAACGCAGTGCCCGAACAGATCGATTGCGCAATCGTCGCGGTGCCAGCGAAAATTGCCGTGCAAACCATTGCCGATTGCGCCGCCGCAGGGGTGCGCAGCGCGGTCATCTTCAGTTCCGGTTTTGCCGAGCTTGGCGATCAGGGCGCGCGCGCCCAGACCGAGATTGCCGAAATCGCACGCGACACCGGCATGCGCGTGGTCGGCCCCAATTGCCTGGGCGTGTTTAATATCGCGCTCAACTGGTACGGCACCTTCGCCAACGCGCCAGCCGGTATTCAGACCCGTGGCGGCAACATCGGAATCGTCAGCCAGAGCGGCGCCTACGGCAGCCATGTATTCCTGCAGGCCCAGCAGCGTGGCGTCGCCTCGAATTTTTGGGTCACCACCGGCAACGAATGCGACGTCGACGTAGCCAGCGTCATCGACTACTACGCCGAGACCGAGCAGGTGAAGGTGATCGTTGCCTACGTCGAATCGGTCAAGCGCGGCGAACGATTCTGCGCCGCACTGGACAAGGCGCGGGCTGCCCGAAAACCTGTCATATTGATGAAGGTGGGCAACTCCGAAACCGGCGCGCAGGCCGCCCTGTCTCACACGGCCTCGATTGTCGGCAGCGACGACATCTACGACGCGGTGTTTCGCCAGTACGGCGTGCATCGCGCGCAGACCACCCAGGAGCTGGCCGACATCGCCTACGCCTGCCAGTTCGGTCGCTTCCCGACCGGCAATCGCGTGTGCCTGCAGAGTATTTCCGGCGGCGCCGGCATTCAGATGGCCGATGTCAGTGCCGAGGTGGGGCTGGACGTGACGCCGCTGCCCGACAGCACGCAGAAAAAACTCAAGCAGTTGATACCGCAGGCCGGCGTGCTGAACCCGGTCGATTTCACCGCCAATGCGTTGAACAATCCCGAGCTGATGGAACAGAACCTTCGCCTGACGCTAACCGAGGGCAACTTCCACAGCCACGTGCTGTTTCTGACCAGCGTGCCCGCCAGTGCATTCACCCGTGAGTCGACGCTGGCGGTCTGCGATCGCATTCGGCGGGAATTTCCCGACGAGGTGATCGTCGCCAGCATGCTGGTGCCACGCGACGTTTCCAGCACCTACGAGGCAATCGGCATGCCCTGCTTCGAAGACCCGGCACACGCGGTTTCGACGCTGGCTGCGCTGACGCGATTTGGCATCAGTTTCTCACGCACACAGCCCGGACGCCTGCCCATGCCGGCCGAAAACGCCGCAGCGATTCCGTTCGAACGGCTCGATGAAATGCAGGCCAAACGTCTGCTTGGCGATGCCGGCATCACGGTGACGCGAGAGTCCCTGGCCACCACGGCTGAAGAGGCCGTGCAGTGCTGGCGCGAGCTTGGCACCCCGGTGGTGCTAAAGATCTCCTCGGCCGATATCCTGCACAAGACCGAAATCGGTGGCGTGCTGCTGAATTTGAATGATGCCGATGCCATCGCCTCGGGCTATAGCGAGCTACTGGCGCGCGCCGCTACCCACCGCCCCGATGCAACTATCGACGGGGTGATGGTCTGCGAAATGATCCCTGACGGCGTCGAACTGATTGCCGGCGTGACGAGCGATCCGGTGTTCGGGCCGGCGGTGATGTTCGGCCTCGGCGGGATATTCGTCGAGGTGCTGAAGGATGTCAGCTTTCGACTCGCCCCGTTTGACAAAGCCGAAGCGCGACTGATGATCGATGAGATCCGTGGCCGCCCGGTGCTGGATGGGGTGCGCGGCGCGCCGGCCTGCAATGTCGATGCGCTGGCAGAGACGCTGGCGAAGCTGTCGCAGTTTGCCGCCGCCCACGCCGGTCAGATCGAGTCGATCGACATCAATCCACTGGTGGCAAGCGGCGATCGCGTGATAGCAGCCGATGCGTTGATCGTCATGAAGGATCAGACAACGACATAGAGAACAGTGGCGCATCGCCAGCCCGCAGCGATCTGCGCCAGCTATTATTCACATAGCACCGTGGCGTTGTTTTATTCTGCCCGGCGTGGCAGCTGACTATGTGCCCGCCGTTCGCGTGTCGAGTATGGCAAATCAACTGGAGATCAAACATGGCTGGAGGCTGGTCGCGCGATGGCGCCGTACAGGATCAGATCGATGCAAGTGTCGAAGACGCGGTCAAGCGGGCGCGCCAGCAGCTGCCGACCGGCCCCGGACAAAGTCACTGCCTGAACTGTGATGCCGAAATCCCCGAGGCACGCCGCATCGCTGTACCCGGCGTCGAGCTGTGCGTACCCTGCCAGCAGGCAGAGGATGAACAGCACGCGAGCAGTGCCGGCTACAATCGCCGCGGCAGCAAGGACAGTCAGCTTCGCTAGCGTTTGGCAGCACGGGCGTGCCCTGATGACAGCCATTGCGCTCTACAACCGCACGGCAGCCCGGCTGGCAATCAGCCTGATGATTGCATTGGTCTGTTGTGCCTGCAGCCCGGGAGCGACAGACGGCACCGGGCTGGGTTTTGACTACGCCAGCAACAGCGGCGAGGCAGCGCGCCTGCCATTGCACCGGCTGCCCCCGTTGAATGGTGACTTTACGCAGCAGACCCGGGCGATTGGCCAGTTTCTTGGCCAAGCCGGCATGGCGCAGCGCAGCGCCGAACAAACCGCGCTGAACCTGCCTTTTGAACTGCGCGCCGATCCAACCCAGCCCTACCGCGGTAAATTTCTGCTGTTTCACGGACTCAACGACTCACCCTACGCCTGGCGGGATCTGGCGCTCGAACTGGCGGCGCGCGGGTTTGATATCCGCGCGATTCTCTTTGAAGGCCACGGCTCTACGCCCCGAGCCATGCTCGATGTATCTCACCGCGACTGGATTCGCACGGCACGCGAGCACTTTGATCTGTGGCGTGAACCCGATGTGCCGATGTATCTGGGTGGATTTTCGATGGGTGCTGTGATCGCCTCCCTGATCGCACTGGAGACACCTGACATCGACGGGATGCTGCTGATATCGCCAGCCTTTCACAGTCGCCTCAATCACTACCTGCGATGGTCAGGCATTTACGCAAAGTTCAAACCCTGGGTCTTCGGCGGCATGATCCTCGAAGACAACCCGACCAAGTACAACTCGATACCGGTCAATTCCGGCTGGCAGTTCTTTCGCCTGACATCGCGGCTGAAACATCGCTGGCAGCGGCGCACGCTGAACATGCCGGTGCTGATGGTGGCTACGCAATATGACTCAGTGGTAGACACCGATTACACGCGCCGGGTTTTTCGCAAGCGGTTCACCCACCCGCGCCGACGCTTGATCACTTATCATGCGTCGCCGTTACCTCAGGGCAACGAGTTCGAGTACTACCGGGACATCGCCGACCGACAAGCCCGGCTGATCAATCAGTCACATCTGGGTATCATGTACCGCCCGGACAATGCGCTATTCGGGCGTGCTGGCAGGGTGTTGGTGTGCAACGGCAACGAGTACCCGATCTTCATGGCCTGTATGCGCGCACGCGGCCACTGGTTCGGTGCGCAACACACGCCATCGCCGGACGGAACGCCGGTCGCGCGCACCACTTATAACCCGGATTTTTATCAACTGCTTGGCGACCTGGAAGAAGTATTCGACCTGCGTTTAGCACCCACAACCCCAAAGACAACTCTGCGATGACGTTTCCCCACTCTTATACCGTCATTCTGGTGCGCCCGAAGTACCCACGCAACATCGGCATGGTCGCGCGCGCCATGAGCAACTTCGGGCACCAGCGACTGATCCTGATCGACCCGCAGTGTGAACTGGATGCCAATGCCAGCCAGGGGGCGGCACAGGGGCAGCAGCCACTGCGCGAGTGCGTGAGCTATCGTAGCTGGGAACACTACGCTGAACACGAAGGTGACGGACCGCGCATCGCCTTCAGCCGCCGCGAGGGCAAGCGACGTGCGGTGGCGACCATGCAGGAGCTGCATCAATGGCCCGCGCTGCGCGATGGCCGGCCGGTTTCGCTGATGTTTGGCGCCGAGGATCACGGCCTGTCGCGAGCCGACCTGCTCTGGGCCCACCAGACCTGTGCGCTGACGATACCCGGGCCGCTGAAAAGCCTTAACCTGTCGCACGCGGTGCTGCTGGTGCTGTCGCAAATGCCCACCGGGTCACAGGCACTGCCCGAGCCCGCTGCCGCGAGTTCGGCGCAATCGATCGACGCTCCGCTGCGCCTTTGGCTGGAGACGCTGAACTTTGACCTGTCAAAGAAGAACTGGAATGCCTTCTTCGCACTGCGCAAAATGCTGATGAAGGCCGCGCCCACGGAACCGGAAGCGCGGCTTTTCACCTCTGTCGTGCACCAAACGGTACATCGAATCAGGCAGCCGGCCAAAGCGCAGGATTCCTGCCCAGAGCGCTGACATGGTCGGCGCAGCGACTGGCGCGGCGATCTGCAGGCAAACTGCGACCTGACCGAAACGGTTGAAGATCAATCTGTGCGGCGATGAGGTGATTTGAATGCCCGCACTTGAGTTTGCGCCGGGACACGCGGATCATACAGCGACCCTGGCAGAGACCAACCATGCATGTCTGATCTTCGAGACTGGTTAGCGCAGTACGGAAGCAAAGACTGGAATCAGAAACTCGATGATATTCCACTCGACTTCGCTGACTTTGACGACCTATCAGACGAGGAACTCGCACGCCACGGTGTCAGTGAACCCGTTATCGAGTACCTTAGACGGAGCGTGCGTCAACTCAGAGCCAGCAAACAACTGTTGACTCGCCCACAGCATCGTCAGGTCACAGTATTGTTCGTCGATCTGGTGGGCTCGACAGCGCTTGGACAGCGCCTTGGCGACGAACTTGCGATCCCGCTGAAAAACACCTTTCGCCGCATCAGCCGGCGCGCTGTCGAGGAATTTGGCGGCAACGTGATGTATTCGCACCATGATGAGCTGGTCGCCTGTTTCGGCTTTCCCATAGCCCGTGAACGAGACGCGGAAAGAGCCGTGCGCGCCGCATTGAAAATCAACAAGAGCCTGCTGCAGGCGCGCGCGAGCGAGCGCCTGCAGGTCAGAGTGGGCGTGTCGACGGCGCGCAGCATCGTGGGTGCAGTGGATCCCGACTCCCCCGAAATGATCAACGCCGGCATGGTTGTCAGTCACGCCGCCCGTCTCTCGGAGACTGCCGACCCGGGACAGATCCGAATTTCAGAAACCACCCACGCACTGACCGGCGACGTCGCTGTCGCGACCTATTGCGGCGAACAGCATCTGAATGGCTTCACCACTGCGCAGGGGTCCTGGTCGGTCATCAGCCTGGCTCGTGAGGCCAGCTCGATTCCGCTGCAAACTGTGACGCCGATGGTCGGACGCGAAGCTGAGATGGCGCGTCTGACAGAGCGCTGGGAACACTGCCGTACTGCCTCACAGATGCAAGTATTCTGTATTTTGGGCGACGCCGGCATCGGCAAGTCGCGCCTGATGCAGGAGTTGCGCTATCAGCTGCCGATGGCCCAATCGGCGAGCCTGTTCGTCTGCTCGCCCTACCACACGCACAGTGCGCTCTATCCAATTTCACAACAGCTGGCCTGGACCCTGGGCCTGTCAGAAGAATCAACTGACGAGGAGCGCTGCAGCGCGGTCGACGGGCTGCTGAGCGCGATCGATACCCGTATCGAACACGCCAGCGCGCAACTTTGCCTGCTACTGGGCTCCAGTATTGCAACCGAGCACCCAATCAATAAAGTGCCCGCCGACCTGCGTAAAAAACAACTGTTCGAACTGCTGCGCGACATCGTTTTTTATCAGGTAGCCGAGGCACCACTGCTGGCCATCATTGAGGACGTCCAGTGGATTGACCCGACGACGCTGCAATTGATCCGGTATCTGAACGAGCAGGCAAGTGATCGACGGTACATGGTGCTGTTGACCGCGCGCACCGGTCTGGTGTTGCCGGATTTCGTCGCCGAGGACAACGCGATTGAACTGACACCACTCAGCCCAACCAGTTGCAGTCAACTGGTCAGAGCGGTCGATACCAGCACCGCTTTGCCCGATCCAGTGATCGCATCCATTGTCGAGCAATGTGATGGTGTGCCGATGTTTGTCGAAGAGGTGACGCGTGCACATCTGACCACCGGCCTGAGCGCTGAAGATCAGACCATGACCCCACGCCTCAACGACCTCTTGATCGCCAACCTCGACAGCGTGGGTGAAGCGCGCTCAACCGCACAACTGGCATCAGTGATTGGCAAACGTTTTTCCATTGCGGTGCTGGAGGCGGTCAGCAGTCTACCCAATGAATTGCTGCACAAACACGTCACCACTCTGCGCGACAAAGGCCTATTTCTCGAACGGTTGGAGCCCGACCACACGTTGTCTTTTCGCCATTCGCTACTGCGAGATTGCGCTTATGAAACCTTGCTTGCGGGAGAAAAAGTTGCCTGTCACGGACTCGTTGCAGATGCCCTGATTGCCGCCGGCAACACACCCGACGAGATTCTCGCGCGCCACTTGAGAGAGGCCGGCCGGCAACAAGACAGTATCATTCGTTGGCAAGAGGCGGCACACACAGCGACGCGCAATGGCGCCTACCTTGAAGCCACTGCACACCTGGAGGCCGCGCTGGCGATGCTGCCGGCAAATCCGGATCCCACCGATAAAGCCAGTCGTCGAACCAGACAGGAGTTACTGTTGCGCATGTTGCCTGCCCTGTTGGGGTCGGTCAGCTATGGTTCACGACGCGTCCAGCAGACCATGGACGATGCGATCAGCCTGTCGCACGAAATCGGTGTGGACTCCAGAATTTTTCCGTTTTTCTACGGCAGGTGGATCAATACTCAGGCTGTGGGCAAACACAAAGCGGCGCTCGCCTATTCCGAAGAATTCATCAAGCTCGCGCAGTTGCATGGCGATGCCGGCGCCACGACTGCCTCGCATATCAATGCCGCATGGAGCGCATTTAATCTGGCGCAACTGACACGCGCAAAAGACTTACTGGAACAGGCCGAACAAGCATCGTGCAGCATTCGCCGACACGGGGTCGGCTTTGCCTACGCTGCTGATGGCATCATAGGACTGGAAAGCTGTCGCGTCCAGACGCTGTGGTGCCTGGGAGATATCGACGGCTGCCGTCAGGCCTCAGCCAGAGCGCTCAGCCGAAGCCAGAAAGTCACCAATGGCCAATCCATTTTTCTCGCCACTCAGTATGCCGGCGCGATGACCCACGCTCTTTTGCGAGAGTGGGACACCGTCCTGCGCTACGGGCGCGAGATGATGAACATGGAAAAAATCGCTGGCGCCGCTGCCACTGGTCAGTTTTACAGTGCACTGGCAGAGATGCACATCGAAAAAAACAACCTGCAGTTCGATGCCGCTCGCAACGCCGAGCAGACGATCAGCAGGATGGGTTTCAAATATCTGATGCCATTCTGGCAAACGTGTCTGGCCGAAGCAGCACTGGAATTCGGCGATGATGTCACGCTCGCGCGCGAACTACTCGATAGTGCTGAACAAATCGTTGATGAGACCGGCGAACGCTGGTTCTGGGTTGAACACATGCGCTTGCGCGCATTGACTAAACTGCGCGGCGAACAATCCACTGCCGATGCCTGCGATCTGTTCCAGCAAGCCTGTCAGCTCGCTGTTGAACAGCAAAGTTATTCTTTTGGCTTGAGGAGCGCTCGCGCCGCGCTGGATACGAGCAACGAACCGCGATTCCAGCAACACTGCCAGCATTTTGAATCATTGCTGCAAAACGGTTCATCGCCCGGCTAATACCGGCCGAATAAGTAAACCTTGCTATCAGCCGCGGTACCGAAAAAAATGGTGCCAGGCTTGAGCTATGGATCGTAAAAGGTATCGAATTCGGATTCCTGTTCGTCGATCTGAACAGCTTCAAGGTTGCTTGAGCGAACAAGCACCGTCTCCGGCTCGCCGTCGACCACTCTGCTGTAATTCATGGTACGCAGGATATGATTGCCGGTTTTTTGTCCCCAGCCATTGACGAATAGCGACGTTTTGTCGTCGATAACCTGTTTGATGGTATTGCCATTGTCATTAAAGGGACGTTGAATGGGCAACCCCCAGAAATCTGTATAGCGCCAGCAGATCTCGTCTGTCCAGGGTTGCTTACTCCACATTTCTACCCGGCCGTGGGCAGCGTGTTCGTAGGGTTCATAAAGACCGCCGATCTTTACGCCAGCCGTGCCGTCGACCGAAAATGTCGCCGCCAGTGGTACCGCGGGCACCACGGCTTTGTGGCCAGTCGCTTCACCGGCTTGTAGTGAAAGCTTGAGCCCCATGCTGCCGTCTCCGTTCACATAGCCAAGCTTGTATTTTGGGATCATGCCGAACGTGTCACCATTGCGAAAGAACGACTGCACGATGACGATCGTCTCGTATTCCAGTGTCTGTTGTCCGGTGGCAATAGACGTGTATCGGGTGAATCCCTTGTACAGTAATCGCCGATACAAGGCAGGACTTTGGCTGAGCAGAAAAGCGGGATCGGGGCTCTTGGTCATAATCGATTTCTCTATTGCCGAAGCCTGGTTATGCCAGACCTAAAATCACAATCTTTGCGGGTAAATTGTATCCCCCGACCGGCACGGCGATAAACTCTTCCCCGTTGTGCCGAAAGTGCATCAGTGCCCCCTGCGCATTCATCGGCAGTCCAATACTGTGCAACAGACTGCCATCGTCAGGATCATAGGCGCGCAACTGTGCATCGTCAGTGGTTAGCGCGTAGTAACCTGGGTAGCGTTGCATGTCGGGGATGAAATCGCGCTGCGCTTCTTGTGCCGCAAACAGCACATGGGTTGAGGCGAGTAAATGCACGCGCCTGGGCCAGCCCAGCTCACCATCAGGCAGATTGATATCCTTGAAGTCGCTCTCCAGGCGTTCGCGCGGCCCTTTACCTACCGGCTGTTGCCATTGCTGTTCACCGGTAGCAAGATCAATCGCGGTGACGCGACCCCACGGAGGATTGAGCAACGGATAGTCAAAGATTTGTGTATCCGATTGCATCACCGCCCAGCTCATTGGCCCGGCAGTGAAATAGCTGTTCAGATCGTCGTTATATTTAACTGCGTTAACGTTCGCGCGAGTGATGGAACTCACATACAAACGCTGGCGTTGCGGATCTGCGACCGCACCGGCCCAACTGGCGCCGCCGAGGTAGCCGGGTATCTGTATGGTGCCACGGTTGCTGTCGTCGATGGCGCTGGGCGGCGTGAACAGCGGCCCGTAATGATACCGCCCCAATACACCTGCGATCTGCTGTCTCAAACTCGCCGATAAATTGTTAACGTTGGCGTGAACCGGCCGTCCCAATGCGTCCACGCCATCCTCGGTGTAGATGCCCTGGTGATCGAACGGCAGGGGCCGGGTTGGAAATGGCTGGGTGGCTGCTGTTTGCTCACCGGGTACCGTCGATGCCGGCACCGGACAATCCGCAATAGGCCAACGCGGTTCACCGGTGAGCCGATCGAAAATATAGGCAAACGCCTGCTTGGTGACCTGCACGACCAGTTTGTGGGTGACACCGTTTTCAGTGACATCAACCAGTACCGGTGCGGCCGGCGGATCATAGTCGCAGATGTCGTGGCGCACGAGCTGAAATTCCCAGCGCACCTGTCCGGTATTTACGTCAACTGCCACCAGCGATTGTGAGTGTCTGTTGTCTCCAGGGCGACCGCCGCCATAAGCGTCGTTGTATGCACTGGAGACTGGCAGGTAAACCAGACCGGCCTCAGGGTCAACCGACATCGGCGCCCAGACATTCGCATGACCACTTGTCTGGTTGGAACCATCGCCCCAGTCTGCGTCGATCGGCTGCCCCATAATCGTATCGCCACAGGGGATGGTCTCGAATGTCCAGAGCGGCACGCCGGAGATTGCGCTGTAGGCGCGCACATCGCCACGCATGGGTGTAGTTGTTTCATTTAAATCACCCATTGCCGAGCCAACGATTACCACGTCTCCGCACACCGCGGGTGGCGACGTCATCGTCAATCGCCTCGGCGCCGGGTTGGGCGCTACATCTATCGAGCCATTGGCGCCAAACTCCGGGATCAGTTTAAGATCGCGATCCAGCGCCTTGAGTGTCGCATCACCGCAGGCAAGGAAAATTCTCTCTTTGTTGTCTGACTGCCAGTAGGTCAGCCCACGATGCACAAAGCCAATCATCAACGGAGCAGGTTCGCGGTACAGCTGTGGATCGAACACGACAGCCTTACCGTCGATGGTGGCTGGTGCTTTTTTAT
The DNA here is from genome assembly GCA_964573105.1 of uncultured Granulosicoccaceae bacterium. Classification (GTDB taxonomy): domain Bacteria; phylum Pseudomonadota; class Gammaproteobacteria; order Granulosicoccales; family Granulosicoccaceae; genus CAKZSB01. Next base: position 36,840 of record CAZNIS010000044.1, read on the forward strand.
CGAGATCGTACTTGGCGACAATACTGGGTGCACAGACGGTATACAGCGCATTGCCAACCTTTAGCGGCGTCCCTTCATTCGGGCCAAACTGCGTCCCGGGAATACGGGACAGCATCGACTCATCCAGTGGAAGATCCCAGGTCGCCCATTCGCCAAGCCTTGCCAGATCGTCCCGTGTCAGATCCGATTGGCGGAATCGGCTGCTACCCGGATCACCTGCATAGCTGTGCCACTCTTCTTTCACTGTACCTGCCTACCTGTTGCAACTAGCCGGGCCTACTCACTGCCGACTATCTGCACTCCGGCAAGAGCACTCCACACGGCAGACTACTGCGCCGTTTTCGACACTGTCAACCAGCTGTAATACACCTGGGTCATAGCAAGTACGCACGGTTGCCGGTAACGTGTTTGTTGGTAGAAGTCAGGCCGTTCACAATGACCAGTCATCTGCGCAGTTGCGAAAATGTTCAAGTGAATTCCAATGATTAGTCGATTTTTGAAACACTGGCTGACTCGTCGGCCCTACGCGACGCGCGCAGTGCTGTCGTTCCTGCGCCGCCGTCAGCAAGTACTGGTTCTCGGCGGCAACGCAATAGCACTGGGGCATTCGGCGGTGGTTGAGATCCTCGCAAATGAGCGCGATTTCACTGTTCGCGAGGCCAACCGTGACGGCTTTGCAACTGGGCCCGTGCTGCTGTACACCGACGAAAGCACCGTCTACCGAGATGACGAAAAGGCACTCGACAACGCCTTTTGCCCTGGGTTAAAAACAAGGATCGAGGCAGACACCGACGCTGTGATAAACCAGTATCTGGAACGCAAAGATCCGGCGGCGATGTTTGATGTAGTAGCGGACTTTGCCGAGCCTGTCGTCGGTACGATCATCGCCCGTAACTTCTTTGGCATCGACCCGCAGGGTGAAGACCTGGATGTTTTTCGCAATCACCTGCGGCAGCTAGGCACAAGCCTGATCGATGGCGAGATATCAAAAAAGGCGCAACATGCGGCAGACGAGATCAGCCGTCACATCGATAACCGCCGACACCAGGCCGATGCACTCGACCTCGCTGCCAGACTGCACTGTGCTGACAATCCGGCGGTGGCCTCCGTCACTGGCAGCGTCGCCGGCCTGTCGCTGGCGGCATCAGCCACTGTCGCGCGAGGACTTGGGCAGGTGGCAGATCGCCTGGTCAAGGATCAGTCACTGCTACAGCACATTGAACATTCGCTGAGCAATCAAATCTCCGACCCGACCGAGCTGATCGATCAGCTGGTGCGCGAAAGTCTGCGCTTTGCACCGGTGCTGGTGTTCATTCGCCGCTACGCCTTGCGAGATACACAACTAAGCGCGGCCAGTGGCGGCGCGGTGCTGCCGCGCGGGTGCAGAATACTGGTCGGCCTGGCACCGGCCATGTTCGATGAATCCGCATTTCCAAATCCGCACGACTTTCGACTGGATCGTCCGGCGGAGAGCTATCTGCATTTCGGTGACGGGCTGCATCGCTGTTACGGCGCCACTCTGGCCGAGATGTTCCTGCGCAAAATGACCCTGGCACTGATCGAAAGAAAGCTGCTGCATGGCGCTCAAATGATCTCGTCCGACTTTAAATCCTGGGCGCTGACAAACTATCGCGTTGGCCTGAACGATGGGAACTAGTACTTATCGCGCGCGCCAGGACGGCGTCACTGCGTTGCTGCCACTTGGCGTTACAGTTGACTCCGCCACTTGTACAATCAGCGCGTTCGAATCGCTCGAAACGGACAGCGTTCACTTCATGTCAATTGCTCTGGTTCGGTTGAAACCGAGTAAGGGCGATGCAACGCACTTGTTGATCGAGGCCAACTTCGATGGCAGCCTGAAGGAGTATTGCGATGCCTGGTACCAGGCCGCGCCTGACATGGTCGAGCAAGTGTTGGGGCTGATAAAGGTTGACTGCATCGACAACAAGGCGTCAGTAACGAGACAACTTCGCAAGGCACTATCTACTCACGACTACGGAACCGGCGCCTACTACAAGGCCGTCGATGGCGTATCGGTGCGCGCTATTCGCGCCAATGCCAGGTTATTCAAAGCAGTTGGCAACACGATTAGACAAATGCCGGATCCGTCCGGTGATGCCCCGTCGCAGATATTTAAAACGCTTCGATCGCAACATCAGGTCGGCGATAACACGCGCAGCTACCGCGTGCGATTCGGCTCGTTTGTCGCAGCTTTGGTGCGTAAGTATTTTCTGTTCCTGTTCGTCGCTGCCTGCTGGGCCGCTACCGGACTGCTGCGCGACGACGCCAGTGGTTTTACCACGCATTTGCGCGATGCGGTCATGTTATTCACATTGCTAGCGCTGGTGGTCGGTGTGTTGAATTACCTTGATCACTACCTGTCAAGGACGCGGTCGGGTATTTTTCATCGCGAAGGGGGGCAAACCTGGATGGTGCTTGTCCGTTTCATTTTACTGGTCGCAGTTTGTCTGGGCGTACTGTGGATGATTGGGGCTTTTAACAGCAATACTCCGTGGTTCTTGCTGGTACTTCTCTGTTTATACCTCATATGGCCGGGCGCGGCTCTGCTGAGTATTTTTTGTAGAGATCCGTTTACGCTGCCGGAAACCGTACTGAAAAAAACCGTGGGCTGGTCTCTACTGGGCATTGCCATATTGCTGTTTGCACATCATCAGTATGCCGCTGTTGAGGTAGTAGACCGCGCGACCACACTGATTGTTTCAATACTTGCCATTGCCATCACGATCGCCTCCGTGCTTCTGGAACTTAGAATCCAGGATAAGGCATCAGATATCGACTACACCTGGTTCGTCGCGCCACTTCTATTGTTGCCCACGATTATTGTCGGTAAACACCTGATTGGATATCTGGCGGTATTCATTGTGATACCGGTGCTCGCACTGCACTGGGTCGCGCGTGAGTTTGGCAAAGTGCGCGCCCTTGAGCGCAGTCAGAAAGCGCGTATACCGCCATCGGCGCAACATTTGACCGAAATTGCCGAATTCGAGGACTTACCAGACAAACATCAAAACCATCTTATCAGCGTGACTCACGTTCATCCCGATCGGGTAGCCGCGCTAAAACTCGTCATGGGTACGACGACCATCGCGCTGTACCTGAGCGGCCATAGCGGCACCCTGATGGGCATACCTACCATCCACTTCGCACGCTGGGTTGTGGTCCATCACGAGGGGCACCACTTTTTGTTGTTTCTCAGTAATTACGGCGGTGCGTTTGACTCTTACCTGGATGAATTCATCGACAACGCAGCACCGGAGCTCAATCTGATCTGGGGCCCGACGATTGGCTATCCGCGAACACGCTGGATGGTGGGTGGCGGTGCCAACCGCCGCGAGGAGTTCAAGCGCTACGCCAGAAGCAGTCAAGTGCCAACGCTCTACCACTATTCGGCCTACCCGCACCTTTCCGTGAACGAAATCGAGGAGCAGATTCGACTGCGCACTGCACTTGCCAGCGAGGCTAGTGAAGGCGAAGAGGCTGAGCTGCTCAGACTCTTCCAGCGGTAGAGAAAGTCAATGAAAAACGTCGGATTCAACGTAGAAGATAACAAATCAGACATTCAGGCGTTGCTGTTGCAAGGCTACAAAACACTTGACCGAAGCCGCTACCTGGCGCTTCGCTTCGACGATCAGGCATCGATTCAGAAGTTTCTGCAACAAACTGTGCCAATACTCACTGCCGGAGACAAACGTTCGGCAGACGAAGTGCTCTGCATGGGTATCTCGTCTAAGGGATTGCGCTTAATCGGGCTCGACCAACTAAAGCCCGGCGTAGCAGAATTTGCATTTCCATCCAGCTATGACACTTTCCCGCCTGAATTTATCGGCGACCTTGGCAGTAAACGTGCACGGCGCGTGATCGGTGAAAGCGATGGCAATTGGAACTGGGGCACGAATGATAATGACACTGCCGATCTTTTCATCATTCAGCTGACAAAGTCAGCCAGTGACAACAAACATTCCGTCGTCGATCAGGCCATCGCTGACACAGGCTGCACGCTACTACTCGACCAATGCGATATCAGCGACAACGAAAAGGGCCCATTCGGATTTCTCGATGGCATCTCCAACCCCGAGTTGACACCACGAAAAAACAAGCCTGGCTACAGCCAACAGGCGGTGGCGCCAGGGGAGTTCGTGTTTGGCTACCCAAACGCCGTCGGCAGTCTTGCCCTATCGCCCAGTGTGCCACTTGACTGCACGGGTGCGGATACGTTGCCGGAGCTGGATGACGACTTCGGTCGCAGACGAGACCTCGGCAGAAACGGTTCTTTCCTCGTGGTTCAGCAACTTGCGGCAGATGTGGAAAAGTTTCGTGCATTGCCCGAGACAACGGGCCACAAACTGGTGGGGCGAAAACCCTGCGGCGAGCCACTCACACCCATCGGCGGACTGCCGACAGCGCCGCGTGCCGATATCAACGCCTTCAACTTCAACACACAAGACCTGCATGGTTATCACTGCCCGATTGGCGCGCATATCAGACGCGTCAACCCACGGGATACGCGAGCCACGGGCAATGAATCATCGACGCTAAACGTCCACCAACATCGAATACTCAGGCGTGGCCGGGCGTACAAGAACGACTCGAGCCGCGGATTGCTGTTTCTCTGTTTCAACACCCAGATCAACCGTCAATTCGAATTTATCCAGCAAAACTGGATTCAAAACACACGTTTTCTGGATATGCGAGACGAATCCGACCCATTGCTGGGTCACCATCGCGAGTTCACACTGCAAGATCACCCGGTTGGCAAACGTTTGTCACTAGACACGCTGGTCACGATGTTGGGCGGCGGGTATTTTTTCTTCCCCGGTATCAGAGCCGCAAAGTTTCTGGCTGCCTGGTCACCCCCTGAAGACTGAATTGCCAATGCCGCGTCACCGCCAGGTGTGCTCTCGCATTCGCGTGTAGCTGTCGACAGGCTGACAAAGAACCGTTTTCAGCGCTAACCGGTATCCCGCTGACCGATTGAATCGACAAAGCCAGACCGCTGTCGGATGTATCGGTAGCTGGTGACCCTGCGGGGTCCAAACAATTCACCAAACGCGGCTACAGCGCACAGCCTCACGATCCCATGCGTCTTGCACTCAACTGACCGCGCGCGCCCTTCGCCCCGGCACCTTGCGCAATCACACATTGCCTGTCGCCGGCGACATACCTGTCGGTAACCATATTGCGACACTTTTGTGACAACTAATTTTCTATTTCTTTGCCAAACGGGTTGATGACGATTGTCTCGTCTGACCGGCCTACCCAGCCTCAACTCACTTGCTGAAGAGATACACCTATGATTCGAAAAACCGCAGCAACACTCGTTGCCTGCAGCGCACTGGCACTGATCAGCTGCTCATCCGGCAGCGATTCCGGCTCAGGCTCAGGAGCTCCCACGCCAGACCCAACTGCCGGTGACGCGCCGGCAGGCGTCTACCGAATATCAGTCACCAACCTGACTACCGGCCAGCCGATGACGCCTCCAGTCGTCGCCCTGCATGACGCTGGCGCACACCTGTTCCAGATTGGCGAGGCGGCGAGCCTTGAGTTGCAGGAAATCGCCGAGAATGGCAACAACGACCCAATGGTCGCACTGGCGGGCTCGCTTGCGGCCGTCTCCGCGGCTGGCGTTGCATTCGCCGATCCGGACGAACCCGGCCCATTCGGCCCGGGTGAGACTGCCAGCATAACGCTTGAGACGGCGTCTCCTAATCAGGTACTCAGTATCGCCAATATGATCGTCTGCACCAACGACGGGTTCACCGGCACTGATTCTCAGGCCCTGCCCACGGGTGAAGAGCCACTGGTATTCGAAGCCCTGCCCTACGATGCTGGCACCGAGGTCAACACGCTGAATGCTGACTATTGGGTTCCACCCTGCGGTGGCAGCGGTGACAACCTGCACGAAGATGAAAATGGTGTGACGGCAGCGCACCCCGGCCAATCCGGGGTTGATGCCTTTGATTTCGACGGAGCGGCTCCAGCCATCCGCGTTGAGGTGGAACTGGTTGAGGCGATCGCACCCGCCGGACTTTTCCGAGTGTCGGTCACCAACCTGACTACCGGCCAGCCAATGACGCCGCCAGTCGTGGCATTGCACGATGCTGGCACGCATCTATTCCAGATTGGCGAGGCGGCCAGCGCCGAACTGCAGGCCATCGCCGAAAACGGCAACAATGACCCGATGGTCGCTCTGGCGGGCTCTCTCGACACCGTCTCTGCGGCCGGCGTCGCATTCGCCAATCCCGCAGCGCCTGGCCCCTTCGGCCCCGGAGAGACTGCCACCGTGACGCTTGCGACCAACTCTGCGCGGCAAGTGCTGAGTCTCGTCAATATGGTCGTCTGCACCAACGACGGCTTCTCAGGCACCGATTCGACCGCACTACCCACAGGCAATGAGCCGCTGGTATTCGAGGCATTGCCCTACGACGCCGGCACTGAGGTCAACACGCTCGACGCCGACTACTGGGTGCCGCCATGTGGTGGTAGTGGCGCCAACCTGCACGAAGATGAGAACGGTGTGACTGCTGCCCATCCGGGTCAGACCGGCGTCGGGGATTTTGATTTCGACGGCACCGCACCGGTATTGCGCATTGAAGTCGAGCGCGTCGAGCCAATCGCCGGCACCTATGAAATTGCCTTTACCAACCTGAGCACAGGCCAGCCGATGACCCCGCCGGTAGCCGCCATTCACGAGGGATCGGTCACCCTGTTTTCAATCGGCAGTGAAGCGAGTGTTCAATTGCGCCAAATCGCAGAGAACGGCAACAACGATCCGATGGTTGCACTCGCCGGATCACTGGCAGAGGTATCTGCCGCTGGAGTCGGATTTGTCGATGCGGAGAATCCCGGCCCGATGCAACCAGGTGAAACGGCGACATTGACGCTTGAAACCGATGCCGACACTGGTGTGTTCAGCGCCGTCAGCATGGTGGTTTGCACCAACGACGGTTTCACCGGCACCAATTCTCACGCGCTGCCCACCGGTAGTGAGACACTGAGCTTCGAAGTGGTTCCCTACGATGCCGGCACCGAGGTCAACACTCTGGATGCCGATTACTGGGTGCCACCGTGTGGTGGCAGCGGTGCA
>CAZNIS010000044.1:43954-50487 GCA_964573105.1 uncultured Granulosicoccaceae bacterium
CGGTGCAAATCTGCATGAAGATGAAGGTGGCGTGACCGGTCCTCATCCGGGCCAGACCGGAACCGGAAACTTCGATTTCGTCGGCAGCGATGCGATCATGCGCATCGAAATCACGCGTCAGTAAGGCCGCCCCTGCGGCGCAGTACTGCGTACCGGGCGTGCTGCCCGGTGCGCTTTAACAGTGGTTGAAGCCACCGGTTGGAACCGGCAAATATACTATCGTGGCACCAGGCCGCTACGACGCTGCGACACCCCAGACCCGCTCGACAAATTTCGGGTAGGGATCGGCAATTTGTGCAGCCAGCCGTCCACGCAGCAGTGTCAGTGACTCCTCATCGGGCTCTGCGGTAGCTGGCAGATCATCGCTGTAGTCAAAATCAAACCCGGTGTTGTCCAACACTTCTTCGAGCGTATGACCGGGATGGATGCTTTGCAGACGAAAGCGCCCCTTTGCCCTATCGAACGCAAATGCACAGAGATTGGTGATCATCGCGTGGGGGCCACCGGGTCGATAGACGCCCTCTTCACTGGTGCCGGGCGCACTGATGAAATCGACCTTGTCGACCATAGTTCGGCGCGTATGTTCCTCGCGAAACAGAATCACACGCGGCACCAGAAAATACAGCATCGCCGAGCCGAACGATCCGGACCAGCGCACTTTCATCTGCGGGTAATCGCCAACGCCGACCAGATTGATATTGCCCTGCCCGTCGATCTGACCACCACTGAGAAAAAAGGCCCCCACCCGCCCCTGAGCGGCCATATCGAACAGTTCGCTGACGCCATCGTTTAACGCCTGCAGCGCGCGACTGTTCAACACCGTCACTCGGGTAGCGCCCGCCGAGCGCTCGCGCTGCAATAGTGCAGCTGAACCCGGAATCGGCGATGAGACACCGACTGCGATGTGATCCACACCTTCGAGCAATCGAGCGATGGTGCAAATCAGCAGTTCTTCGCGACTGTAGTCCACGTCAGCTTGCGGTTGCATGCAAAACCGGCTGCGAGCGTTGCAGGTAGCGCTCAAAGCCCGACTGCGTGCGCGCCACCGTGGCGTAGTCTTCGAGTGCGGCGGCATCTGCTGCATAGCGAGTTGGCAGGGGCAGCGGCCAGGCACCCTGCCGGGCTATGGCAATGTCGCTGATGTAGTGCGCGGGAATAGTTGCAGGCGCACGCAGCTCATCCTGCATCAGGTCGTCGTCGATAATTTCTTCGACGGTGACCAGGGTTTGTCTGGCCGCATGTGCCATCGTCATCAACTCGCGAATCTGGCCAATCCAGACATTGCCGTGACGATCCGCCAGCGGTGCATGGAACAGCGCCACATCCGGCACAATGGCGGGCAGCAGCACAATCGGATCACCGCTGTCGGCCATCGGGTTGTCGATCACGCGATAGTCGGGCCGGTTGGCCAGCAGGTCAGAGCCAAGCAAACCGCGCATCGGTATAAACGGTATGCCCTTTTCACCTGCCTGCAACGCCGAGATCAGTGCCGGACAGGTCGTGTCCATCAGTTTGATACCTGCCTCTTTCACCGCCGAGACAAAGCGCGGCGCTTGACCGTGTTCATCCAGCGTAACGCCCGCGCTCTCGACGGTTGCCACGCAGCCGGCTCCAATCAGCAAGTCAGCCTGCAGACCCGAGGTAGGGACTGCGACCAGATGCAGATCGCGAATCTGGCGCGCAATTAACGCGTGGGTGGCGGCTATCGCCGCTCCGCTGCGCGACGGCGGCACCACAAGCCGTGCGCCATCGGCGATCCCGGCCACCAGTTGTGACAGTTCGATATTCATGGATTTGCTCCCGATTCCAGTGCCGATGATGCCGCATGCGCGCCCGCAAGCCAAGCAATCACACCAGCCAACGCTGCCAGCACAGCGCTAAACGTGCCGCCCGCGAACCGCAGAAACTGCTACTCTGCCCACTGTCACAGGTTTCAATTAGCCCCCTGCGAATCCAACATGAAAATCTACGCAAGCCACGAGCACCGTCTGCATTTCCCCAGCGGTGAACTCTATGGCGGCACGCTGGTTCGACCATTTGAGTGCCCGGAGCGCTGGGACTACATCACCGAGCAGCTAAAGGCACGACAGATCGGCCCGATCACCCCGCCGGATGCACTGGATATGAAGCCGGTCGAGGCGATTCACAGCGCAAACTATCTGGAATTTCTGCGCAATGCCTGGGAGCTGTGGTCGCGCGAGGGCTTCGACGGTGAGGCAATACCCACCGTGATCCCTGCGCGCCGCATGCGCCAGCGCGAACCCACTCATATCGATGGCAAGCTCGGCTATTACTGCATGGCGCTGGAGACGGCGATCACCGCCGGCACCTGGCAGGCGGCCTGCGCCAGTGCCGCCGTGGCCATCACAGCGGCACGCCAGGTCACAGAGGAGCAGTCGGCGTTCGCGCTTTGCCGCCCGCCGGGTCACCACGCCGCATCCGATCTGTATGGCGGCTATTGCTTTTTGAACAATGCCGCGATTGCAGCACAGGACATCCTGCACAGAGGTGCTGCACGCGTAGCGATCCTGGATGTGGATTTTCACCACGGCAACGGCACTCAGGACATCTTCTACCAACGCGACGATGTACTGTTCGTCTCATTACACGGGCGCCCTGAAGACGCCTTTCCACACTTTCTAGGCTACGCCGACGAGACCGGCGAAGGTGCGGGCGACGGGTTTAACGTCAATTACCCCATGGCGCCCGCGACCGGGTTTGACGAATGGTCATCGGCGCTCGATCAGGGTCTTGCCGCCATTCGCAAATACGCCCCGGACGTGCTGCTGGTGTCGCTGGGCGTCGACACCTACAAAGACGATCCCATCAGCTTTTTCAAACTCGAATCCGATGACTTTAGCCGCTACGGCGAATCGATTGCACAAGCCGGACTGCCAACACTGTTTGTGATGGAAGGTGGCTACGCCGTGGAGGAAATCGGCATCAACACAGCCAACGTGCTGTGCGGCTATCTGCAGCGACGCGGTCACTAAAAAGCAAAGGAGCACCTGTCATGTCTATCGATGATCGACTGAAAGCACTCGGCATCACCCTGCCCGAGATGCCTGGCCCCAAGGGCAACTATGTACCAGCAGTGCGGACCGGCAATTTGCTTTATCTGTCCGGCAAGGGCCCGCTCGACTCGACCGGCAAGGTCGGCGACGATGTCTCTGTCGAGACCGCCTACAACGACGCGCGCAGCACCGGCCTGCTGTTGCTCAGCGTCATGCAGCACGAACTGGGCTCGCTGGAACGAGTGGCTCGTATCGTCAAGGCTCTGGGTATGGTCAACGCAGCACCCTTGTTCGAGCAACACCCGCAAGTAATCAACGGCTTTTCAGACCTGATGGTCGAGGTGTTTGGTGAGCGTGGCAGGCACGCCCGATCAGCGGTTGGGATGGGCTCGCTGCCCAGTCAGATAACAGTGGAAATCGAGGTGATTGTTGAAGTAGCCGACTGATTGCGCAGCGGCCTGGACAGAGCCTGGACAATCGTTGTTTGCCAGGTGCTGAACAGGCTTTGCCCTTTCACTCACAAAACGCGCATCACCGGCATTCGTAAACAGGCCTGCCTAAACGATACCTGTTATAGCGTTTGAAGCGGCCAGACTAATGAGGCTCGGCACCAGGCATGGTTAATTCACACAAAGTTACACAAATTTGAGTGTTTACTCTGTTTCGGATGCGAATCAATCAGTCGGCACAAGCCTGCCGTAACCTGTTGTTTTTCTATGCCTGTGGTGCTCTGTACACAAACTGATACACAAAACGGGCATTAGGGTAATTCGTGAAGCAAATCCTTGCATTAGCTCTCAGAACCGGAAAATTCGACTGCGTATACTGCCGCGATCTTACCCTCACCGACGGTTCCCATGGTTACAAAACCAACTATCCGACCTCTCGCGGTAGTAGTCCTTGGACTGGCATCATTAGTACCCACCAGCTTCAGCTTTGCAGCAGTCAGTGACCTACTGGCCGAACATCGCAGCGGCCAGACGTTTATCACCTGGACCGAGGACGCGACTGCTACCGGTTATCACGTGTATCGACACACGGCTGAAATCGACGATGCGAATTTCGACGACGCCGAACGGCTCACAACCTGGGGTCCACTGGATCAAGATACATCGGTAAACCAGCACGAGAAAGAAAGGCCGAAAGACGGTGTTCCGGAATTCTATAAAATCAAGGATGACGCGGCTCCGCTGAATGACTCTACCGGGTTATTCGTGTATACAACACAACCTGGCGACTCCGCACAGGCGTATTACGCAATAACGACAGTCACCAATGGTGTCGAGTCATCACCAGTCGGCCTTGACGTTGCGGTCACAGAATCGGTCGCCTCTCCGAAGGCCGTATTAATTGCGTCGAAAGAAGGTGCAAACGGTGGCAAGGGATTGGTCTACACGCAGTTTATGGACTACGCAAACTGGAACCCGACATTTCAGGATTACGCCTATAGTTTCGCGGTGGCACTGCCATACAACTGGGATCCGGACACTGAGTACCCCCTGTCTGTCATCTTGCACGACTATGGCGCGACTTACCAATATCGGGACGAAGTGCGTTTCAACCATCAGGTCATAGAAGTGCATCCAGACGACCCTCTTCCGTATCGCCAATCCTGGTGGTTCGGGTTTTCAGCATCTCACAACTATGAGATCAATGGCAGAAACAGCATCCCTACAACCGGGCCAATCGAAAATTTCAACGAACAGCAGGTGCTGCGTGCCGTTAGTGAGGTGGTCGAAAACTACAACATCGATGAAAAACGCATTCATGTTCTTGGCCAATCGATGGGAGCAGCCGGAGCAGTAGCACTTGGGGTTCGCTATGGCAATCTGTTTTCCGGCATCTACGCTAACCAGCCAATTACTAACTTTGTCACCAGCTTTAACAATGAAGGTAAGAACGGCCTAAGCAACAACTTTAAAACCCAACTCGAAACTCTCTGGGGATCGCGAGCCTCGAATTTCGACGTATTGATCAAAGGCCAGTATGCCGATGGCCTGCAACAGTACAGCGAGGGTGGCACCAAAGCGAAAGGTGTATGGGATTGGATGAATCATCAAGAAATGGTCCAGGAACGACGGGGCGAAGACATGGCCTATCTGTCGCTCGCCTATGGTGGCGCGGATACCGCTGTTGTATTCGGCACCCAGGGCACGCCGATGATAGAAGCACTTGAAAACGCGGATGCTGGATACACAGCAAGTGTTCGCCCATCGGCAAGTCACTATCAGAATCTTGGGAAAGAATCCGTAACCAAATCAATGTTCGGCTTGGGGAACGCCAGCGACTATCCGTGGCGCTATCCAATTGATCAAAGCTACCTTGGTATCACTAACGCAACCAGCACCGACACATTCGCACCCAACCTAACTGACCCCAACGCACCAACCGTCTTTTTCAACGACGAATTCGAATGGCGTGTACCCTGGGGAGACTATGGAAACAACCGGTTTAACGCAGACGATATGCTAGAGACCGCCACTACCTACAGCGTCTCTATTCGCAGCGAAATCGCACAGCAGGCTGATATCACGCCGCGCCGAACATCACTGTTTTCTCCGATACCCGGTCAACAGTGTACCTGGAACGCTACTCGTAACTCAGATGGCGTAAACACAGGTAGCGGCACTGTATTTGTCGACACCGATGGCCTGGTGACGGTACCGGGTGTGACAATCGCAGACGACGCACAAGGTACAAAACTGGCACTGGATTGCAGCATTCCGCCGTTGACCGAGCTGGACTGCAATGTCGCGAACCTCACCCGCACAGTGCCCAGTAATCGTTGGCAGCTATTGACATTACCATGCAGCGCACCCAGCGGCAGTTCGCTCAATGACGTCTTCGCTGACGATCTGCCGCCAGACGCGGTCTTTGGCACAGACTGGGCCGTGTTTACCTATCAGGCGGGCGTTGGATATGCCTCAGCTGGTGATCCTGAGATTGCCGCACCGCCCGAACCCGGCCAGGGATTCTGGTTCATTCAATTCAGTGGTTCGGATATCACTATCGATATGCCTGCCAACAGCGTGTCTGATACCGTTGTCGCCGACGCTCCGTGTTCAGCAGGTTTTGCAGGCTGCGTACAAGAATCTGCGGCTTACCTATCGGGAGACATTGTCACCTGGAACATGCTCGGTAACCCCTTACCAATAACTGTCAAACATGACGATATTCGCGTTTCAGCCGAAGACGCTTGCAACCCTGGTGACTATTGCACGCTTACACAGGCCGCCACAGATAACGTTATCCACGACACATTGTTCACCTATGCCGGAGAAGCATACGACGCCAAAATCAGTGGTGGCATTTTGGACATCTGGGACGGGCACTGGTCAGCGGTCCTGCCGGCTGGCAATCTGGTCACTTTGCACTGGCCCACAGTAGCCGATGGTACAGCCGGCGTTACCAATGGTGGTAGTGACAACGGCGATGACGATGGTAGCGATAACGGCGGTGGCGACAACGGCGGTGGCGACAACGGCGGTGGCGACAACGGCGGTGGCGACAACGGCGGTG
>CAZNIS010000044.1:50587-53576 GCA_964573105.1 uncultured Granulosicoccaceae bacterium
AACGGCGGTGGCGACAACGGCGGTGGCGACAACGGCGGTGGCGACAACGGCGGTGGCACTACCGGAGGCACCTCCGATGGCACACTCACTGCCGTACATCGAGACGGCCAGACCTTCCTGACCTGGGGTGAGTCCGATCCGCTTGACTACTATCACGTATACCGATCAGATGCGCCGATCGATGCGAGCAATATTAGCAACGCTGAAAAACTGACCGAGAAATGGGGTGCGCTGGATTTTGATTCATCAGTCAACAAGTACCGCAGTCAGTATGGCGGAACTGCGCATATTGCCGAAACACCCGAGAATTTTGTCATTGCGGATCTAGCCGATCCGCTTGATAACGATACCGGGCTGTTTGTTTATACGACTCAACCTAATGATTCAACTACCGCCTACTATGCGGTCACCAGTGTCACCAATGGCGCTGAGTCAATTGCGTCACCCATGACACTGGAGTCAGCTATCACCGAATCGGTCTCTGCGCCGAAAGCGGTACTCACAGTGTCAGTTAATGGCGGCAGCGGTCGACTTTATACGCAGTATATGGACTACACCAAGTGGAACCCGACTTACAACGGCTATGCGTATAACTATGCGGTTGCATTGCCTGTCGGTTACGACCCGACGCAATCCTATCCTTTGATGATAGAGCTGCATGCATACGGTGCCGATGACAAATTCCTTCCAAACGCCGCATTCGGCTGGCAGGTCATTCAGCTTTGGCCGCGCGACCCAGGTACCAGTGAAGGCACCTCTCATACATGGTGGTACGGCTACGCCGCCGACCACAACTATCAATCCGGAGATATCCCTGGCTCTGGCACGGTTGCAAACTTTACTGAGCAGCGCGTGATGCGATCAATCGAGGAGCTGATCGCGGATTCGGACTACAACATTGACGAGCAACGCATCCACGCGTACGGCAACTCAATGGGGGCCTCTGGTGTACTGTCCTGGGGTATGCGCTATCCAACAGTTCTGTCAGGTGTCTATGCCAGTCAACCGATGACCAACTATGCGACAAGCCCGAGGTTTGTCAACGATTTCCGGTTACTTTGGGGCGATAAAGATGCAGCGCTTCCCATCGTAAACGATGGGCCCTACAGTGACGGCATCCAATCGTATAACGGTGACTACAGTGTTTGGGAATGGATGAATCATCAGTTTCAGCTGAATGAACGCCGAGGTGATACCTTCTCCTACCTGATGACGTCCCACGGTAAACTTGACGTAACAATAGACTGGAAAACCCAGGGTAGACCGTGGGTACAAGCACTAACTGATGCGAAAACTGGTTTCTCAGCGATATACAACGACAGCACGCATAACTCGCAAGGCTTTGACTCAGTTGTCAAAGAACAGTTTGGAAGGTTCGGTGACGACCAATGGCGTTACCCGGTCGACCTGAGTTATCCGGCAATTCAGAATGCCACGGGCTCAAGCGCCACTGCTCCTAATGATGATGTCGTGACTGTGCTACCAATCAACGACTTCGATGTCGACCCGAGAGACGAATACAATCTGAATATCATCTGGGGCACCGAACATATGCCGCCACTGAACCCTGGCGTCTCTGGCGTCTGGCTGCCAGACGACATTGATGTTGTTGTCGATCAACCAGATCTGTACGCGATCACGCTTCGATCGCTCGCGTCTGACGTTGCTACCGATTTTCAATCGGCGGACATCACCCCCAGACGCACGCAAGAATTCCAAATAGGGTTTAACGAAACCTGTAATTGGCAGGCAATTAACCGCAACGACGGAACAACCGTTAGCGGCACCGTTACCGGCGACACCAGTTCACTGGCCACAGTGGAAAATGTGCCAATCTTTTCGGTTGCCGGCACTCGCCTGGAGATTGATTGTAGTATCAATAATCTGTAGTAACCGATGCGCGGCGGGTCGGCCAGGCCGGCCCGTCCCGCAACGGCCTGACGTCACCTTCCAAGTAACACACGCGACACCGCGAACATGACACCAGCTGTCAGCAGACAGTACCCCCCCATCCAGATCAGCTGTTGCTCCAGTCCCACGCCCGCATCAATCAACCACCCAGTCGCACCTGGCCCCAGAGCAGAGGCAATCACCATCGCCGCCATAACAATCGAACGCACCGCCCCTAGATGCTGCGTGCCATAGATTTCTGGCCACAAGGCACCGAAAAGGCTGTTGGAGATGCCATTCGAAACACCGTGCAGAAACATGTAGATCAGGATCGCCGTCGGACTGTCCATCCAGCCGAGCAGGATATTGCCGATGCCCAGCGGCAGCAGGAAGGTCGGCAACAGCTGCCGGGCACTAAATCGGTCAATCAACCAGCCAGACAACAGCCCAAATACGATTGTGGTTAGCGCGGCAAGACCGATGGAACCGGCAATCAGCTCGCGCGACCAGTCTTTGATTTCACCAATGTGTACCTGGTGGAAAAACACTGCAGTACCGATAAACGCCGGCGCTAGCACGCCGGTAATCATCACCCAGAAGAGCGGATCAGCCAGCACTTGCGCGTGCGACCACTGTTTTTGACCGACCAAAGCTGCCGACGCTGGCACCTGTCCACGCGGGATCCGCTCTTTTTGCATCAGCAGGTATATCGCCGGCAACGCGACGAATATCAACAGCACCGCGGCTAACACCCAGCTCGCGCGCCATCCAATCAGCGCGATCAGACTGACCACCACGAGCGGCAAAACACCCGAACCAATCTGAAAACCCATCGAGGTAATCGATACCGCGCGACCGCGTTCAGCCGCATACCAACGCCCCATCGCGACCATGGCGATATGCGACATCACATGCCCTGCCCAAACAGCCGCAAAGCGAAGATCACCAGCACCAGCATCCACACCGAGGACACCAGCGACATCGGCAGGCAGGCCAGACTCAAAGCCACACACACCCAGAAGGCGACGGTGCTGACGGCATAGTGATCAACCACCCGCCCCAGCCACACAAGCGTTGCGGCGCTCGCCAGCGTGCCGAT
>CAZNIS010000045.1:0-3297 GCA_964573105.1 uncultured Granulosicoccaceae bacterium
TGCCTCGAATCGCAGAGCGCGGATTGAAATAAAGACAAACAGATACATCATGGTGGGGATTTTCAGGGAGAATGCGGGCGGCTGCATGTATTGAATGTGGAAGCTCAGCACCAGCAACAGCAAAAGCGCGATATCGATCACAACCGACATTACCAGCACCCCGGTACCGAGGGCGTTTCGATAAGCCAGCCACAAACGCGACAAGGTGAACAACAGGTAGCAGCCCAGCGCCCACGGCACTGGAACAATCATCGCATCGGCGGGGTAGGCTTTCGGCGACAGCAGATACATGGTGGACCAGACGGCCACAATGATGAGCTGCACCCAGCCGATCAGGATCTCGCTCTCGTTCTGGCGTTGTTCCAGCGCGGCCGCGAGATGGGCCGGGAGTGTTTTCAAGCTGGTGCTCTGATCGAATTTTTGGTCGTTTTGAGACAATGCTGTTCGGTGTAGGTTCCGCCACCAGGAATTCGGCTGTCAAAGCAAGCAAATGAAAGAATCCAGCCAGTCGCGCTCGGGTGACTGGCCCGTCAGACCAAAACTTGCAGGTAAGCTCTGCGGTTGGGCCCGCTGACCGTATGCAGAACGCACAACGGTATCGGTTCTTGCCTGTGATCCACCCAAACTCAAGAGTACGTCATGAGAATTGATGCAATACCTACCGGCAACGACACCCCTGCGGACATCAATGTCATTGTAGAGGTCTCCGTGGGCGGCGAGCCGATCAAATACGAAATGGACAAGGCGGCGGGCACGCTGTTCGTCGACCGCTTCCTCTACACTCCGATGCGCTATCCGGGCAACTACGGCTTTGTACCGCATACATTGTCTGAAGACGGCGACCCGATCGATGTGTTGATCTGCAACACGCGGCCAGTGGTTCCCGGGGCTGTGATGAACTGCCGGCCGGTCGGCGTGCTGGTTATGGAAGATGATGGTGGCAAAGACGAAAAGGTCATCGCGGTGCCGTCCGAGAGCGTCTCGCGGCGCTACAGCAATATAGTGCACTACACCGACCTGCCAGACATCACCCTGCAGCAGGTGCAGCATTTCTTCGAGCACTACAAAGATCTGGAACCCGGTAAATGGGTGAAAATCGGGGGCTGGGGGGATGCAGACATGGCGAAGCAGATGATTCGCGAAGCCATTGACCGAGCTGTGAAGGCCGACAGCGATATGCAAAAGGCCAGTTAGTCGGCCAGCGATATCGGGGAAATGGCGTGGTGAGTCGCGTCATTTCACCGTCAGCATCGCAACCAATAGTGCATCTTTTGTGCGTCTTAGCGACGCACAGGCCAATCCTTGTCAAAAAAATGGCGTTTTGTTGGCGCGTGAACAGAAAAACGCGCTCCCCGTAATCTGTCGCTCTGGTAATTATGTTAGTTTGGCGATTCATTACCGGGTAACCATGACGATGAGTGTTCCGTCCTCGCCAGCCCGGCTTGACCGATCGAACAGACAACAGCTTGACTGTTGCAGCCCGGGTGAAACGCTTGCATCTTTCCTACATTCCTGATTTCAGCAAGCACTTTGCTCGCCTCGCGCTGATCGTCTCGCTCGGGTGGTTGGGTCTGACGCTGCCGAATGCGGGGCTGGCGGCCGGCAAACCGATCGTCTACCTGACCTTCGACGATGGTCCGTCGCACGACGATGTCACCGATCGAGTGCTCGAGACGCTCGCCTATCACGATATCAAGGCAACCTTTTTTGTCCTCGGCAGTCGGGTGCGCATGGCGCCGCACAAGCTGCAGGCCATCGTCGATGCTGGTCACGCGGTCGGCAATCACACCTACAGCCATCGCGCGCTGGTGACGTTGTCCAACAGCGAGATTCGCAAAGAGTTTCGGGCCACGGCCGAGGTGGTGCGAAAAGTCGCCGGCATCGACATGCATTGCTACAGACCGCCGTTCGGATCTTTCAACAAGCGCGTCACCAGTATCGCCAGCGCCGAAGGGCTGGCCGAAATGCTCTGGACAGTCGATACCCTGGACTGGCGTCAGAACCAGGACCGTCAGACCATTCGCACATCGCTGCGTCGCGTCAGCAATGGCTCGGTCGTGCTGTTGCACGATGGGCCGGTCAATCGCGAGAGCACCTGGGAGGCGTTGAGCACCTGGCTTGCGGAAGCCGTGCACCACTACGAATTCGCGATTCCGACGGCCTGTGGGCCAGTGGCACCGCGAATGATTCACGCCGCCATGCGACCGGATGCGTCGATACGCGAGATTCACTACACGGTAAACGTGCTGCCAGATGAATCCAGCTTTGCCGCGTCCGACAGCGATGTCGATGAGGCGGTTCGGCGCTGGCAGTGGGAGCAACGTCTGGGCGGCGACGTCGAGCGCGCGATTGAAGCCGCGATCGCCGAAGTGTCGGAAGTCGGCGCCGAGCAGCCAGTGTCAACGGCCAAACCAGTCGACAAAAAAACCGAACCGGATACTGTCGCGCCGGCGGTTGATCCCGAGCTGGAGCAAGCAGAGCTGTCGCCCGCAAAGACGGAGTCAGTGCTACCGGAGGGACCACTGGCGGATGTGCTGGACAAGATCAAACGCTACCAGGCGATTGATCTATACCCTTGAGCAATCGCTAATCGCCTGTGCGCGCAGGCCATCGGGCCGGGTCACTGCCCGGTGGCTTTGACAGATGCCGCCATTCACACCACTGATCATCAAATTTGGCCGCGTGCGGCACGGCTGTCAGCTTGCCGAATCCTGATTCATAGTCTTGCAGGTGCGCAGCCGGATCGATGGGGTCAACGGCCAGATCATCGGCGTTGCGACCCTGCTCACGCAACCACTGCGCGGTGCGCGCCAGCGACACCTGCACGTGCCAGCTGCCCCCCTCCAGTTGCTGATGACGCAGTGCCACGCTGGTGCCAAAGGCCATTAGAAAACCACTCGCATAATCCAGAATTTGCACCGGCATCGGCCTGGGTTGATCTGATCCGGCCGCGACTGCCTCCTCGTAATTGAGGCCAGCGGCTGTCTGTACCAATGAATCGAATCCGCGCCTGTCGGCCCACGGGCCAAGTCTGCCGTAGGCACTCAGGCTGACGCAGACGATGCCGGGCGAGCGTTCGGCAATCTGCTCGGCGCCGAGGTCGAAACCTGCCAGCGAGCCGGGCCGGTAGCCTTGTACAAATACGTGCGAGGACTGCAGCAGCTGATCGAGCGTCGCGCGGTCAACCGATTGATTGAAATCCAGTTGTGCCGATAGCTTGCCGCGGCTGGTATCGGCGATGGCGTCGATGTTGGGCAGTGCTGGAGAATTGATCAGCATGACGTCAGCGCCGTAGGC
>CAZNIS010000045.1:3397-32085 GCA_964573105.1 uncultured Granulosicoccaceae bacterium
CGTCGATGTTGGGCAGTGCTGGAGAATTGATCAGCATGACGTCAGCGCCGTAGGCGGCCAGCGTGCGGCCCGCTACCGGGCCCGCCAGAATGCGGGTCAGATCCAGCATGCGAATGCCGGACAGTGGCGCGTGCGCGGACTCGACCGCCGGCCATTCGCGCGCCGGGGCGTCGCCAATTCTTGTAAACTCGACCAGCGGCAGCGCAGAGATTGCCTGTGCCTGAGGATGCTGCTCCCAATCGCTTCGGGTGCGGGCGGCCGAGGCGGCACCACCTGCCAGATTGATTGCCTGTTCGGCGTCGATGGCAGGGTGGCCAAGCAGGCGGCTTGCGAGGGTCTCTTTAGCGGTGTTTTCACCCTCTGGCAGCCCCAGTGCGCGCAAAGCGCAATCGCGATGGTGATCGAAGTTGGCATGGATGCGCAACCAGCCGTCGGCGCACTGATAGAGCCCCGACAGCGGCGCCCAGGTGGGTGGTGTGTCGCCATCAATGGCGAAAAATCCGGTGCATTCGGCGGCGGCGTCTTCAGCGGCCACGCTCAGCCTTGGTGCGTCCAGGCCGCGCGTTCGGCCGAGCTCAATCGCCGCCAGTGCCGCTGCGGCAATGCTGCTTTGCGCGGCACTGGTTACCGCGAACGAAGATGCCAGACAGGGATTTCTGCCGCCCAGGTTTACCAGCGACAGGCTGCTCTGCGGCAGGTCGTGCAGCGCCCACAGCCGGGCCAGGAATTGATCAGCGTTTGCCATCGAATGGTGTACTCTGGTGTCTTACCGCCGGGACGAAAGCCCTAGTGCAACCAGGCCGGATTCACGCACGACAAGCGCTACCAATGCCGGGAAAATTTCGTGAATCAATTTGCACAAGTGCTTGAGAAAGCTGTTTTTTTAACATCCGTTAACATACGCTCGGCGGCAGATGGATTCAAACAAATTATATTGAACCCGCGAACCAACGGAGAGAGCGCGGTTGAACGTGCACTGGTGATCCAATGACAATAGACCTTGAGAACCTAGTAAAAAACAAGATCAGTACGGCTTCGGTAATTCATCTGGGTGAGGTAACTGGCAACAACACCGTTCGAATGCAGGCCGCGGTTGGTGCTGCAGTATCGGGCGTGCTGACCGGATTTAGTCGGCTGGCGGAGACTATCGAGGGCGACGAGGTTCTGTACGAGGCCATTCGCTACTGCGACGACGGATTGCTGGAAGATCCAGACTACTTCTACAGCGGAAAATACGAGCAGGATGCCTACGATGACGGCAATAACAAGCTGTCTGCGCTGGTTGGCGTCGCCTCGCAACAGGCCATTCACGATCGTGTTGTCAAGGAATCGGGTGTGCCATCCGAAGACGCCGACAAGGTCGTAAGCTACGTCTCGTCCGGTGTCATGGCGGTGCTGAAACAGGAGATGGAGAGCGGCGTCATCGTCGACAACCCGCAGGCACTCGGGATGACACTGATTGGCGGAGATGCATCCCTGGCACATCAGGCACGCAGCCAGGCGCCCTTTCGCGAGGAGGCTGCCGCCGGTGCTACCGCAAGCTCTACAGCGGCGAATACAGATGCAGCGCGTACGACCACAGCGGCCGCGGCGCGCACCGCGACCACTACTACGGCGACCGCTGGCGGTGCAGCTTCCAGTGGCGCCGCGACTGCTGCGACTGGTGGCGCGGCTGTGCATGCACAGCCAGCCGATTCTGGCTCGGGTTCCTGGTTGATGCGCTGGCTGTTGCCGCTTCTACTGCTGGCCGCCCTGTTGTTTGCGATGCTGCGAAGCTGCGGGCTGAACGATCAGGTGACCGCGTTGCAGGCTGATCGAGATGCCGAGCAACAATCCCTGCAAAGTGAAATAGCGACACTCTCCGGCGCGCGCGACAGCGCCGTTGCCAACAGCGATGAACTGCAAGCGCAACTGGACGCGGCGAACGCCGAAATTGCCAGCGGCGCAGAGGTGCGAGACGAGCTGCAGCGCGAACTCGATGAACTCAAGTCTGCCGCCCCTGACGGATCAGCTGATGAGCTCACTGCAAAGCTTGAGGCCAGCACTGCGGAACTGGCAACCCTGAGCGATGAAAACGCTGCACTGCAGGCGCAAATCGACGAGCTGAAAGGTGCCGCGGACGGTGCCCGCGAAGAGTTGGCTACCGCCAACCAGGCATTGACCGAAGCCAGTGACTCGGCTGCCACATTGCAGCAAGATCTCGATGCCGCAGTGGCCGAGCGCGATGCTGCGCTGCAGGCAGGCGAAGAGGCGGCGTCGGCACAGGCGCAGCTGGCCGATGAAAATACGACACTGCTCGCGCAAATCGATGAGCTGCGTGCCGCCTCAGACTCACAGAGCGGTGATCTCGCCAACCAGTTGCAGTCACTGAAAGCTGACGCAGAGCTTGCCGGTGAAGAGCAGACACAGTTGCTGGCCCAGCTTGATGAATTGCGCGCAGAGCGTGATCGACTCAATGATGAGCTGCAGCAGGCAAACGATCAGCTGGCAGCGGCTGGCCAGGAGTTGGATAGCCAACGCAATGCAGTGCAGTCGCTGACGGCCGAGCGCGACAATGCGGCGTCCGAGCGCAGTGGTGAGATCGATTCACTTCGCGCGCAGCTGAACATGATGACCAGCGAGCGTGATCGACTGGCGATCGAACGCAGTCAGCAGCAGACACGCAGCGACGAAGCGCAGGCGCAACTCAACGGCCTGACGTCCGAATTTGACGCACTGACCGATCAACACGATTTCGCTCGTCAGTCTGTGCAGTCGCTGACCAGCCAGCTCTTCTCCCTGAATGAGCGGCTCGAGGAATCGAACACCGCCAGCGGAGACAGTGCCGATCGAATCAACCAGTTGAGCGGCGACATCTCCGAACTGGAAACGCAGGTGGCCGCACTCGATGCCGAGCGCTCGCAGCTGACGGAAAAGGTGGCAGAGTTAAACGGAGAATTGGATGCTGCTCGCGCGCAGAGCGAACAGGATGAAAAATCTCTGGATGAGTTTGAGGTCGCGCTGTCGCAGTCGCAAAACCGCGCCGAAGCGCTCGATTCAAGAGTCAGTGAAGTATTGGCCGAACGCGACGCACTTCAACAACGCGTCGGTGATCTGACCGGATTCAGCGCTGAGCTTGAAGATCGCGCACTGCAGCTGCAGTCCAGCGCGCAGACCGAGATCAATCGTTTGGGCGGGCAACTGGAGCAGGCGTCAGCTGAACAGGCGGGCTTGAATGAACGCATCGCCAGTCTCGATCTCGATCTGGCCAACAGCATGGGCGAACTTGAGCAAAAACGCGCCGAGCTTGAGCGCGCCAATGCGGAGATCGCTGAGCTCGACGCCGAGCTGAAAGCGAAAACCGCTGAGGGCGAAACGCTGACCGAGCAGCTGAATGCGGCGTTGACAACGGTGGACAACACCCGCGGAGAGTTGGCCGATGCGCAGGCTTCACTGGAAGTCGCTGATGCAGAGCGGGCAAACCTCGATCAGTCCAATGCGAAGAGTCAGACAGAGCTTCGCAATGTGCAGGCCCGTCTGTCGCGAACCAGCGTCGAGCTGAGTCGTCTGCAAGCTTTGGTATCTGAGCAGGAGACCGCGATTAGCGAGGCACAACAGCAGCTAAGCGGCACCGAGCAACAACTGCTCGCCAGCAGTGCCAACGCAGACAAAATGCGTGAATCCGCCTCGACCAAGGCAACCGAAATTGCCCGGCTGCGGATAGAGCTGGGCGATCGCGACAAGAGCATCGACGGCCTGAACGCGCAGTTGAACGACACCAGTGGCCTACTCGACGAAAGCCGCGCCGCACTTGATCAGGCACAGACCGAGTCAGCCAGCAAGCAGTCTGAAGTGGATGGCCTGAACGCACAGCTGGGGCAATTGAACACCATCCTTGGCGAGCGTACGGCACGCCTGGAGCAGCTGAATGCGGCTCTGCAGAAGTCTGGTGCAGACCTTGATCAGGCACAGACCGAGTCTGCCGACAAGCAGTCTGAAGTGGATGGCCTGAACGCACAGCTGGGGCAATTGAACTCCATCCTTGGCGAGCGTACAACACGTCTTGCGCAACTGAACGCGGCCATGACCAAGTCTGGCGAGGCACTGGATCAGGCACAGTCTGAAACCGCCAACACGCAGACAGAGCTGGATTCTGTGAACGCGCAGCTTGGCGATGCGATGGCGCAACTGGACGGCGTCAACACCGAACTGGATGCTCGTGAGGCCGAGCTGCAGCAGGCGCAGGCTGAGTCCGCCGAGAAGCAATCGCAGATCGATGATCTGAACACCCAGGTGGGCGATTTGCAAACGCGTGTCGACGAGCGCACCGCAAGCCTGGATCAGCTGACGGCGGAAATGGATAAGACGGGTGCGGAACTGGGTGCCATCACTGATCAGCTCACTCAGGTGAGAGGCGAGGCGAGTGCCAGCCAGGCCGCCGCGCAAGAGCAACTGGCAGCACTGACGGGCGAGCGCGATGGCCTGCTTGATCAGGTTTCCGGTCTCGACGCGCAGGTGGCCCAATTGCAGGGCGATGGACAGGATCTGGCCGCTGAACTGCAAAATGCGAACGCGGCAGGTGCTGAACAGCAGGCGCAGATCGAAGCGCTCAATGGCACAGTGGCCCAATTACAGGCCGACATCGATTCCCTGACGGCAGCACGCGACGAATTGACAGAGCAAGTGGCACAGGGTGAGTCCGCCAGGGCTGAGCTTGACTCGACGCTCGCTGCCACCCGCGAAAACGCAGAGGCAAGTGCAGAGAGCTTTGCCGGACAACTGCAACAGTCGAAGGCTGAGTTGGCCGAGACCAGTGCCGAGCGCGATCGAATCGCAGCCGATCTGCAAGCCAGTGAAGGCGAATTGGCGGATCGATCAGCCGAGCTTGAACAGGCCAATGCCGAACTGGCGCAACTGCAGTCAGATCTCACTCAGGCGGGTGACAAAATCGATGCACTCGATAGCACCGCCAGCGGTCTGCAACAGGAAATCGACGCAGCGGCTGCGCGCGATGCGGCGAGTCGCGATGCGGTGCTGTGGGTCAGAGACACCATTGCAGATGAACTGCAGCAAGCGGGTCTGGACGGTGTCTCGGTGGAGACGGCCGACAACGATTCAGCTGTCGCGGTTACGCTTGGCAGTGGTGATCTCTACGCGCTGGGGCGAGCGCAGCTGAGTCGATCCGGCCGCGACACGCTGGGGACTATCGGTGGCGTGTTGAACAAGTTCGAAGACTGGGATATCGATGTCATCGGACACACCGACAGCGTACCGATTGGGGCCAGGTTGCGTGAGATCTTTCCTAGCAACTGGGAGTTGTCATCGGCGCGCGCCTCGGCCGCGACCCGGTTCCTGCAGGACGAGGTTCAGGTCGCCGAGCAGCGTTTGTCTGCCAGTGGCCGGGGGCAGACCCAGCCGATCGCCGACAACGACAGCGAGGAAGGGCGCAAGCAGAACCGTCGCATCGAGTTGTTGCTGCGCAAGCGTTAAGCTTCTAAAGCAAACGTGGTCGGTGTAAACAATGAGGGGGCACAGTGACTGTGCCCCTTTTTTATTGCCCGGCACACTTCGGCAATAGGATGCAAAGCCGGTTAGAGATTCTGCGCAGATCGTCGTGCGCGCAGCGCAACCAGGTTAGAGACAAACAGCACGCCCAGAACGATTGCCCCACCGATCAATGTCCAGCTGCCTGGGTACTCGCCGATGACAAGCCAGACCAGTAGTGGCGCGAGGATCGATTCCATCAGTATCAGCAGTGCGACCTCCGATGAAGTGATATAGCGCGGGCCAAGTGACAGCAGGCAGGTGCTGATTGCCATGAATACACCGCCGTGCAGCGCGATCAGGATCCAGTCATCGGTATTGACTGCGAATGGGTCGATAAACGGCAACAACGCGACGGCGCAGCCGATGTAGGCCATTGGAATAGCCGGAATCATCGAGACCGCTCGGCCGCGCCGGGCAGTGGTCAGCGCGATAGCAAAAGTAGCGGCGACGCCGAATGCCGCCAAATCTCCCGCGACCGAGCCTGTGCCTTCACCCCAGGAGCCGATGGCGATGACGGCAAGGCCCAACAGCACCAGCGCGATGGTCCAGACCATTCGCACCGACAGCGACTCTTGCAATACCAGACGGCTGAACATTGCCGCGAACACCGGCATCGATGCGATGATGAATACGGCGTTGGCGACGGTGGTGAGGCTCACAGCTGTGACAAACAACACCGAGCTGATGCCGGCACAGATCGCGTAGACAACGCCATTGATGCCAATGCTCGACATACGTGCAGGCAGTGCGCCCCGGTGTACGATGATGAGTCCGATCAGGATCACCGAGCCGATCAACAGGCTTCGCCAGAAGGCAATCGTCAGTGCGTCGGCGTCGATAAGTCTGACAAACAGAGCATCAGGCACAACGAAAAGCACGCCCAGTGTCGTGATGGCCAAGCCTTTAAACTGATCGTTCATCTGGACGTCGTGAGGCGTGCGGGCTTATAGTTCTGAAGACAATGCAGGTGCCCTGTTAAGGCAGGCGCCTGTCGATAGTGGAAGATGTGCAACGACGAACTCTTGAGTTATGGTTCTGCGCCTGGCGCAGCGTGAGACGGTGACCAGCATGGTGTTGCCATCGTGGGCGACAGACATCGTTGGCGGGTTGCCCAGAATGGGGTTAGTATACCGATTACGCAGATCGACCGCGCAACCGATGGCGCGATCACAACGCTTCGATATCGGCGCCGACAGACTGCCTGGCGTCGATGGTGTAACGATTTTCGATTTTAACCACCACTGCCCGGCTTGTTTAGTTTAGATTCGCGCCTGCCCGCCAGTCATTGTGTAAGGCTGTGGGTGGTGAATGCGCATGGGTAATCGAATCTAAACGACACGACAGGGTTCAGTTTGATGGATTTCAATCAGGTCCGGTATTTTCTGGCTGTTTCAGATACGCTCAATTTCACACGTGCTGCGCAGCAGTGTCACGTGTCACAACCCGCACTTACCCAGGCAATCAAGCGATTGGAGAGCGAACTCGGCGGAGAACTGATTCATCGCGATGGCCGCTACACGGAGTTGACGGCACTTGGCAAGACACTGCGCGGTCACTTTCAACAGATTGACCGCACTCGGCAACTGGTGCGCGCCACCGCCAAATCGGTCACCAGTGGCGAAGTCGCAGAACTCAATATCGGTTTAATGTGCACGATTGGTCCAATTGCCCTGAGCGAAATGCTCAATCAGTTTCAGGCGGAGCATCCGATGGTGTCGCTGGTGTTTCACGATGTCACGCCATCATCGATTGAGGATCTACTGCTGTCCGGTGCGATTGATGGAGCGATTTGCTCACGACGCGGTTCGGCAAACCGACAGTTGCGGTATATCGAGTTGTTTGAAGAGCCCATCGTGGTGGCCTTTGCGCAGGATCACCCGTTTTCCGAGCTGGACGCCGTGCCTTTGCAGGCGGTGGCAGACTATCGCTATGTCGACAGGCTGCACTGCGAGTTTCGTGGCGATTTTCTGAAGCTTTGCGCCGACGCTGATCTCGATCTTGACGTCGCCTTTCGAAGTCAGCGTGAGGACTGGATTCAAAGTCTGATTCGCGATGGCATTGGTGTGAGTGTGATCCCGCGTTTCTCGCTGTTGCGGCCGGCGCTCGACTATCGACCCATCTGCGATCCGCCGCTATCGCGCAACATCGAGTTTGTCATGGTCGATCATGCCGATAAGGCGCCTGCGCTGGAATTGCTGAGTCAGCAGATCCGCAACTACGACTGGGCCTCAGTCGCGATCTGATACGCGACGCTCAGCCATAACGAGCACTTATCGCCAACGAATAACTCGATATTTCACAGACACGTAAACGCAAAATAGACTGCTCCTCGGTGGGGTGATGATGACATTGTTTTCCTGACAAACGGGTTGAACAACGTTCGCCATACGCCCTTGTGAACCACTTGGAACGAGGCGTGTTCGATGAGAAAAGCGAAATTGGCTATGGGTGCGGTCGCGGCGGTAGCGGTCACTGGGTTGCAGGTTTTTTCAACCGGCATTTCTGCCGATTCAAAGCAATACTTCAAGATATCAGATGGCGAACTCGCCCGGCCGACGGGCTATCGTGAGTGGATCTACGTCGGCACGCCGGTCACACCGAATGATATGAACGACGGCAAGGCCGCGTTTCCGGAATTTCACAACGTCTATATCGATCCAGTCAGTTGGGCACACTGGAAAGATACCGGTGAATTTCGCGACGGTACCATTTTGATCAAAGAGCTCGTCAGTGTCGGCAGTAAGTCTGCCACCAGTGGCAATGGTTACTTTGAGGGTGATTTCCTCGGGCTTGAGGCGACGATCAAGAGCACTGAACACTTTCCAAACGAGCCAGGCAACTGGGGTTACTACAGTTTTTCAACGCCGGATCACAAAACGCTGACCACCTCAGCGAAGGCTTTTCCAAAAGAGTCCTGCAATGCCTGTCATCAGGCGAGTGCCGCTGACGATTTTGTTTTTACCCAATACTATCCGGTGCTGCGCGCCGGAAAAGGTACCGGCATGGATGCGATTGGCGGCGTGGTTTCCGATCTGAAATAGGTAATCCAGTCATGCTCAATAATGGAAAACCCGGCCTCGGCTTGAGGCTGGTATCGGTGTTGGCCGGCGCGTGGCTTGTCTCCGCCGTGACTGCAGACAACAGCTTTTCTCCCTACGTTGATGAGGGTGGCAATATCAGCTTCCCGCAAGGCTTTCGAACGAACATGGTTCATCTTGGATCATGGTTTGTGGCCGAGGGTGCGGCCAGCGGATTCCACGATGTCTACACCGAAGCCACGACGGTCGAAGCCTATCGCAACACCGGTAAGTTTCCGGATGGCGCTACGCTTGTGAAGGAGTTGCGAGCGCACTCGTCTGGAAGCTACACAACAGGCGATGATGTCAGCTTTGCCAACGAGAATCTGAAGCAGTGGTTTGTCATGATCAAAGACGGCACCGGACGGTTTTCCGATAATCCGTTGTGGGGTGATGGTTGGGGTTGGGCGCTGTACAAGCCACCGGCAGTGCCTGGTGGCGAAGTGATCAACGCGGCCGTGGACTATAAAGTCGATTGCCTTGGGTGCCACGTACCTGCCAGGGCGACTGACCTGATCTACGTCGAAGCCTATCCCACACTTGAAAACCAGTAATCGGCGGCTGTTGTTACGGCCGCTTAGTGGTGGTTTGGTGCCCGCCGAAAAGACAACTTGCGGCGGCGTAGTGTGGCTGGCAACAGACCGATAAGCCCGAGTACTATGCAGGTTAGCGATAACGTGCCACCACCGCCGCCGCTGTCATCGTTATTGACTGTTTGCGGTTGCACGGGTGTTGTCGGGTTATTGATGCTGGCGATGATCGAAAACCGCGCGCCTTGCTCTGCATATACCATCGCGTAGTTTTGATCGCCGCCGGCGCTACAGCGATGCGTGCCGGCGTTGCCAGTAGCACCGCAGTTGAGTGTGTCGACGGAAAATTCAGTGTCGTTGAACAAGTAGAGATCGGCATCGCCTGACTGTGAAGTCAGCGTCACCTCGGTGCCACCCGGTATCTGGTATATACGTGCGCCCTCGGCATCGACGGCATCGTTTTGCGCCGTGTCCAGGGTGAGCAGCGCCTGCGTTTGTACATCCGTGAATGGCGCGCCGCTGTCGTCGACGATTTGCAACATATACGAGCTGTCGACGTCGGCATAACCGAAGATCTGAATCCATGCGGTGTCGCCGAGCGGGCACTCATCAATGGGGGATACTTCCTGTGACACGCATTCCAGGCTGGATGCACTGAAATCGCGACTGTTGTGAACAAACAGATCGGCATCGCCTGATTCACTGGTCAGGATGGCCCGGCTGGCATTGTTGACTCTGAAGGCGATCGCCTCTCTGCTGCGGATTACGTCGCGCAGCTGTGTGTTGCTCTGCAGCGTCTGGTGAAATTCGGGGACGGCCGGTACGGTTGCACTGCTGCCGGAGAACACCTCGAGATCTGGAACAAACCCGCTGATCCAGGGTTGGTAACTTGAGATACGCGAGTAGACACCGGGTTCGCCCTGGCGCGCGCAGCCGTTGCCAAAACTGACGACGCCAGCCTGAATCGGTTGATTGTCACGCAATACGAAAAGCGGGCCGCCGCTGTCACCCTGGCAGGCATCGCGATTGGCGATCGCGCCGCCGGCGCAGACCATTTGATTCTCATCCAGGCTGCTCCGATGCGGGGGCCAGCAGCGATTGTGTCCGGCGATGGGTACATCGGCTTGCAGCAGCGTGGCTGACGCGGGGCCATCTTCCTCTGTGGCGCCCCACCCGGCGACCGTTGCGGTTTCACCGACCAGTGGCACCGGGTTGGCGGCGGTGCTCAGTGCAATCGGCGTGGCGTCGCTGGCTTCGCGCAATTCCAGCAGTGCGACATCGTTGGCGAAGGTAACGGCCTCGTAGTCGGGATGGACAATCACCTGATCAACTCTGGCGAGCGTGCCTTCGTCGCTGGCGAGGTTGCGTACCCCCAGCAATACAGCCACGTTCGACGCGACTTCGAGTTCGCCGGTGTCGGCATCGACCACACAGTGCGCGGCGGTCAGTATCCAGCGCGCTCCAATCAGCGTGCCGCCGCAACCTGGCAGGAATAGATCACGGTCGGCGGAATAGAAATAAACCGCGGCTATCCATGGGTAGCGATCGTCGCCAACTGGAGTCCCGCCGACGATCTGAACAGTGCGGTCAGGTGCGGCGTTGCCGATCAGCGACAGCAGCAGTGTTACGAGGGCAATCGAATATCGAAACATAATGGAGGATCTCGGACTAGGAGAAGCGGCGTGATGTCCCTGGCGAAGATGCTAACCCGTGAGGCTTGTCGCTTTCACGGTAAAAATCACCGAATGTCGGTGTGTGTCTCAATTCACAATTATCATTGTGACTGAAAGACGCCACCAACGATCCCGGCCGCGGGCCGAGTCAATCCAGCGTTCGGCCCAGCGCGCGGTTGCCGGTTTTTAAAATCGGATTCATGAAAAACAGCGAGGCATCATCGCATTCGGCCGGCGCAGACCAGGCAATGCCGACGGTAATGGGGGTCGGCGCGCGCCGGCAGCGATCTGGCTCTGTACGCACTACCGTAATCTCGCATCGATCGCCGACCAGCTGATGTTCAACGGCAAAATGACTTGCCTGCGTGCAACCAGTCGAGATCACCGTGACTGTCACGCTTTCACCGTCGTAAACGGCGTTGCTGATTTTCTCCATCGACGATACCTCTGTTTTGTTTTGCAGCGTACTGGGGTTGCTGGTGGTTTGGCTGCCGGCGCTGCAGGCAGTCAGTACCCACAGGGCGCAGGCTAACACGATCGGGTTGGACTTCAATGGAGTTTCCCTTTCATTAGAGCGATTGGCGTTGCCACGACAGGCTGCCGCGTGGCCATATTACGTTGTTCTGTGCTTCGGTGAAAAGGCGCCAGCGTCTATGGTGCTGACGCGTTATCCGGTTGGAGCGCTCGATTCTTCCAGCGAATCCAGTATCCATTGGCTCAGCGCGGTATCCAGATCATTGGCCGCTGTTGGCCCGAGTGCGGTGGTGTCCTGTGCGCGCGCGTCCTTGTGGCCTGGTTTCATCGGCAGCTGTGTCGGTTCGACTGCCTGCTGTTCCGGGCGCAGGTATTCGCGCAGCGTCTGTGCTTGCGGCAGCGGGTCGCGGTCGGTATCGAACAGAGGATTATCGTCGTACAGGCCTTCAAAGATCGGATCGGTGAGATAATTCGGACGCCTTGCGATCACCGCATCGTCACCGGCGATTTGCAGCAGCATTTCATCCTGCATCAGATCCAGCAGACCCGCACCAGTGACAAACCCCATCAGGCTCGCCATGCTGGAGGCAGCGGTCAGGTTGTTGGCGCCGAATGCCTGTATCACCCGGCAGTTGTTGACCATGGTCTGCCAGTCGCGCTGATAGAGCAATTGCAACTGCGATACATCCTGCCAGAAGCTCCAGGTCTGCAGGCCATAACCACGCAACAGTGTCAGCGCCTGTCGCAATTGTGCCAGCGAGCCGAGTTGAGCTGCCTCATCGAGAATGAAGAGTGTGGGTTCGGCCGGTCGACTCCTGCGACGCATGATCAGCGTCAGCAGCGTGCTGATCCACAGCCGCAACAGTCGGGCGTGACTCTCCAACATGTGTGGAGGTAAAACTACATAGATGGATAGCGGCCGGGCGCTCGTCACCGCTGCCAGTTCGAAAGTGGATTCTCTGGTGCTGCGCTCGACCAGCGGCCCGCGCAGAAAGTCGATACCCTCCTGCGCGAAGGACAGTATGCCGCCCAGTGTCTCCGGTGCCGAGATCTTGAGATTGTCGGCGATTGCGCGCGCCTCCGGGTGGCGTGAACTGGCCAACGCCTTGGCCCCTTTTTCGGGGTTGACCGCCATCTCGTTGATCAGCTTTCGCACCTGGGCGAGATTGCGTTGCTCGGGTTCGTAGTCGGTGGCGACGTGCAGAATCGCAGCCAGCAACGCCTGGCGTCCGCGGCTCACCCAGTAGAGGTTCTTCTCGCCGCCGAAGTCATCGGGCAGCAACGCCTGCACCAGCGCGACAGCGTCATCCACACCGCTGGCAGAATCTGCAGTGATCAGATCCAGCGGGTTGAGGCAGGCACTTTCCAGACCGGTGACCTGCATCGGATCGATCACGACCACTTGCTGCCCGAGCTCTTGACGGCGCCGCGCAGTGACCATGGCATTCTCGCCTTTTGGATCGATCACGATCACCGGCCCCTGATGGCGCAGCAGCGCCGGTATGATGCAGCCCACGCCTTTGCCGGCACCCGTCGGTGCAATGGTGATCAGGTGGCCTTCGCCTTCCATCAGCACCGGGTCGATATAACCTGTTTGCGGGGTTCGATCAGGGTCGCCAAAGGAAAATCCCATCGGCTGGCGCTGGTGTTCACCCTCCATTGACCAGCCGACCAGCAGGCCGTCGCGGTCGAGTTTGTCAGGTAGTTGCCGGGCCTGTCGGTGACGGTCGGCTATCGCTCCGGGATAGCGGCGCATCGCCGATTCGAGTTGCTGGCGAAGCGTCATTGTGCATCTCCCGTTTGGTCCGTCGGCGGTTTGTCTGTCTCTGAACGAATGCAACTGTCAAAGCGCAGTGCGGGGTATCGTTCAATTTCTGTGGCGATGGTGTCGTCGCTGATCATTTCGACCTCGCCATTGTCCTCGATCGAGAACACCGACTGAAACAGCGTCGTGCCGAACAGCACGTTCGCGCGCCAGTGCGGGGAGAGTTGAGTGGGGTTTTCGATTGGCTGTTGCTGCACTGGTTGGCACAGAGCGGCCAGCGCGTTTGCATCGAGCGCGCTGTCCGCACTTCGCAGTCCGTCGGCCGAATCGACAATTTCAAACGGCAT
This sequence comes from uncultured Granulosicoccaceae bacterium, assembly GCA_964573105.1. Classification (GTDB taxonomy): domain Bacteria; phylum Pseudomonadota; class Gammaproteobacteria; order Granulosicoccales; family Granulosicoccaceae; genus CAKZSB01. The sequence goes on from CAZNIS010000045.1 coordinate 16,790, forward strand.
ATCGTGGCCGCGCACAAACCAGGTGAAAAATCGCAGGTAACTCAGGCGTTCGCTTTCGGTGGCCAATACAACGCCGTGCTCGCGGTTGTGGCCGTGCATCGGCAGCGAGGTACCATCCAGCGGAGTGAAACCGTCTGGTCCGTACAACAACGATGCCCACACGTAGCCGTCATCGTCGCACTGCCAGTCGCAGAGCATCCAGCCGGGATAAAAAGGCAGCGGGCAAACGCGCAGGGCCGCCAGTGAGGCGAACGCCAGTGGCGCGTAGTCAGCCGATTGCAGACGCGCCTTCAACACCAGGCGGATGGCGTCCGGTTGCCAGTGCCACTGACCCGGAATGGGCGGTGCGATCGGAGTGTTCTGGGCCTGCTTCAAAGATAGTGTCCATTGTGTTTGTTGTCGGTCATTCTATCGTTGCGTCGGACGGCGTTGCAGCATTATTCGCGGCCGACATTACACCTGAATCTCGAATAGCCTGTCCGGGTGTTTCGGATGGGTGCGTTGCCATTGTTTGATCGTCTCGGCGACGCGCGCATCAGCTGGCGGTTCCCCGGCACCGGCCCGTTTGCGGGTGAGCGCAATTAACACATTGGCGCGTTTGGCAATCCAATGCTCGGCGACTGGCGTGGCGGCGGTAGTTTGCGGATCACTGCCTGCGCCTGGCATTGACAGATCCAGCACTTCGCATTGTGCAGCCAGAGCACAAATATTTCCCCGGTCATCGTTCATCAGGCGATTGAAATGTTGCCACCGAATGTCGTTCGACGGTGGCTGGTACAAACCGTAGTCGGTCCAGGCATTGCCGCGTTCCCAATGGGTTTTGAATGCATCGTCAGCGTGATCGCTAGAGTCGTCCTTCAGGGTTAACAGGCGGTGCTCTGGTTCTGGTGGTGACATGTCGATCAGCGGTCCACCGCTGCGGTTGATCGCGGGTACTTGACGAAATGTCTCCAGTAGTGCGCGCGTGATTTCCATTTCAGCGGCTGGTTTGAGTGTGGTGATGATCTCACTAAAGCGATGTTCACACAGCCGGCGCAGCCTGCCGCGATAGAGTCGGTGAAAATCGTTGATTAGCGTTTGCGATTGCACGGGTGTGATGAATCGATCGCCAACGATTGCAATTCGCAATCTGTGATAAGCCGGATGAGTGCCGGCCGAATCCGGCCACAGGCACGTGGCAATCGAATCGATTTGATCTCGGTCCTTGTTTTTGTCTTTTTCTGCTAACTCGTCCCACGGTAACAGCGTGTTGTGTATCAGTCGTGCTTCATCCCGCTGGCTGCCCGCCCGGTAACCCGCCAGGCGCCGTTCGTTGCACCAGCTTTGATGTTCGGTACGCGCCAGCCGCTTCTTTTCTTTCAAGCGCCTGGCGTTCGGCAGGCTTGGCTTATAGCCGTGCCAGCGGTATCCCGCATCCGCCAGTTTGACCATGGCATGATCCGCCGCGCGTTGATTTGGCACTCGCAGTTTCAACGGCAATGCATGCCAGCGCCGGTTGGCCGGCAACAGGTGGGCATTGGCGTCGTGTATGCCAGGTTGCTGCAGGTAGTCGTTGTGCATCTGCCGGGCGAGACGATCCATATAGTCAATCAGTTTGACGTCACAGTGTTCGCGCGCAGAACCAAACGGGACGATGCGCTGGGCCGGATTGCTGTTGTTGGCACTGGTGCCAAACACGGCATCCATGCCTTCCTGCCGCGGGGTATGGACAAACAGCGGTACACGCCAGCGATTGATTTTGTTGGACAGGTGGCGAATGTTGATGGCGCGATCGAGGTTAATCGTCGAATCCTCGTGGCAGATGATGACCGCGGTTATCGGTGCCTTGTTTGAGGTGTCGATCATGATTGGCTCATCGATCAGATTGCTCGACGGGTCTTCTCGATTGACGGCATTCAGTTCACAGCAACCGTGCTGCGAATCGAATAATGCCGGATAACGCTGGCGCAGTTTTTCAATGTCCTCCGGGTGGCGACTGATAATAGTGATGAGTGGTTTTTTGAACTTTGCATAAGGCCAGATACGCGCGTATTGCAAAATCAGTTCGGCGCCGATTCGGCTTAAGCCGACAAACACCAGATGGACGCGTCGCTGTCCCCAAAGCTGTGCCCACTCGTGCGGGCGATGGTGATAGAAAAACATCCGGGCGCTTAAGATGTCAGCGTTGTAGAGAATCGGTTCTATTTTTTCCGACGCCGGGAAAGAGTCTGCCAGCACGCCGCCGCCAAGGCCGTGATCGATGTTTTTGGCGCTCACCGATATATACAACCGGACTGGCGCCTTTTCTTTTTGCCGCTCATCCGCAGAGCCAAGTGTCCACCAGGCGCGTCGCAGTTGCAGCCAGCCCTGGGTTGCGAGCTTGATCAGCCAGTGATCCTCGTGGTGGCTGATCAGATCGTGGATCTCGTGAGCAATGTGCAGGTTTTCGTCCTGATTGCCGGTGCAAACGAAAATGCGGTCGGCGCGATGTACTGCTGCGGCGAGTAGTTCGCTGCGGTGATCGGCATTGCCGTGATAGAGCACGACGAGATTTTTCTTGCAGAACGAGGCTGAGTCCTCGCTGGCTGCGATCTCGATACCAACGGTTCTGAAGGGATTGTCCTTCAGATGATAGGCAAAACCGCGGCCCTGCCAGCCCAGACCGCAAATCACAGAGTGGCGCGCGGCAAAGAGGCGAATCAGATGGCGGCGAATACTGGCATCAAACAGCGTGAAGATGGCAAAGATAATGGTTCCGAACAGGGCCAGATTGGCGAATACCAGTGATACCAGGTAAAGCGTTTTGTCCTGCTCGGTCCATTTCCAGCCATCGCGGGCAATGGCAAATGCTACTGCGTGCCAAAAGTCCAGCGCACCCCAGGCTATAAAAAAGCTCAAAAGCAGGCAGACGACGGCAAAAGCAACCAGACGGAACGCCGACTTGTCGCGTGGTGATTTGGAGAAGAACCTAGCCACAAGCGCTGGCGCACGGGACGATGTGCGCGGATGGGATAGTTGCTTTACTCATATCCATTTGAATGGTTCGACTGCGGGTGAAGTTGTTAGTGGGCAGTGGCTGCATTGAAATGCGGCGTTTGAGTCCATACTAGCCCAGCCGCGTGTGGGCCGAAATAACCCGGATTGCCTATTGGCCCGCAGCGTGCGCTGCGTCACTGCTTGCCCCGGTGTTGGATGGCCGTGGATTCTGCTAGCATCCGCGCTCGCATCTTTGCCGCGCTCATCCGCGCGACCGATGATGCCCGGTGTGTGCCCGGCCTGTAGGCCGGGCCCCTGACTCTCCGATTACCCGAGCCCGAATCGATGTCCTTTTCTCCCGAGACTCTGCTGCGTCCGCATATCGACGCGCTGCAGCCCTACACACCGATACAGCCATTCGATGTGCTGAGCCGGCGGCTGGGCATACCGGCTGATGAGATCATTAAACTGGATGCCAACGAAAACCCCTATGGACCACTGCCAGCGGTGGCCGAGGCGCTGGCAGCACACCCGTGGTATCACATCTACCCGGACCCGCAACACGAGCAACTGCGCGATGCGCTGTCCGGTTTTGTCGGTGTGCCGGCGGCGAATATTCTGCCAACCCACGGCGCCGACGAAATGCTCGATCTGCTGTGTCGGTTGTTCCTTGGGCAGGGTGACCGGGTCATCAATTGCCCACCCACTTTCGGCATGTACGGCTTTGACGCGGCACTGGTTGGTGCGGTAGCCGAAGATGTGCCGCGCGTGGATGGCTTTGCGACTGACATTGCGGCGATTGAACAGCGGTTGCAGGGCGGACAGGCGGCATCGTACAAAATGATCTTCGTCACCGCGCCCAACAACCCGACCGGCAACTGGCTGCCAGATGAAGACTTGCTGCGCCTGTTGCAGCTGCCGGCGCTGATTATCCTGGACGAGGCCTACGTAGAATTTGCCGGCAAGGCATCCAGAGCCCACTGGGTGGCACAGCACGATAATCTCGTGGTGTTGCGAACCTTCAGCAAGGCGGCGGGCATCGCCGGCCTGCGACTGGGCTATGGCATTTGTCCCGACTGGCTGATGCCGGTGCTGTGGAAATTCAAACAACCGTACAACGTGAATGTGGCGGCCAGCGTGGCGGGCATTGCCAGTCTGCAGTACGCCGATCAGATAGATTCGGTCGTGAAGCTGTTGGTTGATGAACGCGAGCGACTGTTGGCGGGGTTGCGACAGGTATCGTTTCTAACGCCGCACTCGAGCGAAGCCAATTTTGTACTGTGTGATGTCAGCGCATCGATCGGCGCGCACGGGGTGAAAACCGCTCTGGAAAAAAAGGGCATTCTGGTGCGTTACTACAACAAGCCGGGGCTCGACAACTGCATACGAATCTCGGTTGGGCGACCGGAACAGACCGATCGATTGCTGCAGGCGCTGGCCGAGATCGAACAGCAACGGCCGGGCGCTTAAATACCGTTGTCGCGAAACAGAAGATCGCGGTTAATATCGGCGATCCGGTTGACGCCGCACAGGCCCATCGCGCGCGAAAGTTCGCGTCTATAGATCGTCAACACCTGCTCAACTCCACTCTGCCCGCCGACCGCAAGCCCCCAGAGCTGTGGACGCGCGATCAGGCAAGCCGTGGCACCGAGTGCCAATGCTGTCAACACATGCCGACCGCGTCTGATGCCGCCATCGAGCAGAACCGGAATGCGTCCGTCCACCACTTTGGCAATAGCGGGCAACGCCAGTAGAGATGATACTGCGCCGTCGAGCTGACGCCCGCCGTGGTTGGAGACAATGATCGCATCGACACCGCAATCGATCGCAATGGCGGCGTCATCCGGGTGCAGCACACCTTTCAGAATAAAGGGGCCAGACCACTGCTTGCGGATCGCCTTGATATCATCCCAGTGCAGTTGCGGGTCGAGCAGGGTGGGCATGATAGCCGCCATACCTTGCAGGCTCGCCGATTCTTCATAGCGCTCGTAGTTGCCGAACTTGATCGTCGATAACTGCTTGCGCATGCGCAGCAGCCACGGCAGTTTGGTGATCATCGCGAGCGTGTCCGGTATTGAGAAGCGGGGGGGAATGGTAAAGCCGTTGCGCAGGTCGCGTTCGCGCTGGCCGACCAGTTGATTGTCCACTGTGACCACCAGTGCGTCGTATCCGGCATCGGCAGCGCGCGCGATGTGCTCGCGGGTAAAGCCGCGATCACGATAGATAAACACCTGCATCCAGCGCGGTGCCACACCGGTGCCGGCGAGTTCTTCCAGTGTGCAAACCGAACCGTGACTCAGGCAAAACGGTATGCCTGCTGCCTGAGCCGCGCGCGCCGCGAGTTGTTCACCCTGCGCGTGAAACAGCCCCGATAGCCCGGTCGGTCCGATCACCAGCGGCATGGGTATCGACTGGCCAAATAAGTCGATGGACAGATCGCACTCGGCCTCGGTGCCGATCGGTCGCGACACCAGGCTGTAGCGCGAGAACGCGTCTTCATTCGCGTTTAGCGTCAGTTCGTCCTCGGCGCCGCCATCGGCAAAATCAAAAATCGGCCGCGGCAGCGTTCGCCTTGCAAGTGTACGCATCTGCGCGACGCTGTGAATCTTCTCAATTGTTCTATCGGATTGACTCATGCGGTAGACTCTAACCAAAGCAGAACACGGAACCAAGCGATGATTGAAGATCCACCGGTACTGAAAATCAAACGAAACTTCAGTCGCCCAAGCGCCGAGCAGCTCGCCGCGCTGCAGGGTGTCGCTACCGGTTACGTTGTCGATTGCATGGAGGGGCGCGGTGCGCTGGATGCGCAAATCAAGCCGATCGACGAGCGCTACGCCGCTTTCTGTGGTGTGGCGGTCACCTGTAATACCGGTCCCGCAGACAACCTCGCCGTGTTCGGCGCACTGGATCTGTGTCAGCCGGGTGATGTCATCGTCATCGCCACTGATGCATTCAGCAGTACCGCCGTGATCGGCGATCTGGTGCTGGGCATGGCAAAAAATAACGGCGCGGTGGCAATGGTCACCGATGGCCACGTGCGAGATATCACCGGTTTGCGTGACGTCGAGCTGCCGTGTTACGCCGCCGGTGTCACACCCAATTCCCCGGCGCGCAACGGGCCGGGTACCGCAGGCCTGCCGATCAATATGGCGAGCGTTAATATCTGTTCCGGCGATGTTATTCTTGGCGATCTCGATGGTGCGGTGGTCGTGCCGCACGCGATGATTGATCACGTGATTGCCCAACTGGTACAAGTGAAAGAGGCTGAGGCGGCGCTGGATGCCCGCGTCAAGGATGGCCTGACCATGCCCGAATTCGCCCGTGAGATACTCGACAGTAACCGGGTGATCGAAGTCGACTAATCATGAGCGCCATAGACAACGCCGAACTCTTTCTGACCGATCTATTCGCCAATCACGCCAGACATCATCCGGACAAACTCGCCGTCGTCTGCGGTGATGCGCAACGAACGTGGCACGATTTCAACGCCAATATGAACCGCGTCGCCAACCAGTTGCTGGCTGGTGGATTGCAAAAGGGCGAGAAGGTCGCGATCCTGATGGGCAATTCGGTCGAGATGCTCGAGACGCTGTTTGGGGCGGTGCGCGCCGGTGGCTGCGTGGTGCCGTTGTCCGGTTTGCTAACGGCTGAGCAACTGGCCGGTCTGATCGATGATTGCGACGCCACGCGCGCCTTTGTATCAGCTGAATTCTCCGAGCGCATCGACAGCATTCGCCAAAAGCTTGGAAAAATCGAACACCAACACTGGGTGTCTACCGATTTTAAAGGTGCAGGCTTTGTAGCACTTGCCGGCTGGCTGGCAGATGCAGATGCCACCGCGCCCGCAGTCAGTCAGAGTATGCAGGATGATTTCAATATCATTTATTCCTCTGGAACCACTGGTTTGCCGAAGGGGATTGTGCAGACGCATCGCGCACGTCAGCACTGGGCATTTTCCAATGCGGTGGAGATGGGTTTTAACTCATCCAGCCGTGCGCTGACGACGACGGCACTTTATTCCAACGGCACCTGGCTGATGATGCTGCCCACGCTGTTTGCCGGTGGCACCTTGCATGTGATGCCAGCGTTCGATCCGAAAGCATTTTTGCAAACGGTCGAGCGCGAGAAAATCACCCACACCTTCATGGTGCCGGCGCAATACATCATGGTGCTGGAACAACCGGAGCTGGCAGCGGCAGATCTCACTTCACTGAAAACCGTGTTGTCGGCGGGGTCACCCCTGCGGCGCGACACCAAACAACAGGTCATCGACAACATATCGCCCGGGCTCTATGAGTTGTACGGTTTTTCAGAAGGGTTTGCCACGATGCTAAAACCCGATCAACACGCCGAGAAATTCGCCAGTGTCGGCACGCCGGTGCTGGGTTTTGAGTTGCGTATGCTCAATGATAAGGGCGACGAGTGCGCCGCTGGCGAGACCGGCGAAATCGCGGGCTACGGCGCCGGTCTGATGAAAGAATATTACAAGCGTCCAGAGTTGACACAGGAGCTTATCTGGCGCGATGAACGCGGCAGAACGTTTCTGCGTTCCGGCGATATCGGCATGCTCGATGACGACGGCTTTCTGCATCTGCTGGATCGCAAGAAAGACATGATCATCAGCGGTGGCCTGAATGTTTTTCCATCGGATATTGAAGAGATCGTCGGCAAGCATGCGGCGGTGTCGGATGTCACCGTCATTGGTGTACCTCACAGCAAGTGGGGAGAGAGTTGCCTTGCCCTGGTGATTCCCGACGCAACTGCATCAGCCAGCGAGGTCGACATACTCGAGTGGGCCAATGAACGACTGGCCAAACACCAGCGCCTGCAGGCCGTCGAGTTTCGCGATGAATTCCCGCGCAACGCACTGGGTAAGGTGCTCAAGCGTATGCTGCGAGAGCCGTACTGGCAGTAGTCACTCGACAACGGCCGATTGAACCTACCAACAACGAAGATCAAAAACGTGAAAATAGCCTATTTGCTGCGCGTGCGACCGGATCTGGAAGACATCACCCCTGATGATGTTGAAGGCATTCGAATTCAGGTGGGTGACGACGGTCTCTACAGCGACGAGGATCTGGCAAAGCTTGCCGAGGTCGATGCGTTTGTCATTGGGATGGAACCGGTCAATGAACAGATACTCGCCGCGGCACCGAATTTGAAAATCGTTCAGCGTCTGGGAGTGGGGTATGAAACACTGGACCTTGACGCCATCGCCAAACGCGGCATTCCGGCCTGCAATCTCGAAGGTGTTAACAAAGAGGGCGTGGCGGAACATTCGATGGCCTTCATGTTGGCGCTTGCGAAAAAACTTAACGAGGCGCAGGCACACACCAAGGCCGCCGACTGGCTTTCTGCGCGCAAGTTGACCAGCAGCGCATTTGAACTCAAGGGCAAGACGCTCGGCATCATCGGTTTTGGCAACACCGGCTCATCGCTTGCTAAACGCGCACATGCGTTCGAGATGAATCTGCTTTACAACGACATAGACGAATCGGTCAACGCCGATCTGGCACAAAGCCTGGGCGCCAGACAGGTAGACAAGGAAACACTCTATCGCGAAGCGGACTTCATCAATATCAGCGTCAACCTGAACGATACCTCGCGCAAAATGATCAATGCCGATGCACTCGCGATGATGCGTCCCGAGGCGATGTTGATCTGTTGTGCCAGAGGCGGCGTTGTCGATGAACAGGCACTGGCCGATGCACTGACGAGCAAGCGCCTGGCTGCCGCGGCAATTGATGTCTACGAAGTTGAGCCCATATTGCCGGACAACCCGTTACTTGCCATCGACAATTGCCTGATGACCGCACATGTGGCCGGGGTAGCCAGCGACACCACCGCGCGAATCTGGGAGTGGGCGCACGACAACGTTCGCGCCGTGGTACAGCGTGGCGAACGGCCGCGATTCATCCGCAATGGCGTGTAGTGTGCAACTCATGTTTAACGTTATAGACGCCCGTCCAACCCTGCAGAAGCAATGACCACCAGGATTGTCCAGCAACACCCCGAGCGCGGCACGCGCGAGTTTGAACTGGTTGACGACTCGATCGAGTATCGGATCTCAAGCCCGTTTGGCGACGAGGAGCTATCGGTCGTGTTGTCGGTTTTATCACCGGAGCCTGTCGTCGATGGATCGATGATGTATTTCCTGAGCGGCGTGAACCGCGAGGCATTGATCAAGCTGTTCGTCGATCTGCCGGATGCCGACACCTTTGCAAGCTTTGTAGAAACGGTACAACAGCGTATCAGGGAAGAGGAATTCGGCAGACTCAGTGCCGACAATCGAAAGTCGGCGATCACGCAAGAGCAGGTCGATACCACCATTCGCATGCTGGAGACCAACATCGATCCCGCCAGTATCAAGGAATTGCTGTCAACGTTACGCGAATTGTCAAAAGCGCCGGACAATCACCAGCAACTCGACCGCGTGGTTGCAGCGTTCGATAACCTTGGTGTGCAACAGGGCCCGGTGCTGACTTATGCGCCGTTTTTCTGCACATTGTTATCGAGCACCGATCTCAATGATCTGGACTGAGCAAGCGTAGTGGCAAAAGTTGAAATTTACGGTACCAGCTTTTGTCGTCATTGCCTGGCGGCGCGCGCGTTTCTGGACAAAAAGCAAATCGAATACACCGAATATCTCATCGATCTGATGCCGCTGGAGCGCGCCGAGATGCTGCGTCGCTGCGAGCGCAAAAAAGTGCCGCAAATTTTGATCGATAACGTGCCGATTGGTGGCGACGAAGATCTGATGGCGCTGGATGCCAGCGGTGAGCTGGAACGGCTGCTTACTCGTCAAACACCACAATAACCCGCCGATTCATCTTGCCCTTCTTTTCCACCTTCTGGACCCGCACTGGGCCGATTTCACCTGAGCTTGCCACGTGCGTGCCGCCGCAGGGTTGAAAGTCGACGCCCTCGAAATTGATCAGGCGTATTTTGCCGCTGCCGCGCGGTGGTGCCACTGACATGGTGCGCACCAGTGATGGATTGTCGTCCAGCTCCTGATCGGTGATCCACGAGATTGACATCGGCACGTTTTTCTCGATCAGCTTGTTCAGTTCGGCGGTGATGTGTTCCTTGTCGACGGTGTCGGGCAGGTCGAAGTCGAGTCGTCCGCGACCATCCTGGATTGAGCCACCGGTGACTGGTGCTGGAATCACGGCACACAACATATGCATAGCGCTGTGCATACGCATTAGTCGGTGGCGGCGTTGCCAGTCGAGTTTCAGTGTGACCGGTTTGCCGATCGCGGGGACTTTCGCGCCTTCCTCAAGGATATGTAGATAGTCGCCGTTGTCGCGGTCCTTGTAGGTGTCGATGATGTTCAACGTGTCACCAGCACTGGTAATACAGGTGCCGCTGTCACCCGGTTGTCCACCGCCGGCTGCATAGAAGACGGTCTGGTCCACCACAATGGCGTTGTCACGCGTGGCAGTGACAATCGCCTCGATTTCCTGCAGATAGCCGTCTTCGCGAAAGAGTTCCTGAGTCACTGGATTATCCATGATGTTGGCATGGCGAGAGTATAGCGCAGTCGTTGGTGAGTCTTGCGATTGCGATAGCGTTGGGCGTGACTCACAATAGTTGGCCAAGCCCACATCGTTGAACGCCAATGAAACCACGAATCAGCATGATCACACTGGGGGTCGACGACTTGCCGCGCTCGATCGAATTCTACGAGCAGGGGCTGGGGTTTCCGCGTCTGGATTTCCCGTCACCCACAGTGGCGTTTTTTACCCTCAATGGTACCTGGCTCGGACTTTACTCGCGCACAGCACTAGCCGAGGAGGCCGGCGTGGATGCCGGCAATGCAGACGGATTCAGCGGTATTTCGCTGGCGCACAATGTTGAGTCGGAAGAGGCGGTCGATAGCACGCTGGCAGCTGCTGTCGCTGGCGGTGCGGTGCTGACCAAGGCGGCCAGCAAGATGCATTGGGGTGGTTATTCTGGCTACTTCCACGATCCCGATCACTACCTGTGGGAAGTCGCCTACAACCCGTTCATGTGGGTTGGGCCTGAGGATACTGATGGCAATTGAAAATGTCATGACGTAAACTAATCGATCGTTACTGCTTGGGCAACGGCTATGGCACCTTTATCAACGCCGCGTTTTGTCGCAGGGCTCTGCGTCGTGGCGGCATTCCTTGCCGCCTGCGGTGGCAGCGACTCGCAGCAGTCGGTGCAACCGGGCGCGGCGCTGGCACCGGTCGGCGGTCATCACGCAGATCCGGTATATCGATGGGGGGCAATCGAGTCGGCCACCCATTACCAGCTGTGGGTAACCGACCATCGCGACGACTATTTCAGTGAGTTTGTCAGTGCCGCCGATGCCGGATGCGAGCCAGTTGATCAGGCGTCCACACCGGTGTGTGAGTTTAAGCCGACAATCCAGATCCACGACAGCATACTGCGCTGGCAGGTACGGGCCTTCGCTGACGATGAGCCGATTAGCGAAAGCACTGAAACAGCTTTCAACACACTGCGATCGCTCACCGTTCAACCCTACACCGACCTCGACACCATCGGTGCGCCGCCAAACCCGGGGCAGGGCTGGCCAACGATTGCGTTTGCCGACTACGTGGTGCTGAACAACGACTGGAACGCCACCGCCGTTGACAGTGATCAATGGCAGCAAAGCGTATCGGTGCAGCGTGCCCTCGACGGCAATTATCGCGTGGGCTGGCGCTACGACTGGCTGGATGCCCAGAGCGGTGATCCGCTGGCGGTCAAGTCTTACCCGCAGATCGTCTACGGCAGTAAGCTCGGCGCGCATGTGTCGGGTACTGCAGAAGCCCTTGGTGTGCCGGTTCGGGTCGCAGACATGGAGCAGTTTCGTATCCGCTACGCCTACGAGGAGACGGGTACTGCAGAGCGCAATTTGGCTTTCGAGTCATTTTTCCACAGCGATTGCACCATCACCGGGCCAAACTTCGATGTCGACAATCGCCGTTTCGAGATGATGGTCTGGATCGCCAGTCCGTCGATTCGCACACCCGGTAACGTGAGGGCGGCCAGCGGAGTTTTGATCGATAATCAGCTCTGGGATATCTGGATCAAACCGGCGCAGGATCGTGCCTACCTTGCGTATACCGCGCAAAACGAGCTCACCGCCGCAACACTGAACTGGAACGCGTTTGTCGATCACACCGTGCAATGGACTGCAGCCAATGCTGCGACCACGGGGGTGGCTGCGCTGGATACTGACTGGTGCCTGTCGGCCATCGAGTTTGGCACCGAGACCTGGTGGGGCAGTGGTGCGCTTGAGCTCAGTGAGTTTTCCGTCAGCCGGCAAGCTGAGTGAATCGCTGACGCCCCCGATTTGACCCGGCAATCTGCCTGGTTCAGTATGGATATCGCAACCGACGGAGGACGCAATGCAACAACCGGTTTCTGCCGATAGCCAGTACCAGGCCCTGCAGTCGATGGCATTGCCCGAATTGCGCCAGGTGATACGCAGTGCGGATTATCGCGGGCACACCGCAGGGCTTGGCAGAGGATTTCTACAGACCAATCTTGCGATCATGCCACAGCAGTATGCGCTCGACTTCATGCGTTTCTGCCAGCGCAATCCGAAACCCTGTCCGCTGGTGGGTGTCTCGGATACGGGGAACCCACAGATGTTCACGCTCGGGCGCGACCTTGATGTGCGCACCGACGCGCCGGGCTACAACGTATACCGCGATGGTCGGCTGACCGACACACTGACCGATATCACCTCGTTGTGGACAGACGATCTGGTCGCGTTTGCGCTCGGGTGTTCGTTCACCTTTGAGCACGCACTGATGGCAGCCGGTATCAAGCTTCGCAATATCGACAACAACACTACCGTATCGATGTATCGCACCCAGCTGCAGACCACACCGGCCGGGCCGTTCAGCGGTGGCATGGTCGTGAGTATGCGGCCCATTCAGCGCGCCGCAGTTGAGAAGACTTCGCAGATCTGCAGTACTTATCCGCTCGCCCACGGCAAACCGGTACACAGCGGAGACCCCGGCGAAATCGGCATAGCCGATATCGCCCGGCCGGATTGGGGCGATCCCACGCCGATCGAAGAGGGTGAAGTGCCGGTGTTCTGGGCCTGTGGCGTCACCCCGCAGGCGGTGCTGGAGCAAGCCAGGCTGCCACTGTGTATCACGCACAAGCCGGGCAGCATGCTGATCACCGACATCGACGAGCAGGCAGAAGTGCCGGTAGTCGAGACGGACTAGCTGAACCCAATCGTGGCAAAGACTCCACCCCCGGGTGAGAAAGTGGCCAAAGTTGTTCGCTGCTGGCCCGAGCCGATTCAGGCGCCGGTGCTGCAATTGCGTGCGCTGATTTTCGCGACCGCCAAACGAATAGACAAGCTGCCGGTTGACGAAACGTTGAAATGGGGCGAGCCGGCCTACTCAACTCACAAGGGAAGCACGATCCGATTGGGATGGAGTGATAAGTCCCCCGAGCACTATCGATTGCATTTCATTTGCACCAGCAAACTTGGGGACGCATATCGTGAGTTGTACGGGGACATACTGACTATCGAAGCCAGGCGTGCGCTGGTATTTCATCAGTCAGACGTGTTGCCAGCAGATGCAGTGTCTAGCTGTATTGCACTCGCCATGCGCTATCACGAGATCAAGCACCTGCCAAATTTGGGGTGTTAGTTTTCTGCGGCAAGTTCGCCGCAGCTGCTACGCCTAGAGGGATCCGTTCAGCGGACTAACACCTTTGTACTAGTGCCATGTAGTCGTCAGGCGAATGTACAAACAACGTGCGGTTAAGTACCTTTTATATCCTTGGCAGCATTCGAGATTACAACCGGAATCAGATTCCACTTTCTGCTGTCGGATTGCCAGGAATTTGTTCAAGGCGTAGTTTCTGCAATAAACACACAGATGTCATTGTGACTGCAGCCGATAGCAACACGGACTGATGTGAAACTGTATTGGCAGGGATAGAAGGGTCGCATCGCTTTGTCATTATAGAGATGTTGGTAGTGCAGTTGACGAAGTCTGTAGTAGAAGTGTTGATGTCTGAAGTAGACGTACCGTAAGTTTGAAGTAGCAGTAGTGGTTCCTGAAGTGATATTCGGGAAGTTTGCAGTAGCAGTGATGAAGTCTGTAGTAGATGTGCCGGAAGTTTGTAGTAGCAGTAGCGAAGTCTGAAGTAGAAGTGCCTTTTTTGTAGTGGCAGAAGTGTGATGTAGCAGTGCCCGTGGTTGTAGTAGGTGTAGAGCGATAGTCGGCAGTATCAGGATGGTTAAGTCAGTCGTAGTAGCAAACCCGCGTCGGCAGTAAGTGGTGCGGGACAGGTCGCGGAAAGGTTCGGCTCACCGCCGGACGGTGACACAGGGATGTGTGCTGTCACCTGCGACCCGGCAGCTGGTCGTTTGTCGTCACCCGGGCTGATAAAACCGCCGTCATCCGATTTGCGTTAAACTGTGAGCTGGTTCCAATCCAGGACGGTTCATGGCGACGATCGAAAAACGCCCGTTTGGTCGCTCCGGGCATATGAGCACTTTCACACTTTTTGGTGCCGCTGCACTCAAGAACGTCAGTCAGGATGTCGCCGATCAGACGCTCGATGTGCTGCTGCACTACGGCGTCAATCATATAGATGTCGCGCCGCGTTACGGTGTTGCCGAAGAGCGCATCGGTCCGTGGATGGATCGCCATCGCAAGGATTTCTTTCTCGCTACCAAAACAGGTGAACGCACGGCGTCGGGTGCGCGTGAAGAACTTCATCGCTCACTGGAAAAATTGCGCGTCGATTGCGTCGATCTTATTCAGCTCCACGCCCTCTATCATCCCGATGAATGGGATGTCGCCATGAGCGAGGATGGCGCACTGGCGGCACTGATCGACGCAAAATCTGAAGGGCTGGTGAAACAGATTGGCGTGACCGGTCACGGCTGGACGATCGCCGCGATGCACAAGCGCAGTCTGGCGCATTTTGATTTCGACTCAGTACTGCTGCCGCTGAACTGGATTTTTCATTCTAACGAGCGCTACCGGCGCGAGTTTCTCGAAGTCCGCGACCTATGCCGCGAGCGCGGCATTGCACTGCAGACCATTAAATCCACCGCCCGTGGTCCGTGGGCCGGACGCCAGGAGAACTACAATACCTGGTATCAGCCGCTCGATAATCAGCAGGACATCGATCGTGCGGTGCACTGGGTGCAGGCCTGGGATGGAGTGTTTCTGAATACCGTTGGCGATGTCACGTTGCTGCCAAAAGTGCTCGATGCCGCCAGCCGCTTTGGCGAATCAGCGGCAGATCACAGCGATGCAGCGATGGCTGGCATGATTGACGATGCCGGCCTGAGCTCGCTGTTTGGTTTGGGCACCTGA
>CAZNIS010000045.1:32185-52812 GCA_964573105.1 uncultured Granulosicoccaceae bacterium
CTGTCGAGCCCGAATTTCTGCATCAGCCAGGCGGTGGTGCCTCCTTCGCAAAAGTGATCTTTCACACCAACGCGTTGAAAAGGCAATCCGATACCGGCGTCGGCCAGGGTCTCGGCAACAGCCGAACCCAGTCCGCCGATGACACTGTGGTTTTCGGCGGTGACGATGGCACCAGTGGCGCGCGCACGTTCGATTATTCGATCGGAATCGAGCGGCTTGATCGTATGCATATCCACCACGGCAGCATCGATGTTTTCCTCTGCCAACTGTGATGCGGCAGCCATGGCTTGGGGCACTTCCAGACCGCTGGCGATGATGGTGACGTCGGTGCCGTCGCGCAGCAGCATAGCCTTGCCGTACTCCAGTGACTTTTGTTCAATCGCTTGTTCGGGTGGTTTCTCCGGTCGCTTCATGCGCAGATAAACCGGCCCCGGATGTTGCAGTGCAAGCTGCACTGCAGCGCGATGGTACTCGGGCCCCGCGGGTTCCATCACCATCATGTTCGGTACGCTGCGCATGATCGCAACATCTTCCAGCGCCTGATGTGATACGCCCAGAATCGTGGCGACGCCAGGCAGAAAGCCAACGATCTTCACGGGCAGGTTGGGGTAGGCTGCCTGCATGGTGATCTGATCAAAACAACGCTTGGTGACAAACGCGCAAAAGCTGTGAACAAACGGGATTTCACCGGATCGCGCCATACCACCGGCTATTCCGATCATGTTGGCCTCGGCGATGCCGACGTTGTGGAATCGCTCGGGCAGCTCGTCGCGAAAGCGATCGGTTTCGGTTGGCGGCGTGAGATCAGCCGACAGACAGACAATTCGCGGATCGGCCAGTGCTGCGTCAACCAGGGCATCGCCATAGGTCCGCGGCAGAGGCTTGAACGAGCGATTGATAAAGTCGGCCGCTTCGAGTTTGGTCAGCGATGGGGTGCTCATGAGGCAAGTTTCCTTTCCAGTTCACCGCGCGCACTGTCGGCGACCTCCTTCGGAAAACGCAATTGGTGAAACATCAGCCCCTCAAGCGATGACACGCCTTTGCCCATCAGCGTGTTGGCTTTGATAAATGCAGGTTTATTTTTGCAAAGGCGTGCGTGCTCGAACGCGCCGAGCAACGCGCCAATATCGTTGCCATCGACTTCCTGTACGTCGAAGCCAAAACTTTGCATTTTGTCGTTTAAAGGTTCCAGAGACATCACCAGATCCATCGGCCCCTCGGATTGTACGAAGTTGTAGTCGACGATCAGACACAGGTTATCCAAACCCTTCGCACCGGCGAGCATGGCCGCCTCCCAGATTTGCCCCTCCTGCATTTCACCATCGCCCAGGATCACATAGAATCGACTGCTGCGGCCCTGACGTTTGGCTGCCATCGCACAGCCGACAGCGACCGAGAGGCCCTGTCCCAGTGATCCGCAGGTGGCCTCGACAAATGGCCCTAGTCGTTCACAGGAATTGATCTCCAGTGCCGATCCGTCGTGCACATAGGTAGACAACAGATCAGTGTCGAAGAAACCGCGTTCGGCCAGTGTCGCGTAAAAAATGGCGGTGTTGTGTGCTGTAGTCAGGAAGATGCGATCGCGATCTTCCCACAGTGGATTGGCCGGATCCATGTTGGCCTCGGCAAAGTAGAGCGCGGTGAAAATGTCTGCCGCGCCCAGCCCCTGTTGCACATAACCCTGACCCGATGGCGCGACCATATCAACCACGTGAAGCCGCAGTCGGGTGGCGATGCGCTCGTACTCCAGCAGATTGTGCCGGCTCGATGGTGTGCTGATGGCGTCGCTCCAGGGCGGGCTTTCTGCCCACTTGTGATTTGCACTGTTCGATTTTTCAGGCCAGAATCTAGCACAAAAGGTCCAGACCTTCATACCTTCATGATTACGCATCCGGGTAGTTCCCTATGAAACTGCAAGCGATGAAACGCCAGGCGGTGCCGCTGCACGCCGAAGTCGCCGCGATGCTGCGCCATCAGATCATCGCGGGTGATCTGTCGCCCGGTGCGCGCCTGCCGGCACTGCGCGAACTGACAGCAGAGCTCGGTGTCGCGCGCATGACCGTGGTTCAGGCGATGAATACGCTGGCAGATGAGGGACTAATCGAGCGCCACTCGGGTCGTGGCACTTTTGTCCGCGAGGTGCCCACGCTGGACCGGCACACGCTGCACATGAAGGCCGAGTTGTCGCAGATTTACTCGATGGTCTCGCAGCTCGAAGTATCCGGTCTGGTTGGCGAGACAACACTCGAGACATCGGCCGATGACGGTCGTCGCTACCGCTGCATGCGGCGCATGCACGCGCGCGATGGCAAGCCGTTCTGCTGCGTCGATCTTCGCCTTGACGCCGAGCTGTTCGAGCTGGCAGCGGATCGATTCGCGAGTGAAATCGTGGTCACGGTGTTAAAGGATATCGGCGTGGTCGTGGCGTCTGCCCGGCAAAAGGTGACACTGTCCTACGCCGACGTGACACTCGCCGAGGCGCTGCTGATAAACGTCAACTCGGCTGTGTTTCGCGTGTACCGGGAATTCTTCGATGCCGACGGGCAGTTGATCTACTCCGCCAGCCTGATCTATCCCGGTGACCTGCTCGAACTGGAAATCGAGTTCTCGGTCGATCAGCCAGGCTGACTTGATGGCTTGTCTACCGTGGCTGCGCGCTATTTATCTGATCGCGAATGGATACTTGACAAGACCTCGCGCCGGCAGCAAAGATACAAACATCTAGAACTTTGCTTAGCAAGGTCACAACCATGCCGGAGGGCTCCATGAAGAACTTCAAACGAATTGCACTTGCCGCCATTGCCGCAGTGGGTCTGCAGGCGGGTGCGGCCATGGCCGAATACCCCGATAAGCCAATCACGCTGGTCGTCTCCTTCGCCGCCGGCGGCAATGCGGATATTGTCGCGCGTCTCAACGCCGAAGCGCTCAGCGAGCAGCTCGGTGTGCCGGTGAATGTCGTCAACAAGCCGGGTGGCGCGCACATCCCCGCCACCATGAGCGTGGTCGAGGCGCCAGCCGATGGCTATACGCTTTTTAACTGGTCTCCGCCGAGCTTCATGGTGGTGCCGCTGACGCGCAAGGTCCCGTACGATCCGCTAAAAGACTTCACGCCGTTGTTCGCCGGTATTTCAGCGTCGAACGCACTCTATGTGCGCGCCGACAGCCCGTACCAGACCTTTGAAGAATTCATCGAAGGTGCCAAAGCCAACAAGCTCACCATCGGTGTCAACAACCTCGGCGCGCCACCCAACCTTTCAGCCGTGCAGATGGCGACCGAGTTCGGTCTCGAATTCAAAACGCTGGCGCTAAAAACAGTTCCCGCAACCATGGCTGGCCTGATTGGCGGACAGGTTGACGTGGCGGTGGGCCAGGTTGCCTCGATTTACGCTTATAAAGACGAAGTTCGGCCGCTGATCATTCTCGACAACAACCGTCGCGCCTTTTTCGAAAAAGATCTGCCGGGCGTTCGCACCGTCGGTGAGGCGTTTCCCGGTAAAGAGGCAGGCGTCTGGGTTCACGGTGGTCTGGCGGTAAAGGCTGGCACACCGCAGGAGGTTGTCGATAAACTCCTGGCCGCATCCGAGGTGCTGGGCACAGAAGAGTTCACTGCCAAGTTGCCCAAGAGCGTCGGCTACCACTGGGTGCATGGCTCTGAGGGTGTGCTGGATCTGATTCAACAGGGCGTTGATCTCTACTCACCGATTCTGGACGGGCTTGGCCTGTTGAAGAAATAGTTCGAATAACGGCACCGCGACACGCTCGCGGTGCCGTGTTTCGCTACTGACGCTTTTTGCATGCTAAGCCAACGACTGGCCAATATCGTCTTCACCATCGCAGTCATTGCCGTCTGCATCTGGTTTGCAATCGTGGCGAATGGCTTTGAGGCGACAGGGCTTCTGGCCACCTCCGGTCTGCCATCGAAATTCTTCCCGCAACTGATCCTGGGATTCACTGGCGTCTGCGCGCTGATTGTCTGTGCGGCCTATGCCGTGCGCGGTTCTGCGGGTGGCGACGATCAACAACAGGTCTTTAACGATGCGGGCGAAGCGCGTCGCGGGCTGCTGACGCTTGTCGTTGCCATCGCCTGCTATTTCATCTGGTCGCGCTTTGGGTTTGTGCCAATGGCTGTGGTTATGGGGCCACTGTCGCTGCTGGCGATGGGTATTCGCTCGATCTGGATTTACCTGGTGGTACTTGCGCTGACCGGGCTTACCTATCTGGTGTTCACCCGCTTACTCGGCATACAGTTCACGTGAGGGTTTGGCGTGTACGGTGATCTGGACGCCGTGATGCTGGCGTTGTCGCAACTGGCGCAACCGGTCAGCCTGGTGCTGCTGGTGTGCGGCATAGTGCTGGGGCTTGTGATTGGTATTCTGCCTGGCCTTGGGCCACCGATCGCGATTGCACTGGCGCTGCCATTCACGTTCCATCTCGATACCGTACCGTCGCTGGTGTTGCTGCTGGGCATTTACTCTGCGGCCATCTACGGTGGATCGATATCGGCTATCGCCGTGGGCATACCGGGCACCGGGGCTGCGATCGCCACGGTTCAGGACGGGCACAGCATGTACAAGGCCGGTCGCGGTGGCGAGGCGCTGGGCCTGTCGCTGACAGGTTCGATTATCGGTGGCCTTGTCAGCGTTGTGTGTCTGGCTTTTATCTCACCGTTACTTGCAGAACTGGCCGTCAAGTTCGGGCCGCGCGAGTATCTCGCTATCAGTGTATTTGGTCTGGTGGTGGTGGTTCGGGTCGCCGGGCAAAGTCTCGCCAAGGGTTTGCTGATGGGTGGGCTCGGGATCTTTCTCACCACCTGGGGCCTGGATGAATTAAACGGCACCGAGCGCTATACGTTTGGCAGCTATCACCTCTATGAAGGCTTGCCACTGGTGCCGTTTCTGGTCGGGCTGTTTGCGATGTCTGAAGTGTTGATCGGTGCCGAGCGCGCGCTGCAAAAGATTCCGTTTAATCGCGAAAGCCTGACCGTCGTGTTACCCGGCTTTAAGCAACTGCGGAAACTCAAAGACGTGTTGATGCGATCATCGCTGATTGGCACGGTGATCGGCATCATCCCCGGTGAGGGTGCGGCGGTGGGTGCCTTCTTTGCCTACTCCGAAGCCAAGCGCCGATCCGCCACACCGGAAAAATTTGGCACAGGCATAGCCGAGGGCATCGTCGCGCCGGAGACGGCCAACAATGCCACCGTCGGTGGTGCGCTGGTACCGACGCTAACACTCGGTGTTCCGGGCAGTCCGGCTGCAGCCGTATTACTTGGCGCGCTGTTGATTCAGGGCCTGGCACCCGGACCAAGTCTGTTTGCCGATCGTCCTGACATCATGTATTCGATTTTTATCGGCCTTTTTATCATCAATGTTTTGATGATGTTTATTGGCCTTGTCGCGATCCGCTTTGCCGCGCGCCTGATTATGGTACCCACGTCGGTGATCGTGCCAACGGTGATGCTGCTGTGTTTTGTCGGTATCTATTCAGTCTCGAACAGCTTTTTTTACGTTGGCGTACTGCTTGGTGCGGGCATACTCGGCTATGTGGTACGCAAACTGGGTTATTCGATAGCACCACTGTCGATCGGGTTTGTGCTCGGGCCGATACTTGAAAATTCACTGCGCCAGTCACTGACCATTGCCGATGGCAGCACGGCCGAATTTTTTAACACGCCAATCGGGCTGTCCATCTACGCCGCACTCGCGTTGACGATCCTGTGGGGGCCGGTCGGGTCGTGGATCGCTCGTCGCAGACACTCGGAAAAACCATGAGCAAACAACCGAACATCCTGATCATCTATCCGGATCAGATGCGCTATGACGCCATGGGTTGTGCCGGTAATCCGGTAATCAAAACTCCTCATATCGATCGGCTGGCGCGTGAAGGGGTGCAATTTACCGAAAGCTATACGTCTTATCCGATCTGCTGTCCGTTTCGCGCATCCATGTTGACAGGCAAGTACGCACAAGCCCACGGCATGACGCAAAATCATTTTCCGTTGCGTGGTGATCAAACGTTTCTGGCCCAGTGCCTGCGCGACGCTGGCTATCGTACTGGTTATGTGGGTAAGTGGCACCTGGAGGGTGGCCCCAAGCCCGGTTTTGTGCCACCAGACAGGCGTTTCGGATTTGAACATTTTGTCGGTTTTAATCGCGGCCATGATTATCAATCGTCGATCTACTTTGACGATGAAGGCCAGGCCTATCACTCAAAGCGCTACGAGCCCGACTATCAAACCGATCAATTCATGGACTATATTATAAGTGCTGCCAGCGCCGAGGATGGCAAGCCGTTTTTTGGTTACGTAAGCTACGGGCCGCCGCACTTTCCCATGCAGATGCCGGACTATCTTCGTCATATTTATCGCCATGACGAGGTGCCATTGCCGCCGGGTGTGCCCAATCCCGAGCTGCAGCGTGAGTTTCAACAGCACCGAAATGAAGTCTATTGTGGCGGCGATCCGCGGTCCGGTCATCACAGCCACACCGCCAACGATACCAAGCCAAAGGGTGAGCCGGAAACCGAAGCCGAGATTCGCGAATTTATCGCTGAGTACTACGGCATGATTCACAACATCGACTGGAACGTCGGGCGAATTTTAAGTCTGCTCGACAGCCTGGATATCGCCGATAACACCATGGTGATCTTCCTCAGTGATCACGGCGACATGCTGGGCCAGCACGGACACTATTGCGGTATCAAGTGCACCGCGTACCGAGCCGCCATGCAAGTGCCACTGATCATCCGTTATCCAGCGCGGTTTGATGCGCAAAAAACCGATGCGATGGTCGATGTTGGTGTCGATATGATGCCGACACTGCTCGATCTATGCGGTATCGCGCCACCCGATGAAATGCAGGGGCAGAGTTATTTGCCGGTGCTCGATGGTCAGGCGCAACAGGCGCGCGATGCGATCATGTATCAGGTGTTCACGCAGACCGGCGGCAACCCTGGTGAGTTTGCGCCCTATGCGCAACGCGGTATCCGTACCAAAGACTGGCTGTACGTGCGGCACAAGAATGAGCGCGTGTTGTTGTTTGATGAACATGCCGATTTTCACGAGCAAAACAACCTGGTAGACAACCCGGAGCATACTGCGCTAATGGATGAATTCGACAGCAAGATCGAATCACACATGCGAGACACCGGCGATGACTGGGATATGGCAGCCGACTTTCCGCCACCGGATTTTCTGACCCACGCAGAAGCCAAGGTCTATCTGGAGAACGAATTGCTGCCCAACGCCATCCACGTGCCCTGACCGGCAATTATCCTGGCCCCTAAAATTTGCCTGGCTTACAGCCGGGCTTGAAGTAGAGCGATGTCAGGCTGCTCGCGTCACCCGTGGCGATCGATCGCGCGCCGTTCGACACCATCAGCGACAAGCTTTATGCGTCGCGAGGATGGAATCTGATCTCTGCTGCAGCCGGTCTGTCGGGTGCCGGCTGTCTGATCGCGTGATAGCGTACGCCACCGTAATCGATCTGATGGATGTTGATCTGAGACACCAGACTATTCGCGGGCATCGATTGCCTCAAGGCAGCCTGGCCAGTGGCGCGGGCAGAGCGCTTGCCGCGGGTTGCGGCATCTGCTTGGCGGCATCCCTGCTGAACGCCTCCGTGCGCCTGTACTGGCGCGCGCTAACAACCGTGATGCAACAGTCGTTTTCAGGGGCTATGCTATCAACAGCACGCGTTCTGGTGTATGGTGGTCGGCTAAATCAGGGCGCGGGATAAAAACAGTCGGCCAACTGCCGATCACAAGCCGCCACGCCTGACACGCCAAACGCACACCCCTTCTCATTCATGCGCCTGCCCATCGGGCCTTCACGCAGGAGCGGTGGTTGTCGTTTTCGCCCTCGGCGCCAACCCGCCGACACCAAGAAGATACCCATGTCAGCCTCTATCAAGCCGGTGCCACCGGCAGACGTCGCCCCGGCCCTTGCGCTGGTGAGCGGCGAAACCGTTAATGAGCAGCCCGTGACTGAGGCAGAACCCGAATTGAACAACGGCGATCAAGATTCACAGCCAGAGGCGCAGGACAACGGCTTTGCCGATATGGCACTGGCCCAAGAGGTCGTCACCGCCGTCGCGCGTGCCGGCTATGCCGCACCCACCGAGATTCAGGCGCGCATTATTCCACCGATGCTCGAAGGGCGTTCGGTACTGGCCCAGTCGCAGACTGGCAGCGGCAAGACCGCCGCCTTTGCACTGCCTATCATCTCGCGCATCGACCTGCAAAAGCGTAAGACCCAGGCGCTGGTGCTGGCCCCCACAAGAGAACTCGCGATCCAGGTGGCGCGCTCGTTTTCCACCTACGCCAGCGGACGCCGCGGCCTGTCGGTCACCGCCATTTACGGTGGCCAGAGCTACGAACCGCAGCTGCAACAGTTGCGCCGTGGCGCGCAGGTGGTCGTTGGCACCCCGGGCCGGGTAATCGATCACATCAAGCGCGGTACGCTGGATCTGTCCGACGTCAACTGCGTCGTGCTCGACGAGGCCGATGAAATGCTGCACATGGGATTCATCGACGATGTGCAATTCGTGCTCGAACAAGTGCCACAGCCGCGTCAGGTGGCATTGTTTTCCGCCACCATGCCGGAACAGATTCGCCGCATCGCGCAGCGCTATCTGGATGATCCGGTGCGCATTCAGATCGACAAAACCACGCTCACCGTCGACTCGGTTCGCCAGCGTGCGGTGGTAGTGCCGGCGCGCGAAAAGCCCGATGCACTGGTGCGATTTCTCGAGATCGAACAGACCGATGGCGTAATCGTCTTCACCAAGACTCGCGAGGGCAGTGTGACAGTCGCCGAGCTACTGACCGCGTCTGGCTTCTCTGCCGTCGCTCTCAATGGCGATATGCCGCAGCGCGTACGCGAGCGCACCATTGAACAACTCAAAGCTGGCCGTCTGGACGTACTGGTGGCCACCGATGTCGCCGCTCGCGGGCTCGATGTCAAACGCATCAGCCACGTCTTCAACTACGATATTCCGGTCGATGCGGAGTCATACACCCATCGCATCGGGCGCACTGGTCGCGCCGGTCGCAGCGGTGAGGCGATCCTGTTCGTCACCCATGCCGAGCGGCGCCGGCTCGCGTTTTTCGAGCGCACAACCCGCCAGCCGGTCGAGATTGTTCAGGTGCCACGCAGCCGCGAGATCAACCTCAATCGCGTGGCGCGCTTTCGCAAACAGATAGAAGAAGCCGCGAAGGGCGATGACTTCGAACAGTTTCGCAGCATCCTCGAGCAACACACCGCCGAAACCGGTCAATCGATGCTCGATACCGCAGCCGCGCTAGCTACCCTTTTGCAGGGCGGGCGACCGTTTTTTGCCTCCGACAAACCCGTCTCGCGCAAGCAGCGTCAGGAAGAGGAGCGCGCGCGTAATCAGCAGCGCGTCACCGACCGCCCCGATCGTGGCGAGCGCAAGCCACGCGCACGCAACCGCGGTGAATTTGTCGAGCGCGCGGTCGAGCGTGGCATGGTGCGCTACCGCATCGAAGTGGGTCACGATCACAGCGTCAAGCCCGGTAACATTGTTGGCGCGATTGCCAATGAAGCGGGCCTCGATGGCGACAAGATCGGCTCGATCCAGATTCACGACAGCTACAGTACCGTCGATCTGCCAGAGGGTATGCCAAAGGAGATCTATCGCACGCTGCAAAAAACCCGTGTGGCAGGCCAGGCGCTGAAGCTTCGTCGCGACGGCGCAGAGCCAAAGAATTTCTCGGCCAAACCGGCAAAAGATGCGGCGCCTTTCAAAAAGCCTGCTGCCAGAAAGCCGGATGGCGATCGCTTCAGCTCCAAGCCACCCAGGAGCAAAGGGGCCGCTGGTGACTCGGGCAAAGAGTTCACGCCGCGGAAAAAGCCAGCGCCGGTACAAGCCAAAAAGCCGTTCGCTGACACGCGTGTCGACGCCGAAAAAACCGCGCCTGCGCCAATGCCGTCATTCAAAACGTCTGACGGGGCTGCCAAAAAGCGCAAGCCCAAACTGCAAGGCGCGCAATCAAAGCGACGGCCCGACGCGCCAACCGGTGAGCGCCGTAAGCCTGCCGGTGAGGCGCTGACAGACGGGAAAAAGGCTGCCAAAAAGCCCAAGAAGATCAGCGCAAAAAAGAAAGCCAAAAAGCTTGAGAAAAAGCAGCGTAAGAAGCAGGCACGCCAAATGGCGGCGGCAGCACGCAACGCAGCCAGTCAAACCACTGGCAAAACCACCGAGTAATCAGGGCTAGCCGGTAAGCGGAATACCGGCATAGGCGGCAAAAATCAGGTAAGGTTGTGCCTACTTAGACAACCTTCGCAAGGCTCGTACGATGACGCTGCTAATCGCTGGTCTGGCGCTGTTTCTGGTGCCGCATCTCATGTCGGTTTTCAAATCGGTGCGTGGTTCGCTGCATGCAGCGCTGGGCGCCGCGCCGTACAAAATTCTCTACAGCCTGATTTCAATCGCCGGCCTGTTCCTGATGGTAAAGGGCTATGGCGATCTTCGCGCCTCGGGCGACAACATACTGCTTTACAACCCGCCGCTTTGGCTGCGACCGATCACATTGCTGTTGATGGTGATAGCAATCATATTGCTGATGGCCGCCTACATTCCCAGTCGGCTCAAAACCATCGTCGTGCATCCACAGGTTGCCGCAGTCAAGATCTGGGCGTTTTCACACCTGCTGTCCAATGGCGACCTGGCCTCCGTGCTGTTGTTCGGCAGCTTGCTGGCGTGGGCGGTTATCGCACGGATTGCCTATAAGCGGCAGGGGCTGATGAGTGTTGCCAAGCCTGTCGAGTCCTGGGGCTTGACGGATGGTATCGCCGTGGTGGCAGGTATTGCCGTGTATGTCGGGTTTGCGTTCTGGCTGCACCCGATGTGGATTGGCGTAGCGGTGGCCGGGTAGCGACACAGCGCTTGACGTAGATCCGGATGATTGAGGCGCGCGCCGCAACTGGAAACCCGCAGCGTGAGCAAGGCGACGCCATAGCGCGATAATGCAATAGCTGCCTGGAGTTGAAACGGCGCTGTGAAAGGAGACGCGCTTCGTGGGTAAAGTGAGCTTTACATACCTCGCTCACGCGTCGGGTTACCTGGTGCCGTTATGTTGACGGGTGCCGGAACTGGAAACCCGCAGCGTGAGCAAGGCGACACCATAGCTCGTTAATGCAATAGCTGCCCGGAGTTGAAACGGCGCTGTGAAAGGGTACGCGTCTCGTGGGTAAAGTGAGCTTTACATGCCTCGCTCACGCGTCGGGTTACCCGGTGGTGCAACATAGTTGCACAAGGAAACCCGCAGCGTGAGCAAGGCGACGCCATAGCTCGATAGCGCAATGGCTGCCTGGAGTTGAAACGGCGCTGTGAAAGGAGGCACGCTTCCTGGGTAACGTGAGCTTCACATGCCTCGCTCACGCGTCGGGTTACCTGATGGTGCAATATAGTTGCACAAGGAAACCCGCAGCGTGAGCAAGGCGACACCATAGCTCGATAGCGCAATGGCTGCCTGGAGTTGAAACGGCGCTGTGAAAGGTGACGCTTCTTGGGTAAAGTGAGCTTTACATGCCTCGCTCACGCGTCGGGTTACCTGGTACTTGATGTCGGCGGGTACCACAACTGGAAACCCACAGCGTCAGCAAGGCTGAAGCACATACCTCGCTGTCGCATCGGATCGCGGTGCGCCGCTTTAGCTATCCGTGTACTGCGCGTTTCATCGCCGCTACCTCGGTGGCGAATTCCGCCAGCAGCGGGTTGTCTTGCCAGCTTGCGGCAAACGCGCTGGCCAGGCTCTCGTAGTACCACAGCGTTTCGGTTTTCTTTGCCGAAAAACGATCCCAAATTTTGTCGCCGATCTTGCGATGGTCGATCATGATCGCGCGTGAGTTATAGAGTTTGTCGGCGCAGCACACCAGTTGTACATCGCGATGTTTATCGCCAATGGTGGCGATAAACCGCTCCTTGCGCTCGCGCCAGCTGGTGCGTTTCTGGCGTGTGGGATCCGGGACTTCGTCGGTGCAGCCCAGCACGATGTCGTGCACATGATCGCCAAAGCGTTCGCGAACATCGGCAAGCGTGATCTTATCGCCCTGATCTTCAATCGCATCGTGCAGCAGTGCGCCGATCGCAATATCCTCGCGATCGCGTGGCTCGTGATAGGCGGTCGCCTCAAGTGCCAGGGCCGACACCCCCATCAGATGCGCGATGTACGGTACCTGCGTGGTGCGCCTTTTTTGCGCTCGGTGCAGCTCACTGGCCAGTTGCAGGGCTTCTTCAAAACGGCTGGTTAACATAGAGCGTATCGTCGCTTACATCAGGGTGACTGAAAATGCCGAATTCTCGTGCGCCTGTCAGTGACGGCGCCGGTCGGCATTGGTGTATGGTATCGCTACCGATGCGAGACAGGAACGCACGACGATGATCACCGGCGCCCATTCGATCATTTACAGCAGCAAGCCCGAGGCCGATCGCGCATTTGTTCGGGACATTCTGGAATTAAACCACGTTGATGTGGGCGACGGCTGGCTGATCTTCGCGCTGCCACCGGCAGAGGTGGCCGTGCATCCGTCGAACAACGATGGCGTGCACGAGTTCTACCTGATGTGCGACGACATTGCGCAGTTTGTCGAGCGCATGCGGTCACACGCGGTCCAGTGCAGCGAGGTGCAGGACGAGGGCTGGGGGCTGCTTGTGCATATCGTGCTGCCGGGCGGCGGCAAGCTGGGCGTCTATCAGCCGCGGCATGCGCGCCCGGAGCCGCCGGCAAGCTTGTGGCCCGCTGCTCAATCGTCGGCAAGCTGTGCGCGTATCGCGTCTTTCTCCGCCGCCAGCCGATCGTCCGCCGTCGGCCAACTCAGGTTCATTTTCTCAAGCTCGCGCAACACCAGGCGCGTGGTCAGCAGCCGCATGTTGAGTTTGTCGTCGGCGGGTATGACGGCCCACGGCGCTAATGGGCAGGCCGTCTCGTTGATGCAGTCTTCAAACGCTTGCTGGTAGTCATCCCAGTAGCCGCGCTCTTTCACATCGGCAAACGAGAATTTCCAGTTTTTCTCGGGCCGATTAAGGCGGCTGATCAGGCGGCTGCGCTGCTCATCGCGCGAGACGTTCAGAAAGAATTTCAGCACCCGAATGCCGTTGCGCGCAGCATAGGTTTCGAAGTTGCGAATCTCGCTGTAGCGATAGTCGAAAACGGCTTGCGTGTCGCTGACGAGTTCTTCAGGCAGGCGCTGATAGTCGGTCAGAATTTCCGGGTGTACGCGCACCACCAGCACTTCCTCGTAGTACGATCGATTGAACACCCCAATGCGCCCGCGCTCCGGCATGCGCTGAATGATGCGCCACAAGTACCCGTGATCAAGCTCTTCGTCGCTGGGCTTTTTGAATGAATACACCTGCACGCCGGCCGGGTTCACGCCAGTCAGCACGCGCCGTATGGTGCCGTCCTTGCCGGCCGCATCCATCGCCTGGAATACCAGCAGTAGGCCGTAGCGATTTTGCGCGTTCATGATCGCCTGCAGTTCGTCGATGCGCTCGACCATTTGTGCAAGCTGACGGCGGTAGTCCTTCTTCGACTCGTAGACCGGCTCGATCCGGTTCGGTGCCGCCTCAATCGAAAACTGCCCCGGCTGGTCGTAGATCAGATCCTGCGGGTCGACTGGCCACTCGGGCAGAGCATCTTTGTTCTTGCGTTTTTTCGGCACAATAGGGATCCGGTTCGGGTCGGTGGCAGTGCAGGCTGAATGCATCTTACTGTAGCAAATGATCTGCGACCGGTTGTGAAGGAGGTCCGTTTTCATCCTGTGAGAGCAGCACCGTTGTCAGTGCCATCCCCGGCATCCTCATGTCCCGTTATCCGTCGCAATGGTTTAGAGTGGGCGGGGAGTCGAACGGGTGCTCGCGCGCCCTCGATCCCGCTATCGTTTATCAAGAGAGGAAATATGATCAATCTGCAGAAACTGTCCACGGTCACCGCGCTGCTCGGCGCGCTGATTGGCACCGCGGCCAGCGGTCTGGCACAGGCCGAAACCCGCGTTACCTACAAGTCTGCCAAGTCCACGTCATCGTATTATCAGATGGGCGTGCAGATTTCAGAGGCGATGAAAGCCGGCAGCGACGGCGAGATTATCGTCACCGTCGAGGAGAGCCAGGGCTCGGTGCAGAACGTGATGGAGGCGAAGTCTCGCGGCGGTGACTACGTCTTCACCACGCCACCGGTGCTGGTCAAGCTCGCGCAGGGCGGCAAGGCGATGTTCAAGGACAAGGGTGATCCAAAATTTGATGACATCCGCGCACTGTTCCCGATTCCGTCACTGACCATGCACTTTGTTGTCGGCAGCGACAACGGCATCAATTCCTTTGCCGACATGGAAGGCAAGACAATGCTGCTCGGCAAGGGATCGTTTGGCGCGCGCGAAGGCGAAAAGTACCTGAAACTGTTTGGTCTTGAGGGCAAGGTGAAGCTCGCAGAAGTCGAGCTATCCAATGCCGTCCCGGCACTAAAGAATGGTCAGATCGACGGCTTTGTCACCGCAGGCTCCTGGCCCGCACCCAACGTGATCGAAGCGGCCGCCTCCACTGGCGTTAAGGTGTTGTCGCTGGACGAAGATCAGATCACCCAGACCAAGCGCGCCAAACTGGTGATTCCCGCCGGCACCTACGCCGGGCAGGACGCCGACATCACCACCACCTCGTTGCCGGTCGCCGCGTACACCACCACCGCGATGAGCGATGACACTGCCTATGCGCTGACCAAAACCTACTGGGAAGGCAAAGCGCAAATGGGTGAGGGCGCACCCTGGTGGAACGGCGTCGATCAGGGGCTGATGGAGAACATCACCGGCAAGCTGCACCCCGGCGCGATCCGCTACTATCAGGAAGCGGGTTTCAGTCTGACCGACGCACAGCAGTAGTGGCCGTGCCTCGCCATCGCACAGCGGTGGCGAGGTTCGCTGCACAAAGACAAAACGAATGCCGGCACTCAGCCGCTCGGTTCAGCTTGCGCTCGCGCTTTTGCTGACCGCCTTTCACTTAGGCCTGATCTTCTCCGGACTGGTGCCGAACCTCGTCAGCCGGCCACTGCATCTGGCGCTGGCGCTGCCGTGGATTTTCGTTTTTGCCAACAACCCGCCCGGTGGCGTCTGGTCCGCGTGGTCTGGTCGCCTGCTGTGCCTGCTCGGCGTGGCGGCGGCGCTTTGGATCGCCTGGCAGCACGATGCGCTGGGCGACCAATACGGCTCGCTCGACGGCAATTTCCAGCGCATCGTGGCGGCCGTGTTGCTGATCGTGGTGCTGGAGGGCGCGCGCCGGGCGATCGGCTGGCCGCTGCCAATCGTCGCGGTGCTGGCGCTCGCCTATGGTTTGTTTGGCCAGCACATTCCCGGTGAATTTGGCCACTCCGGTACCCCGCTGAACAGTTTCCTCGGCACGCTCACGATTGCCGAGGGCGGCCTGTGGGGCACGCTGACCGGTGTGTCGGTGTCGGTGGTGGCGATCTTCGTTATCTTTGGCGCTGTGCTGAACGCCGGTGAGGCCGGGCAGGGCTTCATGAATCTGGCATCGGCCGCGGCTGGCAGGCTCACTGCCGGTGCGGCCAAAGTGTCGGTCGTATCGTCGGCATTGTTCGGATCAATCTCCGGTTCGGCCTCGGCCAATGTCGCCTCCACCGGCGCGATCACGCTGCCGGCGATGACATCTCTCGGCTATCCGCGTCGCCTCGCTGCTGCGGTCGAGGCGGTCGCCTCATCCGGCGGGCAGATCATGCCACCGCTGATGGGCGCTGGTGCATTTGTGATGGTGGAACTCACCGGCGTGCCGTATACCGGCATTATGGCTGCGGCACTGCTGCCGGCGCTGCTGTATTTTCTGGCCGTCTGGTTTGGCATCAATGCCTACGCGCGGCATCATCACCTGGCCGCCATCGCCGCTGAAGATCGTCCGTCACGCTCGCGCGTGCTGATAACGGCCGGATTTTTCATGGTGCCGTTCGCGGTGCTGATGTGGGGCATGTTTGTCGCCGGCTACACGCCGCAGTATGCGGCATGCCTTGCGATTCTTGCAGCCTTTGTGCTGCTGTTTGCCACAGCCAGCGGCCTTGCCGACAAAGCACTTTTGCAGCAGCGATTGCAATCGGCGCTGATTAATGCAGCGCGGCAGGTATCCACGATCGCGGCGATCATTCTCTGCGCGTCGATCATCATCGGTGTGTTGTCGATCACCGGGCTCGGCGTCAAGATCACCTCGTTGATTCTGTCGGGTTCGGGCGGCCTGTTGTGGCCGTCATTGTTGCTGACAGCGCTGGCCTGCCTGCTGCTTGGCATGGAGGTACCCACCACGGCCGCTTACGTCATTTGTGTGTCGGTGGCGGGGCCGGCGCTGATTAAATTGGGTCTGGCCCCTTTGCAGGCGCATTTGTTTGTCTTCTGGTTTGCGCTGTTGTCCACCATTACGCCGCCTGTGTGTGGCGCTGTGTTTATTGCCGCGGGCATGGTCGCCGAGAGCTGGTTAAAGGTGGCACTGTCGGCCATGGCGCTGGGGGTAGGGCTATACATCGTGCCACTGGCCATGATCGCCAATCCGGCCATTCTGGAACTGGCAGGCGATCCGCTGGCAGCGGCCTTGGCTTTTGTCCAGATAGCGCTCGGTCTGGCGCTGGTGTCTTTCGGCTTGATCGCCTGTCGACAAAGGCTGCAACAGTTGATGCTGATAGCCGCCGGACTGCTGGTGATTTTTGCCAGATTGATAATCCCGGGTTAAAAAAGCCGGCGTGAACACGCCGGCAATGACCGACTGAAAGACAGTCAGTTGACATGCTCAGGGGTGCGGCCAGGATTGACGGTAGCCGCTGACTGAACTCTGACTAGTCAGATGTCACGCACATAATGTCATGACGTTTAGAAGCTGTAAAGGTTTTTGTCATGACGTAATATTTAGTGTGATTGGTGTCTCATGCGCGGGTTGTGCTCATCGCGCTTTCGAGGCAGGCGGCTGCCAGCCGGTGCCGTGCTATCGGGCGGCGCAATCATGGTGCGGCCCCGTTCGTTGTCCGATTGGCATAAACCCCCATCATCATCAGCCGCAGCGGCCCTATCAATGAATCGATCTGCAATCAACAAGCGCGCATCTATACCGGCGAGGTGCCGTATCTGGCTCAGTGGTGCGATGCTGCTGTTCGGCGCTATGGCGTGGGCTCAGCACACACCCGGCCACCAGGCGACAGAGCAGGTAATCGCCGCCGGCACCGAAGACGCAGCCCTGATCGAACAGTTGCAGGCGGCGCTCGCAGCCCAGCCGGATAACTATCGTCCGCGCACCGAGCACTTTCTTGACAGTGGTGCGCCGGTCTACCTGAACCGGTTGATCGCCGAGCAATCTCCCTATCTTCTGCAGCACGCGCACAACCCGGTCAACTGGTATCCGTGGGGGCGAGAAGCATTTGATGCGGCGCAGGCGTCGGGCAAACCGATTTTCATTTCCATTGGCTACGCCACCTGCCACTGGTGTCACGTGATGGAGCGCGAGAGCTTCGAGAACGAGGCCATCGCAGACATACTCAACGAACAGTTCATCGCGATAAAAGTGGATCGTGAGCAACTGCCGGATGTCGATGCGAACTACATGACAGTTGCACAAATGCTCAACGGCAACGGTGGCTGGCCGCTCTCGATCTTTGCCACTGACACCGGCGCGGCATTTTTTGCCGGCACCTATTTTCCACCCGATGCGTTTACCGATCTGCTGGGTCGGGTTGAGACCGCGTGGACTGACCAGAACGACGCGCTGCTCGCACACGCCGGTGAGATCGCCGACGCACTGGCGCGATCGCAGGCGGTTGAAGCAGCGGCTACTGAAGTGGGCACCGAACAAATAGAATCCGCGGTCGAGGCGCTGCTGAGCCAGCACGATGATTTTCAGGGCGGATTTGGCAATGCGCCAAAATTCCCGCGTGAGCCGGCCCTGTTGTTACTGCTGGAACAGGCGCGTCGTTCAGCCGACGGTGCAGCACTGGGTGCCGTGCACTTCACCTTGCAGAATATGTCGGCCGGGGGCATTCACGATCAGGTAGGCGGTGGTTTTCATCGCTACGCGGTCGATCCCGAATGGCTCGTTCCCCATTTTGAAAAAATGCTCTACACCCAGGCGCTGCTGGCGCGCAACTATCTGGGTGCGATGCAACTGCTCGACGCACCCGATCATCACCGCACCCTGCGTCGCATGCTCGACTATGTGCTGCGCGACATGACTTCACCGGACGGTGGATTCTATTCTGCAACCGATGCCGATTCGGAAGGCGCCGAGGGCACGTTTTTTCTCTGGGACGAACCCCAGTTTGACGAGCTCCTGTCGGCAGAGGATGCCGAATTTGCGAAAAAGATCTGGCTGGTGAGCGAGGAGGGCAACTTTGAAGAGCGCAATATCCTGCACCTGGGTGATGTTGAACTTGCCGATGTCGCCCGACGCATGGACATGCCGCAAGAGCAAATGCTCTCACAGCTTGATCGCATCTCTGAAACCCTGCGCGTCGTGCGCGAAGAGCGTGAAGCCCCCGGGCTCGACGACAAGATCATCACCGCCTGGAACGGGCTGATGATCACCGCGCTGGCAGAGGTGGGTGACGCACTCAACGAACCACGTTACCTGGATGCCGCCGTGCGCGCTGCCAACCGCGTATTCGAGCAAAATCTCGACAGCGATGGCAATTTCTGGCGCGTGTCCTATCGCGGTGCTGTGTCAGTGCCTGCCGTACAGCCGGACTATGCGTTCATGGCAGAAGCGGCTCTGGCACTTTTTGATGTCACACGCGATGAGCGGTGGCTGCAGCGCGCCCGTGATCTGGTCGCTGCGATGGATAAACTGTTTCTGGATGCCGAACACGGCAACTATTTCATGGGGGCAGAATCGGTCGCCGGTGCGGCACTGCCGGTGCGTCAGAAAGACCTGTACGACTCAACCCTGCCGTCCGGCAACTCTGTTGCGCTGCGGGTACTGGCGCGCCTGTGGTGGCGCACCGGTGAACTGGAATATCGCAACGCCGCGCGCAAGCTGCTGGCCGCCATGTCGGCACAGGTTGCACGCCAGCCCAATGCCTTCCCGTACATGCTGATCGCGGCAGCCGAACTGCAACGCGACGAAAGTGGCAGCCGCCGCTATGCTGCACGCGGAAAAATCCGGCTCGATGCTACCGTCGTCGACGACGACAAGCTCGAGATCAAACTCGATATCGCCCCCGGCTGGCACATTAACGCAGACAAACCCTTGCAGGACTACCTGATCGGCACCCGACTCGTCGATGGCGACGGCAACCCACTCGACAACACTCTCTATCCGCCGGCCAAACGTACCGTCCTGCAATTCGAAAAATCCGAACTCGCGCTATACGAAGGCCAGGTCTCAATCGTCGCCAGCCTGCCCAGCAGGCAGCCCACTGATGGCCGCGCGATACTGCCTGTCGTACTCGACCTGCAGGCCTGCAACGACGAAGTCTGTCTCGCGCCGGAATCGCTGCGCCTGAATATTCCGCTGGCACTGCCAACGGGAACTTGAGGGGCAGTCCGCCGCCGCTGTACAACCAGGGCCCCAACCGCCATGCCGCGCTTGCCGCGGCATAGATATTCGGCCGCTGTCCGCCTGTCATGCCCGCGCGTAGCGCACTCGCCAAAGTACGTAGATGTTCGTCGCACACGCCGACATACCATGCTAGCCACGGCGCCAGAATGTTCACCTCACGCCGTCAAACCGCGCGCGACTGCGATATGGGTGCATGCGCAGAACCCAACTCCCACCGACGCAGTCGGCGAGGGGCCAGACGCCGACGGTATGATAAGGTAGCACCCAGCGAGAACACCTGATTGGCCCCGGAGAACCCATGAAAAGCTACGCCCTGGTCGAGTTTGGCAAACCCCTGCAGGAAATCGAACGTCCCGATCCAGTACCCACTGGCACCGAAGTATTGATCCGGGTCCGTCGCAGCGGCGTCTGCCACTCAGACATCCACATCGCCGATGGCTACTTCGACCTGGGTGACGGCAAGAAAATGGACGTCGGCCAGCGCATGACCCTGCCGACCGCACTCGGTCACGAAATCCTCGGCGAAGTGGTTGCCGCCGGCCCCGACGCCCCCGACGCACCGATCGGCAAGACCATGCTCGTGCACCCGTGGATCGGCTGTGGCGACTGCCGGGCCTGCCTCGATGGCCGCGAAAACGACTGCATGCGGATGAACGCACTGGGCGTGTTTCGCGACGGCGGCTACGCCACCCACGTCATCGTTGATCACCCGAGATTCCTGGTCGACATAGAAGGCCTCGATCTCGACACCTGCACACCGCTTGCCTGCAGCGGCGTTACCGTCTTCAATGCACTGCGCAAGGCGCTGCCGATAGAAGACGACGAATGGCTGTGCATCATGGGCGCCGGCGGTCTTGGCCTGAATGCCGTCTCAATCGGCAAGGCACTCGGCGCTAAACAGATCGTCTCCGTCGACGTCGATAGCGAGGCACTGAACGCCGCCAAAGAAATGGGTGCCGACGCCGTCATCAACGCTAAGGAAACACCAGACGTCATCGGCGAACTGCAAAAAGTAACGGGCAATCAGTTGCTCGCCGTCGTCGACACCGTCGGCAACGAAATCACCTCGCACAACTCCGT
>CAZNIS010000046.1:0-49901 GCA_964573105.1 uncultured Granulosicoccaceae bacterium
GATTGCACACAACTTGACCACAGGTATTCACCGGTTGACCACACTCCGCCGTGATGGGATATTGAAGACCGAGGGCACCTGCGGTGCAATAATCAAACAGCTAACATTCTAGGAGAAAAGGGCTTTCGCCCCTCTTAACCATGTGTCCGGATGTCGCGGGTAGGAACAGTTGATTGCTGCCTGGGGAGCGGGTGGCGGAGGAACAGCCCCTCCCTCCGATTCAGGCTACGTCACGATCAGCTCCACCGACAACGCATTCGCAGCGTTAAAGAGTGACGGGTCAATTACCGCCTGGGGATTCTCGTCCAGCGGTGGTTTAGGTGCACCCGCCGATGACGGCAGAGTCTACATCGGTATCAGCTCTACTTCCGGTGCATTCGCGGCGTTGGACAACGAAGGCGCAATTAATGCCTGGGGTAGCTCCAGCCTGGGTGGTGCAGGGGAGCCAACTGAATCCGGCTTTAAGTCTATCAGTGCTACCAATGGGGCTTTCGCAGCGTTGACCGGGGACGGTTCCATAGTTGCCTGGGGCGATGTGGATTTTGGAGGTGAGTCAACTGATGATCTGGATGCTGCGCCTAATGCGCCGACTGACAGCGGCTACATTTCTATCAGCGCGACGACAGGGGCTTTTGCAGCACTGAAAGAAGATGGTGCGATCAGCGTTTGGGGTGACCCTGAATACGGGGGTGATGCCACTGAAGCCCCGTCTGGACCTGGTTATGTTTCCATTGTATCTGCGGAGTACGGGTTTACTGCCATTAAGGCCGATGGATCGCTTGCCATGTGGGGTAGTGGAATTGAATCGGGCGCCGTTGCGCCGCCGTCAGGCCCAACTACCATCGTCGCCATTAGTGCAACAGACAGCGCCTTCGCGGGGCTGAAGTCCGATGGGTCTATCGTAGCCTGGGGGCCGCCAGCTAATGGTGGAGGCGACGTACCTCCAGTGACAGATGGTGTTAAGTTCGTAAGCATCAGTGATGTCGATGCCAATTGCTTTTCTGCCATCAATCCCCCAATAGAACTTGAAGAATGAGCATTGGCGCCAGCAACTAGCGTGAATTCGCTGGATCAAGTCGGTACCAGTAAGGTCTATGAAAGCTGATTGGGGGCAGGGTGTTCGATTCTCCGGACGGCAATTCGCGGTACTCACTTCATTGCCCGATTGAGATGGAAGATAGCAACATGTTTGAAGACTCAGAATGGGGCAGTCGTTACCGGTGTACTTGAATCCCGAGACGAGCTGGCCGTATGATCTGGCTTGTCTACGGGGGAATGCCAATGTCGGCTCACGACTACGATCTGATTATCCGCAACGGAACTGTCATCGACGGTAGCGGAGTTGCACCACTATCTGCAGATGTTGCGGTAAAAGATGGCGTTATTGCTCGGGTGGGTGATGTCGCAGGCAGTGCTGAAACCGAAATCGACGCCAAAGGCAAGCTCGTCACGCCGGGCTTTGTCGATATTCACACCCACTACGATGCCCAGGCTGTTTGGGATGACCATCTGGCGCCTTCGTCGCTGCACGGGGTGACGACGGTGGTGATGGGCAATTGCGGTGTCGGCTTTGCGCCTTGTCGCGAGCAGGATCGGGACAAGCTGATTGAGTTGATGGAGGGGGTTGAAGACATTCCGGGTGCGGTGATGCATGAGGGGCTGGAATGGACCTGGGAAAGCTTCCCTGAATACCTCGATGCGCTGGAGGCGCGGCCACGTGACGTTGATGTCTGCGCGCTGGTGCCTCATGCGGCAGTGCGGGTTAATGTGATGGGCGATCGAGCGGTAGCGTTTGAACCGGCTACGCCTGACGATATTGCCAAAATGCGAAAGATCACGGCTGAAGCGGTAGCGGCTGGCGCACTGGGTGTCTCGACCAGTCGCACCACATCGCATAAGACGCTGGCCGGTGAGTACATTCCGACGCTGCGTGTCTATGAAGACGAGTTGATGGGCCTGGCAGAGGGGCTAAACGATGCCGGCAGTGGTTTTATCGAGGTGGTGTCTGACTGGATTACCGATGAGACGCCGGAAACTCTGCAAGCTGACCCGGATCCGGTGGAGGCGTTCGGTATCCTGAAGCGTGTGGCGCAAAACAGTGGCAGGCCGATGGTGTACACGCTTGCCCAACGCCATCGACTGCGTGAGATGTTTGATCAGTTGCTCGAGATGAATCGCGAGGCTTATAACAACGAGGGCGTGAATATTCGCCCGGTATTCCCGCCGCGTGCGATTGGTATATTGCTGGGTTTGCAAGCCAGCCAAACACCGTTCAGTGGTTGCCCAACGTTTAAAAAGTATAGTGCGCTGCCGCACGATGAAATGGTGGCAAAGCTGATCGATCCAGACATTCGAGCGCAGATATTGTCTGAAGATCCGGTAAAAGGTTCCACCTTCCCGTTGATTCACCGCATGTCCTACGCGCACATGTTTCCGTTTAAGGATAAGAATTACACACCGGCAGAGAGTGACAGCGTTGCCGCGATTGCCAGGCGGGATGGCATCAGCGCTGCCGAAGTCGCCTACGATTTGTTGACGGCGAACAACGGAAAGAATTTTCTCTATATGCCCATTACGAATTACTCTGATTACAGTCTTAGCGCGTCAGAAGAATTGCTCAATGAAAAAATGGCGATCATGGGGCTGGGTGATGGCGGTGCGCACGTTGGTTTTATTCTGGACGCAGGCTTCCCCACCTGGTTGCTAACCTACTGGGGTAAACAGGAGGGAAAGTTCGACGCACCTGAATTGATTCGGCGTTTGACAAGTGATACTGCGGAGGCGGCCGGGCTGGAGGATCGTGGTCTAATCCGTGAGGGGTTGAAGGGCGATCTGAATATCATTGACTGGCAAGCGCTGGATTTTGAAGCACCCTATATGGTGCAGGATTTGCCGGCCGGTGGAAAACGTTTAATGCAAGGCGCGAGCGGCTATGTCTGCACCATCGTCAATGGCGTAGTCACTCACCGCAATGGGGTGCCAACCGGGGCGTTGCCGGGGCGGCTTGTCCGTGGTCAGCGAAAGGCGCCATCTGCTAGCGCCTGATCCCGCTTGTTACGTTGTGCGGGGGTTGTGGGATACACAGTAGATGCTTTGTCATGCGCCTCATGGTGTCTGCTGGTCTTCGTTCTACTGTGGATTGACGTCGGTCGCCGTCGAATGGCAACAAACGAGTTGCTTGAGCCCGCACACCAGCAGCGCGACAAGATTGCTTACGCAACACATGTTCACCGGCCAGTTAGCTCGCTGGCAATAGTGTGCGCTGGTGCGCATAATTCTCGCCGGGATGGTGAAAAGATTGTGTCGTGCGTAGAAGCGCTTGCGCTGGATTTGGTTCCAAAGTCATCGCAGCAGCATTGGTTGTGATTTCCACCAGGCGGTGTCGGGCTGCACAATCAGTTCACCTCCAGGTTTGTCGCTGTTTGGATGGCTTTGTCTAATGCAAATGTCTGTCATTATCGGGTTTGCGTGACTGCTTCGTACGTAACACAACGTAGTTGAGGTTGTTCTCTGCAGGTATGTGAAGATTGATAGGAAAGCACTTTTATTATCACGGATTGATACTCTGGCTGTTAGTTTTCGCTGCTGCTACCTTCGCAAACGATCCTTCAGAAAATACCTGCGATGCCGGTACGCTCACCGTCATCAGTTCTGATCCAGCTTGTGTTGAGCTGAAAGCCGACGACAGCCTGTCGCCGGGCATCAACACCCCGTTGCCGCGCATGGCAGCCCCTCCGGTTCCGATGACTATCAGCCCAGGGCGGCTGGAAGAGGTGCCGGCAAACCAACCCATCCTGTTGACTTTTAGCCAGGTTGCATCAGCGGCGTTCTACCATGTGGCACGCTACGATCGCACGATCCCTCAGTGGTCCTATAGCAATGCGCAGGTGGGTCAGAGCTTCTGCAGCGCAGGGCAGTGTCAAATTTCAGTACCGGGCATACCGGCCCAGGACCGTGCACTTTGGCGCGTGCGATCTTTTGGGAATGGCCAATGGAGTGCCTGGAGCACGGCGATACCGTTTGTGGTGGTCGAGCCATCAGCGCCAGTTGCGCCTACACCGGTTAGCCCCGCTGCGGGAGATGAATTGCCGGCCAACACACCGATCGAAGTCACTTTCACGCAAGTGCCATCGGCAGATCGATATCACGTCGCGCGATACGATCGCACGATACCGCAGTGGTCTTTCAACAATACGAATGTCGGTCAAGATGCCTGCAGTGGCGGGCTCTGTCAGTTAGAAGTGCCCGGTGTGCCGGAGCAGGCGCGAGCCCTGTGGCGTGTTCGGGCTTTTGGCAATGGCCAATGGAGTGAGTGGAGCGCCTCGATTGCGTTCGATGTCTTTGACGACGGGCCGGGCATTGTCGTTGCCGCAGGTGGTGACAGCAGCTGCGCCATCGTCGATGCCAATCTGAGTTGTTGGGGCGAATTGGCCAGTGTGGCGATACCCGCTATCAGTGATCCGTTGACGCTTGCGGTTGGGGATCGACACGCCTGCGCTGCCAACGGTGTTGATATCGTGTGCTGGGGGCTCAGTGGCACCAGCGCCCAGACAACACCACCGCCGTTGATCAATCCTACTGCAGTCAGTGCAGGTGATGCGCATAGCTGCGCGATCGATACTGGTGATGTGGTGTGTTGGGGAGATATCGATACCGCCAGTCAGCCCTTGTTCAGCGACCCGGTTGCGATCAGTTCCGGTCAGGGCAGTACCTGCGCGATCGATGCATCAGGTGTTGTGTGCTGGGGCGAACAAAATACGCACGGCGAGCTGGATGTGCCAATCCTGCAGAATCCACAGCAAATCAGCGCCGGACGCAACCATTATTGTGCGCTGGATGATATCGGCGTGACATGCTGGGGCGCGAACGATGGCGGACAATCCACGGTGCCTTCGTTATCGCAGCCGACAAACGTGGGTGCCGGTGGCAGTCACTCCTGTGCCATCGACAGCAGCGGTCTTGTGTGCTGGGGCAGCGATTCATTCGGTCAGCTGAACGCCTATGATCTGGCCGCACCGGTTGCTGTCGTCGCCGGTGACAATCACACGTGTGCCGCCGACGAGACGGGCATTCTGTGTTGGGGCGATGACAGCAGCGGCCAGTCATCCATACCGTCAGCGTTTGGCATTCACTGGCCTGTATTGAATACGCCTATCACTACCGTGCCGAACAGCAGTGAGTGCATGGCTGATCTGGGGCCGCTGCATACCATGCCCGGTATCGTTGGGGCTGGTACCGCCACCAACGCCGCCGGCAGAGGAGGGGATACCTGCAAGGTCACCACCCTCTACGACTCGGGGCCGGGCAGCCTGCGGCATTGTGTGACCACAGGCATTGTGCCTCGCATGGTGATTTTTGATGTCGGTGGTCGAATTGAACTGAACTCCACACTGCAAATCACCCGCCCCGATATCAGTATCATCGGGCAGACTGCGGCAGGGGATGGGATTGAGCTCTATCGTTCCAGCACCCTGAATTCGGAAAAGATCATCGAAGTACCGTCAAATGCTGACAGAACACTGATACAGCATTTGAGTCTTATCGGCGATCCAGTGTTTGATCCGATTGCCTACAGCGGGCAAGGGGGAGATAACGATACAACCGATCACACCCTTGCACACGTGACGGTTGTGGGTTCGATTGATGAACTCGGTGAAGTGTGGCGTACGGCAAAACGGATAACCATCGCCAACAATCTGTTTGCCGAGCCAAGACGATCAGCTGAAAGTTTTTCGCACCATGGTTTTTTCTTTGATAGTTCCTCCGGCGTCGCAAGCTCTGACATTACCTATGCCTATAACGTTTCGCTCAACGGCGTAGGCCGCTTTCCGTACATCTCCGATTACACAAACTTCGTGGTATCGAATAACGTCGTCCACGACTCTGGCAACTGGGCAACCCAGATCCGGAACTTTCAGGGGGGCGTCATGAGCGGTAGCGTTCAGAACAACCTCTATCAGTTCGTCAACGGTGGCATTGGCGGCGACATAGAAGTCGCTGGCGCCAGTTCGCTATACATCGCAGGCAACAGCACCGAGCGCGTGGTGGGTGCCTATACGCCACTGCTCGAGCCACCATCGTTGCCGAGCATGCCTTTGTTAAGCGCCGGTCGACTGATCACAGAAGTCGTGCCGTTTGCCGGTCACAGCTTGCCGGCCAGAGGGCAGTCTGACTCCAGACGTGTCAACGATGTGGTGAATAATATCGATCGCGAACTGCTCAACACCACCTCACAGGTCCCGCGTCCTGCCGTGCTGGATAATCCACTCGTGTCCAATATCTGGATGGATGGCGTGCCGGCAGCCTGGAAGGAACGATGCGGAGTGATCGGTGATGCCAACGCGACAATATTCCCGAATGGCTATTCAGCGCTGGAAAACTGGATATACGGGGGGATGCGTGCCGCCGGTGATCTTCACACTACCCGACCGCTGGGAGCCGGCAGTCGTCTACTTCGGGATGGCGTGTGGGAACTGGTTTCTATTCCGGCGGCATTGACCGACCAGGTGCCAGTCCGCGATCTGGTTGCTGAAGGGTTGACGCCAGCGAACTATGGCACGACCTGGACGATCTTTCAGTACCGCACCGAGCAGCAGCGTTACGAGCAGCTTTCGCTGCACTCGCGACTGCTGTCGGGGCGAGGTTACTGGATGCTGCAGAATTCTGGCAGTGACGTCGAGCTGCGCGCACCGTTGCCTGACTTTGGCTCGGTCTCACTGGTGTCAGCATTAGCTGAAGGGTGGAACCTATCTGGCTCGCCGCTCGCCGGGACGGTCTCGTTTGGCGCGCTGCCATTGTCTAACACGGCGGCGAACTGTCTGGAGTGCAGTCTGAGTGAAGCGTTGAATACGGGGGTGCTGTTTAGCCCACCGTTTATATTCAATTCGTCCAGCAATGCCTACGAATCGCTGACTGATGGCTCTTTACTGAGTCCGTGGAGTGGATACTGGCTGGGTGCTGAATTGGGGTCGACGATTGTTACTTACCCGATCGGCGGTGAGTAATTTGTGGCCATGACAACCGTGCCGGGCCGGCAGTCTGATGTTGGTGTCTGTTTGAGACTTTTTATCCGGTTGTTAAATTGTGATGACAATAGCGATAGGCGTGCGCCTCGTCATGGCACACTGGGTTCAATTCAAGTAGTCGTATGTTTTCGGCAATGAAAAGCGGGCGTTTTATTAAAGTCCTTGCCTCTGGTGGCAGAGCTTGGGCCCTCGAGCGTTGGCTGTGGTCAGAACTTGAAGGCGGGTTCGTATTGGCCAATTGCTGTCGTCACAGCACATTCGAGTATAATGAGCCAATCAGGTGGATTTCGGGGGTTGAACGGGAACACGCCCCGCAATGTTAGGAAAACGTTACAAAATTCTCTTGGTGTTTACGATGTTCCCGGAAACGTGGATTTACACTGCGCGCTGAGCGCGACAGTCAACGTACAAAGTTTTCCCAAAGCAAACAGATAGTCAATATTTACAGAGTTTTACTCTGCCAACTGCGATTGTTAGCAATCGAATACCCAGGCAGTCAGGTAACATGACCGGTCAGGGTCAGCTTGCACGATCTCGCGAATCGGTAACCCTGGCAAATCAGGGGCAGGTAACAGGACTGCAACTTGAAATTGGAATGTACGGTGTGATCTTCGCTTCAGGTTTCGCCTTTGGACGAACTGGTCTGCCCGTGTCGCTCGAGATACTGGCGTTCAAATAAAACAAACCGGATTAAATGAAATGCAAAGAAGTATTGTTGCGGCTATTGTCGCCCTCTCGCTGGGCGCATGTTCCAGCGAAAACGACGGTACGGTTAACCCGACGACCGGCCAGTCAAATGTCATAGACATTCCTGCACTGGATAATGAATCACCGGCGGTGGTCAACGATCCGGATGCCTCTGGTGGCACAGCGTCTGACTCGGGATCAAACGAAAGTGACGCGACCAGCGACAATACGAACACCAATATCATTGTGGTCGATACCACTGCGCCCACTGCGCCAACGTCCGGTACAGGCGGACAGCCTTCTGGTGGATCAGGCGGTGGCGGCGAATCGGGTAACACCGGTGACGACGCAGGCAGCGCCACCTCGGACGGTGGCGAGACATCTTCAGGTGGCATCAGCGATGATGCTGGCAGTGCCACGTCTGATGGTGGCGAAACACCTTCGGGTGGCATCAGCGATGACG
Organism: uncultured Granulosicoccaceae bacterium; assembly: GCA_964573105.1. GTDB lineage: Bacteria > Pseudomonadota > Gammaproteobacteria > Granulosicoccales > Granulosicoccaceae > CAKZSB01. The sequence goes on from CAZNIS010000046.1 coordinate 8,176, forward strand.
CCGGTAGTGCCACTTCGGACGGTGGCGAAACTCCGTCAGGCGGCATCAGTGATGATGCGGGCAGTGCTACGTCAGATGGCGGCGAAACGTCATCCGGGGGCATCAGCGATGACGCTGGCAGCGCCACTTCAGACGGCGGTGAGACAGATTCATCAGGTATCAGCGACGATGCCGGCAGTGCCACGTCAGATGGCGGTCAAGCCAACACAGACGACAGCGGCAGCGATGGCACGGATGAACGTACTGTGAATGATGATGATGCCAATGGCGATAATGCTGGCGCAGGCGGCCAGGAGCAGTCAGGTCCCACCGTTGCCCCTGATTTCGAGTCCGACAGCACCGGTGGCAGCGTCATTCGACGCTCTGTGCTTTCCGCGGCCGGTTCGGCCAACATCTGCACCACCGCCAGTGGGCAGAATAACTTCTCCGATACGCGCGTTGGCGATTTCATACTGCATAACAACGCCTGGCGACCCTGGCGTGCCGCAGAAGGCTACGAGTGGTCACAGTGTATTTACACGAATAGAAACGGTGCGCTGGCCGGCTGGGAATACGATTGGGGGCCAGGCATCAGTGGCATCAATGGCAACCCTGACCCGGCAGGCGACTACTACGTGCGCTCCTACCCCGAGCTGATCTACGGTGTGAAGGATGAGTACCGTACCAGTGCGCCCAAGTCCGTCACCGGCTTTCCGGTTAAGCTAGCGGACATGCCCAACATAACCATCGATTATTCCTACAATGGCCCGCAGTACGGCGTCTCGCGACCGGTCACAGCCTCTAACAATGCGCGCTTCCCGAACGGCACCACCATATCCGGTGAGCGCAACATCGCGATCGAGTCATTTCTCTACAACCCGGATGCCAGCGGACAGTGCAGCGAAGGTATCGTTAGTCGCGATGGCGGTTCGAACCACGTCTATGAGGTGATGGTGTGGCTGGATGCCGGTGCCGAGCGACTGCCGGCTGGCCCGAGTGATTTCGTCACCAATGTCAGTATTCGTGGCGAGGCATTTAAGGTCTACACCAAGGGATCAGATAACCGCTACATCGCGTTTGTCGCACAGAACCCGCAGTCCACCGGCACGCTGGTCTGGAATGACTTTACCGATTGGGCCAGAACCTACGCCCACCAGGTGCGAAGTGAATTTGGCGCGAGAAGTAATTCGGTGCAAATTCAGGATTCCTGGTGTGTCGCTAACATTATCGTAGGCACGGAGATTTTCTGGGGTGCCGGCAACCTGGATATCCTGGACTGGACAATCACCCAGCGCCGTTAAGGTTCCAGTGAGATGACGGCAGGCATCTGATCCTGCCGATCGAGTCAGCCGGCGTAATGCCGGCTGATTTGGTTTAGTGGATTGAAAACACCGCGGTAGCGGTATTTACCTTGGCCAAAAAGTCTGCATCAACAGCCACAGCGTTGGCGCGTGACCCGGGGTGTTACCATCACCCACTTGCGGGACAATGGGGCCGAAGACCGCCAATGATCGATACCACTGCCATTGCCAGCGCAGAACTTGAGCTGGCTACCACCGACTTTCAGGCAGATCTTGCCTTTTTCACGGACGAGCTCGGTTTTCGGCTCGAGACTATCCATCCTTCTGACGATCCTGCCGTGGCGGTATTGTCCGGGTACGGGTTGCGGATAAGGCTCGATCGCCACAGCGAACAAGCACCGGCTGCAATCCAGCTTGAACTCAGCCCGCAAGCGACTGTGCCATCCTCCCTGACATCACCTGGCGGATCCTCTATTGCCTTTCGAGGCGGCATAGAAAAGGCCATCATTCCACCTACTCGCCATCGCTTTCAAACGCGTCGGCTGGTGGATTCTGACTCTTGGGTCGTCGGTCGAGCCGGTATGCTGTACCGGGACCTGATCGATGACCGACTCGGTGGCAGTATCATTGCCTCGCATATTCGTATCCCGGAAGGTGGGCCGGTGCCCGATATGGTGCATTACCACACCATCGGATTTCAGCTGATCTTCTGCCTGTCCGGGTGGGTTCGTCTGGTGTATGAAGACCAAGGGCCGCCGTTCATACTTAACGCCGGCGATTGCGTGACTCAGCCCCCTAAAATCCGGCATCGAGTGTTGGAGTCTTCCGACAATCTCGAGGTGCTTGAAATTGGTGTGCCGGCAGAACACCTCACGACTATCGATCACGATCTCGAATTGCCGACTCACACGTTCAATCCACAGCGCCTGTTTGACGGGCAGATGTTTTGCCACAGTTTGCAAAGTGACGCGCAATGGGTGCCATCACGTCTGCCCGGGTTCGAGCATCGCGAAACCGGTATCAGTGTATCGACTGCAAACGTCGCATCGGTCGTTGTGCATCAACCCGTCACAGGGCCTCAGGTAAACGAAAATCCCGCTACCGTGCATGATGCCGACATCCTGTTTTCGTTTGTCAAGCAAGGCCAAATGAAGCTGCAAATAGACGATACCAATCAGGCGGAAAGCTATCGTCTGCAGGCCGGCGATGCCTTTGTGATTCCGCCCGGATTGCCCAGTCGTATTAGTGAGTGTGCGGCGGACCTGCAGATGATCGAAGTGAGCTTGCCTGGAACATTTGCAACCCGCGTGCACAGCTAAGGCTGAACACCAGAGGGGCCGGGCCTGCCTGATGGCTTAGCTGTGCACCCGAATTGCGAGTAGGTTAGTATGCAGTCGACTAACCGGGAGCAAAGCATGAAAAACTTCAATCGAAAGAACCTGTTTGTTGCAACGGGGGCGCTGGTGTTTACCTCACTGTTTAGCACTGCCAGCATGGCAGAGAGCGCCAAAGTGGGCGTGATCCTGGGCTTTACTGGCCCAATCGAATCACTGACACCGCCAATGGCCGCGAGCGCCGAGATGGCTTTCAAGGAAGCCAGTGATAGCGGCAAGCTGCTCGATGGCATGAAGGTCGAGGCGGCCCGGGGAGACAGCACCTGTACCGATTCTGCGGCGGCAACGGCTGCTGCCGAGCGACTGATCACTGCTGAAAACGTGGTGGCGATCATGGGCGCCGATTGCTCCGGTGTCACCACCGCCATCGCCAATAACGTGGGTATACCCAATGGGGTGACGATGATTTCGCCGTCGGCCACATCACCGGCGCTCAGTACGATTGACGACAACGGCACATTTTTCCGTGTGGTGCCTTCCGATGCGCGCCAGGGGCAGGTGCTGGCCGATGTGTTGAAATCGCGTGGCGTCGACGCGGTTGCCGTCACCTATACCAACAACGACTACGGCAAGGGCCTTTCCGATTCCTTCGCTTCGGCGTTTGGTGCTGCCGGTGGCACCATAGAAATTACGGCCGCTCACGAAGATGGCAAGGCCGATTACTCAGCCGAAGTTGGAGCGCTTGCCGCCTCGGGTGCAGAGCATTTAGTCGTGTTTGGTTACGTGGATCAGGGTGGCAAGGGTATCGTGCAGGCTGCTCTGGATACCGACGCGTTCAGTAACTTTTATGGTGGCGACGGCATGGTCGGCAATTCACTGATCGAAGCACTCGGTGCCGACGTCGAAGGAATGGTAACCACCATTCCCGGTGGCGAATCCGAGGGCGGAGATGTGTTTGCAAAGCTGGCCGAGGGTGCCGGAATTGCTGTGGGACCTTTTGTTGCAGAAGCCTATGATGCCGCCGCGCTTATCGTGTTGGCGATGCAGGCTGGCGGCAAGGCGGATCGGGCGGCGATCACGCAGAATGTGATGAAAGTGGCCAACGCGCCCGGTGAGAGAATCATGCCGGGTGAGCTTGCCAAAGCGCTGGAAATTCTAGCATCTGGTGGTGATATCGATTATGTGGGTGCCACCGCTGTCGAGTTGAACGACGTCGGTGAAACCAACGGCTCATACAAGGAGCAGGTCATCGAAAATGGTGCCTATGCCGTGGTCAAGGTTCACTAGAGGCTCGACCGGGAATGGGGCATCACGAGGAGGTGATACTTTTGAGTCGTGCTGTAATCGATTGAGCCGAAAAGGCTTTGGAATAGAGCGATATTGATCGCATCTGATGGCCAAAAATAGCTGGTAGAACCCGAGCCCCGCAGAGGGAACACCCGTGGTCGGTATTTTATCTCACGGTATGTTCACCCAGCGGGGCTGGCTTCCCACAGAATCCTCTATGGGGCCTGAGCCCCGCTCAGGGAACAAGCGTGGTGGGCTTTGTTTCCCTCAGGGGTTGTTATCCCAGAGGGGCTGGCTTTGTGCCGAGAGCCCTGTGGGACCTGAGCCCCGCTCAGGGAACAAGTGCGGTCGGCTTGGTACCCCGTTGATGCGCAAAATCGCATCGGATCAAAACAGATTTTGCTGAACGGGTTTTCGTTTACTGCCCGACGGGTGCCACTGGTATTGATCAAGATCGATTTTGCCCTGAATAAAACGCAAGCCTTCTGCCTCCAGCATTCGCACTTGTCTGCTTGCATCTGCGCGACTGCTGACTTTGCCTTGTCCATTGATTACGCGATGCCACGGCACATCGGCAGGACAGGCTGCCATGGCGCGCCCCACCAGCCTTGCGATCGATTCTGATGGTTGCATGAGCCGGAAAATCCCGGGCTCTGGCAAGGCGCTGGCGATTTGCCCGTAGGTGACTACTGTGCCCGGCGGCACCTGGCGCACGAAACACCACACTTTTTCAAAGTAAACCTGAATGTCCGGGCTGTTGTGCATGGTTACGATAGTCCTTGGGCCCTGCCAAATCGGGCATCGGGTCGGTTCGGCTGACAGGTGATGTCGATTGACCGGCAACCAGCTACCAGCATACAACAGGCAACAAGGATCAGCGCCGGCTCAACACATTGGCCATGCAGTGCAGCCCGCCGAGATTTTCCGCAAGTTTTTGTGCGTCAGGGATGAATCGCACATCGAATCCGAGATCCTCCCATATTTTTCTGTTGGCGGCATCGGTTTGCTCAAGCTCTGGCCAGTTGTCGTGGCCGTACTGCGGCATCCAGACGATATCACCCTCTGAATCCGATTGCTGTACCAGCACGTTGTTAGAGCTGGCATAGAACCAGGTCCGGGTGCGCTGCTCGACGTCGTCCATGTAGATCATTGGCAGTGGATTGCGTATCACAGACATGCCCTGTGCGATCAGCGTGTCTGCAATTGCATCAAAACATGTGCCCAGACTTCGTGGGTGCGGTGATGTATCGAGGATCTGCGCGGCGAGTGAGGGATCACCGATCAGCAGGATTGGTTGCCCGTCTGCATCGCGGCCAGCCAGAGACATAAACATATCAATGTGGAACAGCGGCTGCCTGGTGCCTGGCCTGTTGTGGTGGTGGAAGATTTCCCGCCACTTAGCGCCACCGGATCTGACGTTTAGCGCAAGCTGTTCGGGTACCGGGTCTGCACACCCGATCGGGATGATTTTGTAGTGCAAAGGAATCAGCGTAGTGATAGCGTGTGCCGACACTGCGTCCAATGAATCGGTGCCAATAAATACAAAATCTCCGGCAATCAGCATATTTCCGCCTTCAAACGGGATGTCCGCACTTTGCGCTGAGTAATTGCTCTGTTTTGCCCAATATGCGACAGCTGCCAGATCGTCTCGGCGATCGAGTTCGAAAGGTAGTATCAGTGATGGCGCGTCGGGTGATTGAAGCGCAAGCGCTGGATCTCTTGCCCACGCAGTCAAGCTAAGATCGTTGGCAGACAGTACTGATACCCGCTCGCGGCGTTGCGTTTCAAGCGACCAGCCAGTGATATGGGGCAGCGCGTGTACTTCTGCAACGATCGAGACACGGCAATCCTGCGGAAGACGGTTGATCAGCGCCGCATAGATCCCTGCGAAATGCTCCGCCTCGTGGCCGGGTGCGAACAGCAAAACGTGATCGATGGCTCCCAGATGGCTTGACAGAAAACGAGGTTGTCTGCGATCAGTACCCGTGGCGCCTGGCTCCGACATCGAGGTATTGACTCCCGCCGCTGTAAGGTTGTGCGGCGATTCCCCGGACCGTTGTCATTCAGTCGGTTTCAGCGCTTTTTCGCGATTCGGCCGCCTACCGCATCAATCGCGCGAACCCCGGTCCCTTTGGCGATCCTGATCCCGACCTTGCTGGTTGCTCGAATGCCTGCCGCTTGGGTTAGACGAGGCTTGATGTTGTCCAGTGACAGACCACCGGAGAACTGTTCCAGCTCTTCGTCGGTTAGTTCGTTGTCTTTGTTGTCGCTCATGGGTGAATTCCTTTACCTTGTTTGGCTATTGGCTTCAGCCTGCCATTGCGAACCGCGAACATCTATCATTGCAGATTTTTGGCCCATAAGCCATGTCATTGAGTCGGGTAATATGCACGTATGACGCACTAGAATTGCGACGTCCCGGGCTGATTGGCGAGTGGCATAATGCAATGGCGAAACGGATCTGTGCACCGCTGCCAGCGAGCCCGGCGCCTTGGCAGACGAGCGACGCTGGCAACAGGTCGCAGGTTAACTTTTATACAGGCAGGCGATGCGTTCACATTTGATATCACGCTCAGAAAAGCCCTACCAATGGCGAGCCATCCATGTGAAGCCACGCTGGCCAGAAATGGTCTTCGCCGAAGCGGTGATGTTGTCAGCCGCGGTGGCGAACCCGATTGTGCCAGACGTGGCCGGATTTCTCAGCGCGGTATCAGACCTTGAGGTCGACCTGACCGCGGTCGTCGGCCGCATCCGTGCCGCCAGCGGCCACTGGCACGAAGTCTATGTTAATCAACGCATTCAGGAAGCAGCGGCCAATACGCTCAATCTCAAGTCTGCGATTCGCAGCGACTCGTCGGCAGAGCAACCCACCGCCTGCAGCTACGGCGACGTAGTGATTCTCGGTGCTCAGCGCACATCGCCCGACGACTACCTGCCGATTCCCAACGCCACTATTGCAGTGCACGAAATCTATCAACTCTTTCTGCCCGCAGGACATCGGCATATCGGTTTCTCGCATGCGGGACTGATGTCTTAAGCGGGCTGTACATGCCTCGCTGACGCGTCGGGTTGCCCGCGTGGTGAGTCTGAGAGAATGGAAGCCCGCCGCGTAAGCAAGGCAACTCAAGCCGTACAATCCTCGCTGACGCGTCGGGTTTCCCGCATGGTGAAATTCCAAGAATGGAAGCCCGCCGCGTAAGCAAGGCAACGCAAGCCATACATTCCTCGCTGACGCGTCGGGCTACCCGCGTAGTGGAACTCCGAGAATGGAAGCCCGCCGCGTGAGCAAGGCAACGCAAGCTGTACATGCCTCGCTGACGCGTCGGGTTGCCCGCGTGGTGAAACTCCGAGAATGGAAGCCCGCCGCGTGAGCAAGGCAACGCAAGCCGTACATTCCTCGCTGACGCGTCGGGTTACCCGCGTGGTGAGACTGCAAGAATGGAAGCCCGCCGCGTGAGCAAGACAACGCAAGCTGTACATGCCTCGCTAACGCGTCGGGCTACCCGCGTGGTGAAACTCCGAGAATGGAAGCCCGCCGCGTGAGCAAGGCAACGCAAGCCGTACATTCCTCGCTGACGCGTCGGGTTTCCCGCGTGGTGAGACTGCAAGAATGGAAGCCCGCTGCTTGAGCAAGACAACGCAAGCTGTACATGCCTCGCTGACGCGTCGGGTTGCCCGCGCGGTGAAACTCCAAGAATGGAAGCCCGCCGCGTGAGCAAGGCAACACAAGCTCTACATTCCTCAATGACGCGCCAGGTTGCCCGCGGGGTGAAACACTGGGATTGACCCCCCGGTGGCTAAGCAAGGCACTTTGATCCCGGCGCCTGGTCCTTGACTTCCGCGCCAACTCACAGCGTCTGATTTTTGCCGGTATGATCTTGCGTTTGGTGTATGGTTTGATCTGATTTTTTCGAAGAAAACCTACGTACGACATGCCAGACAGCAAGCCAACCAGCACCCATTGGGGCCACTATCGAGTCACGACCGACAAGGGTGCTATCAGTGAGGTGTTGCCCAATCGGTTTGATACCAATCCGTCGCCAATCGCACAATCGCTGATCGATGCCCAGCACAGTGGTTGCCGGGTGCCAACACCCCATATTCGGCGTGGCTACCTCGAATCACCGCACGGTAGCGATGGCTCGAAACGGGGTGCCGATCCTTTTGTAGCCGTGCCGTGGGACGAGGCGCTGGACATTGCCGCGCAGGCGCTGCAACGCACCATCGATCAGCACGGCAACCAGGCGATCTACGGTGGTTCGTACGGTTGGTCGAGTGCGGGTCGGTTCCATCATGCGCAAAGCCAGATGAGGCGCTTTCTGAACCAGATTGGCGGTTGTACCTACTCGGTGCAGAACTATTCGTTTGCAACCGCACAAGTCATTTTGCCGCGCATTATTGGCATGGATGCCACGGCGATCATGCTGCAGGCGCCGACCATCGAGGATATCTGCCAGCACACCAGATTGATGGTTTGCTTCGGTGGCATCAGTATGAAAAACACCCAGATCAATCAGGGTGGTCTGGCCAACCACGGTGCCGAGGCGGACCTTAAACAAGTAAAGAACGCCGGTGTTGATATCGTGTCCGTCAGTCCTGTTCGCGATGATGTAGCCGGATTTCTGGACGCCGAATGGCTGCCGATCAGGCCCAACGCAGACACGGCGCTAATGATGGCGCTGGCCCATACACTATTCACCGAAAATCGTCACGATCAGGCATTCATCGATCGTTATACATCGGGCTTTCACAAGTTCGTGCCCTATCTTGTGGGAGAGTCAGACGGGATCGCCAAAGATGCTGCGTGGGCGGCACAAATTTGCGATATCGATGCCGAACAAATTCGGCAGCTGGCACGTCGCATGGCATCCGAGCCTTGCCTGTTATCGATCAGCTGGTCGTTGCAGCGCACAGAACACGGCGATCAACCCTATTGGATGATCACAGTACTGGGCGCCATGTTGGGCAGAATCGGTTTGCCCGGCCAGGGTGTCGGGTATGGCTATGGCTGTATTCACAACTTCGGTTTTGTTGGCCGCAAACGATTATCATTTAAATTTGGTGCTTTGCCACAGGGCAAAAACCCGATAGATCAGTACATTCCGGTGGCACGTGTATCAGACATGCTGCTGCACCCCGGAGAGCCATTTGTATTCGATGGTGAGACGCTGAATTACCCCGATATCAAACTGGTCTACTGGTGCGGTGGAAATCCGTTCCATCATCATCAGGACATTAACCGACTAAAACGTGCGTTCAGCCAGCCAGAGACGATTGTCGTCAACGAGCCGTTCTGGACAGCCACCGCGAGACATGCCGATATCGTATTTCCCGCCACCGTGCCACTGGAGCGAGATGACTATGCCAGTGGGACGGCCGATCTCTACGTCAGCCCGATGCACCGGGCCATCGCACCCTATGCCAACAGTCGCGATGACTACAGCATCTTCAGTGGACTCGCCGAGCGAATGGGTGTAGCGGACAGCTTTACCGAACAGCGCAGTGCCGAACAATGGCTGCATCATTTGTGGCAAGTCAGTGTCGACAACGCACACGCTGAAGGGGTTCACTTACCGGCGTTCGAAGAGTTCTGGCAGTCCGACGTTTTTCAGATCAATCCTGATGAAGTTGAGCCACCAGAGTTCGATTTTGAAGCATTCCGTCGCGACCCTGACACCAATCCGCTGGATACTCCGTCAGGCAAAATCGAGATCTTCTCGGTGCCGATCGATTCTTTCCAGCTCCCCGATTGCGCCGGGCATCCGAAGTGGTTCGACAAAACCGAATTCATCGGCAGCGAGCGCTCGAAGCAATTTCCACTTGCGCTCAACTCCAATCAGCCTGTCACCAAACTGCACAGCCAGTATGATTTTGGCCGCACCAGTGTGAACGCCAAGGTGAACGGCCGCGAGTGCATCAGGATCAACCCTGTCGATGCTGTGGCGCGTGGGATCGCCGATGGCGATGTAGTTCGCGTCTACAACGATCGTGGCGCGACGCTTGCCAGCGCCGTGCTGACCGACTCGGTTCGGCAAAGCGTTGTCGTGCTGCCGACCGGTGCCTGGTACGACCCACTGGACGCTGCCGATTCCAGTAGCCTCGATGTGCACGGCAATCCCAATGTACTCACGCGTGACCAGGGCTCATCGCAATTGGCGCAAGGCACCAGCGCGCACAGCACCCTGGTGGAAGTCGAGGTCTATCGCGAGCCACTGCCGCCAATCAAAGTGTTTGATCAGCCGCCGACGATGCCACGCAACGATTAGCGGCTAAGTGTTGGCCTGGTAAGTCTTTCCCGATGCGCTTGAACCCCTACGCTGTTGTCACGTATCGTTTCAGCTGAATAAGCTTAGAGGCGGTCCTGTCATGCGTGCTGGTGTCATCGGTTTGGGGGATATGGGGAGTGGGCTTGCGCACAATCTGATTAAAAGCGGATTTGCCACCACCGGCTACGATCTGGATTCGGCCAGAATGCAGGCGTTCATCGATGGTGGCGGAACGGGCGCTTCTAATGTTGGCGACGTCGGACGCAATAGCGATGCGGTCTTTGTGATGGTCATGAACGGTGATCAGGCTGACGAGGTTATCCTTGGGGATAACGGACTGGTCGCCAACATGCAACAGGGCGGCATCATTCTGTTAAGCGCGACGATCAAACCGGCCGAAGCCGTTGAGATTGGCAAGGCAATGAACGGCTGCGGCATCCACTTGATCGACACCCCGGTGTCGGGTGGATTCCCCGGCGCGCAGGGTGGCACGCTGACGATGATGGCAGCCGGCACCGATGTCGCCATGCAGTCAGCCGAACCGGTGATGCAGGCAGTCTCGAAGACCATACACCGAGTGGGCGACAAACCGGGGGATGGTCAGGTGATGAAAGCCTGTTTGCAATCGCTGATCGGCGGGATATTTTCAGCCACTTTCGAAGCGGCGGCACTGGCGGCCAAGGCCGGTGTGAAGGGAGAGACGCTGTTTAATGTGTTTTCCACTTCCGGTGCCGGTTGTGGCGTGGCCAACAGCGCGCTGGAGAACATCATCGACCGACAGTTCGAAGGCACGGGCAGTCACATCAACACGATGTATAAGGATCTGACGATATCCCTGGACTTTGCGCAGCAACAGGGTGTGCCGCTACATACCGCCTCCACCGCCATGCAGATCTTCCAGGCTGGAAAATCCCGATATCCCAACGGGGACAACTGGGTCTGCACGCGGGTACTGGAAGAAATTGTCGGCGCCGAACTGCATCGCTAACCATAGAGTACAAGCATATGAAACTGGGTATTATTTGCGATGGTATCAGTCGGGACCTGTCGCATACTCTCAAAGTGATGGACGAGTTCGATCTCGACTATGCCGAGCTGCAGTTCGTTGGTGAAAAGGAAGTCGGCGATCACAGTGCAGCGGAAATCGCGCAAATAAAAGATCTTCTCGAGGGGCATGGCAAACCGGTGTCGTGTTTGTCGCGACACATATTCGCCGGTATGACAACCGCCAACAAGCCGGGTGATGAACTGCATACCCGGCATATGGATGCGTTAAAACGTGTGATCGAGATGGCGCATATCGTCGGGTCGCCGCTGGTGCGCATCATGACGAGCAAAAAGGAACAGATTCTGTGGGGCAATAATGGTGCGGAAAAATGGAATGTCGCCCACGGTGCCTGGGATACGCTGCCGCCGCTGATCGCACCAGCGGTGGATCTTGCCAAGGCCGAGGGCGTCACGCTGGTGGTCGAGACCGGCAATGGCACCATGGTCAATTCCAACTACACCGCAAGGCGATTGATCGACGAGCTCGATGCCAAAGACACGCTCAAGGTGTTGTGGGATCCGGCCAATAATTGCTGGTGTCATGAGCTGGCATACCCTGATGGTTATGAAGAGGTCAGGGGCGGTTATCTTGGCCACGTGCATATTAAAGATGTACTGGTCGATACGCCGCGTGCCACTTTGACTGTCAAAAAGATGGGCGAAGGGCAGCTGGCTGATTTATTTAAACCGATGGCCGATGCGATGCGTGCCGATCATTACGACGGCGTGATATCTTTCGAGAGCGTCTATCACCCCGGTGATGGTGATTTTGAACGTGGCTTTCGAGATTGCATCGGCTTGTTTAAGCAGCTATTCGGCTGATGCGGTTCAGTGATATCAGCGTTGAGCACGAGCTTTTTTTGATCGCGAACGGTGCAGGGTTGTCTTAGTCGACCACGTGAACGTCGCGCGGAAATTGCGTCAGACACACGGCATCATTTGCCCGCACGTGAATCGTCTCACTCAACTCCATGCCCCAGCCCTCCATCCACATACCGAGGATAATATGCACCACCGCATTTTCCGGTAGTGGAGTTTCATCACCGGGACGAAAGCTGATGGTGTGTTCGCCCCAGTCGGGCGCATAGCCAACGCCAATCGAGTAGCCGATGCGACTCTTTTTCTCAAGCTGGTAGCGATCGAGCACCGCCTGCCACGCCGCGTGTACGTCGCAGCACAGCGCCCCGGCTTTCATTGAGTCGAGCACAGCCTCCATACCTTCGCCAACTGCCTGTGCCGTGTTCGTCAATGTCGGGTTTGGTTTACCCAGGTGAACCGTGCGGGCAAGGCCGGCGTTGTAGCGCTTGCGGCAGCCACCGAGCTCGAATGCGACAGTCTGGTCGTGCTCAAATGGCGCATCGGTCCACATCGGGTGGGCGGTGGATGCGGCTTCTCCAGCCAGCACCAACGGGTAGAGGGCGGTCAGGTCACCGCCGAACTCAGGGGTGCCACGAATCATCGCGGCAGTGGCCTCGGCCATGACATCACACTGGCGCACGCCGGGTCGAATACCGTCGTAGGCGGTTTGCATTACGCAGCCGGCGATCGTTGCGGCCTGTTGCAGCATGTCGATCTCGGCCGGGGACTTGGTCAAGCGCTGCCAGTTGACGAGCTTGCCGCAATCCTGCCACCGGGCATTGGGTGTTCGCGATTGCAGGTGCGAGACCCCAGCGGGTGTTAGAAAGTAGACATCCGACTCGTAGCCGATGCGCTTGCCATCGCAGCCTTTCGACGCCATCCAGTCACCCATGAATTGCGCCGGGTGGGCGTCGCTTCTTTGCACCAGTGACTCGGGAAACGGCACCACCTGATCCTGCGGCAGATAAGTGGTAAACGAGGCGGCGCCAGCGTCCATCTCACGCCCCAGCCAGGTCGGTTCGATATCCAGCCCGACCACCATAATCTGCGGCGTGTAGAACGACCACGCGTCGTAGCCCGTCAGCCAGTTCACATTGGCCGGATCGCCAATCACCAATACCTCGAAACCACGTTCTTCCATTGCGGTGCGAACGCGCTTGAGTCGATCGGCATATTCATCGGCGCTGAAGGGAGCTGGCATGGCTGGTTATACTCGTGCAAGATGCGCGCAGTGTAACCGCTACACGGCAAAGATGGCATACGAAAAAAGGCCATTCATTGCAGAACGCATTTCCGTGAATGGGGTCAGTGGGAGACCGACTCCGTCGAGCGAACCTGTCGTGCGGGAAACATCCTGTTCGTCGGTATGGCAGTCAGTCCAGCAAGTGCCTTCCATAAAAAAGGTATGTGCGCTTTGGCTTACGGCCCCTACGATTCATTCGAACGAACGGCATGCCCAGGTGGGAGACCGACGCCGTCGAGCGAACCTGCCGTGCGGGAGACGTCCTGTACGTCGGAATGGCAGTCAGTTCGGCAAGTGCTTGCCATGAAAAAGGTACGTGCGCTTTGGCTTACGGCCCCTATGATTCATTCGAATGAACGGCATGCCCAGGTGGGAGACCGACTCCGTCGAGCGAACCTGCCGTGCGGGAAAAATCTTGTACGTCGGTATGGCAGTCAGTCGAGCAAGTGCCCGCCAAGAAAAAGGTACGTGCGCTTTGGCTTACGGCCCCTATGATTCATTCGATGGGATAGCACGTCCTGGTCGCAGACAGGTTCCATTGAGCGGGACCCTTCAATACATTGTCAATCGCGAATCTCGCTGGCGCATACGAAGGTGCACATTGAAGCCGGTTTTGTCATCATTGAGTCCAGGTCCGATTAACGCTGACACGCCAGCACCTGCTAACCACAAGGCGGGATCCATGGGTCTGACAAGCCGGCACTTGCGCGACAGCTGGCTGCACACTTGCACTGCACAGGAGCAAAACCTTGTCTGACGAATTGGAGAACGCGGTCGAAATCCTCAAGCGACTAGTCAGCTTCGAGAGTATTTCCGGCCGTCCGACCCATGGCATCGTTGGCTACATTCAGCAATACCTGACGGATCTAGGTGTCCCGGTCACCCTCAGCTACGACGCGGCAGGCGAGCGCGCCAACGTGTTCGCCACCATCGGTCCGCCCATCGATGGCGGCGTCGTACTCAATGGCCATACCGATGTAGTGCCGATTGACGGACAACACTGGAGCAGTGACCCGTTCAAACTCACCCGGAAAGGCGATCGTTTGTACGGGCGCGGGTCGGTGGATATGAAAGGGTTTCTCGCCTGCGTACTCGCCTCAGTACCCACGTTCCAGGCAACCCACCTGAAAAACCCCATCCACATCGCATTCTCGTATGACGAGGAAAATGGCGGACACGGCATGCCGGTGCTGCTGGAGAGCATGGCCGGTAACGCATTTCGGCCTGCCATTGTGATCGTTGGCGAACCGACACAGATGCGTATTGTCACCGGGCATAAAGGCGGTTACGAGATGCGTACCGAGATCACCGGTGCCGAGGCTCATTCCAGTGATCCGACTAAAGGGGTCAGTGCAATTTCTGTGGCAATGAAAATCATTGCAAAGATCGAGGAATTCGGCGCACAACGCGCCGCCAATCGAATTGCCAACTCACCATTCACGCCACCTTATCCAACTTTCAACGTCGGCACCATAGAAGGCGGTGCTGCACGCAATTCTACTGCCGGCTGGTGCAATTTTGATTGGGAATACCGCCAGATGCCCGGTGAGGATGGAGCGCAGACAATCGCACAAATCGAAGCCTATGCTGCCGAACTGGTACCTGCCATGAAGGCGGTGAATTCCCGTGCGGACATTCGCATCATCACCGAGGTGGCAGTACCGGCACTGGATGATCGCAACGCCGATGAGGCGGCAGCCTTCGTCAGTTCGATTACCGGGCTGAACAGCCGCGATGTGGTGTCATTCGGCACAGATGGCGGCTATTTCAGCGATGCCGATTTCTCGACCGTGATTTTTGGTCCGGGCAGCATTGATCGTGCGCACAAGGCGGATGAATATATTGAAATGGCTGAGCTTGCGCATGGGCTGGAGTTTTTATCCAGCGTCGCCAGGCGGCTGTCGAATTAACTGGAAGGCAAGCCCATGGGATTTGAAAAACCATTTGCGTCTGAGGAATTCACTCGCCGCGTAGACGATGTTAAGGCACGTATGCAGACTGCGGGCCTTGATCTATTGATCTGTCAGGACCCTGCCAACATGAGCTGGCTGACCGGCTTCGATGGCTGGTCGTTCTATACACCACAAGCGGTGCTGGTGCACGTCAACGAGCCTGCTCCCATCTGGTTTGGCCGCGAGCAGGATGCAAAGTCGGCACACATCACTACCGATCTGCCGGCAGAGAATATTGTCCCGTTTTCCGAACCGCTGGTACACCATGCGACGCAGCATCCGTTTGATGAGTTGTGCGCTCTGATTAAAACTCGCAGCTGGGGTACGGCACGAATTGGCGTCGATTTTGACGCGCACTACTACACTGCGCGTGCGCACCAACATGTCGTCAATGGTTTGCCCAATGCCACCATCACAGACAACAAAGAGCTGGTCAACTGGGCGCGACTAGTCAAGTCTGATGCTGAGCTTGTTTGCATGCGCGAGGCTGGACGCATTGTTACAAACACCATGAACAATGCGCTGGAGCGGCTGCAACCGGGTGTGCGGCAGTTTGAAGTGATCGCTGATGTCTATCGCGATCAGATTTCAGGTGTTGACCACCACTACGGCGACTACACCAGTTTGTGTCCACTCATTCAGGTGGGCGAGGGTACCAGCACGCCACATCTCACCTGGACGGCAGAACCGCTGCCGGAACGTGGTCTGATCGTGATGGAGCTGGCCGCGGCCCGTCGCCACTATCATGCGCCACTAACCAGAACCGCCCATATGGGTGCGCCGCCTGACGCGATGAAGCGCCTGACCGATGCGATCATCGACAGTGGCGATCGAGCGATCGAAGCCATGCGTCCAGGTGTCACCTGTGAGGAGGTGGAGGCCATCTGGCAACGTGCGTTGAATGCGCATGGCTACGAGAAAAAGAGCCGAGTTGGTTATTCAATCGGTTTGAACTACCCGCCAGATTGGGGCGAGCGCACCGCCAGTATGCGACCCGGTGACAAGACCGTTCTGCAAGCCGGTATGTGTTTTCATTTTCAATCCGGTGTGTGGCTGGCAGATTTTGGCGCTGCGATATCGGAGTCTGTCGTGGTCACTGAAAGCGGTGGCGAGCGCTTGTGCCATGTGCCGCGCGAGTTAATTGTCATTTAAGGTCTACCAAAACACCGAACCTGTCGTTCTCCAGAGCGAACGTTCTGGATGTCGTTTATGGCCCGTGGTGTCTCGTGCGTTCCTGTGTACTTGTGAGTTGATCTGCATCCCGATGCAATGCCGCAGGGTGCAGAGCGCGAGCGCCGTGTCGAACCACTCACAACTAGTTCTCGTTCTGTCAATGTGGAAGATAACCCGATATCGACAGCTACAGTACGTACCCTCCGTTTGCTCGCGGCCCAGCCGTATTTTTTGCTACCGCTGTAGCATAATCGAAAGCAATCAC
Source organism: uncultured Granulosicoccaceae bacterium (assembly GCA_964573105.1). Taxonomy (GTDB): domain Bacteria; phylum Pseudomonadota; class Gammaproteobacteria; order Granulosicoccales; family Granulosicoccaceae; genus CAKZSB01. The sequence goes on from CAZNIS010000046.1 coordinate 24,881, forward strand.
CCGTTGGTGGTATTGTCGCGGATTTGATCGGGCGTTAGAGTGCGGCCGTTAGTCGCTTGTGTTGGTAGTCTGTACGTTAAAATGCGTATGAGCCGAAGTTTGTACACGAGCGCTATTCTGATCGCGCAGACCCGTTTTCGTTGTTCGTCGTCTGGTTCCAGCAGATTTTCGGTGATAGTTCTGTTACGTGTGCCGCATTGCCGTGTCTGTTTTACCCTTGGTCGCTGAAAGAAACTACAGCCGATCGAGGGGAGTATTGGGGAAAATTAGTTGATTACCTGTCTTCGTTTTGCCGACATATCCCTACACCGATTTTTTGCAACAGCGTCAAATGTTCTCTCTATCCTTGCAGGTGGAGTCCTACTCCTCTGGATTCTGTCGTCGTCTGCTCTAGCCCAAACAATTGCCGTACAAGGGCAGGTTACTGACCGTGATACCGGAGCTCCCATTGCCGGTGCGTTAGTACGAGGTGCCGGTGGAGGCACGGCGATAACAGACTCGCAGGGGCAGTATACGATCCCGCTTGATCAGTTTGAACGTGAGCAAGTCTCTATTTATCCGAGTTCTGATCAGCATTATCAGGCTCGTGGCGAGGACTATGTCCGGCTGACGCTGGAAGCCCCCTTCCCCAAAGTCGCCAACCTGGTGTTGGTAAAGTCACCGCAATTCGTGGCCAGTGGTTACGTAAAAAGCAGTGTGGATGATCCGATTGATGGTGCCAGAGTTGAACTGGAAGGCAATTTTCTCACAGCCGATGGTTCACGCGGTCGATCATTTTTTGCAACCGCCAGCACGGACGCCAGTGGTTTCTATTTCATGCCGGGCAATCGGGTCAGCGCTGAAACTGTGAACCAGACGCTCAGGATAGACTATGTCAGAGTAAGCAAGGCCGGCTATCTGGAAATTGCTGAGGATTTGTCTCCGGGTGTAGAGATCCCGGCGCCGTACACACAGGAATTGCCGGACATTTTCATCACTGAGGCAACCGGTATCGCGGTTGAAGGCCAGGTGACGGAGCGAGATTCTCTTGAACCCATCGTCGGAGCTGTGGTACGCGGTTCGGGCGGGGCTACAGCCACCACGGATGAGTCGGGTCGATACACTTTCACTCTGGATCAGTTTGATCAACAGGATGTTTCTATTTATCCCACGTCTGATCGGCACTATCGGGCACGTGGGGAAGACTATGCACGTGTGTCGCTGGTCGGTATGCTGCCCAAGCAAGAAGATCTGATCATGGTGCTCGCGCCCGAGTCTATCGTTAGTGGCTACGTCACCGAAACAGTGGAAAATCCCGGTGATGTTGCCAACCCGGTTGCAGACGTCAGGGTAGAACTAGAAGGCGACTTCCTGCTGCAGGACGGTTCACGGGGAAGATCCTTCTACGCCAGTGCGACGACGGATGCCAACGGATTTTACTCTGTGCCTGGCGCGCAGGTCAGTGCCGAAACCGATAAGCAAACCTTGAGCATTAACCGGGTGATGGTTAGTAAGTTTGGTTACCTGGAATCCGAAACAGAGCTCTCGCCAGCGGTAGAAATCCCATCGCCCTACACACAGCAACTGCCTGACTTCGACATTTTGGCAGTAACGGGTGAGGTAGCAGTGACTGGTACGGTCAGGGATGGTGACGACAGTCCGATAGTCGGGGCGACAGTGCGGGCAACAGGCGGCGCGAGTGCCACAACTGATGCTGCCGGTCAGTATAGTCTTATCCTCGATCAATTCGAACGTGAGCGGGTGTCCGTATACCCAACATCGAGTGAATACTATCAGGCGCGCGGCGAAGACTACGAGCGGCTGATCCTGGAGCGGCCGTTTCCGAAAGTTGCAGATCTTGTTTTGTTCAAGGCGCCGGATTTGGTCGCCAGTGGTTATGTCACTGATACCGTTGGCAACTTTGTGGAAGGCGCTAGAGTCCAGCTGGAGGGTGATTTTCTGAACGAGGATGGCTCGAGAGGGCGAAGCTTCTACGTAACCGCGAATACCGATGCGAACGGTTACTATTCCGTTCCCGGCAGTCGGGTCAGCGCAGAGACGATGGGGCAGACATTGAGAGTCTCGCAGGCCAGCATACGCAAAGATGACTACCTTGAAACTGAAGAGCGCTTCTCTCCCGAGATCGATATACCGCCTCCGTACGCTGAGCTATTGCCAGAGCTTTCGATTCTGTGCGTATCCAACTGTCCTCCACCCGCCGACCAGGACAGCGATGATGTGCCTGATCTGTCCGACAACTGTCCGGTGGTACCAAATTCTGATCAGGCCGACACCGACGATGATGGCGCCGGAGATGCCTGCGATCTTGATGACGACAACGACGGCTTGCCGGATTCGACAGAACTGGCGCTGGGGCTGTCTCCGGTAAACGCCGATTCCGATGGTAACGGCACCCCGGATAGTGATGAAGACAGCGACGGCGATGGTGTCAACAACATACTCGAAGTACAGGGCCTAACCAACCCGGCGGATGGAAATGAACTGCCGGCGGTCGTCTCTGTGGCTGGCACGTCTAGCGGCGGCGATACAGTTGCGGAAAACCGGGATATCGTCATCACGATAGCAAGAACCGGCAATCTCAATGAAACCTCTACCATTGACTATGTCCTTGGCGGTACCGCGACAATTGGTGAGGACTACCTGGTTGAGCAGGGCAGTGAAGATACTGCGTCTCTGCTGAACTTCTTCATCTCGTCAGCCAATGCACAGGGAGTATCTGATTCCGCTACCGGTACTTTTATCTGGGCCGCCGGAGAGACCGCCAACAAGACCCTGCGGATCATTCCGGTCAACGATGCTCAACTCGAAGACCCTGAAACCATTATTGTCAATCTGCTGGATGCCAGTACCGGCACGGCAATTGACAACAGCTCAATGACAATCACGCTGCTCGATGCGCCAGACAACTCAGCGCCAGTCATTTCGATACCTAATGGGCAGGATCGCCTGATCGCCGCTGTTGCGGAAAATCAGGTAGGCGCCCTGATTGTCACTGCTACAGACGATCCGGGTGACGTGCTGAGTTTTACACTGTCGGGTGTTGATGCCGGTCTATTCGCTATCACTCAAACTGGCGTGATCACCTTTGTAGCAGCGCCTGACTTTGAAACTCCTCAGGATGACAACACCGACAATATCCATGAACTGATTGTGACGGTAGCCGATCAGCTCGACGCATTGACGCAGGCACTGGTTGAAGTAACGGTTACCGACGAGAATGAAACGGGCGATATCACCATTGCCGTGCGCGGTCTGGTGAGAGATCGGGATACGGGTTTGCCCATTGCCGGGGCGGTAGTGCGAGGCGCAGGCGGCGGGCAGGACACGACTGATGCATTTGGCCAGTACGCACTTGCGCTGGAAGACTTTGATCGAGAGCAGATATTTATCTATCCGTCTTCCGATTCGCACTATCAAGCGCGTGGTGAGGACTATGTCTACCTTACGCTCGAAGCCCCTTTTCCAAAAGTCGCCGATCTCTTTTTGACCGAATCACCCGAGTACGTCGCCAGTGGCTACATCAGGGATGTGAGTGGCAATCCCATCGACGGTGCCTCAGTAGAACTTCGCGGTGAATTTCTTTTCACCGATGGCTCGCGCGGTCGTTCCTTTTCCGCCTATCTGAGTTCCGACAGTACAGGCTTTTATGCAGCGCCTGGAAGTCGGGTGAGCGAGGAGACCGAAGACCAGACGTTGCGTATCACCGAGATCCGCGTCAGTAAGGCTGGCTACCTTGAATTGGAACAACGGCTCAACCCCGGTTTGGAAATTCAGCCTCCCTACAGTCGAGTACTGCCCGACGTCACGCTAAATGAAGCGACCGGGATTGCGGTGGAAGGGCAGGTAACTGTTCGCGGCACGGACACACCGATTGCCGGTGCCATAGTGCGCGGTTCCGGTGGCGCCAGTGCCACCACCGACGAGTCTGGACGCTACACATTGACACTGGATCAGTTTGATCGACAGGACGTCTTCATCTATGCCTCATCTGATCTGCACTATCAGGCGCGCGGCGAAGACTACATCTACCTGACGCTGGATGGCTCAGTCGTGCAGCAGGCTAATTTTGAGCTGGTGCCTGCGCCCGAGTCGATTGCCAGCGGCTATGTTTACGAGGCAATACCGGATACCGGTGACAACGGTGCACCGCTTGAGGGTGCAACGGTAGAGTTGCGTGGCGAATTTCTCAATGACGATGGCTCGCGCGCTCGATCATTCACTGCCTATGTAACGACTGACGACACGGGATTGTATTCAGCACCTGGCAACCGGGTGAGTGAAGAATCAGCAAACCAGACGCTGCGCATTACCGAGATCAGAGTCAGTAAGTCGGGCTATCTGGAATCGGAAGATCGCTTGTCACCCGGTGTGCAGATTCCGGCACCGTACACCCAACTGCTGCCTGACATAGCTATTTTGGCGGTGACCGGTGAGATCGCCGTGATCGGTACGGTGACCGATCGCGTCACCACTTTGCCGATCGCCGGCGTGACAGTTCGCGGCGCTGGTGGCGGCAGTGCGATTACCGATGACGCCGGTCAGTATTCTTTGACCCTGGATCAGTTCGATCGCGAGCAGGTTTTTATCTATCCCTCGTCGGATCAGCACTATCAGGCGCGTGGTGAAGACTACATCTACCTGACGCTGGAGGCGCCATTTCCGAAAACTGCAAATTTTACATTGCTGAGTGCACCTGAATTTGTCGCCAGTGGTTATATCAAGGACACTGTTGGCAACTTTGTAGAAGGTGCTACTGTCGAGTTGCGAGGTGAATTTCTCAACGATGACGGGTCGCGCGGACGTTCGTTTTCTGCATACGTCACAACGGACGCTGACGGCTTTTACGTTGCTTCGGGTAATCGCGTGAGTGAGGAGACTGCCGGTCAAACACTGCGCATTACCGAGGCGCGAGTCCGTAAGAACAACTACCTTGAAGTCGAGGAACGGTACTCGCCTGGTCTTGAGTTTTCCGCGCCTTATCAGCAACGGCTTCCTGAAATATCGATTTTGTGTGTGACTGACTGTCCGCCAGCGGCCGATCAGGATGCCGATGATGTACCAGATATCTCTGACAATTGTCCCGCTGTCGCGAACTCTGATCAAAGCGATTTTGATGGAGATGGCCAGGGCGATGCCTGCGATCTTGACGATGATAACGACGGTCTGGCAGATAGCGTCGAAATCGCGCTGGGGCTGTCGCCGTTGAATGTCGATTCCGATGGTGATGGTACGGCCGATGGCGAAGAAGACAGCGACGGCGACGGGGTGAATAATCTGCTTGAAATAGAGGGCATGACCGACCCTGACGATGGTACCGATGTGCCGGCCGTGGTGTCTGTTGCCGGTACGTCACAGGCTGGCAGCACAGTAGAGGAAAACGAAGACATCGTGATCAGCATTGCTCGCAGCGGTAACATTGACGAGACCTCCACTGTTGATTATCAGCTCGGTGGCACCGCGATAATCGGTGAGGACTATGTCGTTGAGCAGGGCAGTGAAGGCAGCGCATCATTGCTGGACTTTTTCATCAGCACTGCGACGGCTCAGGGTATCTCTGACTCGAACACCGGCTCGCTTATCTGGGCCGCTGGCGAGTCCGATAACAAGACGCTTCGAATTATTCCGATTCGCGACGATGACGACGAGGGGCCCGAAACCATTGTCATCAACCTGATCGATGCGAGCACTGGTACGGCCATCAACAATGGTTCTATGACTATCACGCTGATCGATGCGGCGCCAAACACACCACCGGAAATCCTGATCCCGAATGGACAGGATCAACTGCTCGCCTCAGTGCCTGAGAATCAAATCACGGCATTGACTGTCGAGGTCGATGACGACCCGAACGACACCTTGACGTTCGACCTGTCAGGTGCCGATGGCGATCTTTTCAGCATCGACGAGACCGGTCGCATTGTGTTCCGCACAGCACCGGATTTCGAAAACCCTCAGGATGCCAACAGCGACAACGTTTACCGCTTTGTTGTATCTGTAGTTGATCAGCTCGATGCGCAGGCACAGGCCAGCGTTGAGGTGACAGTCAGCGATGTCAGCGAGAACGCGGCACCGGTAATCGTGATTCCGGAAGGCCAGGATCGACTGCTCGCCTCAGTGCCGGAAAATCAAACCGCGGCATTGACGGTACAGGTCGATGACGATCCGAACGACACCTTAACGTTCGACTTGTCGGGTGCCGATGGCGATCTTTTCAGCATCGACGAATCCGGCCGGATTGTGTTCCGCACGGCCCCGGATTTCGAGAGCCCACAGGATGCCGACAGCGACAACATCTACAGATTTGTTGTGTCGGTAGTCGATCAGCGCGATGCGCAGGCGCAGGCTAGTGTCGAGGTGACAGTCGGCGATGTCAGCGAGAACGAGGCACCGGTAATCGTGATTCCGCAAGGACAGGATCGACTGCTCGCCTCAGTGCTGGAAAATCAAACCACGGCATTGACAGTCCAGGTCGATGACGACCCGAACGATACGTTGACGTTTGATTTGTCAGGTGCCGATGGCGATCTTTTCAGCATTGACGATTCCGGCCGTATTGTGTTCCGCACAGCACCCGATTTTGAGAACCCACAGGATACTGACGGCGACAACGTCTACAGCTTTGTTGTGTCGGTGGTTGATCAGCTTGATGCGCAGGCGCAGGCCAGTGTCGAGGTGACAGTCGGCGATGTCAGCGAGAACGAGGCACCGGTAATCGTGATTCCGCAAGGCCAGGATCGACTGCTCGCCACAGTGCTGGAAAATCAAACCACGGCATTGACAGTCCAGGTTGATGACGATCCCAACGATACATTGACGTTTAATCTGTCTGGTGAGGATGCCGTGCTGTTTAACATTGACGAAACCGGCGCCATCACTTTTGTTGCGGCACCGGATTTCGAGAATCCACAAGATCGTGACAGTGACAATACCTACCGTATTGTGGTGTCGGTCAGCGATCAGCTGGACGGCTTTGCACAGGCTGAAATTGATATTACTGTTACCGACGATGCGACGGAGGTGCCGGATGCCGATGCCGATGGCGTCGGGGACACGGCCGATCTGTGTCCGCTGACTGCCGCAGGTGAACTGGTCGATGCCAATGGTTGTTCACTGCCGCAGGTTGATACGGATGCAGATGGCCTCTGCAACGCCGGAGCACCTTCGGCTGGGCCGGCGAGTTGTGTCGGAACTGATAACTGCCCGCTGCTGAGTAATCCGGATCAGGCTAATTTCGATGGAGACGCGCTGGGTGATCTTTGTGATCCGGACGACGACAATGACAACCTGCCGGATCTGGACGAGCCGGGTCTGGGTCTGTCGCCCACCAACCCGGATTCAGATGGCAATGGCATCAACGATGGCGATGAAGATCTGGACAATGACGGCATCAACAACGCGTTGGAAGTACAGGCAGGTACTGATCCGCAAAGCGACACCGACATTCCTGCTGTAGTGGTTGTTGAGGAAATTCCGGAACAGGAAGCGACTGTCGAGGAAGATGAAGCGATAGAGATTGGCATTTCTAGAATCGGCAACCTCGATGAACCATCGTCTATCGACTACGAGATCAGCGGCACCGCAACGGCTGGTGAAGACTTTGTGGTAGAGGAAGGGACATCTGATACGGCCTGGCTGGATTTCTTCATCAACAGCGCTGTGGCTCAGAATGTCTCTGCCACGGGCACTTTGTTTTGGGCTGCGGGTGATGACTCCGATCGCACGATCAGAATTGTACCCATCGCAGATACAGAAGATGAGGGACCAGAGACCGTGCTGATCGAATTGAAGGATTCCAGTACCGGTACCGCTATCGCCAATAACTTTGCGCCGATCACGATCGTTGACACAGGTACCAAAGTGCTGACTTGCAATGGCCTGGCAGCCACGATTACGGCAGATTCAGACACAGGCGGCGTGATACGCGGTACCGCAGGCGACGATGTGATCGTCGGATCCAGTGGCCCGGACAAGATTTTCGGGCGCGGTGGCAACGATGTGATCTGTGGTGAGGGTGGCGCCGATAAAATCTATGGGGGTGCCGGCAATGACGAGCTGTACGGTGGCTCAGACTCTGACCTTATATACGGACAAGCTGGCTTTGACATACTGATCGGCGGCGCAGGCAATGACCGTCTGTATGGCGGCCGACACGATGACCGCCTGCAAGGCGATGACGGCGATGATTTGCTAAACGGTCAGCATGGTGACGATATGCTTGATGGCGGCGACGGACGGGACCGACTATACGGTGCAGCAGGTAATGACAATCTGGCCGGTGGCGGCGACAACGACAAGCTGTTCGGCGGCGGCGGACACGGTGATGTCTGCAATGGCGGCGCGGGGAGAGATTTGATCCGTCAGTGTGAATTGTCTGCCCCGATTGTCGATTCTGATGGCGATCTGGTCGCCGATTCTGAAGACAATTGCCCCGTCATCGCCAACGCCAATCAATTCGACACCGATAGTGATGGCGCGGGAGATGCCTGCGATGCGGACGACGACAACGACAGCCGCCTGGATACCGAAGATAACTGTCCACTCGTCGCGAATACTGATCAATTCGATCTAGACGGTGATGGCGAGGGCAACGCCTGTGACTCGGATGACGACAACGACGGCTTTGACGATCAGGTTGACAACTGCCCGGTGGATGCGAACCCGGATCAGTCAGACGCCGACCATGACGGCATCGGAGATCTGTGCGACCCGGTGCAAGATATGGCGCATTGCATGGGTGAACCTGCCACGATTATCGGCACCGAGGGCAACGACGTGCTGCGTGGTACCGGAGGTCGAGACGTGATCGTCGCCTTCGGGGGGAACGATCGCATCTTCGGATTTGGTGGGGATGATCTGATCTGTGCCGGCTACGGCAATGACGTGGTGTACGGCGGACGTGGTAACGATGAGTTGCTGGGTGGTCCGGGTAACGACCGTCTGTATGGCCAACCCGGCGCAGATTCACTGTTCGGTGAAGACGGCGCCGACCGGCTTCACGGTGGTTCGGGTGCAGACCATTGCGATGGTGGGCCAGGCATAGAGAGATGGCGACGCATCTCGCGTTGTTCGTCGGTGACGGCGGTGCCATAGGACAGCAGAATACAACGCATTACACGCTATTGTTGAACAGTTGGTTGTTGGCTCTAACCGGCGCTTGCCGGGCTCGGTTTTCCGGGCCTGGTGAGTGCTTACCAAGCTTGCTCAACAGCTATCGGTGAGTAGATCCGTTTTGCAATACTTCGGACCCAATGAGAGGCTGGCAGGATAATGTGCCAGTGCGACGATTCTCCTGCGCACCCATAGCAGCGTTTTGACGCCGTTGTGGTGCTATTCGCGATCCAGCGAGACCTCCTCATTTGGATCAAATACCTGCACCACCAGTTTGTCCCGCGTTACCTGCTCACCCTCGCGGTGAAAGCGAACGATGGCAAGCAGCATCGCGGTGGTGCCTGCCAGCATTGCGATGATGAACCAGTTGAATTCAATGACGTGCAATCGCTTGCTGCCACAGAACCACAATAGCGTGGTAGCGATGGCAAGCAGGAGCCAGTGCCAGAAGCGGCCAAGAAATATTCTGTTTAACATTACGCTTCTCCACCGGTGAGGTTGGCTGAGCTGCCATTGGCGGCTTCAGCCGCTTCGCGTCTGGCCTGCATAAATCTGGGGCCAAGTACACCGGCCGCGATGACCGAGCCCGCTACCCAGTAGAGGTAGCCAGGCAGACCGGCGATGCTCTCTGTTGGCGGCATCAGCATCATCGCCGCAGCAATCACAGAGATGAAACGCAGCGGCTGGCTGAGTCGTCCGCGGTACCAGCCTTCCAGTCCGGTCGATAGAACGTAGAGACCGATAAGGGCCATCGCAGTCGAGATGATAGACAGCCAGCTTGGGCCAACCAGCAGCAGTGACGGGTTATAGGCGAAAGCCAGCGGCACCAGATATTTCGCGATACCAACCCGGGTCGATTCCACCGCCGTGGCCATCGGCCCGGTCTTGGCAATAGCTGCTGCGGCAAACGCGGCCAGCGCCACCGGTGGCGTGATCGTCGATACCACCCCAAAGTAGAATGCGAACATGTGAGCGGCGATCGGTTCGATGCCGGCTTTGATCAGTGCAGGCACAATTAGCGCCGCCACCGTAATGTAGACCGCGGTAGTGGTAATGCCCATACCCAAAATGATTGCCGATATACCAGTTAGTGCGAGCAGGATGATCAGGCTGCCATCGGCGATGTTGATCACCTCCTGCGTGAATTTAAGGCCCAGGCCAGAGACAAAAACTGATCCGATAATCAGGCCGGCACAGGCGCAGGCGATGGTCACTGGCACAGTGGCGCGCACACCGGATTCGAGCGCGGCCAGAAAATCCACCGGGCTCATCCGGGTTTCAGCGCGAATAAAACTTAAGGCCAGCAATGCGACAATGCCCCAGAATGCCGATTTCATCGGCGTATAGCCGAGCAGCAGGAACGCGACCAGAACACCTAGCGCGATCAACAGGTGCCAGCCGCGCTTGAGTACCTCGCCGGTCTGCGGCAGCAGCTTGCGATCGATCTGGCCGATATTGTTCTTCTCGGCTTCCAGATGCACCATGAAATACACGGTGGCGAAGTATAAAAAGGCAGGAATAATCGCAGCGAGTACAATATTGATGAAGCTCGTCTCGAGGAATTCGGCCATGATGAAGGCCGCAGCTCCCATGATCGGTGGTGTAATCTGGCCACCGGATGAGGCACAGGCCTCGACCGCTGCGGCAAATTTTGGTCGATAGCCGACCTTGCGCATCAACGGAATGGTGAAGGCCCCGGTAGTGACCACATTGGCAACCGCGGAACCGGATACCGTGCCCATAAAACCACTGGCCACCGCCGATGCCTTGGCCGGGCCACCAATTCGATGGCCGGTTAGCGATACTGCAAGATCAATGAAGAAGCGCCCGGCACCGGATCGAATCAGCAGTGCGCCAAAGATAATGAACAGCACGATGTAGGTTGCACACACGTGCAGCGGGATACCGAATATGCCGTCGCTTGACATAAACAGCGTGTCGATGAACTTGCCAAAGCGTACCGGCGGCCCGTAGAAAAAACCGAAAAAATGATTGGCATACAGCGCATGCAGGACGAAAAAGCCGGTGATGATGACCATCGCCCAACCGACTGCACGCCGCGTGACCTCAAGGATCAACAGGATCAGCAGGCCACCGACAATCAAATCCGGCGTCTCCTTCTCGCCATAGCGCATGTGAAATGCGGTGATGTCATAGATGGTCCAGATCTGCACAAAAATTACATACAGGATCAGTATCAGATCGACGCCGAAACCAAAGCGCCGCAGCCCGTCGCGGGCATTGCCTTGTATAACCGGCTCCCAGGCTGAGCGTCGAAACAGCGGGAACATACAGATCCCCAGCACCAGCATCGCACTGAGGTGCACGGTGCGAAAAGATCGGCCCTCCGGGGTACCAAAGGCGGCCACATAGAGATGAAAAATCGCGAGACTGATCGCAACAACGGCGCAGCCAAAATAGACTGCAGTGGCCAGTGTCAGTTTGCGCTCGAGCAGCAATCGTTCAAGAAAGCCGTTTTCATGTGCTTCCTCGTAGGTGATCTTTTCGCTGTTGTTATCGGTGCTCATAGGGGCTCGGGCGGGCTCGCGGCGACGTTTTCCGGGTGCATAACGCAAAAGGGCCGGCCGGCATTGGGTTCATGCCGGTCGGCCCCATCAAGGTCAAATCACATTTTTACTAACGAGCGTTAGCCTATCCAGCAGAAACGCCCATCTCGTCGTAGCACTTTTGGGCGCCAGGATGTACCGGAATCGCCACGCCTTTTAGCGCATCTTCCTGCTTGACTCGCTTCCAGACGCTTTTCACTTCAACGAATTTGTCGTAGTTGGCCCACAGCGACTTACACATGTTGTAGACGAGTTCGTCTGACAGGTCTGCGTTGACCACCATGTTGACCGTAATGCCCAGCGTGTTGATGTCGCTTTTGACACTCTCGTACACGCCCGCTGGCATGACGCCTGGCACAAACCCGGGATTATCGTCGAGGATCTTTTGATGCTTGGCCGGATCGTCGATGCCGATGAAGCGAATGCCCGGGCTTTGCTCAAGCTCGAGAAACGATGCCTGCGGCATGTTGGTCGCACCCATGAATACGTCGATGTGGCCATCTTTCATCAGCGCGACTGACTCGGTGTAGCTCACGTGGTGCACTGTGCCGCCGTTCTCGCGAATGCTGTCGAAGGTGATGCCGTGCTCTTTCAGAATGGCTTCGGCGAATGCGGTGCCAGTCCACTTGGCCTTGCCCGGAGAGATATTGGCGCCTTTCATATCATCAAATGACTTGATGTCACTGTCTGCGCGAACCGCGACCTGAAATACTGAGCCATACAGAGTGGCCAGATGACGGACGTTCTTTTGCGGCTTGCTGAATTTACCGGTCGCGTTCATGCCGTTCGCCGCCGTGTGGGCGTAGGAAAAACCGACTTCGGCGTCGCCATCATTGACCGCCAGAATGTTCGAGATGCCGCCACCGGACGTGTTTGAGGTCGTGATGCCGTCGATCTCTTCGTCCATCACCTGCATGATTTTGGCGCCCAGCGGGTACCAGGATCCACCGGATGGCCCGGAGACCATGCGCAGGAATTGATCAGCATGGGCGGTAGAGACTGCCAGCGGCGCGGCAATGGCGGCCAGGGTAAGCGTTCGAAACAATTTCAAGGGATGTCCTCCAGTAGTGCGTGTGTTTTTCAAGTCTGCATCGACACCTCGATTCTAACGAGCGCGACGATCAAGTCAAATGCCGCGGTAAGCACGGGCCATTGACCCTGCCCGGGCGCTTGCCGTTGTGTCAGGATAATGTCCCGACAGGCGGCCAATGCTTGCCTGCTCCACCGGAGGTTGTGTGGCGCAACTAACTGATAATACGGTTGAAATGTCTCGTCAACTGGCCTCTGTGTGAGTCTGTACAGGCGTGGGGGAGCGGGGTGGCTGATCGAGGAGCCTGCACTAGAGCTTGCCAGGGTAGTTGCTGAAAGTTCGCAACAGGAGACGCCGGCGGACAGATCGTTCGTGCCAGCTATTGGGTGACGGTTCACAGCGACCCAGCCGAGTACCCGGAATTGGCAGCTGTTCTCAGCACGCCTGTCCGGGTGTCCCGGTCGTACCCGTGGGCGGGGTCTGGCCGCATCTGGCTGGTCGTACCTGGCCGGCCGCACCTGGCCGGCCGCCACTAACATACCCATGTATGTGCCGTGCGGCTGCGCGCCCCGGATACTCCTACCTTATGAGTCGACCGCGGCGCCCAGCCGGACGCACTGCGACAACCTCTGAAAACCCCCTGTTACAGCTTAAATGTATACCCGGAATTGGGGTCGCAGCACTTCGGCCCAAGGAAGCAGGCGAGCGGAGTGGTCAAGCGGCTTTGTCACGGTCGTCCTCCTCGCACGATCAATCGTTTCGGCTATGAGTTTTACCTGTCCGTGTATTGGTCAAAAGCATAGTCGGGCAGGCTGTCCTCATCTGGCAGCAGGGTTGGTTTGCCGTCTTCGTCAACTGCCACAAACGTGAAAGTCGCTTGTGTCACCTTCTCGCGAAGGCCGATCTGATTGCGCCTGACCCATGCGTCGATCAGAACGTCCATCGAGCTGCGCCCGACCCGCGTAATGGTGGTGTACACCCCCAGAATGTCGCCAACGTGTACCGGTTTAAGGAACGCCATGCCTTCGATCGATGCGGTCACTACTTTACCCTGGGCGCGTTTGCTGGCAGCTATGGCACCGGCTATATCCATCTGCGACAACACCCAGCCACCAAAGATATCTCCTGAAGGGTTGGTATCAGTCGGCATGGCCACCGTGCGTGTCGTCGCATGGACTACAGGTACGGTATCGGCTTTGTGGCGACTTTGGTGTATCGGCAACTGCTCAGGCGACTTCACGATCGCAGCCTGCGGTCTGCACGGGGTGATGTTTTGCTGGCTTCGCACTGTGCAAAACACTGGTAGTCACTTGCGGCGCTTCAATGTCAACGTTTGCCGTGTCGATACCAGCACGGCCGTAGCGTACCGACTCTTCTATTGTGCCGCGGGTGATACCGAGATCGAGAAGTTCGCGGTCACTCATATTACGAAGTTCGCTTATGGCCCTCGCCTCCGACACAGGTGTTGTGTCGAAGCTCTGCTCCTGTTCATCCAGTCGCCACGGCCAGTGTCGGATACCAGCCTTTAACAAGTCGCGTGAGAAACCCATGTCCTGAAGTTCGCGATCACTCTTGTCGAGCAACACCTCGCGAGCCATCCGCCGTCCGCGAATCAACAGATGATATTGGTAGCGACGGTAGGCGTTCTGAAGAAATCGTTTCATTGTCGGAAACCTGCCTTTTTTTAAAAAGTGGAACGGATTGACAATGAGGTCAGAAATTCACTCGAACATCTGCCTCGGTTAGCGGTCTGCCTAGCGTCTTTCGAATTGTAAAACCATCGCACTAAAACTCGTTGTTTCACTCTGCGAGTTAGTCGGCTACACGTTCAGACCTGGGCTGTAACTAAAGCTAATTCCTCAATTCACGTAAGACAAACAATGCTTTCTTTAGTGATCTTCAATAAAAACTAATTCGCGGCTCTATTGGCACCGGGGCGGTGCAAACAAGTTGTCAATGATTCGAATCAGAAGTGATTCGAGCCGAAAGAGGATGGTGTACGGCTGGCTAAAGCGTGCAGCACAGCGCTGCGTTTTTAGCAGCGGCGAAAGCCGTTTTTGCTGTGTAGTATGTTTCCCACGTTGACCGAAACCTGGTTGCCAACGTACTGGACAGAATTCCTCCAAGCGCAGTCGAAAGACTGTTTCAGGCGCACCGTCACTTGACAGTGCGCCTTTTTTTATTGCAAATGTGGCCTGCGTTGCGAACGGGGCGTCAACGGCAAATCTTTAAACGACCACAGCGCTCAACACATCTGGCTTGCATCAGAGTCATGCTTGAATAATGGAAAGCTGGTTTTAGGTACGGATACGCGTCCTGGCATGCAGTGCACTGAGCGCTACAACTTAGACACAGACATGAGAGGTGTGAGGGATTGCCTTGGCACATGCCGGCCGTGGTGCCTGTCAGGAATGTGGGTTGTAGCAGTCGATTGCGGCAGGGCGCTGCTTTTTTGCAACGGTTGGAAAAAATCTGATACCTGAAGGAGTTTTCAGTGGCGGGCAGTGGTCAACATTTGCAGTATGCAGGGTGTTGAGTGCTGTTCCATGTTGTCCATCTGTTCAGGGCAAAACCGGCGGTGTGCATAGCAATCGCTAATGATTGAGGCTGTCTTTTGCCACCACAATAACACCTGCATCCGAAACCGTGAAACGACGGCGGTCTGCCTTCGGGTCAAATCCGATCTCGGTGCCTGCGGGTATCTCTACATGTTTGTCGATGATGCAGCGCCGCAATTTGCAGCCCGCACCAACTGTCACGTTGTCGAACAAAATGCTGGACTCTACACGGGCATTCTCTGCAATCTGCACACGAGCAGACAGTATAGAGTTCTGTATGGTAGAGCCGGTTACAACAGATCCACTACCCAGGATTGAGTTTTCAATCCGGCTGTGTTCCCCTGAACTATCTGGAATGACTCGTGCCGGCGGATGTTGGCCATGATAGGTGCGTATCGGCCATGAATCCTGGTATAGGTTCAACGGTGGGGTGGTTGCCAGTAAATCCATGTTAGCTTCGAAGTACGAGTCGATAGTGCCAACGTCACGCCAGTATCGATCCTGAGTTACCCGTCCCTCTCTGCTGCCGAATTGATAGCCATAGACACGGTGGGAATGTATCAGTCGTGGAATGAGATCCATACCAAAGTCATGGGATGAAGACTCATCATGGCTGTCAATTTCCAGTTGTTCGGACAGAACTTCCCGATTGAAGATATAGATACCCATCGATGCCAGAGCCATACGGTTGTTATCTGGCAGTGGTTCGGGTTTGTCAGGTTTTTCTATAAAATTTTTCACCCGGCCGGTGGTGTCTACGGTCATGATGCCGAACGCGCTGGCATCCTGCAACGGGACGCGCATACACGCAACACTAAGCTCCGCTCCCAACTCATTGTGTCTGCGCAGCATCGCGGCGTAGTCCATACGATAGATATGATCAGCGGATAGAATGAGAATTCTCTCGGCGCCGCTGCGTTCGAGCAGAAAGTGGTTCTGGTAAATAGCGTCCGCTGTACCGTCGTACCAGGACTCGCCGGTCCGCATCTGTGGCGGAATTGCAGTGATGTACTCGCCGAGCTCAGGGCTGAATATGGACCAGGCATCGCGCAGATGTTTCTGCAGTGAATGCGACTTGTATTGGGTCAGTACCAGTACACGTCGAATGCCAGAATGCAGACAGTTGCTTAGCGTGAAATCGATAATTCGGTATTTGCCGCCGAAGGGCACACTTGGTTTTGCACGGTCTGAGGTCAACGGGTGCAATCGGGAGCCCTGGCCTCCGGCCAGTAGTACGCAAATGGTACTGTCACGGTTGTCGTTCAAAGCCCCGGCCGCCGCTTTGTGCTATGCCGATCGCACTGAGCGAGTATGCGCTTGCTGGATTTTTTTGTATGCGATTTCAATTTTCCCCCTGACACAACCAATGGCGGAGCGGATACGACACATCCGACGCTGGGCGTAGTCTCGATGATATCAGCTTTGGGTTGTTGAGTTTTGCCCGGATTCAGGCCGACTGTTCAGAAGTTGTTGTCGCCCATCGCCCGGTTAGTCCGGTATGCGCTTGAGTGCTGCCCGCATGCCTGCTTCGGATCGTGCAGCACCCTGGTGCAGAAACAGCACTGAGTGCATACATTAACAACGGGTAAGCTTGTCTCGCGGTGAAAAAAACTCAACCAACGGGGCAGCAATGGAAACAACCGAACTGACACTCGCGCAATTGCAGGCGCAATTCGAGATGGCCGGCGTTATCAATATGGAGGTGTTCTATTGGTGGTGCACGGGTCTGATGGTAATTATTCACGCCGGGTTCCTGGCGTATGAAATGGGCGCCTCGCGGCAGAAAAATGTGCTGGCCTCCGGGGTAAAGAATATTCTGGCTTTCGCTTTCATCATTCCGACTTTCTACTTTTTCGGATGGTGGATTTATCTCGCGATGTACCAAGGTTTCACACCAGACTATGAGGCCTCGGCAGCGGGATTGCCGTGGTCGACTTCAATGGGGCCAAACCTCGCGGACAACGCCTCGGGGATTTTCTGGGGAGCATTTGTACTGTTCGCCGCAACCACTGCATCGATTTTCTCAGGTGCGGTAATTGAACGCATTCGCGTTGGCAGCTTTTTAATACTGGCCATTTTGCTTGGCTCAGTCGTGTGGATACTGGGGGCATCCTGGGGTTGGCACCCCGATGGCTGGTTGACGACCGAATGGGGATTTCACGATTTTGGCGCCGCAGGCTGTGTTCACATGGTCGCCGGTTTCTTCGCGTTGGGCGTATTGATCAATCTTGGGCCGCGCAATGGCAGGTTCACTGAATCGGGTAAGCCTGTAGAGTTGCGAGGCCACAGCGTGCCGATGAGTACTATTGGTCTGATGCTGATCATCGTCGGCTTTTTCGGGTTCCTTGGCGGTTGCATCATTTATAACAACGGCGCTCAGTGGACGACGATCTTTGGAACCCCGGTAACCTTGTCTGCGATCAGCTTCAACACACTGATGGCGTTTTCCGGTGGAATTATCGGCGCCTATGTCGTCACTCGACAGCCGTTCTGGATGATGTCCGGCGCACTTGCGGGTATATTCGCGGCCGCGTCCGGGCTGGATCTTTACTACCCCGGACTGGCATTTCTGCTCGGCGCATTCGCCGGTGTAGTCGTGCCACTGGTAGATAAATTTATGATCCGCTCACTAAGGATTGACGATGCCGTCGGTGCGTTCTCCGTACATGGTGTAGGGGGCCTTATCGGTGTAGTTGCGCTGGGCATTTTCAGTGGTTTTCCGAATGTTGCAGGGCCGGACATCAGCTTTCTAGGTCAGTTGAAGAGCGCACTGGTTATGGCCGCACTTGGTTTCGTACCGGGGTACGTCGTGTCTTTTATTCTGGCCAGAATGAAGATCCTTCGAGTACCGCCCAACGCTGAAGTGGTAGGTCTTGACACCGTCGAAGTGCCGCTGCCGGCCTATCCGGAGGCGATTCCCGCTAACGGCAACAACCCAGCCACCACGCATGTGCCCGCACCTGCCACCGCCTGATCAGGAGGATATACGATGAATGCAAGTCCAATAAGCAGTTGGGAAGGTGTTGAAGCCTATTTCACCTTTGCCGATTCGCCGGCCGTTGTCATGCTGATACTTGTCGCCGCTGTCGCTTTTACCGTGTATGCGATCATTTCAGCGTTTGTGCACGAGAGCGACAGCTACCAGGATTATATGGAGTAGTAATAGGGCTGGCGCTCGCTTTTTGCGCCCGCGGCTCGCAAGTGTTTGCTAAGTGGTAGCGGGCAATCGATAAGGGAATGTCGGCGACAGTGTATCCAGGCACGGTGCCCGTGAAAGGCTCACATTGGACGTGAGCCTTTTTTACATTGACCGGAACTTTTCGAAATCGTTTAATCACCCCGCGCGACCTGCCATAGCGACAGGTGCGGGGTTACGTGGGGGCTGATGTTGTTACAGGCTCAGCTGATAGCTCACGGGGACATACTGAAATCCACCTTCACCGCGTGCAGCTACGTAGCCCATGCCGGGGAACGGCATGTGATAGCCGATCATCGGGACCTTGTCCGCAGCCAGCATGCCAAACACTTTTTTGCGGGTAGCAGCTGCTGCGGCTTTGTCCATATCGAACTTCACTTCCCAGTCCGGATAGGACAGCGAGTAGACGTAGTGATTGGCGGTATCTGCCATAATTAATAATTGCGCACCGTTTGATTCGAGCATATACGTCATGTGCCCGGGCGTATGGCCGAAAGCGGCGACTGACGTAATACCCCCGGCGACGCTCGCGCCATCTCCGATGAATGTCATTTTCTCGGCAAGTGGCTTGACCTTGGCATTGAAATTCTTGTTATCGGTTTTGGCCCAACTGTCGAATTCAACCTGGCCGGTAACATAGGCTGCATTGGCAAAGGTTGGCTTGCCATCATCATCTGCCAGACCACCGATATGATCACCGTGCATGTGTGTCAGAACGACGGTTGTGATATCGGCAGGTTCTATGCCGGCCACCGCCAGCGCACTGCTTATGCCAGCCGGATTCAGACCAGTGTCGAACAATACAATGTCGGAGCCTGATTTTACGACCGTTGGTGTGAAGTAGAATCGTGCCGCGTCTGTAGGCAGAAAATTCTCAGCGCTGGCCTCCGCGAATTCCTCGGCCGACACGTTTTTACCGAAGATATTCTGCGGGCCTTCAACGACTCGCGATCCCACCAGTAGTGTCGTGACTTCCAGTTCACCAACCGCAACAGTGTGCTTGATGGCATTGCTGTCTGCACCAGACTTGTGTTGCATCGCATGGACAGGTAAGACGCCAGCGCTCGTCGCGACTAGCGGGCTGGCCGCAGCGGCGGCAAGCAGCCGACGGCGTTGGGTAGACTGCAGATTGTCAGGTGTGTGTTTCATGATGATTGCTCCTCGATGGATGGGTTTGTATTACGGGACTCTTCAGCGGCCGAAAGCATCGGGGTCTCGCTCGGTGGACGCCGGCTCTATCAAAACCCGCGCAACGGTATCGAATTCATTCAATCGGTTGTAACGAACCGTGACGAAGGATAGGACATAGTGTTCGCGGGAAGACTTTGCAACGCGCGTCGTCTCCCATCGGTTGACGTGTACTTGTAAAAATCGTTCATCGGCTGGCGTTACAACGGTTGGTCAGTTCGGGTCTCTGAATCCTGGAATAGAAATTATCACATAGGAAGCTGATTGCTCGCCCGATTGCACCGTGAGCTGCGCGATGTCAGTTTGGCTGTCAGAGTGATAATGCTGCGCCCTTGATCAATCTGTTAAGGTTTTTTCACACCGGCGCGAATATGGGCGAGGCGGGTTCGAGGCATTGTTCGAGTTGCGCTGGCAAGCAGCCTGGTTGATCGAGCCAACTAACACTACAACAACTATAAGGTGCAGTATGTGCTCTTGCGCATTGTCGATACTTCGTCAGTTCTACCCTTTGCAATTCGTCTTGCTGACTCTGGTGTTAATAATGTCGGCGATGTCGAGTGCCTGGGCGCAACTGCGAAAACCACTATCCACGGTTGATGTCGGCCAATGGTCTGTCATTGATCCATTCCCGGATTCCGGTTTTTCGCAAAACGGGGCAATGCAGATGCACCAGCATCCGGTGCATAACGATATTTTCTATGTGTGTACCTTCAAAGGTACGATCATCGAGGTGCGTCTCGGCGATGACGGCGTTCAGGAGCGCACGATTGTCGATATGCGCGACGGAGACTTAAAGTGGGCTTTTGGCTGCGCACTTCATCCCGAGTTTCGCGGCGATGGCACGGGCGACGAGCGCATCTTTTTACACTACACCAGCGAGTCGGGCCAATCATCCACGCCTAACTATCTGCGCGTTTCCCAGATTCGCATACCCGCGCAAGCACTGGCCACATCCGGTAACGAGCGCATTTTAATTGAGAGCGAAGTGCCACATCGAGAGCACGTTGGCGGTGGTCTCGACTTTGATAACCAGGGCTTTCTGCTGGTATCGATAGGGGACGGCGGCTGGAATGCGGACAGTCGCCAGGTCTCGCAAAAAATTGACGAAGAATTGTTTTCCGGGATTTTTCGTATCGATATCGACCAGCGCGGCGGCGCGATCAGCCATCCGCCCAAACGCAAGCCTGCTGGAAACAGCAGAACAGCCGGCTACTACATTCCATCTGACAATCCGTTCGTCGGTGAGCCAGGCGTGCTGGAAGAGTTCTGGGCGCTCGGGTTTCGCAACCCCTGGCGCATCTCCTATGATTCGGAACGGCTTGCGCTGTGGATCGGCGAGGTGGGGCAGGCGACATTCGAGCAGATTGAACTGGCCAGAGCGGGCAGCAATCACGAGTGGAGTTTCAAGGAGGGGAGCAGTGTCTATGCCGGCAGTTATCTGGGCGGTGAGGCGCCGGCCGAGCCGATTGGTCGACTAACGTCACCGCTCTACGAATTTGCCCACAGTGACCAGAATTATGCGGTCGTCGGTGGCTTTGTCTATCGCGGCAACAAATTTCCCGAATTGCACGGCAAGTATATCTTCGGCGATAACCAGTCGAGCCGGGTGTGGGCAATCGATCCTGAAAATCCACAGCCCGAATTGTTATTGCGCCTGCCATCGGGCCGAAAACGTATGGCACTCACATCCATCAGCGGGGATCGCGACGGCAACATTTACTTTACAAGCTTCGCCTCGATCAACCATGCCAATGTGTTGCAACTCGCGCGATCGACACCTGCCAATATGCCGGGGCGACTGTCGCAAACCGGAGTGTTTACCGATCTGGTATCGCTGCAGCCGACTGAGGGCTTCGTCGAGTACAACATCAATGCGCCGCTTTGGTCAGATGGCATGCGCAAGCGGCGCTGGTTGCACTTGCCCGACCGTGAAAAAATCGACAACTCACAGCACGAAAACTGGCGATTTCCCGCCGGGTCGGTTTTTGTGAAACATTTTGCCGAGCCGTCCGCCGGCGGGCGCGCGCTGGAGACGCGCGTGTTGACAGTGAAGACAGATGGTCATGTCTACGGTGCCACCTACGTCTGGAGTGAAACCGGCGATGAGGCATTTCTGCAGACCGAACGCCGCGAGTTGTCAGCGACCGACCGCGCTGGAGAACCGTTTCAGTACCAGGTGCCGAGCGCCCGCGATTGCGCAGTTTGTCATACCTATGAATATCCGGTGCTGGGTGTGAACGGATTGCAGTTATCTGGCAGTCGCTCGCCATCCACAGCGGATCCGATAGCGGCCTGGTCGCAGCGCGATTTGTTGTTGAACCCCGTGTCCGACGCCGAGGCCGCATCGCTGCCGGCACTGGCGGCGCTCGATGATGCGTCAGCGTCACTGGAGTACCGGGTGCGCTCGTTCCTGCACAGCAATTGCTCTTTCTGCCACTACCCCACCGGTATGCAGCGCGCCGTGTTCGATGCTCGTATCACCACGCCGCTAAATGATGCCCGAATCATCGGCGAGCGAGGACAGACACACGCGCTGGAGATTGATGGGCGCAACGCCGATTTCATTGTCGCCCCCGGTGAACCGGAAAACTCTGCGATTTATCGTCGACTCAGGACAATCGAGCGCGAGTGGTCGATGCCGTATCTGGGGCGCACCGTGGTCCATGAGCAGGCGTTGGCAGCGGTCGGCAACTGGATTGCGGGTATGGCCGGATCGACGGTTGATCCGGAACCTGCCACCGGCTGCAACTACGCCCACGCAGAGAGCAACGAGGGGTGGGGCTGGAATGCCGCCACCGGTGAATCCTGTCCACCACTGGATGTCGTCGAGCAAAATGTGGATGATGGTGAGTCTGGTGTCGTCGGCTGTGATTACAGCCATGCCGATGCCAACCACGGGTGGGGCTGGAATCCGGTCACCCGGCAGCCGTGCGAGCCCGTTGATTCGCATAGCGCCACTGCAACCGATTATTGCGATTACGAACACGCCGATCAAAACAGCGGTTGGGGTTGGAACGCAGCCAGACGAGAGCCGTGTCCACCCGAGTAGCCATGCGTTGTTCAGGGAGGCGATTGGCGATCAATTGAATGGGTGAATGACTAGCAACCAGTCCATCGGGTTTTTACGGCGCGCCATCGAACAGGCCGATTTGCGGGTGCTGTTGATGGTGCTGTTTCAAGGTACCGGTGATCGTCGCTGGTTAAATCCACCCTTCACACCGGCGCGCGATGTCAATCTGATCGCAGATGAAGCGGCAGGTTTGCCACCAGAGGTTCAGCAGTCCATTCGCGCCGCCGCGCTCGACTGGCTGGTTGATGACGAAGCACCCGCGATCGCTGCACCCGACGATGATCTGATGCTTGAGATGATGCGGTGCTGTCTCGGTGAAAAGGTGGCGCCAGAGTACGCGCCCATGATGCGGGAACAACTGTGCTTCGCACCGGTCGCGAACGAACCGGCCGGGACTAGCGCCACTATCCGCCCGGTCGTAATTGTTGGCGCCGGCATCAGTGGCATGGCAATTGGGGTGCGTCTCAAACAGCAGGGTATCCCGTTTTTGATCCTCGAGCGCAACGAGCAGGTCGGCGGAACCTGGTGGGAAAATCGCTACCCTGGGTGCGCGGTCGATACACCGAACCACGCCTATTCGTTTTCCTATGGCGCGCGATTCGATTGGAGTCGATTCTTCTCAAAGCGCGATGAATTACAGGCGTATATGCAGCGATGTGCCAGCGAGTTTGGCCTGCTGGCCGATATTCGACTGCGCCATGAAATGCTGTCAGCGCAGTGGCAGTCACTTAAAACCGGTGGGGATTACTGGCAAGTGCAGTTGCGGGATAGCCAGGGCCAGATGCAAGAGATTGAAGCGTCGGCACTGGTGAGCGCAATTGGTCAGCTCAGTTTGCCAAAGATCCCCAAGCTACCAGGAGCCAGCAGTTTTGCGGGCCCAATGTTTCACTCAGCACACTGGCCGGATGATCTGGATCTCACAGGCAAACGGGTGGCGATCATTGGCACTGGCGCGTCGTGTATGCAGATCGCCCCCGCGATTGCCGAACAGGTGAAGTCACTTCATATCTTTCAGCGAACAGCGCAATGGGTGCGGCATATCCCACGCTTTCACGAAGAGATTGCGCCGGGCGTGCGCTGGCTGTTGAAAAACGTACCGTTGTACGCGGCCTGGACTCGTTTCACCATGTTCTGGCGCTACGGAGATGGCTTGTTGCGCACCCTGCAGATCGATCCCGAATGGCCACACCCGGATCGATCACTCAATCGAGTCAACGATCGACATCGTCAGCAGATGACCGAGTACATCACACGGCAACTGTCCGGTCGAGATGATTTGCTGCAGCAGTGCCTGCCTGAATATCCGCCGTACGGTAAGCGCATACTGCTGGACAATCACTGGTATCGCACACTGTGTCGCGACAACGTCACACTCATCAGCACACCCGTCTCCCACATCGAGCCTGATGCCATATGTGACGTGGCCGGGCATCGCAGACAAGTCGACGTGATTGTCATGGCGACAGGATTTCAGGTGGGATTGATGGCAGCGCGATTGAATATCACCGGCAGAGCAGGTATCGAGTTATCAAAGCAATGGGCGGGTGACAATCCCAGCGCCTACCTGGGTATCACCGTGCCGAATTTTCCCAATCTGTTTTGCATGCAGGGGCCAGGCACTGGTCTTGGGCACGGAGGTAGCACCATCTTTCAGGCTGAGTGCCAGGCGCACTATATCGCGCGGTGCATCCGGCAGTACCTGTCGGTCGACAATCGAATGCTAGAGGTGAAACAGCAAGTGCACGACGAATACAACAAGCAATTCGACGCGGCCCACCAGCGTATGGTCTGGAGCCACCCGGGAATGAGTACTTACTACCGCAACAAAGCAGGTCGCGTCTATTCAGTGATGCCGTGGCGGCTCGTAGACTATTGGAAAATGACCCGCGAACCAGACCCAACGGCATTCGAAACCAGCTAAACCACCTCATCGCCTGTCAATCATTCAGCACCTGGCCGTCAGGCCACGATAAGTGACGAGGACCGCCATCGCAGACAGGTCGACGTGATTGTAATGGCCACAGGATTTCAGTTGGGTTTGACGGCGGCGCGATTGAATATCACCGGCAGCGCAGGTTTGTGGGACAGGCATTTTGCGGGAATACGTCAAAGGAGCATCGGCAAGGCAGACAGATTGGCGGTAGGTCTAAGGTCTGAGTTTTGATGGCAGTTTTGCGGGGCTGGAGTCCACCGGGACAGTCCACCGGGACAGGTGTCTATGCAGGAATGTGTTGAGTCGAAAAATTAGCTAGACGGGAAATTAGCTAGACAGGCATTGATGCGCGGGAGAAATTAGCTGGACAG
>CAZNIS010000046.1:50001-52793 GCA_964573105.1 uncultured Granulosicoccaceae bacterium
AGAAATTAGCTGGACAGGCATTGATGTGCGAGTGCGTCGATACGGAGGGCTCTCCGAGGAGCGCGTCCGGGGCGTCTCCGGACTGGCATAGCATTACGCAGAGTCACTGGGCGTGCCGGGACAGTGCGTGCTGGGACAGCGTGCTGGGACAGGCACAGTTATAAGAGCGTACCGGGACAGGCATACTTTTAAGCAAGAGCGTACTGGGACAGGCATACTTTTACGTTTACGCAAATGCGCAGGACCGCAAATGCGCAGGACAGGCATTGTAGTGGTCGATTTTCCAGGACCAATTGTCTGGATTTTTTTGGGGCAAGTTTTCTTGTAAGGGCATTGTGCAATTGTCCAGCACAGCATATCGGCTTGCGCAAACAAACACTGGGTAGTGTTTCGGAGCGGCTGTGTTCCCGGATCTGCTTTGGTCCGAGACAGACAACATCGCACTCATTGGTAACGCAGAACCACATAGACATGGGTGTATAGACAGGCGTCTTAGTTGATGGGTTGTGGCTGGCCAGGGCCGCCCGTTCGCGTCAGGGCATCTCGCATAGCGACGCTGGTCCGTATTTGGATCTCCATTCGTTGCCGGTTCCCACTCGCAGTTGCCCAAACCAGGTGGTCCTGATTGAGTCCTGATAAGCGATGACCGAACAGTGTGCGGGAAAGGGCATCCGGTGCGGTATCCGGGGAGCGTGCCGGGAGCATAGCGCTGGTACCGGTTGTCGATACATTGTATGCAGGCAGTTCAAGTCCAGGCGTTCGGTTTGTCTTTCGATTCGATCTCCAAGTATGCAGCCCTCAGAGCTAACCGGTTATAATGCGCTACGGCATCCCGATATCCCGACTTTGACTTCTGAACCTCTTCTTGGAGCTAACCTTGACAGATAACCGGTTGATTTTGTTAGGCACCAAAGGTGGTCCTCGCATTGGCAAGGGCACATCGTGGCCGACATCGAATCTCTTGGTTGTAGACGGGAAACCCTATCTGGTAGATGCCGGCCTGGGTGTCACTCGACAGGTTTGCAACGCGGGCTTTCAGCCGTACGACATCGATCGTATCTTCATTACACACAACCATTCCGATCACAACCTCGAGCTGGGAGCCTTTATTCAGACCGGCTGGACTTCCGGCCCAATGTCTGATGTTCGCCTCTATGGCGCGCCCGGCCTGTCGAACCTGATGGAGCACCATCTCGCCGGGCAGTCGTTCGATATAAACATTCGAGTTGAGGATGAAGGTGCAACGGATCTGCGAGAGATCGTAAAGTGGGAGGAAATTTCAGAAGGAGAGGTATACGAAGATGACCGCGTGAAAGTCTCCTGTCTGCGCGTTATCCACCCGCCGGTCTATCACTGCTATGCTTTGAAGTTCGAATTGGCGGCTGGCACCGTCGTATTTGGCGCTGATACTACCTACTATCCGCCGTTGGCAGAGTTTGCGAAAGATGCGGATATCCTTGTACACGAAGCGATGTACGTGCCCGGCGCCAAGCAGATATGCGAATTCATGAAAGCGGTGAAACCTCGCTTGTGGGAACACTTCGAGGCGTCACACACCACCTGTGAGGATGTAGGCAGGATTGCGGCCCAGGCGCAGACTCGACATCTTGTACTCAACCACTATGTGCCTGATATCGGGGACCGCGGGGTTACGGAAGAACACTATCAGCAAGCGGTTGCGACAAATTTTGAAGGTAAGATTACTGCTGGCCGCGACTTGATGGAAATACCTTTCGGATAATGCCTGTTCTGTATCCAGAAAGTGAGTTTCGACTCAAAGCGAAGTGATAGTGGGCTCGGGTAGTCACATCTCGTCGCTATTCATGCTTTATGGTAACTGGCCAAGTGGAATTAGGCTGGTCACCGGTTGCATTGTTGTATGGATAGATACAATTGACTAGTGGCAGGTGGGTGCCAATCTGAGTCAATTTCTCAGTGAGGGGCGAGACCAGGAGTCGTTCAAGAAAAAAAGGAAGGGAAAGCAACACCACCTGAATCTCCACTGCCAACTACCAAACTGCTAGCGTAAATCAGGAAAAGCACAACGACAGTGGTGTCGCCGACCCTGTGTTAAAGATATCAGGTTGTCGTGCAATCGCAATGAACAGTGTTTAAGTTGGTGATTTAGTTCACAAGAAGCAGCGAGTTCGAGTGTGAGAAGCTGACTGTTCCTCTTTACTAAAATACTGTACTGACACGCTATGTGAATGGAGGATGTTCGCTTTTAGCAAGATGGCGAATACGAGCTTTATCGATTGACCCGGTATAGTGCTTCGCCGGTCGGCACGACACGAACGTGATGGAAGCTTCGGATATTCGAGTAGAGACTACGCGAAATAGGGGGCAAAGTTCGAATTGGTCTTAGACTGACTTAGCTCAGAAAATTTCGCGAGGAGCGATTTTGCGAGGACAGGCATTACAAGGATTGTGTCGCAAGTGTCGGCCCAGCCGAAAATCTGCCCTTGAGTTTTTGAAAACAACAATGTAAGGGTTTGGATTACACGTGTACCCAGATGATTCTGAGTCTGACTTCTACGTCGCTAAGCGTAGTTTCGAATACTGTGCAAATGATTGGAGCCAAAGAGCAGTTTACTGTTAGCTCGATTGATGGTTCGTTTCATCCCGAAGTGTTGGCAAACTGACTTGATCGATTCCAATGTTCCCGCAAATATTCTGAATCGTTTTTCAAAATGTGTTGAGAGTTCGAACCAATTCGTTTGGTCAATATTGAGTCTTTGCAGAATTGGTGGGAGGTCATCGCGGATGCGGCTGGACTTGCTATCCCTCACTAG
>CAZNIS010000047.1:0-14831 GCA_964573105.1 uncultured Granulosicoccaceae bacterium
CTTCATACTCAATGCGATACGCTTGCGCTTTTCGTCGATCTCCATGACTTTCACTTTGACAACGTCTCCGGCGGATACGACTTCGTGTGGATCTTTAACATATCGATCGGCCAGCGATGAGATGTGCACCAGACCGTCCTGGTGGACGCCGATGTCGACGAAGGCGCCGAAGTGGGTGACGTTGCTAACGACGCCTTCGAGGATCATGTCTGGGCGCAGGTCGGAGAGTTTTTCAACGCCTTCCTTGAAGGCGGCGGTTTTGAATTCAGGGCGTGGGTCGCGGCCGGGTTTGTCGAGTTCGGCGAGGATGTCTTTGACGGTGGGCAGGCCAAAGGTCTCGTCGGTGTAGCGTTTGGGGTCGAGTTTCGCGAGCGCGGCGCTGTCACCGATCAGGCTGCGCAGGTCGCTGCCGGTGTCGCTGGCGATGCGTTTGACCAGAGGATACGCCTCGGGATGGACGGCTGAGGCATCCAGTGCATTGCTGCCGTCCATAATGCGTAGAAAGCCTGCGCACTGTTCGAAGGCTTTGGGGCCCAGGCGTGCAACTTTTTTCAGTTCGCTGCGGGTTTTGAAGCGGCCGATATCGTCTCGATACTCGATAATGTTTTTCGCCAGTGTGCTGGACAGGCCTGAGACGTAGGTCAGCAGTTCTGCCGATGCGGTATTGAGATCGACGCCGACGGCGTTGACGCAATCCTCGACTACTGCCTCCAGTGAGCGCGCGAGTTCGGCCTGGTTGACGTCGTGCTGATACTGGCCGACGCCGATGGCTTTAGGGTCTACTTTCACGAGTTCTGCCAGCGGATCCTGCAGGCGGCGCGCGATAGAGGCCGCGCCGCGCAGCGACACGTCGATGTCGGGCATTTCGCGCGAGGCGGTCTCGGAAGCCGAATAGACTGATGCGCCGGATTCGCTGACGATAATTTTTTGCAGGCCAAGATCCGGATGGCGTTTGATCAGCTCGCCGGCCAGTTTATCGGTCTCGCGCGAGGCGGTGCCGTTGCCAATCGCGACCAGCTCGGCTTTGTGTTTGCCGGCAAGCTTTGCCAGATCGGCGATAGCGGCGTCCCATTTGTTTTGCGGGGCGTGCGGATAGATAGTGGCGGTATCGACGAGCTTGCCGGTCGCAGACGTGACGGCGACTTTCACGCCGGTGCGCAGACCGGGATCGAGGCCGATGGTGGCTTTGCGCCCGGCGGGTGCCGCCAGCAGCAGGTCGCGCAGGTTGCGTGCAAATACGTCGATGGCGTCGCGCTCGGCGCTCTCGCGTATGCGGGTTTTAAGGTCGGTCTCGAAGCGGGTTTGCAGTTTGATGCGCCAGCATAGTCTCAGTGACTCGAACAGCCACTCGGCGCTGCGATCGACGTCGAGATGGCGGGCGATCTTGGCGACGCATGGGTGAGGGGCGTCAGAGTCGAGGTCGGGTATTTCAAGCGATAGTTTGAGGATGCCTTCATTCTGCCCGCGCAGCAGTGCCAGTGAGCGGTGCGATGGAATTTTGTTCAGTGCCTCGCTGTGTTCGAAGTAGTCGGCAAATTTTGCGCCTTCTTCCTGTTTGCCTTTAACGACAGTGCTGCCGATATGCGCGTGGTTCCAGAAGTACTCGCGCAGCTCGCCGCCAAGTTCCGGTATTTCTGCCACCTGTTCCATGATGATCTGTCGCGCACCATCGAGTGCCTGGTCGGCCGTTTCAATGCTGTGCTCGGGATTGAGGAATTCAGCGGCTGCCTCTAGCGGGTCGATACGATGGCTGATCAGCAGCTGATCAGCGAGTGGCTGCAGGCCTGCCTCGCGCGCAATTTGTGCTTTGGTACGGCGTTTTTGTTTGTAGGGCAGATACAGGTCTTCGAGTTCAGTTTTGCTGGATGCCTGTGTCAGGCTGGCGCGCAGCGCGTCAGTCATTTTGCCTTGTTCTTCAATGCTGCTAATGATTTTGCCGCGCCGATCTTCGAGTTCGCGCAGGTAGTCGAGTCGTGTGCTGAGCTCGCGCAGCTGAATGTCGTCAAGGCCACCGGTCACTTCTTTTCTGTAGCGTGCGATGAATGGCACGGTAGAGCCATCGTCAAGCAATTCGATGGCGGCCTGAACCTGTTGGTTGCGCACCTGCAGTTCGCTGGCAATGACTTCTGTCGGGTTCATGGAGTGTTCTGAATGGCGGGGAGTGCGAATGGTATGTCGGGCAAGCTGGTAGCGGGGTTAGTGGTTTGTAATTGACATGGCCGGACAGGTGCTAGCGGCAGTGCGGCGGCTGTTTATGCGGTGCATGGCAACTTGTGTCCTGGCGAGTGGTGCGACCAGTGTAGGAGCAGGGCAAGGACAAAGTTATAGTGCCGCGTTGGGGGATGCTCACTGCGGCTCCTTTTATTTGGCTGTGCCGTGATGTGGTTTTTGGGGTTAAAGGGCGCCGGAGTCAGACGGAAAGATGCTGAAATTGATACGGGTGGATGAAACTGATCGGTGCGCTGGCGCGATTACGTTTTCTCCACAGCGGGTTACCCGTTACGGTGATTTGTTGATCTAATAAGTCATCACCACTGGCAACCCTGTCGACAGGTCAGAGCAAACAGCATGAGAGTTCTTGAAGAACTGCAGGAAGATGTATTTAGATTTCGGATGCAACATCGTTACGACTACCGATTCATGTTTTTGTTGTTTGATCTACTGTGGAATATCGCAAAAATCAGCCTGTTCATAGGCCTTGTTTATGCGCTGT
Organism: uncultured Granulosicoccaceae bacterium; assembly: GCA_964573105.1. Taxonomy (GTDB): domain Bacteria; phylum Pseudomonadota; class Gammaproteobacteria; order Granulosicoccales; family Granulosicoccaceae; genus CAKZSB01. The sequence continues at coordinate 2,714 of CAZNIS010000047.1, forward strand.
GGCTGGCGGGTTCCAAGGTGCTGGAGAAGCTGGAGATAACGACCAACGCAACGCCGGTTGTCTACCCGGTGAGTGACGAGCAGACGCAAATCGCCGCTGGTGACGTAATCGAAGTTAAGGAGCCAGAGACAAATCCTTCCGATGTTGAACTCGACCTTGGGAATCAGTCTGGCGGTTCGGAATCTGTTGCGGAATCGTTGACTGATCCGTTGCCTGAGTCGGAACCGGCGGCGCTCGCGGCTTTGCCTGAAGTGACGCCAACGATACAGACTGAGCTTTTGGTCGGGACGCTTCCACCGCCGGTAACCGATGCTGACGATGAAGCCGTGGCAGTTGTCACAGAGATTCCGGCGCTGGCTCGTCCGCCGATCAATCGCGATGCGGTGGTGCTGGATGACGCCTGGATAAGAGATCAGCCGGGCAGCAAGTTCACGATTCAGATTGGCTCTACACCCAACTTGATGTTCCTGAGACGGCTGGGATTGTTGTTACCAGGTGATCATGATAGAGCGGTTTATCACTACAAGAACACGGCTGATGGCACGCCTGAGTACGGCCTTGCCTGGGGGGTGTTTGACTCGGTTGCCGCCGCTCAGCTGGAGTTGGCCGGACTGGACGACTACTCCAAACGCTACGGTCCGTGGATTCGCCGCGTACAGGGGATTCAGCGGCAGATGGACAATCGTTAGCCCGGATGCCTGTGGCAGATCATCCGGGCCAGACTGGTTATTGCGCGCGCAGCGCCGAGATCTCTGACTGCAGGGTGTCTACCGCGCGAATCCAGGGTTGCTCTTTGCGCAATGCCTCGGGCATTTGTTCGATCGCTTGCCTGGCGCTGGCGAAGTCGGGGTAGATGCCGCTTGCCAGACCATAGACAGTTCGGCCGTCTCTCACCTGGAACGGATAAATAGTGACCTGATCGGAGTTGGAAAACTGATTGGCAAATTCGATCAGTCGGTCCATATCAGAAGCAGATGAAAACTGAATAGTGTAGTCGCCGACGCTTTGTTCCATCAGCCAGCCGGGGCCAAGAATTTCAGGGCTGGATGAAGAGTTCAAACGCGTGATCTGGCTGGCGGGCTGAGCAGTGACTGCGGCTGGCTGCGGCGTTGTGGCTGATGCTGCTGGCGTTGATGTGGCAGTGATGGTCGAGCCACCGCGTTGCACATTGTTACTGGTGGTCGATTCGCTGATGACTGCAGTGGCGTCATCGCTATCGTCAAACAGTTTGCCGAGCGGGCCCAGGGGTGTGGTGCGCAGCAGCAGATAGATGATCGCCAGAAACATCAGCAACACGAGTATTCTGAGTAACAGAAAAACACCATCGATAAGCCAGATGGTAAGCGGATGAGCGGCTTTGTTGTACAGCCGATAGCGGCGGTAGCTGCGCTTGATGTCGGTGACAAATTCCATAGATCTATCCAGTCAGAAACAACGTCGGGCACCATAGACGTATGGTGGCCGTATTTCCGATACTCGGCGCAATGTTCAGGGAATATGCACTACCATCTGTAGGGGAATACAGAGCTGGATCATGCCAACTCTGTGTACTGGTTCACATCGAGTGTCAATGCTTTTTCTTTAGCTCACCAATCGCGCGGCCAATGCCTTCAACGGTGAGCGGGAACATGCGCCCGCCCATCAGTTCGTGCGTCAGTTTGATCGATGGTACCCGGTTCCAGTGGGTCTCGGGCTCGGGGTTCAGCCACGCCGCGTGCGGAAACTTCTCCAGCACACGTTGAATCCAGACTGAACCTGCCTCTTCATTCCAGTGCTCGACGCTGCCGCCAGGAACGCTGATTTCGTATGGGCTCATCGTCGCATCGCCGACAAAAATCACCCGGTAGTCCTGCTGATAGGTACGCAGGAACTCAATAGTGGGAATGATTTCGCTGTGTCGGCGACGATTGTCTTTCCACAGGCGTTCATACAGAAAGTTGTGGAAGTAATAGTATTCCAGATGTTTGAATTCGCCGCGCGCGGCTGAGAAAAGCGCCTCGCTGACCTGCACGTGATAATCCATTGAGCCGCCGATATCGAACAGCAGCAACACTTTGATTGCGTTGCGCCGCTCGGCGACCATTTTGATGTCGAGCAGGCCGGCGTTGCGGGCGGTGGCGCTGATGGTGTTGTTCAGATCGAGTTGATCCTGAGCGCCTTCGCGGGCGAATTTGCGCAGCTTGCGCAACGCCATTTTGAAATTGCGCGTGCCCAGCTCGCGCTGATCGTCGAGGTTGCGGTATTCGCGCTTGTCCCAGACTTTGACCGCGCGGCCCTGTCGACCACCTTTCTGGCCAATACGCACACCGGCCGGATTGTATCCGTAGGCGCCAAACGGTGAAGTGCCGCCGGTGCCAATCCACTTGTTGCCGCCCTGGTGGCGCTTTTCCTGTTCTTTCAGTCGCTCCTGCAGGGTCTCCATGATTTTTTCCCAGCCACCGAGCTCCTCGATCTGTTTTTTCTCTTCCTCGCTGAACAGGCGCTCAGCCTCGAGCCGCAGCCATTCGTCCGGAATCTCGCCGATCACGTTTTCGAACGCGTTCTGCAATCCGTTGATGTAGTCGCCGAAAACTTTGTCGAAGCGATCGTAGTGTCGCTCGTCCTTGACCAGTGCGATGCGCGCAAAGTGATAGAAGTTCTCGACGCTGAAATCACCGACGCCGGCGTTCAGTCCGTCGAGCATGGCCAGGTACTCGGTGATCGACACCGGTACTTTGGCCTGGCGCAGCCGAAACATCAGATCGAGTAGCATGGCTATTGCTGTTTGCGACGGTTGAGGAAGACCAGCCTTTCAAATAGATGGACGTCCTGTTCGTTCTTAAGCAGTGCGCCGTGCAGCTTTGGAATGATGGTGTTGGCATCGCCCGACTGCAGCGCCTCGGGTGGAATCTCTTCGGCCAGCAGCAGCTTGATCCAGTCGAGCAGTTCAGAGGTGGATGGCTTTTTCTTTAAGCCGGGCACTTCGCGAATGTCGAAAAAGGATTTTAGGGCAGCGTCGAGCAGGTTCTTTTTCAGATCGGGGAAGTGGACCTTCACAATCTGTGTCATGGTGTCGGCATCCGGGAATCGGATGTAGTGAAAGAAGCAACGGCGCAGGAAAGCGTCGGGCAGTTCTTTTTCGTTGTTACTGGTGATGATCACCAGCGGCCGGTGCTTGGCGACGATCGTCTCTTGTGTCTCGTAGACGTGAAACTCCATGCGATCGAGTTCGAGCAGAAGGTCGTTCGGAAATTCGATGTCGGCCTTGTCGATTTCGTCGATTAACAGCACAGAGTGTCTGTCTTCGGCGAATGCATCCCACAGCTTGCCGCGCACGATGTAGTTTGAGATATCGTGTACACGTTCGTCGCCAAGTTGCGAGTCGCGCAGCCTTGATACGGCGTCGTATTCGTAGAGACCCTGCTGTGCCTTGGTGGTCGACTTGATGTGCCAGCGGTAGAGCGGCGCGTCGATGGCGCTCGCGACCTCTTCGGCGAGCTGTGTCTTGCCAGTGCCTGGCTCGCCCTTAATCAACAGCGGTCTGCCCAGGGTGATCGCCGCATTGACGGCGAGCGTCAGGTCCTCGGTGGATATGTAGTTGTCGGTTCCGTTGAATCTGTTGGCCATCAGGGCGTCATCAACCTTTTGCAGGTGCGAATCGAAAAACCACCGGCAACAACGCCGGCAATCAGAATTAGGCGGGACAGGAGTAAAAGTCTACTGCCGGAATCGCACGTGCATCTGCAGCCACAGCCGCGGCCGTCGGCACACGCGCGATCAAACCATGGGTTGTATTCTAAGTGAAGCGAGCGCCTCAATTCCAACAATACGGTGCAATACCGCCACGGGTGGCTACAGTGGTGAAGTGGTTTCAGTGCCGAGATGTGGTGGACGGTGCCGGTTGCCGCCGGCGGCGATACAGCAGGCTCAAGCCTGCAACCGCTGCCAGCATCGACAGCATCGGGTCGAACGCCTGTGTGCCGGTGCCGATACTGCAGCCTCCGCCACCGCTGCCACCTTCACCGATATTCGATCGTGTGGTGACGGCGAAACTCGCACTGAACGCGCCGATGTCGAGTCGCGCGGTATGGGTGCTGAGTGGCTGTTCGGCGCTCTGTACGAACACCACGACGGTGTCGCCATTGTCGACCCGGGTCGGTGCGTCGCTCGCCTCGCCGCCGTTCAACGAATAGCGGCCGTTAGAAATCAGCATCGGCACCGCCACCTGCAAGCCGCTGATGGTAATCACCTCTGAGGCGATGACGGAGCTTGGCGTCGCGTCGACGACGGGAGCGAGTGCGAAGGCGTCCGGCTCCTCAGTCAGCAGCGTTGCCAGCAATGAAAATTCGCTCTGGCTGTCCATTCTGGCGTTGTGGGTACGGCGTTCAACCGCCACGTAGTGCGTGCCGGGCTGCACGCGCGCGGTGAGCAGGAAGTTCAGGCCCTGACCCGACTGCTCGTCGATCGCGCGGGTGCTCAGGCGCGGGTTTAGCAGGTAGCCGTAGAGATTGGTGTCCGAGTCACTGCTGACGGACAACATACCCGCTTGCGGCACGTCGATGGCAAAGTACTGCATATCGCGAAACCCGCCGAGGCTGGCACTTGTCGACAGATCGAGGGGCAGTGGGGCGGCCGTGCTGGACAGCAGCGACTGCTCGCGATTCTGTCCGGTGCCGGCAAAGCGTGTGGCGAGCTCGACCGCTGCGGTCATGTTGGCGATGCCGCCACCGCAGTAGAAGTCATCGCAGTTGCCGGGGGCAAATGCGGTGGCGCTATCCTGCAGAATCGAGACAATCTGTGCCGGGGTGAAGTCAGCGTTCAGGCTTTTGATCAGCCCGATCAGGCCCGACACCAGCGCGGCGGAAAAACTGGTGCCGGTCTCGCTGATGTATTCGTTGCCGTTTTCATCCGCTGCGTCAAAGCCCGAGTTGCTGGCGATCACGAGGTTTCGCCCGGGGGCGGCGACAGTCATTTTTAGCCCGTAGTTGGAAAAGCCGGTATCGATGCTGCCACCCGGGCTGCTGGAGCCGACACTGACAACATCGCTGCAGTTGGAAGGTGAGTTGCGCAGCGCGTTATTGGCGCCATTGCCTGCCGCCATTACTACCACGGCGCCGGCGGCGGTGACATCGTCTATCGCCTCCTGCCAGGCGATCGTGCACTCGGTGGCGCCGCCCAGCGACACATTAATGACCGAGGCCGGAAACGGGTTATGCGGTACACCGTTGACCGTGAGCCCGGCACTCCAGCGCAAGGCGTCGATGATATCTGCATCGGTGCCGCCGCACTCGCCGAGCGCGCGCACGTGCAACAGCCGCGCAGACCAGTCGATCCCGACCATGCCCTCAGCATCATTGCCAGCTGCTGCGGCGACACTGGCGACGCCGGTGCCATGCCATGAGCTCGGAGTCTGGCTTTCGCCACAGCGATCGCCCGGATCGATGGGGTCGCTGTCTCGGCCGTCGCCGTCGTTGGCGCTATCGAACACGGCGGGTGAATCTGCCGAGACGAAATCGTAACCGACATTGGGCGCGGCGCGGTCGGTCAGCGCCGGATGCTGTGGCAAATAGCCGGTGTCTACGATGGCAATCACAACGGCGCTTGAGCCGGTGGTGGTGTCCCACGCGTCAGGCGCCTGAAAACTGTAGATGCCATCGTACAGATAGGTTTGATCGGCCGGGCTTGCGCCGGGCTGATAGAGCGGATCGTTGGGCGTCAGCAGCGGCTTGCGCCAATACTCGGGCGATGCCGAGACAACGCCGGGTTGGCTGGCGATCAGGTTGGCCTGGTCAGTCAGTTCTGACGCCGACATAGCGTGCGCGGGGGCCAACAGTTCGCGCGCGTAGCCCAGTTCGCGAACCAGCTTGAGGCCGGCCTGGTGGCGCGAGGATGCGCGTTTGCGATAGAACCCGGCGAGCGCCACCGGCGGCAGTTTGTAGGCGCTGTCTGCGTAGTGCACGATCAATCGCCCGGTAGTCCGGGGGGATTGTTCAGTATCTGCTGCTATCTCGTCGCCAACTGTCTGCCCGGACAGGATCAGCATGGCCAGGCTGGCGAAGGCGGTGAGTCTGACTCGATTCAAGTTCCTGATTCTCGGGGGCTTGTGCACAAGCTTCAGATGATGGCTCTCAATAATAGATCAAGTGCCCGACTGTCAGATTTGCTTGCGGGCTGGTCATCAGACCGACAATGCAGGCAAAAATTCTGGTGACCGACGCGTAGTCAGTGGCACAATGGGCGGTTTCCATCGGCGACGATTCGCAGACAACATCGCTAAAAACGCAGGCATATGCCGCGTTACACGGAGTATATCGGCGAATCGTGGCGGATCCGTGCCATTTTAGGTGTCGACTTCCCTGGAGGCTTTCTGTGGGCAACAGGCTGACAAAAATTTACACACGCACTGGCGATTCCGGAACGACGGGGCTGGGTGATGGCAGTCGCGTGGACAAGGACTCACTGCGCGTCACTGCCTACGGCACAACCGACGAGCTGAACAGTGTGATCGGCATGGTGCTGGCGGCCTCCATTCCGGATGCGGTGCGCGAAGTGCTGACCGAAATCCAGCACCATCTGTTCGATCTGGGAGGCGAGCTGTGCATTCCGGGGCACGTCGCACTGACCGAGCAGCACGTCAGCTGGCTGGAGCGTCGACTCGATCGATTCAACGACGATCTGCCAGCGCTGAAGGACTTCATCCTGCCAGGCGGCGGTCCGGCAGCAGCCAGTTGTCACCTCGCGCGCACGGTTTGCCGGCGCGCGGAGCGTTGCGTGATGTCGCTGGGGCGCGAGGAGCAGATTCCGCCGCAGAGTGTCACTTATCTCAATCGCTTGTCTGATTTGCTGTTCGTCATCGCGCGCGTGCTGGCGCGGCACGAGGGTGGAAGCGAGGTGCTGTGGCAAAGCAACCGACCCGCGCTCGACGAACAATAAAACAAAGCTAAAACGTCATGTCTCGATTTGAACTCGATCGCACCGAGGTGCGAGCAAATTTCAGCCGTTTTCTGGAAATTCCCACTCGCTGGTCTGACAACGATCAGTACGGTCACGTCAACAACGCAAAGTATCTGACTTTCTATGAGCTTGCGATCATGCGCTTTCTCGAAGTCGACAGCGGGCTCGATATACCGTCGTTCGGGGTGCGCTGCTTTTCGGTCGAAAACTTGTGTCGCTACCACGTGGCGGTGAAGTTTCCTGAGTTGCTCGAATGCGGGCTGCGCGTCGGGCGGCTTGGTAACTCCAGTGTGCGCTACGAGGTCGGGCTTTTTGTGGTCGGTCGCGAGGCGGTCTGCTCAACCGGCTATTTCACCGATGTCTTCGTAGACAGCGAAACTGAAAAACCGGTCTCGATTCCAGCGCCAGTGCGTGAAGTCCTGTCTGGTCTGATCGTCGAGTGATGGGTTTTAGCTGTGTGCGCTGGTTGCAGGTGTCTGCGTGTGTGCGTGTGCCGGAGGCGTTGCGTTGAATGCGTTGCAGATTCGCGGGCTGGCCAAGACCTACGACAGCGGCATGGTCGCGCTCAAGGGTATTGATTTAACGGTTCAGGAAGGTGATTTTTTTGCCTTGCTCGGGCCCAACGGGGCCGGCAAGTCGACGGCGATCGGCATTATCTGTTCACTGTTGAACAAGTCTGATGGTGCGATCGAGATTTTTGATCACGATCTGGATCGCGAGCGCGAAACCTGCAAATCGCACATCGGGCTGGTACCGCAGGAAATCAACTTTAATGTGTTCGAGACACCGCGAAATATACTGATCACGCAGGCTGGCTACTACGGCATCCCCCGTCGGGAGGCAGCCGGGCGCGCGGATGAATATCTGGCCTCGCTGGATCTTTACGACAAGCGCAATCAGATCGCGCGCACGCTGTCCGGTGGTATGAAACGTCGGCTCATGGTTGCCCGTGCACTGGTGCATCAGCCGCGGCTGCTGATTCTGGATGAACCCACGGCCGGTGTCGATATCGAAATCCGCCGCTCGATGTGGAAATTTTTGTCTGATCTGAATGCCGCCGGTACAACGATTATATTGACTACCCACTATCTGGAAGAAGCCGAGTCGCTGTGTCGCAACGTGGCGATTATCGATGGTGGTGAAATAGTTGAAAGTGGCGCTGTCGACGAGTTGCTGTCGCGGGCGATGGTTCAATCTTTTGTACTCGATCTGGAACAGGCCCCGGCTACTGGTATTCAATTGCAGGGCTATCGCCTGATTGAACAGAAAGCGCGCCAACTCGAAGTGGAGGTCAGCATCGGCACCAGCATGAACGATCTGTTTGCCCAGCTCGCCGCACAGGATATCAACGTGGTCAGTATGCGTAATAAGGCCAATCGACTGGAAGAGTTCTTCCTGCGGCTGGTCAGTGACAACAAGAAGGACAATGCGGCGTGAGGTCACTGGTTGAAATCAACGCAGTCGCATTTAAAACGATGGTGGTCAGGGAAGTTCGTCGCTTTACCCGAATCTGGGTGCAGACGATCGTACCACCGGCGATCAGTGCGCTGTTGTACCTGACAATCTTTGGCACATTGATCGGCAGCCGCATCGGTGAGATGGACGGTCATCGGTACATCGATTTTATCGTCCCGGGTATCATCATGATGGCGGTGATCAACAATTCGTATGCAAACACCGTGTCGTCATTTTTCGGTGCCAAATTCCAGCACTATCTGGAAGAACTGTTGGTCGCACCGGTGCATATTGTAGTGATTCTGGCCGGGTTTGTTGCCGGCGGCGTTGTACGAGGCCTGGCGGTAGGAGCACTGGTCGCGGGGGTGTCTCTTTTTTTTACTGATTTAAAAGTACAACAGCCTTTGCTGACGCTGTTGGTCGTTGTGTTGACGGCAACACTGTTTTCAATCGGCGGACTGATCAATGCCGTATTTGCGAAGAGTTTTGACGATGTTTCTGTGATTCCCCATTTCGTTCTAACGCCACTGACCTATCTCGGTGGCATTTTCTACTCGGTAAAAATGCTGCCAGACTTCTGGGAAGGCGTGTCGATGTTCAATCCGGTGCTATATATGATCAACGGGTTTCGCTACGGCATTCTAGGCAGTTCAGATTTCGATATCCGCTGGTCGCTGTTTGTGATCCTGGTGTTTATCGTTGGTCTTGGCAGCGTGGCACTCTACCTTCTCAATCGCGGTATTGGCATCAAGCAGTAATTGCAGTTGCACGATATCGACTACCCGCTGCAGGAGCGGTGACCTTGGCAAAAAAGAAAAAACGTAAACTGCGTGCTGCGGATGTGGCGGACCGACACGAGCTCTATCAGGAGTCGGTGCAGGATTCGGAATTTGAACTGGATTTTGTCCAGGATACTTTCAAGGCTATTCGCAAGCGCAAGGCTGAAACGCTGCGCGAGGATTTCTGTGGTACCGCGCGTTCGGCCTGTGCCTGGGTGCAGCGCAACCGGCGCAATCAGGCCTGGGGTGTCGATCTCGATGCCGAAGTGCTTGACTGGGGCAGAGAGCGTAACCTGAAAGCGCTGAAGCCACGCCAGCGCGAGCGGGTAACCCTGCTGGAGGCCGACGTGCTGAAAGCTAAAACACCGCCGGTCGATGTGGTGCTGGCGTTCAATTTTAGCTACTGGATTCTGCAGCAGCGCGCACAGTTGCTGAAATACCTGCGTTCGGTGCGAAAGAGTCTGGCGAGCGATGGCATCATGTTTCTGGATTACTTCGGCGGTTACGAGGCCTACAAGACACAGACCGAAAAGCACAAACTCGATGGCTTCACCTACGAGTGGGAACAACACAGCTACAACGGCATTACCGGTGAAATGCAGTGCTATATTCACTTCAGTTTTCCCGATAAATCGCGCATGGATAAGGCGTTCAGCTATTGCTGGCGATTGTGGGGGGCGCATGAAATACACGATCTGCTGGAGCAGGCTGGTTTTTCAAAGGTGCGCTGGTATGTGCAGAAGTTCGATGACGACACCGGCGAGCCGGTGGATGAATTCGAAGAGACCACCCACACCGATGATCACGCCTGCTGGATCGCCTATATCGTGGCGGAGAAGTAAGTTACCCGCGCGAGCGCACGGTAAGCCCTAACAGAAAAAGTACCAGGGCAGTGACGACTATACCTGGGCCCGATGGGGTGTCCCAGGTAAGGGACGCAAACAGGCCGCCGGCGGTACTCAGTACGCCGGCGATGGCCGCGAAAAATGCCATTTGCTCCGGACTTGTGGAGACTCGGCGCGCGGTGGCCGCCGGTATTACGAGTAGGGCTGTGATCAGCAGTATTCCGACGATCTTGATGGCGATGGCGATGATGCTGGCGAGCAGTAACAAGAAGACCAGTTGCACAAGCTGCGGTTTCTGACTCTCGGCCTGTGCCAGTTCCTCGTTGACGGTGGCCGACAGCAAAGGCCGCCAGATTGCCATCAGTATCGCGAGCCCGACGGCGGCACAGGCGTAGACGATCAGTACATCGTTTTTACTGACCGCCAGTATATCGCCGAACAGATAACTCATGAGGTCAACTCTGACATTGCCCATCAGTGCGATGGCAACCAGCCCTATTGCCAGAGTGGAATGCGACAATATGCCGAGGATCGTGTCGCTGGGCAGGGCGGCGCGATCGCGTAATACCAGCAGTGCGATTGCGACTGCCGCCACTATGGCAAAGACGCCAAGTTGCGTGTTGAGATCGGTGATCAGTGACAAGGTGACTCCGAGCAACGCGGAGTGGGCCATGGTGTCGCCGAAGTAGGCCATGCGTCGCCAGATTACAAAACACCCGAGTGGGCCCGAGATCAGCGCAATGCCGACGCCCGCCAGCAGCGCGCGCACGAAGAAGTCGTCAAGCATCAGGCGCACCACCCGGTGGGTGATGAATGACGGCGCCATCCGGTGCATGATGGTGATCGTGGTGATGCTGATAAACTGCCAGTGCGTCCGCGCCGCGGGCGCCGAAGATGTCGCGAAAGGCCTGGCTGTTGCCAACCGCATCCGGGGTGCCGGAACAACATACGTGTCCGTTCAGGCAGATCACTGTATCGGTGGCCGCCATCACGATGTGTAAATCGTGCGAGACTAACAAGATGCCACAATTCAGACTGCTGCGAATCTCACTGATGAGCTGATAGATTTCCAGTTCAGCGTTGAAATCGACGCCCTGAACCGGTTCATCCAGCACCAGGATGTCCGGTTCGATGGCCAGTGCGCGGGCAATCAGCACGCGCTGGAATTCACCGCCCGACAAATTGGCGACTTCACGATCAAGCAAGTGAAAGGCGCTGGTGGTGTCGAGTGATTGCTGTAGTCTGGCGTCACTGTGGCGACGCGTCAATTGCATGAAGCGCCGCACTGTCAGGGGCATGGTCTGGTTAATTTCCAGCTTTTGCGGCACGTAGCCAATGCGAATACCGGGTGCCAGTTGCACAGAACCGCGAGTCGGATTCTCGATGCCGAGTATGGCTTTGATGGTCGTGCTCTTGCCACTGCCGTTGGGCCCGATCAGGGTGACAATTTCGCCGCGAGCAACACTTAAATTGACGTCGTGCACCAGTGTCCTGCCACGTCTTTCAACGGTGAGATCCCGCACGTTGATCAGGATCTGGCGGGCATCTACTGACGGTTTTTCTGGTGCCGGTGACACTTATCCGGGTATCCGTGTAATACAATCGCGCATCATAACGAAATCAAACGTTGCCGAGCATGCCGATTTTCAAATTCCTGATGGTGGCAGCGCTGGCGGTGGCAGTGTCGCTGCCCTCTGCAGCGGCGCCGCGGATCGTTACCTCGATCAAGCCATTGCACGCGCTGGTCAGTGCTGTGACAGGCGATGCGTCACAAGTGCATCTGCTGGTGCCGGCCAATAGCTCTCCGCACATCTACAGCATGAAGGCAAGTGACGCCCGCGCACTGGCCGATGCTGATCTCGTCGTCTGGACCGGCGAGGGTATGGAGCGGTTTCTGGTCGGCCCGATTGCCTCGCTGGCTTCATCTGCCACGCAGTTGCAGCTGGCGCAAATGCCGGGGGTAGCCACTTTGCCGCTGCGCGCCAACCCGCTGCATCAGGACGCAGATGATGGCCATCTCCACGGCAGTCAGGACATCGACTACCACCTGTGGCTGTCGCCGCAGAATGCTCGAGTCGCAGTCCGGGGTATCAGCGAGGTGCTGGC
>CAZNIS010000047.1:14931-27423 GCA_964573105.1 uncultured Granulosicoccaceae bacterium
CCGGATAGAGTGGGTGAGATCGTCGCTGCCGTGCGTGAGGCAGTCGATGACCAGATTCCTGTCACAGCAAAGATACGGCTGGGTTTTGATTCTCCCGATCCGGTGCTGACGATTGCGCAGCAAGTAGAGCAGGCCGGTGCCACCGAGCTGTGCATTCACGCCCGTACCCGCCGCGATGGCTATCGACCGCCAGCACACTGGCACCTTATTGAGGCGGTGCAGGCAAAGATAGAGATCCCGCTGATCGTCAACGGCGAAATCTGGTCGCCACCGTGTGCGCGTCGCGCGCAGCAGGACAGTCATTGTGCTGACATGATGCTGGGTCGCGGCGCACTGTCGGTGCCGGATCTCGCGCTCAGGGTTCGCGCTGATGCCGATGGCGTCGCCTACGCACCGCTCGACTGGCCGCAGGTGGTTGATCTCCTCGATCAATTGCTGGCCACAGCGGTGGATCTGCCGATCATCTACGCCGGCAATCGTACCAAGCAGTGGCTCACCTATCTGCGCCGTGGCTATCCACAGGCGGCAGGCCTGTTCGAGCGTATCAAGCGTATGCGCACGGTTACTGACATGGCCGCCGTGCTCGACGATGAAATGCGCAAGCTGGAAGCATCGCCGGGCCACGCTGCACACAGCTAGCGTGGGTGCGGCTTGCTGGCGATTTGCCGGGCAGGCTTGTGAGCGGGCGGCGGCGCGCTCGATATGCCTTTACAATAGACACTGAAATGGCACGAGGAAAAGGCGATGGCGGCGAAAGCCCGAATGCATCTGGCACAGTTTCTAACCCACGGACCGAGCTACCACAGCCTGGGCATGTGGCGTCATCCCAAAACTGCCGAGGCCGGGTTCGACTGGCGCACGCCCGATCTGTATCAACACATCGCGCAAACCTGTGAGCGCGGCCTGTTCGATATGGTGTTCTTTGCCGATCTGAACTACATCTCAGACACCTACACCGGCACCCTCGATCCGGCGCTGCGTTATGCCGCCCAGGCACCGGAGCACGACCCGATGCCACTGCTGCCGTGGCTGGGGGCGGTGACCAAACACATTGGCCTTGCCTCTACTTTCTCCACCAGCAATCAGCATCCGTTTTATGCAGCCAGAATGTGGGCCACGATCGATCACATGACCGCCGGGCGTGCGGGCTGGAACGTGGTGACGTCCATTAACCACAATCAATCGGCCAACTACGGTGTCGAGCGCGCGGCCACTGATGAGCGCTACGATCGCGCGCATGAGTTTATGCAGGTCTGTCGCAAATTGTGGGAGAGCTGGGACGAAGACGCGCTGGTGATGGATCGGGAAAATGCCGTGTTCGCCGATCCGCAGAAGGTCAGGCGGATTGAACACGAGGGGCGTTTTTTCAAATCCCGCGGACCTTTAAACGTGGTGCGCTCGCCACAGAATGGCCCGTGTATTTTGCAGGCCGGCACCTCGCCCAAAGGACAGGATTTCGCCGCGCGTTATGCTGATGCAATATTCGCGATCCAGCCGCGGGCTGAAGACGCGGCGCGATACTACACCTCGATCAAATCCCTGATGAGCGATGTCGGGCGCGACCCGGCACACTGCAAACTGTTGTTCGGCATGCAGCCGATCATTGGTGAAAGTGAATCGCACGCAAAGGAGCTACAGGCCGAACACAATGAGCTGGTGCCGCTAGAGGCGGGCATGACCATTCTTTCAGCGCACCTTGATTTTGATTTATCGGCGCTGTCGCTCGATGACGATATGACGGCGCGTGAAGAGCCACAGTTGCATCGCATGCGCACGCGTTTTCGCAAGCCTGACGGTAGCGCCATGACGCTGCGCGAGGTGGCACAACGCCACGGACAGAGTGTCGGTCTGCCGCAGTTTGTCGGCACTGCCACTTCGATTGCCGACCAGATGGAAGCTTATATGGCAACCGCAGGCGGCGATGGCTTCATGTTGTCTTCAATTCACACGCCCGGCGCCATTGAGGAGTTTGTCGATCAGGTGGTACCCGAGTTGCAGCGGCGAGAGTTGTTTCGCACCCAGTACAAAGGTGGCAGCATGCGTGAGCTGCTGCGGCAAGAGGATTGAACCGCGTGCACTGCCGGGAGACAGTACATGGTAAATGATCTGACACCTGTGCTGGTCGGGTGCGGTCAAATCACTCAGCGCGAAGCGGATCCATTGCAGGCGCTCGACGCCATGGCACTGGCGGCCGATGCGGCAAAACTTGCGGCAGAGGACGCCGGGGCAGGCGCGTTGCTGTTGCAGGCGCTGGATACGATCGTCGTGGTGCGGTCATTCGCCGACACCTCGTGGCGGTTCACCAGTCCGTTTGGCGGGCCGGCCAATCCGCCGGCCGCGGTCGCGCGGCGCATCGGTAATGGCGCTGCAAAACGGCTGGTCTATACCTGGCCTGGTGGCAATATGCCGCAGTGGAGTGTGAACCGGCTGTTCGAGATGGTCACTCGAGGCGAAGTCGAGGCGGCGCTGATTTGCGGGGCTGAAGCGCTGGCGACGCAAAGGGCTGCAAAGCGGGCCGGGCTTGCGCTCGACTGGTCCGAGCCTGCAGATGAATCGCCTGTACACTGGGGTGTTGAAAAAAGGGGCTGGAGTGACCTTGAAGCGCGTCACCGTATGGAGGGGGCGATCTTTGCCTATCCGCTGTTTGAAAACGCGTTGCGCGGTGAGGCATCGCGAAGCACGGATGCGCATCGACGGGCGATGGGTGAATTGTTTGCCGGCTTCTCGGCGGTGGCGGCAAACAATCCACTGGCCGACCGCAGAGAACCATACACCGCCGAGCAGATAGCCACGGTTGATGAACGCAATCCCTACATCGGTTTTCCGTATACGCGGCTGATGAACGCCAATCCGTATATCGATCAGTCTGCGGCACTGATTTTAACTTCGGTTGGCAAGGCGCGAGCGTTGGGCATTGACGAGGATCGCTGGGTTTATCTACACGGCTGCGCCGATGCGCACGATCACTGGCACGTGACCGATCGAGTCAATTATCACACGTCACCGGCGATGCGCGTGGTGGCCCGCGAGGCGCTGACGATGGCCGATATGGATCTCGCGGGTATCGATCGATTCGACATCTACAGTTGTTTTCCGTCGGCGGTGCAGATGGCGTGCAGCGCGATGGGTCTGGCGCTCGATGACCCGCGCGGTCTGACCGTCACCGGTGGGCTGCCGTACTTTGGCGGACCCGGTAACAACTACGTTACCCATTCAATCGCACAGATGATGGTTGAGCTGCGCGCCACCCCCGGTCAGTTTGGCATGGTGACGGCCAATGGCAACTACGTGACCAAGCAATCGATGGGGATCTATTCCACCGCAGAACCACCGCGAGCATTTGCCCCGCGCGCACCGGAACAATATCAAAAAGAGGTTGATGCGTTACCCGGGCCATCTCTGATAGAGTGCGCCAGCGGACCCGCCACGGTTGAGACTTACACGGTGATGCATCAGCGTGGCGAGCCGGATTTTGCCATCGTAATTGGACGGCAGGCGGATGGGCAGCGCTTCATTGCCAACACGCCAACTGACCGGGGCTGTCTTGCGGAAATCGTCGCGGCAGAATTTCTCGGCGCCAGTGGAAGAGTTATCCAGCGCGACGAGCGCAACTGTTTTGTGCCCGATTAATTTCAGCCCAGTGCAACGCTGCCACGGTAGAGCAACTGCAAGGCGACAATCGTCACCAGCCATTTGAAAACGCGTCGAAACGTCGACTCTGAAATTCGGTGTGTGACGCGCTTGCCGCACCAGGTGCCGACGAATCCGGCGATCACCGCCAGCGCGATATGCGGGATATAAGGGCGATAGTCGAAGCCGTGCGACAGATAACCGATGATTTTAAACACATCCATGATCGCCAGACAGGCGGCCAGTGTCGCGGTGATGGCAAGCTTTTGCAGCGTGGTGCGCAGTATGGTTGGCTGCAACAGCGCACCCACGCCGAAAACCGTGCCGATAAACGAATGCAATACGCCGACAAACGCAAATGGATGTTTCATTGGCAAAGTAAAGTTGCCAAGCGGCATCCATATCAACAGCAGCAGTAGTATCCCCAGCAGCAGCGCAATCAGGCCTTCGGGCAAATTGACAAACACCTGTGCACCCAGATAGACCCCAACGGTTGATCCCGCGGCAAAGGCCAAAACAATCGGCCACTGGATGTGCTGCCAGAAAACAACAACGCGGGCGAGCAGCGATCCCATTGCGAATACCGATTGCAATGGCACGGCGACGGCGACCGGAAAAACCGCAGTGCTGGTAGCCAGCACAATGTAAATGCCACCGGTGGCGAATGCCGCATTAACGAACGATGCGACGAAACCACCCAGGGTGACGACCACCAGTTCAATGGCCACTGTTGTTCGCCAGATCCGCCTCTAGCCCGGATTATTCATGAAAGGGCGAGAATATCGCGCGGATAATTGTTTCTGCAGCGGAAATCGCGACCGCGTCGAATACTTACTGATATTTGCAAGGGAGCGAGATTCGCTGCAGGAACAAGGATCAAGTGAGAAATCGTCCATTTCGTGAATAATCCGGGCTAGCAATGCGCGATCAGGCGATCGATCAGCCCCTGCACGGTGGCGATTTGTGCATCGTCTTTGAGGTCGCCGGCATCGTCAAACGCCGAATGGCCGGCAGGGATGGTGGCAAAACCCGGTACCACCGTCACACCCAGCTCTGCCAGAAAATCACGCATCCGCGGAATGACGCGAACGCCGCCCAGGCGGCCGGGCGAGGCGGCCATCACTGCGGCACTTTTACCGGCAAAGACGTCGTCGTCGACCGTGTCACCGGCCGTTCTCGAGGCCCAGGCCAGTGTGTTGACCAGCAAGGGCGGCACGTGGCCATTGTATTCCGGCGTCGCGACGATAAACCCATGGTGTTCTCTGAGGAGCTGGCGAAAACGCACGATGGATTCGGGCATGCCGTCGGCGGCTTCATCGTCACCGTTGTAGATCGGCGCGGGATAGTCGGCCAGATCGATGAGGGTTGCGCTGGCGTTAACCTCTGTCAGTCGTGCCGCCGCGCGGGCGAGTTTCAGGTTCATCGACTCGCGCCGGCAACTGCCGGCGAAAACGAGAATATTGGATTGGCTCATGTGTGGCGCTTTCCCCTGGGTTTACTGGTAGCTGACAACTTCGATTTCTATGTCGTCTACGGTATGAAAATAGAAGCGGCGTCCCGGCTCGTAGTCGGCATGGCTGTGCGGCTGCAGTCCGGCGTTGCGCACCCGGGTTTCGGTTTGCGCCAGATCGTCCACCACCACGCCGATGTGATTCATGGCGGCGGCCGTGTCGTAGGTGCTGTGTGTGGCGTTGGCGACCGCCGCGTGAGTATACAGTGCAAGGTAGGAGTTCTCGCCACCTACATGCACCGTGTGGCCACCATCTTTGGCGTCGCCCGCCCAGCGGATCTGCCAGTCGAAAAGCGTGCATAAGAGGTTGGCCAGTTTTTGTGGATCAGTCACCGTAATATTGGTGTGCTCAAGATAGCTCATGATCAATGTCCTTTTTGTTCAACCGGACCTCTAGTGTAAGATCTAAAGTTAACTTTAGATCAAGTAGAAATTTCAGATTTTTCAAACGGGGGGCGATAAGTGAAAAAGGATCCACTGATCAGCATTGGCAAAATGGCGCAACGCACCGGTATGGCGGTATCGGCTATTCGCTATTATGAAAGTGAGGGATTGCTGCAGGCAGTGCGCAGTCCGGGTGGCAGTCGTCAGTTTGCGCGCTCGTCGATCAGGCGCGTGTCGTTTATTCTGATCTCACGCCAGTTGGGTTATACGCTGCCGCAAATTAAATTAATGATGCAAGGCCTGCCGAATGAGCGCACGCCCACCCGGGCCGACTGGCAAAAGCTCGGGCGGCAGTTCAGCCGCGATATCGATGAAAAGATCGAGCGGCTGAATCAGCTAAAGGCGTCACTGTCCGGCTGCATCGGGTGCGGTTGCCTTTCACTCAAGGCGTGCGCGCTCTACAATCCGGAGGATATCGCGGTGCAGCACGGGGCGGGGCCGCGCTATCTGATGGGTGATAGACCCGAGTAGACTTCTACGACGTCGATGTGGAAGTCTCGAAGTGTTCCCGCGGTTGGTGGGCGGTTTGCTCGTCGAGCGCCTCCAGCAGCTTTTCGGCTTGCTCGGACAGCTCTTCGGGCAAGGCAATTTGCAGCACCAGATACTGATCACCGCGCTTGTCACCCTTGCCAAGACCGCGTTTGCGCAAGCGCATGCGCGAGCCTGAGCGTGCGTGCGCGGGAATAGTGATCCGGACTGATCCACCCAGTGTTGGCACTGTCACACTGGTGCCGCGCCAGGCCTCCAGTGGGGTCAGCGGTACCTCGAGGGTGATGTCGAGGTCGTCGACCTTGAACCATCGATGCGGCTGCAATCGCAGCGTTACGATCAGATCGCCGGCGGGGCCACCGGCACGGCCGGGCCGGCCCTGGCGTTTAAGCCGCAGCGATTGGCCATCAGTCATGCCGGCGGGAACGGTGACGCTGAGGGTTTTCTTCAGTTGGCCATCGCCAGCCGGTACGACCACGTTTTTCTTGCAGCCGCTGTAGGCCTCTTCGACGCTGATGGTTGCAGTGATCTCGACGTTTTTGCCACGCTGATGGCCACGTGCGCGAAAGTCGGCACCGAACGGGCTTTGCCTTTGATGTTGTCGAAACGGATCGCCGCCGGCCTGCCCGAATATGGATGAGAAAAAGTCGCTGAAATCGGCGTTGGCTCCCGCCTGATTGAACGACCAGTCGCCCTGCCAGTTGGGTGGTCGGCGGAAATCGTCTCCGGCGCGAAAGCCGTGCTTTCGAAGCTGGTCGTACTCGGCCCGCTTTTGCGGATCGCGCAGCGCTTCGTGGGCTTCATTGATTTCTTTGAAGCGCTCCTCGGCATTGTGCTCGGTGCTGACGTCAGGATGATACTGCCGTGCCTTCTTGCGGTAGGCCTGCTTGATCTGTTGCTGGTCGGCATCAGGCGCGACGCCGAGAATTTGATAGTAGTCTTTGAATTTCATTGCTGGTTTGCGTGTTTTCCGGCCCGGGCACCGGCACATGCTGCTTCTCGAATGCTGCTAATATGCGCCTCCATTGCCGCCACCACAAGTGTTTGACTCAATCTGTTGCAATGCTGATTTCAACCATCATCCCCACCCACAATCGCTGGCCGATGGTGCGCCGTGCAGTGCAGTCAGTGCTGGATCAGGATGACGAGCGCAGTGACGTGGTGGTGGTCGACGATGGCTCAACCGACGGCACGGCAGAGCATCTGGCGCGCGAGTTCGGTTCACAGGTTCGGGTGTTGCAACAGAACAATCGCGGGGTCAGTGCGGCGCGCAACGCGGGGATCAAAGTGTGCACCACTGACTGGGTGGCGTTGCTCGATTCCGATGATCAGTGGCACGCCGATAAATTGCGCCTGCAGGCTGAGGCGCTGGCGCAAAACCCGGACATGCGATTTTGCCACAGCGATGAAATCTGGATGCGCAACGGGGTGCGTGTCAATCCGATGAAAAAACACGCCAAGCGGGGTGGTGATGTCTTTGCGCATTGTCTGCCATTGTGTGCGATCACGCCATCATCCGCAGTGATTCACCGTTCGGTGTTTGAACACGTGGGCTATTTCGACGAAACACTGCCCGCGTGTGAGGACTACGATTTCTGGCTCCGATGCAGTGTGCACTACCCGGTGTTGTATGTCTCGGAACGGTTGCTGACTCGTTACGCCGGCCATGATGATCAGCTGTCTCAACGCTACTGGGGGATGGACCGGTTTCGGGTTCGGGCGCTGGCAAAGTTGATTCTCAGCGGTGAGCTGAATCGGCAACAGCATGTTTTGGCAATGCGAGAATTGAACGCGAAGATCAAGGTGTTGAAGTTGGGGGCAATCAAACGCGGCAATCGACAACTGTTACTGGAGCTTGCGGCGATTCGTCACAAGCTGCTGGGGCAGGCGAGGGTGTTTGATGATTAGTCTTATGGTGGCGCTGCCTGCCGAGGCGCGGCCGATTGTTGAACACCTGCGGTTGCAGGCAGTTCACTGCGACGCGCCCCATCAATTGTATGCAGGTGGGCGCTATCGATTGCTTGTAACCGGAATCGGGCAGGTGGCCATGGCTGCGGCCTGTGGCTGGCTGGCCTGCTACGCGCGCGACAGTGCGTGGTTGAATGTCGGTGTGGCCGGGCACCGTGATCTGGATCTGGGATCGGTGCGAGTCGCGCATCGTATCGACGATCCTGTGCTGGCGCGAAGCTGGTATCCGCCGCAGCTGGTTGGTGCGTTGGCCGGCGAGACAGTCACCACCGTAACGACTGTGCAGACCGACTATCCAAAGCTCACACTCTACGATATGGAAGCCAGTGCGTTTGTCGCAGTGTGCTCGCGTTTTTCGTCGTCTGAGCTTGTGCAATCGATAAAGGTGGTCTCGGATAATAGTCAACACTCGGTAGAAAAAATCAATCCGCAGATGGTCAGTGAGTTGATTGCAACAAATGTTGCAGCGATTACCGATTATGCCCATGCGCTGGCGGAGCTTGCCGATGAGTACTTTGGCAGCGCCGAAGTCGACGGGCTGGAGGGCTTGTGTGAGCAAATACAGCAGCGCTGGCGTTTTAGTGTCACGCGTGAGAACCAGTTGCGAAGCCTGTTGCGACGATGGTTTTTGCTGAGCGCAGAGGACAGTGCATTCGACTGGGACACCTATTCAGGATGTCGGGATGCGGCGGCGTTTCTGTCCGTATTGCAGGCACAGGTAGATGCGCTGCCGGTGACGGTTAGCTCGTGATTCGTCAAATCTACATCGAAGAGGCGGTGCGGGATCATCCGCGCACAGCGGCCATCGTTGCGCGCTATCCCGAGGCCACGACGATCGCCTGTGCACACTACGGTGAGGTATTTAATCCCGGTGCACAGAGTTTTCGCTTACAAAAAAAATCACCGTCACTAATACTTGCGCACAAAAACGGCAGCAGGGTGATCGCGACGCCCGAGGGCTATGGCGTGGGTGGCGAGCGCAATTTCTATTTCTCGCATATGTATAACTGTGTCTACGATTGTCGATACTGTTTTTTGCAGGGTATGTACCGCTCGGCGCACTATGTGGTGTTTGTGAATTACGATGATTTCTTTGCCGATATTGCCGCCACGACCGCGGCAGGCGATCGGCAGCCAAGCTGGTTTTTTTCAGGCTATGACTGCGACAGTCTGGCGATGGAGCCGGTGACGGGTTTCATCGAGGCGGCACTGCCGGTGTTTACAAGGTTGCCTCAGGCGCAGCTGGAGATTCGAACCAAAAGTACACAGATCCGCAGTCTTAGTGCCGCCGAGCCTATCGCCAATTGTGTTGTCGCGTTCAGTTTCACGCCCGATGAAATCAGTCGTGCTGTCGAACACAAAGTGCCGTCGGTCGACAAGCGGATTCGCGCGATGGAAAAACTACAACGTCAGGGGTGGCGGATTGGCTTGCGACTGGATCCGCTGATCTACACTGATGGCTTCGAGCGACAGTACCGACAGTTGATCGAGTCGCTTTTTGCACG
Source organism: uncultured Granulosicoccaceae bacterium (assembly GCA_964573105.1). Taxonomy (GTDB): domain Bacteria; phylum Pseudomonadota; class Gammaproteobacteria; order Granulosicoccales; family Granulosicoccaceae; genus CAKZSB01. The sequence continues at coordinate 24,478 of CAZNIS010000047.1, forward strand.
CATCGACGCTGACAGTCTTCACTCGGTGAGTGTCGGCGAGTTTCGCCTGCCGAAGGATTTCTTTCGCAAGATGGTGCGCATCTATCCGCGTGAGAAGCTCTTCGCAGGCCCGCTTGAGCAACTTGGCGGGCAGGTCAGCTATCCCGAGTCGATCGAGACATCACTGCGCGATTGTGTACTGGCAGCACTGCGCGAACACGTAGAAGACGATCGAATATTCCTGTGTGCCTGAGCCTGTCAGGGCAGGTTCTGTGGCACCCCCAGCGGTGGGTCATAGCGAAGAATCTCTCGGAATGCCGTTAATTTGGCATGGCAAATGGCGAGGAATTTCATGGTTGTTACAGTGTTTCATGTCAGTGACGTAGCACGCATGAAATTCTTGTAAAGAGTAATGTACAAATCACAATGTTTGACGATATCATCTTGCGCGAGCTTGCGCGCTCGAAAACACCAGATGTTGCGTGTTCATGACGGTACAACTGGTCCATCTTGCCTTTGCATCAGTCCGATTAACGAGTGAAACAGCGGCGATCGCCGGTTTCATCAGAGGTCCGGGCTGGCATTTTCGCTGAATTCTCTGGATGACAAGACTAAGCATAATCTGTTGGCTATCTGCGATCGTGATGGCCCTCGGCGGTTGTGGAACCATGCGACAGTCGGGCCTTCCGGGTGTCGAATACGACAGCGGTGACGGCTTGCCGCCCAACGTCCGGGCGATCGCGATTGACGCGAATGTGCTGAGCGATCCGCAGGATCTGGCGCTGCCAGCCAGTGACGCCGGGTCGCCACCACCGGTGGCGCTGTCTCGCTGGGACTACCGAATTGGTCGAGGGGATGTGCTGAGCATCGTGGTGTGGGATCACCCGCAACTGACCATTCCCGCCGGCCCGCTGCGCACGCCGGCTGAAGCCGGCAACACGGTGCACACCGACGGCTCAATCTTTTATCCGTTTATCGGCACATTGCAGGTGGCCGGCAAAACGGTGACCGAAGTGCGCCGCGCGATTGCCGCAGGCTTGAGCAATGTCATTCCTAATCCGCAGGTCGACGTGTCGGTCGCAAAGTTTGGTTCCAAGCGCATTCATGTTACCGGTGCGGTGAAGGCGCCGCGCTCGATCCCGGTCACCAATATTCCGGCCACTGTTATGGACGCGGTGGAGTTGGCGCAGGGGTTTAGCGAACTGGCCGACGTGCAGCGCGTCAAGCTGCTGCGCAACGATATTGAATACGTACTGAATCTGGAGCTGTATCTAACCAAGGGCGACAAGCGTCAGAATCCGCGTCTTGAGGCAGATGACATTGTCGTGGTGCCAGAGGCAATTGGGCATGGCGTGTATGTGCTGGGCGAGGTGGCGCAACCCGGGCCAGTACCGCTGCCGGGAACCCGACGTATCAGTTTAACCGATGCGCTCGCTCGCAGTGGCGGCATCGACAAGAGAAGTGCCAACGCAAAAGGGGTTTTTGTGTTCAGAGCCCTTGCGGAAAATAACGTCAACGTCTACCAGCTTGACGTAACCGATCCACTGGCGTTTTTGCTTGGCACACGTTTTCCATTGACTTCCAATGATGTCGTCTACGTAACCTCGGCTCCTGCAGCGCGCTGGAATCGTGTGATATCCAATATAATCCCGAGCTTAGGTATTCTGAATACGCTGATTTTATTGGATCGCAACAATTGAACCTATCATCGGTGCTCGTCGTGTGCACCGGCAACATCTGTCGCTCTCCTTACGCAGGCGCGGTGCTACAGAAATCCTTGCCACGCTGCAATATAGATACTGCCGGCACTGCGGCCCCTCCGGATAAGCCAGCCGACGAAGTCGTCATGGAGATGGCAAGTGCCGAGGGGTACGATCTATCCGCCCATAGATCAAAGCTCGTTACCGACGATTTGTTGCATACGCATGAACTGATTCTCGTCATGGAACGTGAGCATATTCAATCTATTCAAGATTGCACCCCAGAAGTTGCAGGGCGCACTATGCTTATGGGTCACTGGTCGAATCAGCGCGATCTTCCCGATCCGCATCGGCAGTCAATTGAAATGTACCAGGCGGTCTTCGCTCAGTTGAGGGAAGACCTGTCCCTGTGGATCGAAAAGCTGGACTGAGTCATGAATAAACCCGTACAGATTCTCGAAGCCGGCAATGACACGGATGATATCTATCAGCCGTTGATTTTGCTGTGGGCACGCAAGAAGCTGATTATTGCTATCACGGCGTTGTTCATATTGGGCGGCATAGTCGCGGCCAATCTGATGAAGCCCGTGTACCGCGCCGACGCACTGGTGCAGCTGGAGCCGCGCAATGGTGGCATGGCACTGTCATCGGATATCGCAGAGATCTTTGCGACAGAATCCGAGGCGATTACCGAGATTGAAATTATCAAATCGCGAATGGTGCTTGGGCGTGTGATCGAAGAGTTAAACCTCGACGTCATTGCAGAGCCGGTGCGCTTGCCTGTGGTGGGAGATTTTTTACTGCGTCACGACATTCCGCGGCCGGACTGGGGCTTTTTGCGAGGCTATGCGTGGCACGAAGAGAAAATTCAGCTCGACCAGCTGAACGTTCCTGAAGTCTGGCTCGGTAAAGAAATTCTGGTCCAGGCGAATGGCGGGGGCTTCGACGTCACGCTGCCAGATGAGCGCGTGATTGCAGGCCAGGTCGGTCAGCTGCTCGATGTGTCAGAGGCCAATTTCTCGATGCTTGTCAGCGAACTCGTTGGTGCAGAAGGAAGCACTTTCGAGGTTCGTCGCACGACGCCATTGGCGGCTGTCGGGCGGATAAGAAAGGGTCTGTCGGTCTCTGAAAAATCCCGCAAAACCGGGATTTTGCAGGTGTCCATGCTTTCACCATCCAGACAGAACAGCCAACAGATTGTCGATCGCATCGTGCAGGCCTATGTGGGGCAGAATATCGGCCGCAGCGCAGAAGAGGCCGAGCGCAG
>CAZNIS010000047.1:27523-37153 GCA_964573105.1 uncultured Granulosicoccaceae bacterium
ACGATTGAATCGATGCCGGCGACACAGCAGGAAGTGCTGCGGTTGACCCGTGACGTGGAAGTTACCCAGCAGATCTATGTTCAACTGTTGAACAAATCTCAGGAACTCAATGTGCTCAAGGCTGGCGCGGTCGGTAACGTTAGAATAATTGACGAAGCTGCCGCGCCGCCGTCTCCCGTCAAACCGAAAAAGCCGATGATTATCGCGTTGGCCGCGATGTTGGGCGCGATCATGGCAGGCGCCTTTGTGCTGCTGCGAACCTCTCTGTCCAGCACCATTGATGGGCCGGAGGAGCTTAAAAAGCTGGGCATTCCGGTGTACTCGGTGGTGCCGCACTCTGAATTTCAAACCAAACTCAATCGACCCGTTGGACCGGAGCAGGGGTTGCTCTCGCGAGAAAACCCTGCGGAACTTGCCGTTGAAGCGGTGCGCAGCCTTCGAACCAGTCTGCACTTCGGTCTGCTCGATGGTGAAAAGAAAGTGGTGTGTGTAACCGGCCCGTCCCCTGCGGTCGGGAAATCCTTTATTTGTGCCAACCTCGCCTACCTGGCGGCAACCTCCGGTTCGCGAGTGCTGCTGGTCGATGCAGATTTGCGTCGCGGCACAATTGGCAGACACTTTGGCATCAGCAAGGAATTGCCTGGGCTATCGAACATTCTGTCTGGTCGACTTCACATGGATGACGCCATGTACGCGGTGGACGTGACAGAAAGCCCGACAGCCAAACGCCGCAAGGCGGTTGAACCGGAACCACAGGATCAAAAAAAGGAACCTGTGTTTGCCGAAAACAACGAGCCGGAGATGTCGACAGCCGGTTTCGACGAAACGCTGGATTTCCAGGTGTTTAGCGAATCAGATCTTCCGGATGCCGATCTACCTCGAAAGAGCACGCTGACGGTTGTGCCACGCGGTTATGCACCACCCAATCCTTCAGAATTGCTGATGCACCCGCGATTCAATGAATTTGTTGACTCGGTAGCGGAGCGATTCGATATGGTAATTATCGATACCCCGCCGGTACTGGCTGCCACCGATTCGATTATTGTGGGCAAATACGCCGGCATGAACCTGATGGTGTTGAGACATAATTTAACAACATCGAATGAAGCTGAAGAAGCCGTGCAAATGTTCACCCAGAACGACTTGCGAATTACCGGTGTGGTACTCAACGGCTACGATCGCAGGCATGGCAAGTATGGTGCATATGGCACTCAGTACGGCTATAGATACGCTTATTACTAAATCGTTTTCTCTGCGGCATAGCAAACAAAAAATCCTGTGCTATGTTCATTATGGCCAGTGTTTTACTTCTCATGATGTGCCACACCTTATTAATCACGCAAGGTAGGAGATTCCTATAGTGACCTTTGGCAAGAAAAAATTTGACTCCAGAACCTTGTATGGTCTGGTAACAGCGGCATGCATCGTCAGTTTGACAGCATGCTCGAACAGCGACAGCAGCTCTGACGGTACAACCGACGGCACCACCGACAGTGGCGCCACCACTCCCGACACGGGTCTGGTCTCAGCCTCAACGCTTCTGACCATTCAGGTAGTCGACGCGGCCGGCAATGCCGTTGACGACGCCTCGGTCGATGTGATCGAGGATGCCAGCAATGTCGTTGCGGTAGCGGATGAAAGCCAGAACACAGGTACTGGTGCAGGCGGTATCGTCATTATTGAGCCTGGTACGTTTACCGGTGAGGCCGACATCCAGGTGCGTGTCAGCAAGGACGGATTCAACGCCAACAATGTTCCGGTCACACTGGGTAGCGGGCAATCGGTCATACAGACGATCGTCATTGCCGCTCAGGGCGCATCGACCGTAAACGGTATCGGTGCAGACGACGCCAGCGGTTCCGTGCAGTCCGCTCCGTTGACCATTTTCGCTGAGGCTGTACCTGACATAAACAATGATCCGGGTCAGACATTTGTTCGCATCCCCGCGAACCCGGGTGCCACCACGATCGATGGCACGCCACTTAGCAACAACCTGACCATCAATCTGACGCACTACGATGCAGACCAGAACGAATCTCTTGATGCGTTCCCCGGTGGCTTTGCAGCCAGTGCCAGCAACCCGCAGGATTTCGTCGACTCTGGCGTGTCTACGCTCGATGGCGCTAACGCGGTCGATGGCGATGGATTTGTTTTCCAGACACTGGGCTTTGCGTCAATTGTTGTGACTGACGATGCCGGTAATGTCGCCGAGAACTTCAACAGCCCTCTTGACCTCACCATGATGATCAAGAACGATGCCTTTAATGCGGCGGCTAACCGAAACTACCAGGCTGGTGACACTGTGCCTATCTGGAGCTTCGATCCAGTAGAGGGCGAGTGGCAATTCGAACAGGTCGGTAACATTGTTGGTAATGGTTCAGGTCGTCTGGTGGTGAATTTCCAGACCACACACCTGACGTACTACGCCATGGCCACTGTACGCGGTGGAATCTGTGGTGACGTCACGATCACCTATATGCTCGATGGCAGTTCGGCCGATACCGAAGTCCCCACCTTCACCGGACGCTACAGTGCAGAGGGTTACATGCATCGCTTCACTAGCGTTGGTGGCACCTACATTCTGCGTGATGCGCCGGCCAGTCTTGGTCTGACACTGACTGATGCGCAGACACTTGACGGGCGTGCGATCAGTGTCTCTCCGGCGTCTTTCCAGTGCAGCAATGGCCAGGCGCAATCCGAGACTTCGACTGTGACTATCTCGGGTACTCCAGCCGATACTTACTCGCTGACTGTCGAGCCGGTATCTTTCTGTCTCGCACCTCAGGAAGCGAACGACCAGCCGGTTACCAACTCCATCGTGACACTGGCTAATGGCGGCAACGTCTGGTCAGGTAACACGGGTGCCGACGGCTCGGCGCTGTTTGCCGGTCTGTTGCCCGGAACCTACTCAGTACGAGTCGGCAGCAACCAGACGGCGACTGACGTGACCATCGTCGATGGCTCCGAGGAAGTCGAGCTGCGTTTTGGTCAGTCCTGCGGTGGCGGCACCGTCACCACTGGCGGTAGCGGCACCGGTGGCTAGTCCAGCGTATTGATGTACGTGGTACAGAAAAGGGCCTTTGGGCCCTTTTCTCATTGTGTGCATTGATTTGATGTTGCGATTTGTCACAGGTTTGCCAGACGTATTGAGCTCGCTACCGGCGACCACAGGTATGATGGTCTCCAGGTTGAACCGGGAACCCAAGCCATCTTGCGCCCTTTTCTGATATTGCTGCTACTGGTTGTGCTGCCGGTCGGCGCCGAAACCCTGCGAATTGATGTCGCCGAGCTTGCGGAGGCTCTCAACGCCAGCGAGTCTGTCGGTGGAGATCTTAATACCGAGCCGCTGGAGGCGCTGACTCGGGCGCTGTTGCAGCGCCAGCTGGAACAGGCGGAGCTGCGTTTTGATCAAGGCGAACTGATTTTTCAGCGCGCCTATCAGAATCGTCTGGTAGAGGGTGGCTGTAACAACACCACGGTTCGCGACATGCTCGCGGAGATCCGATTGCTGGAAACCAGTGCGCTAGCGATCGAGATCTCATCACTGTCGCAGCCATTGTCGGTGCGATTGCGAATACAAGCCGAGTTGACGGCCAACGGCCGGGCGCGGCAGGAATTTGGCATTCGACTGGGCGATTGCCAGCCACTGGCCAGCGACAGTTTCGATTTTCGCGCCAGTGGCGTGATCGATGGCGAGTTGGAGATACAGCTGTCTCTCAACCCGCAGACCCCGGCACTCGATGTGGTGCGTTTTGCACCAACGCTTGCGGTATCGGGGCAGCTGTCCGGGCGTGATATTAGAGTGCAGATCGAGGATTCGGTACTGCGCAACCTGCTCGAGGATTTTATCGAGGATGAAATTCGCGATGCGCTTGCCCCAGGAGTTGTCGAGCAACAGCTCGAGGCGTTGCAGCAGAGTTTGCAAGACAGGCTTGCCGCGGCGGATGCCGCAACCATCGATCTGCAGCTGCCGGACCCGGATGATGAGCAGATAGCGAGTCTGTACCGGCTATTGGCCGGACAGTCGCGCCTGCCATTGACAGTCGATTACCTGCGCGACAACCGCGTGGTATTGCTGGTGGCACTGTTGACCGGCGATCAGCAAGCGGTCGGTGACCTGTTGACTGATGCCGCGGGTTGCGGAATCGCGCAAACCCTGCAGGTAGAGCTGGCGCGCCAGCCACTTTATACACTGGATGCCGGGCGATGCCTGGCTGTCGACCCGGCCGGGCAATCGGCGCAGTTTTTTGCTGATGCGCTTTGCCAGCAGCCGATCGATTTTCAAACCAGTGACTTTGGCGACTACTGCGAGATTGTGCTGGACCGCAATGCGCTGGGCAATGCGGCGGCGAGACCCGGGCAGCTCGGTCAGTGGATGCTGTCGGCGGGCAATACGCTCGATGTCTCCGCCTTGTCGATCGCGGGACTTCAACAACCCTATGTGCAGCGTCTTCGGTACAAAACTACCGCAACGGATCGCGGTGTCTGTGAACTGGAAATGAGAATCTACAGTCCGCATCCAGCCGTGCGCGATCGCCGCGCAGTGCTGGCCTTGCACGGCGGCAGCTGGCAATACCGACCGACCGGCTTTGTCGGGCTGGAGGTGATGGCTACCCATCTGACCAACGCCGGCTATGTGGTGTTTGCGCCCTTTTATCGTTTGCTTGGTGAGCGCGACGGCCCGATGGCTTGCAACAGCGTGCAATTGCGCGACGTCGTCGACGATGGCGAGGATGCACTCGACTGGGTACTGGCCAACGGTGATCAATTTGGCGCGAGCGGTGCGCCGGTACTGTTTGGGCAGTCGGCGGGCGCGCACCTGGCGGCGCGGCTTGCCGTGTCTCGAGCCAGTGACATTGCACGCGCAGCCCTGTTGTACGGCCCTGTGGATTTTGCTGACTTTATCGACAATCTGCAGAGCGGGCAGGTCGAGTCTGACGAGGCGCTTGGCATCATCGAGACAGTCGCCAACGCACCCCTGGCAGCATTGAGTCGCGATACGCCGGTGGTGGCGGCCAACAGCCTGCCACAGATGGTCGCCGCCGGGCAGGTGTCCGCGCCACTGTTCCTGCTGCACGGTGAAATGGATGACATTGTGCCGTTCAGTCAGTCGGTTCGTCTTTGTAATGCGCTGAGCGGTGATGCTGTAGCCGGGCCGGCGCCATTTTCAGCTAACCTGATTAGTCAGCGACGTGTCATCGCCTGCGACGCCAGTGGCAGCACGCTGCATTTGCACGCGCAGGGTGAGCACGCGATGGATATTTGCATTGCACAGGGCATATGTGCCAGCGGTGATCCGGCGGGGGCGCAGGCAGCAGCCGACTCTATCAGCGACATGCTTGTCTGGTTGGCTGCGGATGCGCAGCCGCTATTGAGCGCTGATGACAGTGCCGGCGGTGGCGGTGCCTTCGTGTGCTGGCTCATCCCGATTGCGCTGCTGGGCCGATGGCGTCGTCGGCGTCTATCGATGGATTGAATTTCCTGTTGGGCAATCGCTGTGGACTGGATTACCATGCACCGCCCAACTGCTGCCGAACCCGTGATTCATGTTTGACGATAACCTGCTGCGCGAAATCCGCGACCGCTTTCATCATGTCGATAGCTGCCCCTATCAGGGCTCGCGCGCCTTTTTTGAAAATGCCGGTGGCTCGCTGACGCTGAAGTCTGTCGTCTCTGTAAATTCAGAACTCGCCGCGATTCCCGACAACCAGGGCCGCGACAATCCGGCCTCGCACGAACTGGTGCGAATCATCGATGCAGCCAAGCGCGACATGATGACTTTTCTCGGCGCCAGCAGCGGGGTGGTGTTCGTCGGCGAAAGTGGCACCGAACTGCTGTTTAGACTGGTGCGCGCCGCCATCCTCGGCAGTGACGCGGGCGGTCGTGTTATTGGCACCACACTGGAACACCCGGCCACGCGTAGCGCCTGCAAGCGATGGTCGGAAGTGGCGGGAAAGGAGTATGTCCAGGTTGCCCATAACAATGACACCGCTACCGTGACTGCCGATGACTACGCGCCGCTGGTGACAGCTGACACCCGGGTCGCAACGATCGTGCAGACCAGCCCGGTCACCGGCATGGGGGTCGACGTGCCGGCCGTGGTCGCCACCATTCGGGCTACATCACCCGATTGCCTGATTATTGTTGATGGCATTCAACACGCGGCGCACGGTGCGGTCGATGTCGATCAGTATCAGATCGACGGATTTGCCGTCTCCGCCTACAAGGTGTTTTCGAAGCACAACTACGGGGTGGCCTGGGCCTCGCCGCGACTGGCGACACTGCCGCACGATCAACTCGATGGCACACCGGCAGAGCAATGGGAGCTCGGCACGCGCGACACCTCAGCCTACGCCACCTTTAGCGAAGTGGTGAATTACCTCGATTGGCTGGGCTCGAACTTCACCAACTCTACCGATCGACGCGAGCGGCTGGAGGCGGCAGGGCAGGCAATGCACCAGCACGAAGCGCATCTGGTCGACGCGATGATCAATGGCGTGGATGGCCAGAAGGGCCTGCGCGATATGCCGCAGGTATCGGTCATTGGTGGTCTGGACAATCCGGCGCGCGAGGGCCTGGTGGCACTGGTAGTCGATCAGATCGCCTCAGCCGATGTCGTCAGTCACCTGAATGCCGATGGTGTGCGCACACACGTGAGGAAGGCCGATTATTTCTCCGGCAATATTCTGGAGCCCCTCGGTCTGGATACCTGTGTGCGGGTATCCATGTGCCACTACAACTCCAGTGCCGAAGTGAAGCGTTTTCTGGTATCGATGGAACGGCTGCTCGCCGCCTGATCGATTTGCTGCGGAACCTATCCGGCTGTCGCTTGTCACAGCAACCGGTAGCGCTTGGTGCACATGGGTTGCGCCAACCGTTTTCAACCCTGGGTGAGTGAATATGAATACGTTTAAGTCCATCTGTGTCGGTGCGATCACCGGTTTTGCCCTGCTGCTCAATGGTGCCGCCAGCGCTGCTGATGGCCTGGTCACCGTCGAGAGTGCGCACAGCGTCAAGGCCACGGTAGACAAGCTTGAGTCGGTACTCAAGAGCAAGGGAATGAAGGTGTTTGCACGGATTGATCACACCGCAGGAGCGGCGTCCGTGGACATGGAAATTCGACCCACTGAGGTCTTGTTATTCGGCAATCCCAAAGTCGGCACGCCGCTGATGATCTGCGCCCAAAGTGTGGCAATCGATCTGCCGCAGAAGATGCTGGTCTGGGAAGCAGAAGATGGCAAGGTTTATCTGGGCTACAACGATCCGGCTTATCTTAAGTCTCGCCACGCTGTGGAAGGCTGCGACAAGGTGCTGGGCAAAGTCAGTGGTGCGCTCGGCAATTTTGCCGCCGCCGCTGCGGCGAAGTAATCAGCTGGCCAGTGCGGTTGCGATGGTATCCGGATCGGCGTTGCCGCCGGATACCACCACCACAATGACATCGCCGTTGATCTGTTCCTGACAGTGCAGCGCGGCTGCCAGTGCCACTGTACCACCTGGCTCTGGCACAATTTTTAAGCGCTGGATGGCCGTCTTCATCGTCGATAGCACCTGTTCGTCGCTGACCGTCAGGCCGGGGCCGCACAGTTGTTTCATGATCGGGAATGTCAGTTCCCCGGGCGATGGCGTGACGATCGCATCGCAGATCGTCTGCGGTGCCGTGGCATTTTCCTCTCGCACGCCAGATACCAGCGAGCGGCATACATCATCGCCGGTTACAGGCTCCACCGGGCGTGCAGTGAATTCGCCGTCAGAGTCTGCAAGCGCCAGCGCGATACCCGACGTCAGCCCGCCACCTCCGCAACACACCAGTACCTCGGCCCGACTGACACCGAGCGCCAGTGCCTGCTCGGCGATCTCCAGACCACAGGTACCCTGACCGGCGATGACTTGCGGATGATCGTAAGGTTTGATCAGCGACAGACCGCGCTCGCGAGATAGCTGCTCGCCGATTGCCTCACGGCTTTCACCACCGGCGCGGTCATAGAGAATGACCTCGGCGCCATAGTCGCGCGTGTTCTGTACTTTCAATGCCGGCGCGTCAGCCGGCATCACAATGGTGGCCGGGCAGTCCAGTATGGCTGCAGCGTGTGCCACCGCCTGCGCGTGGTTGCCAGAGGAAAAGGCGATGACACCCTGTTTGCGCTCGGCATCGTTAAGGGCGGTCAGCGCCGACCAGGCGCCGCGAAATTTAAAGGCGCCGGTACGCTGCAGGCACTCTGCCTTAACCAGCACCCGACGCCCGGCGAGTTCGTTGATGAACGGACTCTCCAGCAACGGGGTGACGATCGCGTGACCGGCAAGTCGCTTGTTGGCGGCGTGGACATCGGCAGCAGTGACAGGCATGAAGACAGGCGTTCCTGAGGGGCGAGCGATTCGCCGAAGGCGGGTCGGAGAGCCGTCAATGATTGCCGATCAGCTGTCGATTGACAAGTCGCAGGCGTTGGCTGGATGCAGGGGAAAGGTGGCCGCGAAGAGGGCCAGGACAGCCGGGGCCGAAAGGCTGGCGCGCGGCCAATGCCGCGCGCCAGGTGTGGTGTACTAGCGCCTTGTCACGTCGAAGCGATCGAGTCTGAATTCGAGTTCGCCCCAGAATGTTTCGGTGCCAATCTCGATCGCACCCATACAGGTGTTTTCCAGTGTGCCCAGCCCAAGGCCGGGTGCATTGGCGCGACTCCAGTCGATGAACGCGTTCCAGTCGAGCCGGCCGCTCGGGGTAGTTTCCGGCGCGACGAAGGCAACGTAACCCCACGACAGGGCTGGATTGGCGTAGACCTTCCACTCGACACCGTCGATGGTTGCGGTGGTGACCTGCGTGCCTGGCGTCTTTTCGCCGGGGATGCCGACCCAGACCATCAATTCGAACTGTTTGTTGCGTTCGCTGGCATTGCAATTGGTGTGGAAAAACGACTCCAGCGCCACGTTGTACTCGGCGTTTCCGCGGGTAGTAAAGGCGTAGTCGACGGTAAACCTGTCCAGTGAGTCGAGCGGGCGGGGCAGGCCGATCTCTTCAGGAGTGCCTGAGAAATTCCACTGATTCTTGCGCCCGTAGTAGACCTGCGGATAAGACTTCACCTCAGCCTGATCGCCCTCGTACTTTCCCAGCCAGTCGAAACGCCAGACTGCAACGGTATCGCCCTGACTGTTCTGCTCGAGCTCGATGCACTGACTCCAGTTGTCGCTGTACACCTCACGTGCGTTCCAGGTGTTGTTCTGCAGACGATAATTCCCGTAGGCGAGTTCGGCCCAGCTTGAGCAGAACTCGGTGTTGTAAAGGGGGTCGTCAGCAGTGTTGCTGACACCTGCCACCACCTTGCAGCTTTGACCGAACTCGTAGCCATAGCCCGAGCCTAGCGGATCTGAGGCGGTCGACAGACAAACCGGCAGACCACTGCTGCTATCGGTGCCGTTGCCGTTGTCAGCGTCGCCGCCGTTGTCGCCACCTGACTCACCACTGGCATGGGTGTCACTCACGCGGCAGGATTGCCCGTTTTCCCAGCCCCAGCCGTCGCCGTCCAGATCGGATACGCCGCTGCTGCAGGTGGGTGTATCGGTGTCAGGGCCGGTCGCCGCACCAATGGGCGGGATATCGCTTTCGTTAATTCGGCAGGATTGTCCGTTTTCCCAGCCCCA
>CAZNIS010000047.1:37253-51591 GCA_964573105.1 uncultured Granulosicoccaceae bacterium
TGGTGTTGCCTTGCTCACGCTGCGGGTTTCCTTGCAACTCCGGGTAGCCCGACGCGTGAGCGAGGCATGTAAAGCACATATTCCCCACGCAGCGGCAACTCCTTGCACGGCGCCGATTGCAGATTAGTGGGCCACCTATCCAGCCGCTGATTACGGGGCGCAACTGACAGTTCCCTGGTGCTGCAACTGCTCAATTTCGTGTTTGGTGAACCCGCAACCGGCGAGTACTGCAGAGCTGTTGGCTCCGGCCATGGGTGGTTGAGTGTTTAATGCCGGGCGCGCTTTGGCATCGCCGAATTCCAGTGGCAGTGCCGGCAGCAGTGTGTTGGCGCTGACGCTAAGACCTGCCGTGTCCAGCGCTGTTTGTATCAATCCGGCGCCGGCCAGCAGATGTTCGTTGGTGAAGAGGTCTTCGGGTTGACCGACCGGAGACCAGGAGATATCGGCCTCTTCGGCGAGCCGGCACGCGTTGGCCAGGGTCAGTTCAGCGATTTTTTGCTGCAGATCGGGGATCAGCCATTGTCGTGCGGCGACACGGTCATTGTTGTTCTCGAGCCCTTTATTGGAGTCGTAATCATCGTAGCCAAACACCGCGCAGAATCGGCGCCACTGGCGATCGCTGGTGATGCCGATAAACAGCTGATCGTCGCGGGTTGCGAAGACGTCGTAGATGCCCCAGGCGCCTCGGCGGGCTGTCATTGGCGGGACGATTTCGCCGCTGGTGGCTGAGCCTGCCATGTGCGAGCCCATCAGAAAAACCGCCGACTCGAACAGCGCACTGCCGACGCGCTGACCTTGTCCCGTGGTGTCGCGCTCGCGCAGCGCGGCGAGTATGCCGGTGATGCCGAAAACTGCACCCAGAATATCGACTACCGATGCACCGGCGCGAATCGGCCGACCGGGCGGGCCGGTCATGTAGGCAAGGCCACTTTGAAACTGCACCACTTCATCCAGCGCCGGTCGATTTTGCCAGGGGCCCGCGAGGTAGCCTTTAAGTGCCAGGTAAACCAATCGCGGGTTCAACTCGGCCAGGGTGTCGTAACCGCAACCGAGCTTCTCCATCGTGCCGGGGCCATAGTTCTCGATCACGATATCTGCGCTGCCGACCATGCGGTGCAACACGGCCTGTCCGGCCTCGGATTTGAGGTCGATGACGACACTTTGCTTGTTGCGATTGAAGGCGGCGAAGAATCCAGCCGCAAAGCCTGCGAGCCTGCGCGTTCTGTCGCCACCTGGCGGTTCGATCTTGATCACCTCGGCACCGAGATCCGCCATCAGCAAGCCGGCGCACGGGCCCATGATGGTGTGGCTGAACTCCAGTACACGCAGGCCCGCGAGCGGTTGGCTCATGCCTGTGTGGCAGCGCGCGATCGATAGCTGCCCAGACTGCCGCCGCGCAGTGGGGCGCTGGGTAGCTGGCGACCGACAATTCGCTCGGCCAGGTGGCCGGCTTCGATCAGCGCATCGAGGTCGATGCCGGTCTCGACACCCAGCTCGCCGGCCAGCAGCACCAGCTCCTCGGTGGCGATGTTGCCCGGTGCGCCCGGCTGTTTGGCAAATGGACAACCGCCGAGCCCACCGACAGTGGTGTCGAATCCGCTTACACCCATTCGCATGCCGGCGTAGGCATTGGCGATACCAAGGCCCCGCGTGTCGTGCAGATGCAGCGAGACAGACAGCGCCGGGTAGCGCTCTCGCACCGCGCCGATGGTGCGCTCGATCAGCACCGGGTTGGCCCAGCCCATGGTGTCGCAGAGCGTGACGCCGCTGATTTGCGTGTCGGTCTCGGCGGCCAGATCCAGCCCGTCCTGTATCGATGCGACCACCTGATCCGACGAAATGTCGCCCGCGAAATTGCAGCCAAACGCGGCCATCAGGACGATCTGCTCCACACTTACATCGGCCTCTCGATGTTCGATCAGATACTGCCGCACGGCATTCAGATTGCCTTCTCGATCGCGGTTCAGATTGCTGATCGAAAACGGTTCAGAGACGGCAAGGTGAATGGATCCGTTGACTGTCAGCTTGTCGCGATGTTCGCAGGCGCGTTGCAGGCCGCGCTGGTTGAACCACAGTGCGGTGTAACTGACGCCGTCGCGCGCGGTAAAACCTTCGACCACCTCGGCCGCATCGGCCCAGCCGGGCACCAGCCGCGGCGATACAAACGAACAGGCCTGAATGTGCTCGACGCCGGTTGCCGACAGCGCATCGATCAGCTCGATCTTGTCGCTGGTGCTGATCGGCCCTGTTTCAATCTGAAAGCCCTCGCGAGGCCCCTCTTCGGAAATGTGCAGGCGCGCTGGCAAATCGGACATGGATTTATTCCTCGGTGTGCAGACCGGCAGTATAACGAGGACAGATCTGGCGAGACAGCCTGGCCAGGCTTGCTCGGTTATCATGGGGTCATGTCTACTCATCGCCGTGCAGAAACTCTGGCCGAAAGGTTGTCGATCACCAAAGCCGGATCGCGAGAACCGGATTCGTATTGCCGGTCGATTACGATGCCGGTCGATAGTCTGTCCGCCGCGAGCAAGGTGTGCTGAATCATGGCTAAAAAGGGGGCAGGGCTTGATCAGGAACCACACGATGTGCCAGTGGCTGAGCGACGCCTGCTGGAGGAGTCAATCGGTCGCGCCGCGCGACACTTTCGGGAAAAGATTGGCCTGACGATTCAGGAGCTGGCAGCCGCATCAGGTATTTCGACTGGCATGTTGTCGAAGGTGGAAAACGGCTCTACCTCGCCGTCGCTGACGACCTTGCAGGCTTTGTCGACCGCGCTTAACGTGCCCGTCACAGCGCTCTTTCGCGGCTTTGAAGAGACCCGCGATGCGACCTTCGTTAAAGCTGGCAAGGGGCTGACGATCGAGCGGCGCGGCACCCGCGCCGGGCATCAGTACGAGCTCCTGGGTCACACGCCGCACGGCCCGGTGGTGGTCGAACCCTATCTCATCACACTGACTGAAGCGGCCGACGTGTTTCCGATTTTTCAGCACCCGGGACTGGAGTTTTTGTACATGCTCGAAGGTGAGCTGGTCTACCGCCACGGCAATCGAACCTACGAGCTCACACCCGGCGATACGCTCTTTTTTGACTCTGAAGCGGCCCACGGGCCGGAAGAGCTGCGGGTGTTACCGATCCGTTTTTTGTCGGTGATCAGCTACAGCCGCAGTGGATAGCCGTGTTGGTTGTAGTTTCCTGAGGGGAAACATTGTTTCCTGTCTTGTTAAGCGCAAGCAGCGATGGTAACTTGGTGAATTGCCCTTGAATCGGCCTGTTGGAGCACGTGTATGTGTGGAATTGTAGGGTTGTATCTGAAAAACCCGGCGTTGCGCCCTGAGCTTGGCGGGATGTTTCAGCCGATGCTGTCCGAGATGTCCAGTCGCGGTCCGGATTCGGCAGGTGTTGCCATCTACCGCGATCCAGTGGGCTCCGGCCAGACCAAATATTCGCTCGCGCACGACGATCCGCAATTTGACTGGAAATCGCTGGACGCAGGGCTCGAGCAAGCGCTCAACTGCGATGCCACCACCCGTGCGATCGACACCCACTGTATTCTGGTCTGCGATGCCGACGAGGCCGATGTGATCGCCTGGTTGGCGCGCGAACAGGCCGGCGTGCGGCTGGTCGGCTCCGGTGCTTCGCTTGAGATATTCAAAGAGGTCGGCGCGCCAGATGATGTCTATCGCCGCTTCGATCTTGGCAAGGCCGCCGGCAGCCACATGATCGGCCACACCCGCATGGCGACCGAAAGCGCGGTGACAACGGCCGGATCGCATCCGTTCGCGACCGGTGCCGATCTGTGCCTGGTGCACAACGGATCCTTGTCCAATCACAATCGGCTGCGCGAAGAATTGATTCGCGAAGGGCTTGAATTTCAGACCGAAAACGACACCGAGGTGGCCGCCGCGTACATGACCTGGAAGCTGCGCCAGGGGGTGAGTCTCCACGATGCGCTGACCGACAGCATCGACGATCTGGATGGTTTCTATACCTTTTGCGTCGGCACCAGCGACGGCTTTGCGGTGCTGCGCGATCCGATCGCCTGCAAGCATGCGGTACTGGCTGAAACTGATGACTGGGTGGCGATGGCGACTGAATATCGCGCGATCGCACAATTGCAGGGTGCCGATCAAGCGACGATCTGGGAGCCCAAACCGCAAACTGTCTATTCCTGGGGCGGCGGCGATGGAGCGATCCACTGATGCGTGAACTGGACTTTGCAGCGCTCGGCCTGCGCGAGATCAACAGCCAGTTGAATGGCCCGGATGTCGCGGCCACCGAGAAACACTGGACCATCAATCAACCGATGGGGCAGCACGCGATTGCCTGCGGATTGCAATCGGCGATCGACGTGCAGATCAACGGGCACGTCGGTTTCTATTGCGGCGGCATGAATCAGCATGCGTCAATTACCGTCCATGGCCATGCCGGTGTTGGCGTGGCCGAGAACATGATGTCGGGCGAAGTGCGGGTGCGCGGCAACGCGAGCCAGGCCGCCGGTGCCACTGCGCACGGCGGATTGCTGGTGATCGAGGGCGATGCGTCGTCGCGCTGCGGTATCTCGATGAAAGGCATCGATATCGTCGTCGGCGGCTCGGTCGGGCACATGTCGGCCTTCATGGCGCAACGCGGCAATCTGGTGGTCTGCGGCGATGCCGGCGAGGCACTGGGCGATTCAATTTACGAGGCGCGCCTGTACGTGCGCGGCTCGGTGGAGAGCCTCGGCGCCGATTGCATCGAAAAAGACATGACGGCCGAACATGTCAGCGCCCTTGCCGCACTGCTCGAACGTGCGGGGCTCGACCACGATACCGCCAGCTTTCGACGCTACGGCTCGGCGCGCACGCTGTACAACTTCGACATCGACCGCGCAGACGCGTACTGAGGCAAATCATGAGCACAGATACCCCACGCACCACGCCGCGGCCATCGGCCACCTTTGACGAATACACCTTAAGCGAGATTCGCCGTGCGGCCAGCACCGGCATCTATGACATTCGCGGCGGTGGTGCGAAACGCAAGGTGCCGCACTTTGACGACCTGCTGTTTCTCGGCGCGTCGATGTCGCGCTATCCGCTGGAGGGCTATCGCGAGACCTGCGGCACCGATGTGGTGCTCGGCACCCGCTTTGCGAAAAAGCCCTTGCGGCTGAAAATTCCGATCACCATCGCCGGCATGAGCTTTGGCTCGCTGTCAGCGCAGGCCAAGGAGGCGCTGGGTCGCGGCGCGAATACCGCCGGTACCTCAACCACGACCGGCGACGGCGGCATGACACCGGAGGAGCGCGGTCACTCAGAGCTGCTGGTCTATCAGTATCTGCCGTCGCGCTACGGCATGAACCCGGACGATCTGCGCAAGGCCGATGCGATTGAAGTGGTGGTCGGGCAGGGGGCTAAACCGGGCGGTGGCGGCATGTTGCTGGGGCAGAAGATTTCGGATCGAGTGGCGCAGATGCGCTCACTGCCGCAGGGTATCGATCAGCGATCGGCCTGTCGCCATCCCGACTGGACCGGTCCGGACGACCTTGAGATCAAGATCCTCGAGCTGCGCGAGATCACCAACTGGGAGAAGCCGGTCTTTATCAAGGTGGGCGGCGCGCGGCCCTATTACGACACTGCGTTGTCGGTCAAGGCGGGTGCCGATGTGATCGTGCTCGACGGCATGCAGGGTGGCACTGCGGCAACCCAGGAAGTGTTCATCGAAAACGTCGGCCAGCCAACCCTTGCCTGCATTCGACCGGCGGTGGCTGCGTTGCAGGAACTGGGCATGCATCGCAAGGTGCAACTGGTGGTATCCGGTGGTATTCGCAATGGCGCTGATGTGGCCAAGGCGCTGGCGCTGGGCGCAGATGCAGTGTCGATCGGCAGTGCCGCGCTCGTTGCGCTGGGCGACAACGATCCGCACTGGGAGGCCGACTACCAAAAGCTCGGCTCGACTGCCGGCTGCTACGACGACTGGCACGAGGGCCAGGACCCGGCTGGCATTACCACGCAAATTCCGGAGCTTGCCAGTCGCCTTGATCCTGAAGTCGCCGGCAGGCGATTGTCAAACTATCTCAAGGTAATGACGCTCGAGGCGCAGACCATCGCCCGGGCCTGCGGCAAGAGTCACGTCCACAACCTGGAGCCGGATGATCTGGTAGCGTTGACGGTTGAGGCGGCGGCCATGGCCGGCGTACCGCTGGCCGGTACCAGTTGGGTGCCGGGCCAAAGTTGACGACAAGAGCTGACGGCAAGAGCGCCGAGCATCATGGACGGAATTTGGCGCGTGGTGCTGGTGGTGGTCGCGGCGATGTTGGTGCCGGTGATACCGTTTGCTCTGTTTGGTGAGCAGAGCGAGGCGTGGATACAACAGCATCTGCTGGCTGATGACATATCAGCTGGTGGTTTGCAGCAGGTGGCGATCGTCATTCTGGTGCTGGCCTCAGATATCCTGCTGCCGGTGCCATCCAGTGCCGTGTTGACCTTCGCCGGCGCGAAGCTGGGATTGATCACTGGAACTTTGGCAGGCGCACTCGGCCTAACCGCTTCGTGCCTGCTGGGTTACTGGCTGGGCAGCCGCTTTGGCATGCCGCTGGTGAAGCGCCTGACGTCTACACAACAGTTCAACGCTGCGCGCAGACAGATTGATCGGCGTGGCCCGTGGATGCTGCTCGTCAGTCGAGCACTGCCGGTGGTTGCCGAAGCCTGCGTGCTGGTCGCGGGTGTTTATCGCATGCCACGCCGCGTATTTTTTACCGCGGTGCTGATCGCCAATTTTGTCCTGGCGCTCAGCTTTTGCGTGCTCGGCTTGTACGCGGCAGACGGGGGATGGTTCTTGCCTGCCATGCTGGTATCCGTGATCCTGCCTTGCCTGCTGATGCTGCTTTGGCGTGCGCGCAGGCCGCCTGAATGATACCCAACCGCCAATCCACTGAGGGCTTCACTGCCAGGTGTCCGGTCAAAACGTATTTGCCAAATGGCTGTTAAAACCGTCTGTTTTTACTCTTAGCCTGGTGCCACTCGCGCTGCTGGTGCTGGCGGTCGCGCAAAACCGCTACGCCAATCCGGTCGAGGCGATATTGCAGGGCAGTGGTGAATGGGCACTGAGATTTCTCCTGCTCACGCTTTTTGTCACCCCGCTTCAGTTCCTCTTCAAGTGGCTATGGGTGGCCAGGCTGCGGCGTATGTTGGGGCTTTTCGCGTTCTTTTATGTGTCGCTGCATCTGCTTATTTGGCTGGGTCTCGATCTTGAATTCAGCCTGTCCGCAGCGATTGCGGCACTGGTTGAAAAGCCTTTTATCACGATGGGCATGGTGGCTTTTGCCGGCCTGGTGCCACTGGCGCTGACGTCAAATCGATTTTCAGTGCGCAGGCTTGGCACGCGCTGGAAGGTGTGGCACTCGGCGGTGTACCTATTGACCGTGCTTGCGATTGTGCATCTGGTCTGGCAGGTCAAGGGCAGTGATCTGCTGGAGCCTGCGATCTATCTGCTGGTGTTGATCGCGCTGTATTTGTGGCGCTTTGCCCGACTGATCAGATAGACGTTGCACCGGCAGTGCGCCGGTGCAACATTTGGTACGGCAGGTTTTAGGTCATAGCAGAGACCGCATCGGCCTCTTCGCGCAATTCGGCTTCACTTTCCTTCATCTTGCCCTGTATGAAGTCGTCGACTTCAAGCCCTTGCACAATTTCGTAGTCGCCGTTTTTACATACGACCGGGTAGCTGTAGATCAGTCCTTCCTGAATGCCATAGCTGCCATCAGACGGCACCGACATGCTGACCCAGTCGCCTTCCGGGGTGCCGTTGATCCAGCTCGCCATGTGATCGACTACCGCGTTACCGGCAGACGCTGCACTTGAGGAGCCGCGTGCGTCGATGACGGCAGCGCCGCGCTTGGCAACGGTGGGGATGAAATCGTTGCGCGCCCAGGCTTGATCGACCATGCCAGGCGCACTTTTGCCGCCAACCGTGCAGTGGGTAATATCCGGCACCTGTGTGGTTGAGTGGTTGCCCCAGATCACCATCTTTTGGATGTCCGGCACGCTTGCGCCAACTTTTTCCGCCAGCTGGCTGATCGCGCGATTGTGATCGAGGCGAGTCAGTGCGGTGATGTTGCGCGGGTTCAGGTTCGGCGCGTTGGCCTTGAGGATATAGGCGTTGGTGTTGGCCGGGTTGCCTACCACGCAAACTTTCACGTCCGGGTTGGCAACTTCGTTCATGACCTTGCCCAGCGAGCTGAAGATCTTGCCGTTGTCGACCAGCAGGTCGCTGCGCTCCATGCCTGGTCCGCGTGGCTTGGCACCGACGAACAGAGCGACGTCGATGTTGCTGAAGGCAACTTTCGGGTCATCGGTGCAAATGGTCTCGGCCAGCAGCGGAAATGCACAGTCGTCCAGTTCCATCTTCACTGCGTTGAGCACGCCCATGGCCGGGGTGATTTCCAGCAGCTGCAGGGCGACGGGCTGGTTCGGGCCAAACATACCGCCCGAGGCGATGCGAAACAGCATGGAGTAGCAGATCTGGCCGGCGGCGCCGGTAACGGCAATGCGGACGGGTGCAGTCATCTAACGAGTTTCCTGTAGTAGATAAGGATGGGTGATTCTGGTGAGGCGAATACGGCTGTACGTCTGCGGTGAATTGCCGCGTGGCCCTGATGCGGCCAATGGTCAGCTGCGGTGTGGCCCCGATACCGGGCTGAACTGAGTCTGTGCCTGTCTACCGAAACAATCGGCAATTATAGTCCAAAATACACTCCAATCTGTATTGCGGCGTTGGTACGGCGGCAGGTTTGTTACACTGGGCGACTGTCAGACTATCGGGATTGCGTACAAATGAGGTGTCCTTTTTGCGGGGCGATGGATACAAAAGTCATTGATTCGCGTCTTAGCGGTGACAACGACCAGATCCGCCGTCGACGCGAGTGCCTCGAGTGCGAGGAGCGCTTCACCACCTACGAGTCAGCCGAGCTGAATTTGCCGCGCGTGGTTAAATCCGACGGCAGTCGCGAGCCATTTTCTGAAAAGAAACTGTTGCTCGGTTTTCAGAAGTCGCTGGAGAAGCGGCCGGTCTCGATGGACGATGTGCATCTGTCGATGAGTCGTCTGAAACATCGCGCGCTGGTCGCCGGTGAGCGTGAAATATCGGCTGGCAAGATTGGCGAGTGGGTGATGGAAGAATTGCTCAAGCTCGATCATGTCGCCTACATTCGCTTTGCATCGGTCTACCTGAGCTTCGAGGATATCGCATCATTCCGCGATGTTATCGAGCGCCTTGAGCACGAGCTATCGCCGGAAGAGGCGCGCAGTCAGCTGACCTTCCTGAAAGACGAGGACCCGCCGACGGTTAAACGTCGCCGCAAATGAGTGCGTCGTTCTCTGCGCGCGATCGCGAGCACATGGCCGACGCGCTGGCGCTCGCCGCCCGCGGCCTGTACACCACCGATCCCAACCCGCGCGTCGGCTGCGTGCTGGTGGCGGGCGAGCGGGTAATCGGTCGCGGCTATCATCGCCGCGCAGGTCTGCCACATGCCGAGATTGAGGCACTGCATGCCTGCTCTGAAGACCCGCGTGGTGCGACCGCCTATGTCACCTTGGAACCCTGCGCTCACCACGGTCGCACGCCGCCCTGTTGTGATGCACTGATAGATGCGGGTATCGCACGCGCGGTGATTGGCGGCAGTGATCCGAATGCACAGGTGGCCGGCGCCGGTATTGCGCGCATGCAAGCGGCTGGCATTCGCGTTGACAGTGGCCTGATGCAGGCCGAGTGCGAAGCGTTGAATCCGGGCTTCCTAAGTCGTATGCGCCGCCGCCGACCCTGGGTGCGGCTGAAGCTTGCCGCGAGTCTGGATGGGCGCACGGCACTGGCCAATGGCGAGAGCAAATGGATTACATCGGCCGAGGCGCGACTCGATGTTCAGCGTCTGCGCGCCCGGGCGTCCGTCATTCTCACCGGTTCCGGTACTGTGCTGGCTGATAACCCGCGCATGACGCTGCGCCTGAGCGATGCGCAATACGGCGATGAGCTGCCGCAGCGACAGCCGCTGCTCGCGATTGTGGACAGCCAGGCCCGCACCCCGCGCGATGCGGTCTTGTTCGATCGGCAGGGTGGGGTTTTGATCTACACTGGCAATGTTAAAAACGACTGGGGCACGCGCTGCGAGGTGGTGGATAACCTGGCGCAAACGCCGGGGGGACGGGTGGATTTGCCCGCATTGCTGGGCGATCTGGCTGCTCGCGGCTGCAACGAGTGCCATGTTGAGGCCGGTGCCGGGCTGGCCGCCGCACTGATTTCAGAGCAGCTGGTCGATGAACTGGTGGTGTACATCGCGCCGCTGTTGCTCGGGCGCGACGCGCTTGAGCTGGTGTCGCTGGGTGGGATTGATAATATGGCCGATCGCCCCGAATTTGACTATACAGATATCACTTCGGTTGGTCGCGATCTGCGATTGACGCTCACTCCTCATTCGTCCGCCCGGTAGCTTACATGTCCACAGTTGTAGTGGTGCGCAAGAATGGCGTCGCCTGTATCGCCGCTGAAAGTATGACCAGCTATGGCGATATGAAGTTGACCGCCGAATACGATCTGCATAACGAGAAGATTCAAACGTTCGCCGACACCCACCTGGCCATCGTTGGCAGTGCGGCCCATGCGCTGGTAATCGAGAGCATCATGGCACGTGAGGATTTCTTTCCCGATTTCAGTTCGCGCCCGGCGATCTTTGCCACCTTTTCCGAGGTGCACCGCATTCTCAAGGAAGACTTCTACCTGAACACCAAGGAAGAAGACGCCGACGCCTACGAGTCCAGCCATATCGATGCGCTGGCGGTCAACAAGCATGGGGTCTTTGGCGTGTACGCCATGCGTGAGGTCTATGAATACGCGCAGTTCTGGGCCACCGGATCCGGTGGCTACTACGCACTGGGTGCGATGCACGCGGTATACGATCGCTATGATTCTGCCGAATCAATTGCACGCGCCGGTGTCGCGGCCGGTGCCGCATTCGATAACGCATCGGCGCTGCCGATGTCGATCCGCACCGTCGAGA
Organism: uncultured Granulosicoccaceae bacterium; assembly: GCA_964573105.1. Lineage (GTDB taxonomy): Bacteria > Pseudomonadota > Gammaproteobacteria > Granulosicoccales > Granulosicoccaceae > CAKZSB01. The sequence goes on from CAZNIS010000047.1 coordinate 48,283, forward strand.
TGGAGCAAAGCTAGGTGTTTACCGGAATCATTCAAGCGGTAGGTCAGGTTGGTGCTGTGGAAAAGCGCGGCGGCGATTGCCGCTTTCAGATCCATCTCGGCGCACTCGCCGATCAGCCGCGTCAGATCGGCGACAGCATTGCTGTCAATGGCGTCTGCCTGACTGCTGTGGAATTTACAGACAGCGGTGCGGATTCGGGCTTGTCGATGTTCGCCGATGTCTCATCCGAGACGCTGGCCTGTACGACACTGGCCGAGCTTGCCGCCGGGGATGATGTCAACCTTGAGATGGCGCTGACGCCGACCACCCGCCTAGGCGGTCATCTGGTTAGTGGACACGTTGACGGAATCGCCGAGGTCGTCAGTCGCCACGCGGACGCGCGATCCGAGCGCATCGAGTTTCGCGCACCCAAGGCACTGGCCCGATATATCGCAGCCAAGGGCTCAGTGTGTATCGACGGCGTCAGCCTGACAGTCAATACCGTCGCCGACGATACATTCGGTGTGAACATTGTGCCGCATACAATTGAGCACACCAATCTGGGCCGGTGTCAGCCCGGCGTGCGCGTCAACCTTGAAATCGATGTCATCGCGCGCTATCTGGAGAGGTTGCTGACCGCAGGGTTCGCCGACGGCGAGCGCAACGTCAGTGAGATTATTCTCGCCCATGCCTCATCACTTCTGGATAACTCGACGCAGACCGGCTAGCAATCCGTATTTGCGGTGACGACGTTCAACTCTGTGAGGCAGCACAGCGTTGATCAGGCAAAGCAATCGAACGCAGCGCGCGTTGTGCGGTACAATCGCGCGTTTTTCACTTTTCACCCTTCAACGAACAACTTCGGAGATTACCCGTGGCGGTAGAACAGACCATTTCCATCATCAAGCCCGACGCTGTGGCGAAGAATGTTATCGGCAAGATTTACGATCGTTTCGAGACCGCCGGGCTGACCATCGTCGCGTCGAAAATGATGCACCTGAGCAAAGACCAGGCTGAAGGCTTTTACGCCGTCCACAAGGAGCGCCCCTTCTTTAACGATCTGGTGTCTTTCATGACATCCGGCCCGGTGATGGTGCAGGTGCTTGAGGGCGAGAACGCGATTGCGAAAAATCGTGAAGTGATGGGTGCGACCAACCCGGCCGACGCCGATGCCGGCACCATTCGCGCCGACTTCGCAAGCTCGATCGAAGAGAACGCCGTCCACGGTTCCGACGGTCCGGATACCGCAGCCACCGAGATCGCCTTTTTCTTTGGCGACGGCGGAGTCTGCCCGCGCACGCGATAGGCTTGCGGTAAATCGTGATGACAGCCACTGCTGAAAAAATCAATCTGCTCGATCTCGACCGCGATGCGATGCGCGGCTGGTTCGAGTCGATTGAGGAAAAACCGTTTCGCGCGGACCAGGTGTTGAAGTGGCTCTATCATCACGGCGTCAACGACTTTGGTCAGATGAGCAATCTGGCCAAAAGTCTGCGCGGAAAACTCGAATCACAGGCCGAGGTCTATCTGCCCGAAGTTGAGCATTCGCATCTCTCCGCGGATGGCACCAGCAAGTGGATATTTGGCTTGCGCGGCGGCAACAGCATCGAGGCGGTATTCATCCCTGAAAAAAATCGCGGCACCCTGTGTGTATCGTCGCAGGTGGGCTGCGCGCTGGATTGCTCATTCTGTTCCACCGCGCGGCAAGGCTTCAATCGCAATCTCTCGACGGGCGAGATCATCGGTCAGGTCTGGTTGGCCACACATTTGCTTTCGCTAAACCCCGCAACGCAACACCACCGCATTACCAATGTGGTGATGATGGGCATGGGCGAACCCTTGTTGAACCTGAAAGAACTGGTCCCCGCACTGAAGCTGATGCTCGATGATCGCAGCTACGGTTTGAGCAAGCGGCGGGTCACGGTCAGCACCAGTGGGCTGGTGCCGGCAATGGATCGACTTCGCGACCTGGTCGATGTTGCGCTCGCCGTGTCATTGCATGCGCCGAATGATGAACTAAGATCTGAACTGGTACCGCTAAACGAGAAATATCCGATAGCAGAACTGATGGACGCCTGTCGACGCTGGGTTGGTGTCGGTGATCGTAAACGGCATGTGATGTTCGAGTACGTCATGCTGGATGGGGTCAATGACAAACCCGAACACGCGCGACAACTGGCCGATCTGCTGAACGGGTTTCCAGGCAAGGTCAATCTGATTCCGTTCAATCCGTTTCCCGGATCGGGCTATCGACGATCGGCGCAACCGGCGATCGATCGATTCAGTCAGATCCTGCAAAAGCGGAACATCATTGCGACTTGCCGGCAGACGCGCGGCGATGACATCGACGCCGCCTGCGGGCAACTGGCCGGACAGGTTAACGATAGAAGCAAACGCGTGTTGAAGTTCATGCAACCGCGCTTCGGAGAGAGAACGTGAAGAAAAAGCTGTGCGCGATGGTTGTGGTTTGTCTGACTGCCAGCGGCTGTGCCATGACGCCGATGTTCGGGCGCCTGTCCGATTCGCAAAAGGCGGCGAGCTACAACGCCGAACTCGCGGCCAATTATCTGGTGACGGGTGATCTTGAACAGGCGCAGATCAAACTCGATCGTGCGATGGAGCAGGATGCACGCAACGCACTGGCCAACAACACCTACGCAAAGCTTTCCGCCGCGCTTGATAAAAACGAGCAGGCAGAGCGCTATTTCCAGCGCGCCATCAAATACGATGCGAATCGCGCAGAGTACGTCAACGACTACGCGATCTACCTCTGCGAGCGCCAGCAAATTCCTGAAGCGCTGGTCCTGTTTCAGCGCGCCGCGGATAACAAGTTCTACAAAACACCCGAATACGCGCTCGACAACGCCGGTGTCTGTGCGATGGACGGGGGCCTGCTCGAGCAGGCCGAATCCCATTTGCGGGCGGCGTTAAAGCGCAATCCCGTGTTCGCGCCGGCACTTCTTCACATGGCAGAATTGACACTAAAAAAAGGTGACGTAAAGCTGGCCGATGCCTATCATGCGCGCTTCCTGAAGCTGTCGCGGCAGACGCCGCAAAGCTTGATTGTCGGGATAGATATCAGGCGTGAGCTTGGCGATCAGGCAGCTGTTGACGAATTCGGTAAACAGCTGCTGGCAACGTTTCCCCGTTCCGATCAGGCCAAGATTTATCTCGCGTCCCAGTAGTTGCCAACCCGCCTTCGATACTATCGCAGGCGAGTTGAAGCGGGTCGCGCCAGCTTGTGCGTGACGCCGCCTCAGGATGTCTGTTCTACCGTTGTGATACAACAATAATAAAGCGTCGCGAGCAAACCGGATACACTTGACTCGC
>CAZNIS010000048.1:0-14801 GCA_964573105.1 uncultured Granulosicoccaceae bacterium
GTTGAATCGAGAAATGAAGTCAGCATGTGCGACTCTTTTCTACGATGTTTACGGGTTTCAACGTACGGATACTGTGCCGGAATGGCAGAGCGAGTGTTTTGCTGATGTCTATCTATACCTGAATGGCAAATCTGTCGATGCACTGGGCGCTGTCGACAGGATAGATTTGGCCTATCCCATGGCTACTATTGGCACCGAGCACATCAATAGTTTCTGTACGTTGGTGAATCAGGTTGCGAAACGGTTTGGTGCGTCGGTTGAGGTGAATGGGGAGGTGGTCACCGAACCCGAATTGCTAGCCCATTTGGATGCTATCGCTACACAAATTTTGATGGACTGGGGCGAGGAACCTGGCAGCAGATCTCTTGCGATTCTAATTGAAGCCAGTTTGTAGTTGAGTGGTATAGCGCTGGACGGTCTTTCGACTTAGTTCAGAAACAAGTGGTAAGCGAGTATCAAGCATCCCGCTGCAGCAGGTAGAAATCGTAGAAAGAGTATGGTGTTGCCTCTTGCGCCGGCGTTGCCGACCAATGCGGTGATCGCAATTAGCCCCAGCGTGACCAGTTGGACTTTAGCTTGTACATCGACATCAAGCCGTAGCGACAATAATAATCCAATAGCGATGGCGGCATTGTATGATGCAAAACTTCGCCCCAGAAATTTCGTTTTATCGATTTCCGTTCCTTCGAGCCCGGTCAGCCTTTTACACAGCCGGGGCCAGAAGCTCCATTGCATTATCGCGAAAACGATATGGCCTAGCAGAACCAAAGCAAAGCAAATCAGATAGAATTTGTTTTCAATCACTTTCGTTCTCCTTGTGGGTAGCCAGATTGCCTTTTATACGTTGTTGTTGCATCGCCCGTTTGGTCTACTGGTACCTAATGCAGAAGAAAGTTTCCACCAAACCGCATCATCAAACGTACAAACTGTGTGCGGGTTGAACACTGCGATTTGCTCAGTATGGACTTGACCTGTGCGTTGATGGTTGCCACGGATCGATCTCGCCTTTCGGCAATCTCTGGATTGGTCAGTCCCTCGCCAATTTTGTCTACTACAGCTAACTCAGTGTCTGTCAATCCAAAAGCTTCTTTCATTGGTTCGGCATTGCAGTGGACTGGTCGGCTGGTGTCGGTGCTGAAAACAACATAGCCGTCCAGTGGTTTGGTGCCGATATCCTGCGATCGGGTCAGCGGGCTGACTTCAATACAAAGGAAGCTTCCGACACTGGTGGCGATGGCTTCTTTACGTGGACGGGCGCCATATCGGCCATGACATTGCGCATCGCGCATCAATGCGGTTAGTGTCGCTTTTGCTGTGTCGCATTTCATTTCCAGTGCCCCCTGCTTCGATACTATAAATGCACTGTATTCGTTTTCTTGTCGACGAAACTCCTCGTTCGCATGTACCAGTTGGCCGTTGGTATCGAGTACACAAACCCCGATAGCCAGTTGGTCCATGACAGAGAGCAGTGTTCTGTCGGTTGTCGAACGGCGCGCCGGCAGGCCCAGATCGAGTGCTTTCGCCATGTGTGGCAACAAGGCGGCGAGATAGGCTTTTTCTTCTATTGTGCGGTTTGGGTTATCGGCACCGAATTGAATCGAAAACAGGGAAATCCACTGATTGTCCTTGTTTAAGACACCAGCGGCGCGGCGATGGATGCCCAGCTTGCGAAGTTTTAGAACATGCTCCTGTTTCGACAGATCGGCGCTGGAACTTGCCAACACTGTTTCATCCAGCAGTTCAATTGAGTCAGTGTGTCCCGTGTGGTTACGAATTACCGTTTGATCGCGGGCCTCGAGGTGGGCGCATTTCTCCAGATAGGTGTCGAGCACTGCACGACTGTAGCTGGCGGAGTGCAACGGCGCGGTTAGCTTGCGTTCGCCATTGATATCCTGCCATTCGAATATGATTGAACCTCTGGCGCCAGCTCTATCGACGAATCGATCCATAGTCTGCGTCCAGAGTGAGTTATCCGCCACGGTGTCATAGATACCAAGGATTTCCTCTTGCAGGTCTTCCAATCCGTCTTCCCTTGTTGGATTCGCCAGGATTGATTAGATAATTCTGGGAACCAAAGTGCAAGTAAATGACCCGATTGGATTATACACCTGCCAGGCGTTCTGCATCTGATTTTATTGCGCTTGGTGCATTGGTACGCAGTAGGGCGCCTACTTCTCCATCAGCACCAGCACCAATGTATCCGCCGTAGTACTCAAGTTGCGCTGTTGTCGGTCCCCAATTCTCGACGTGTCCCTGCTGGTTCCTAGTGATCCAAATCTACTCTGGAGCTCGCTCGTACGATCTCGGTTGACTGCTCGATCAAGTCCGGCGTCGGAGGTTTCTCTGCGAGATTCATACTGATTTCCAGTCTCCAAGTACCCGAACTCACCCGGTAAGAACCCGGGTCGACTGGCCATAGACGTCTGAATGCCTTGGTGCGGTTTGTTGTTTATCCGCTGTAAAACCGCCACCAATGAGAGTGTTGCCTGTCAGGGTGTAGTAGATGCGGTGAATCTCCTGGTGTGGGTCGTTCATTGGGTTGATGGCGATCTGGCGCTATAGGAAAGCTGATACCGCTTAATCGGGCAGGAATTTGTCGGTTGAATGTTGGTGTGAATAGTCCAATTGGGTGATGCGTATGCATTAGATTCGGTAGCAATATTTCTCTAGAGTAACAGCTTGTGCCAATTTGTTTACTCGAATACTTGATGGCAAAGCAATCAAATTAGAGTGAATTATGTTCAGATCAGTCTTGAATATCGGATTTTGTTTTATCCTCGCTTGTTCATCAATGGCCTGTGCAATGCGGCCACACATGCGCGTGGACACCGGGACAGAGCCTGCGTATTTGAATAAAAACGTGCGTTTCCGTGCCACACACTATTTTCGAGTGGTAGAGCAATGTGGCTCTAGTGGCTTTGAAGTCGATTCGCTATACAGATTCCGCATGACTGGAAAAGCACACGCTGGATTAACCGAGGTTAAATTCGAGTCGGGTACGCTCACTGCATCGCAGATAGATCCGTTTGGCGCACGTGTGGGAATAGACAAAGAATCGGGACAACCGTATTTTCTCAGTCAACGTGAACAGACAGTCCAGGAGCAATTAAATGGATTGAAGCGAAGTATTGAGCAAATTGCCGAGATCGATAACTTGTGGGATGAACTCAAGCGCAACGGGAAGATGTCCGACGAGACAGAGGAAACGCTCAAACAGAGCAGAGAGAAGGCCGCCCAGTCGCTATTGGGGCAAGCGTCGATCGGGAATCCAGATTCCAACGGTGCGGATGATAGAAAAAAAGACCAGCCAGCCAGCGATACTAACGGCACTGCCACTGCAGCGGGTTGTGATGATAAAGATCAACGACGGTCGTTTCAGGTCCTTGGTCCGGAAGGCTGGCGGACATTCTCACAGGATGAGCGGCTGCTTTTGGCTATGACGACGAGTGACAGGCCGCTCATCGAAACGTTAAAGCAGGTGTCTAGTCGCTTGCTTTTACAGGCGGAGGTCAATACCGAGAGCCTGGATCTGGCTGTCGCAAACAAACGCAGTGACGCGTTTGAGTTTAAAAGTACCCTTTTGCAGACGAGAGATAGTGATGACAGGACTCGATTAGAGCGGGTTAAATCACTGTTGGATGCTTTGGAGGAACCGAAATGAAGTGGTTCAAACACTGCAGCGAATGTGACGGTTGCGGCTGTAATGGTGTTGCCGGTCTTCTGTCTACTTGTTACACAGGTCTGAGCATAAAGTTGCCGATAGCCGTGCTGTTGTTCGTCACGATGTCTGCGTGCACGCGTTGGGACAATATGGCTCACTCGGTCGCTGAAAGGAATCCGTTCACGGCCGGTGGTGCGTCGTTGAGAGTATCTGTCGATGTGTTTAAGGGGTCACTCGGGTCCGGACAGCCCGACCAGGACATGGCTAATTTAATCGGATTTGTGGATTCTGTCAGCGGTATTCTCAAAGGGTTTCTGTTGGAAGTCCATCCGCCGAAAATCGAGATAGACCCCAATTCGGTAGGTCGCGAATGTCATCTATCGATAACCCTGGTGGAACCAGGCGAGCAGGCGGGTTTGACAAATTCAGGACTTGAGCAGGCTGCAGTCGTACCAACGGTAGCAGGTTGTCGTGTAGCACGGAATCTTGTCGTTGCGTTGCAAGACGCACAACGGAGTCTGACACAGAGTCATTGCGTATTGCTGGGTGGTGATGGTGCCAGCAAATGCAAATGTGAAAGAAGTTCTGAACTTTGTGGGAAGGATACAGCTCTGATCGAACATAGAGCCGATGATGATGTGAGTACATCCACTACACTCAGTGGTAGCGGTGCAACTCAGGAGGGAATACCAGAGGATGTTGTAGTATTGCTCGCAGAGGTACAGATTTTGAAGAACCTGTCCCGCGCATTCACCAGAACGGCGATGGAGTACGGCACACAGAATGTGACTGACCCCGCTTCTGTAAGAAGATTGGTAATCACGGCGAATTTCCTACATCACGTATCTGGTCAGTTGGAGAATCGTATTCGTTACTTTGGCAAGGAGGAGGCTGTTATCCCGCTTAGTGCGCAACTAAAAGCCGCACAAACAGAGCATTACGCGATGCTACACAGTCTGCTGAATACTGCCAAACCATCCTACGGGTCGACTGGGTTATTTTTCGGAAATCTGCAAAATAGCCGCCATGTGTCCACTGCGTTAAAGTCAATAGATCGTCTTAATTCATGGGAGCAGATAAACGAAGCATATGCCAGTGGTAAGGGTGAATTCAGCGTTGCATTGATCAAGGATGACATTGGCAACTGGAATATTAAGAACTTTCAATCAGATCCTAAAGCGCTATTGGAGGCTCAAACGAATCTTGCCACCAAAATTGTGGGTGAGCTCGCCAAGAAGGCCGTCAACCCGTCGAGCGTGGACCTGAGTTTGGCGCAACGGGCAGTGGATTTCGCCAACGGTCGATCCAGCTCGGATGAAGGCACTCTACTCGCTCGGCAATTGAACGATGAAGTTTCGGATAGGTTTAAGTTGCAAACGATGGAAAATATAAAATCTGCATTCGCTGTCGTGCAGAGTGATGCAGATTTTCTGCTGAAGTTTACTGATCAGAAGAAATTGGTTGCACAATGTGAAGGTAGTTTGGCCACAAAGCGGAAAGAAGCGTCTGAGTTGGCGTCTGAGATCGAAACGAGTAAAGCGGATTTAGATAAGCTCAAGGAGCAGAATCAAGCAGTACCGGGGCAGGCCGATGGACAAGCGAGTAGCAACGCCGTCGCAGTCACCGGGACAAATGAGGTTTCAACCAATTCAGTTTCGGCTCAAATTGAAGAACTCGAAGGGGAGATCAAGGAGCTTGAGGGAAAATTGAGTGATCTCGACGGTGAGATTAGTGTTTGTCAGGAAGCGATTGCGTTTATCGAGAATAATCGGGAAAAAAGAGATGCGATCTGGAGCCTCTTTGATAAGGTTGTAGATGATGAGTTGGAGATCTATTTTCGCGCTCTGAACACATTGCCGGTCGGTGCAAGCGATGTGGGGGATCAGGAGCTGGATGAATCGTTGGCATCTGCTGTATCTCAGGAGGAGACCGATGCGCAAGCCGCGCTAGATTCTGAGAAGTGATTGGTGTCAGGTATTGAGTTTGTCCTGAATCTGTCTTGCGCACGTCGGCTTTGGTATTGGAGCAGAGCGCGGTTCGACAGTAGTCAAAGATCTCCTTTGTGCATCGATACGTAATAGGGAACCTTCTTTTCCAGCAGCACCAGCAGCGTGTCTGCTGCGGCGCGACTCATCGTGAGCTCGCCCGGCCTCGCCCAGCGCAGCTCGCTGATCTCGACACCATCGGGCGTCAGTTCGGGGGTGTGGTCGAGTTGGCCAACGAACAGGATCTGAATGGTGCGGTAAAGGGGTTCGACGATCACGCCGGCCTGTGTCAGCCCATCGAATTCCAGGCCCGTTTCTTCTCGCAGTTCGCGCACTGCAGCCTGCTGTGGTGACTCGCCCTTGTCGATAAATCCACCCGGTAGATCCCAGCCCGTGCGGTAGGTGAGTTTCAGGCTCAGAAACTGGCCGTCCGGGTTGGTCAGGTAGACCTTGGCGGCCACGTTGTAGGTGACGGCCAGGGTGCGATTGGCGAATCGCTGTAGCCGGCGGGGCAGGATGCTGTACAGCTGCAGCGCCAGGTATTTGAACGACATAGACGGTCCGCTGTGGTGAGTTTGGCGTGCCAGATCGGTGTCTGGGCGGGTGGCGAGGGCACAGTGTAGGTGTCGTTCGGGCGGTGTTGATCACTTTGGCCGCAGATGGCCTGATGGTCATGGGCAGTGCGCGGGATTAGTCAGTTTCGACATTTTGGTATATGGTATACCAGAAGCTGAGAGGCCCGCGCAGTCGGTGTTCCGGTGGGTTCGACAGCAGTGGAACGATTCTGGCCGGATTGGCGATAGAAACTTGTGCCCGCTTACGAGACAGTTGCGTGCGATGGCCAGCGCGGGTGCTATGCTCGCAATGAACCAGCATATGCTGCAGCAGGGCGTGTTACCCCGCTGCGCCACGTATAAAAAACAACACAGGCGTGACCATGAGTAGCGCAACCATTGCCGTGCAAAAGCGCGGGCACCCGGGCGTTGGCAAGAAAAAAGCCCGCAAAACCCCCAAGGGCCGTCAGGTTAATCCGGCGGCGCTTGCCGAAGTTCAGGCCCTGTTGCCAGAAAACCTGCAGCGCGATGAGCTGATCGAGTATCTGCACCTGCTGCACGACGAATTTAATTGCCTGACTGCGCGCCACATGGCCGCGCTGGCGCACCACATGAAGCTGGCGATGACCGAGGTCTACGAGGTCGCCACCTTCTACGCTCACTTCGACATCATCAAAGAGGGCGAGCCTGATCCGGCTGCGGTCACTATTAGAGTCTGCGACAGCATCGCCTGTCAGCTGGCCGGTGCCGAGCAGCTGCTGAGTGAGCTGGAGAACCAGGGCGGCAACTCGGTGCGGGTGGTTCGCGCACCCTGCATGGGGCGCTGTGACAGTGCGCCGGTCGCCGAGGTGGGTCATCATCACGTGGGTGCGGCAACAGCTAAGAATCTGCTGAAAAACGCAGCGGAAGGGAACATTCATCCGGCACCTGTCAGCACGATCGAGCTCGATGCCTACCGATCGGCAGGTGGCTATCAACTGCTGGAGTCGCTGTTAAAGGGCGATCAGTCGGCCGACGCAATCATCGCTGCATTGAATGAGTCGCAATTGAAGGGGCTTGGTGGTGCTGGCTTCCCTACTGGGCGCAAGTGGGACATCGTGCGCGGCTTTGACGGCCCGCGGCTGATGGCGGTCAACGCCGACGAGGGCGAGCCAGGTACGTTTAAGGATCGCCACGTTCTGGAAACCGATCCGCATCGCTTTATCGAGGGCACGCTGATCGCGGCCTGTATTGTCGAGGCGGCCACTTGCTACATATATCTGCGCGACGAGTATCCCGGTATCCGTTTGATGCTGCTGGATGAAATCGCAAAAGTTGAAGCGGCAGGTTTGTCCGATCACTGTAAGCTCGTGGTGCGTCGTGGCGCGGGCGCCTATATCTGCGGTGAAGAGTCAGCCATGATCGAATCGATCGAAGGCAAGCGCGGGTTGCCGCGCAATCGCCCGCCGTATGTCGCCGAAGTGGGCCTGTTCGGCCGGCCGACACTGGTTAATAACGTTGAAACCCTGTTTTGGGTGCGCGATATCGTAGAAAAGGGCGCAGAGTGGTTTTCAAGCGCCGGTGCTCATGGCAGCGTGGGCTATCGTACCTACTCGGTGTCTGGTCGGGTGAAAAAGCCGGGCGTCATCCTGGCGCACGCCGGCACTACCGTGCGCGAACTGATCGAGGAGCACTGCGGCGGTATGCTCGATGGTCACACTTTTAAAGGCTACCTGCCAGGCGGTGCGTCCGGTGGTATTTTGCCCGCATCGCTGGGTGATGAGCCATTGGATTTCGGCACACTGCAAAAACACGGTTGTTTTATCGGCTCGGCCGCAGTGGTGATCTTCAGCGACCAGGACAACATGGCCGATGTTGCGCTCAATCTGATGAAATTCTTTGAAGATGAGAGTTGCGGGCAGTGCACGCCGTGCCGAGTCGGCACGGAGAAGGCGGTCAAGATTATGTCCAAACCTCAGTGGGACACCAGCCTGCTTGAGGAGTTGGGCACGGTGATGACTGATGCTTCTATTTGCGGGCTGGGGCAGGCAGCTGCCAATCCGGTCAACTCGGTGCTGAAATATTTTCCGGAGGATCTGGCATGAGCAGCACAATCAAATTCAACCTCGACGGCGTAGAGATCGAGGCACACGAAGGCGAGACCATCTGGCAGGCTGCAAGCCGTGCTAGTACCGAGATTCCGCACCTGTGTTATGCCGATGAACCCGGCTACCGCGCCGATGGCAATTGTCGCGCCTGCGTGGTGGAAATCGAGGGCGAGCGCACGCTGGCCGCATCGTGCCTGCGCACACCCAGTGAAGGCATGGTCGTGCACTCGGCCAACTCGCGCGCCCGCACCGCCCAGAAGGCGGTGATGGAATTGTTGCTGGCCGATCAGCCGGAGCGCGATGTCGCGCACGATAAATCCTCACATCTGTGGAACTGGGCCGACAAACTCGACGTCAACGAAAGCCGTTATCCGTGCCAGAGTGCGCCTGAAAGCGATGTCAGCCACCCAGCCATGCATGTGGCGCTGGATGCCTGTATTCAGTGCAATCTGTGTGTTCGCGCCTGCCGTGAGGTGCAGGTCAATGATGTGATCGGTATGGCCTATCGTGGCCACGAGGCAAAAATCGTTTTCGACTTTGACGATCCAATGGGGGCCAGCACCTGTGTTGCCTGTGGCGAATGCGTGCAGGCCTGCCCGACCGGTGCCTTGATGGAAAAGAGCCTGGTAGATGAATCCGGTGTTGATCGCGAACTGAAACTGCGCGATGTCGATAGCGTGTGTCCGTACTGCGGCGTTGGTTGCCAGATTACCTATCAGGTCTCCGAAGATAATGAAATTGTCGCGGTACAGGGCAGAAATGGCCCCGCCAACGAACAACGGCTGTGTGTCAAAGGGCGCTTTGGGTTCGACTATGTCAAACATCCGCACCGGCTGACAAAGCCACTGATTCGAAAAGACGATGCGCCGCGCGCCGGCGATGTCGATTTCGATCCATCCAATCCGCTTGAGCACTTTCGCGAGGCGAGCTGGGAGGAGGCGCTGGATTTTGCCGCTAACGGATTGTCCAAAATTCGCGACGCCCGTGGTGGATCGGCGCTGGCTGGTTTTGGCTCGGCCAAGTGTTCAAACGAAGAGGCTTATCTGTTTCAGAAGTTGGTGCGCACGGGCTTTGGCACCAATAACGTGGATCACTGCACGCGGCTGTGTCACGCATCCTCTGTATCAGCGCTGCTGGAGGGTATTGGCTCGGCAGCGGTGACGGCGCCTTTTACCACGGTTGACCAATCCGAAGTGGTGATCGTGATCGGTGCCAACCCGGTGGAGAATCACCCGGTCGCGGCCACGTTTTTCAAGCAGGCGGCGAAGCATTCCACACTGATCGTGATGGATCCACGCGGCGGTGGCATTGCGCGCCACGCCGATCACCTGTTGAAGTTTACGCCTGGCAGTGATGTGGCGATGCTGAACGCGATGCTCAATGTGATCATCGAGGAAGAACTCTACGACGAACAATACGTCGCCGCTCACACCGAAGGATTCGAGGCGCTGCAAAAGCATATTGTCGATTTCACGCCAGAGGCGATGGAACCGATCTGCGGCATCGAGGCAGACACGCTGCGCACGGTGGCCCGAAAATATGCCACCTCGGAAGCCTCGGTAATTTTCTGGGGCATGGGCATTTCACAGCACACCCACGGCACCGATAACGCGCGTTGCCTGATCGCGCTGGCGCTGATTACCGGACAGGTCGGCCGCCCCGGTGCCGGTCTGCACCCGCTGCGTGGGCAGAACAACGTGCAGGGTGCATCTGATGCCGGCCTGATTCCGATGATGTACCCGGACTACGCACACGTTGAAAAAGAAGATGTGCGCACCCGTTACGAGGACATCTGGGGCCGTGCACTCGATCCGGTCAAGGGCCTGACCGTGGTTGAGATTATGGATGCGATTCACGCCGATCAGATCAGTGGTATGTACATCATGGGTGAAAACCCGGCCATGTCTGATCCCGACGTGCAGCACGCGCGGGATGCTCTGGCAAAGCTTGACCACCTGGTGGTTCAGGATCTTTTTCTGACAGAAACCGCTTTTCTTGCCGATGTGGTTCTGCCTGCCTCCGCCTGGCCGGAAAAGGACGGCACGGTCACTAACACCAACCGCCAGGTACAGCGTGGACGCAAAGCGCTGGAGTTGCCCGGCGATGCACGACAGGACTGGTGGATCACCTGCGAGATTGCCAGGCGCATCGGACTTGACTGGAACTACAGCGAAGTCAGCGATGTGTTTAACGAGATGGCGAGCCTGATGCCGTCGCTGAACAACATCACTTGGGAGCGACTCGCCGACGAGAGCGCGGTGACGTACCCTTGTGAATCGCCCGATCAGCCTGGCAACGATATCGTCTTTGGCGATGGATTCCCGACTGCCGATGGTCGCGGCAAACTGGTGCCGGCGTTCTACATTCCACCCGATGAAAAGCCAGACGACGAATACCCGATGGTACTCACCACCGGCCGCCAGCTCGAACACTGGCACACCGGTTCCATGACGCGCCGCACCCGTGTGCTGGATGAACTCGAGCCGGCCGCAGTGGCGACCATGTCGCCGGCTGAGTTATCGCGGCTGAGTGTAGAGGCGGGTGAGAAGATACGCGTTGTGACACGGCGCGGTGCGATTGAACTGACCGCCCGCGAAGATCACAGCATGCCGGATGGTCTGGTGTTCGTGCCTTTTTGCTATGCCGAGGGCGCGGCCAACACATTGACCAATCCGGCGCTCGATCCGTTTGGCAAGATCCCCGAGTTCAAGTATTGCGCGGCGCGTGTTGAGAGTGCGGCCTAGACAATGCAGATGAAGGCGATACAACTGCACGAGTTTGGCGGCGCCGAACATTTGTACGTGGGCAAGGCCGACGTGCCGCAAGCCGATGCCGGGCAGGTGTCGATCGAGGTGGCGGCTACGTCGGTCAATCGGCCCGACATCATTCAGCGGCAGGGCAATTATCCGCCGCCGCCAGGGGATTCTGAAATCCTTGGCCTTGAGGTTGCCGGCACCATCTCGGCCGTCGGCGAGGGTGTCACCCAATGGGAAAAAGGCGACAGAGTATTCGCACTGGTGGGTGGCGGTGGTTACGCCGAATACGTAACAGCCCACGCCGGTCACGTGATGCGAATCCCCGATAATCTCAATGTCGAGCAGGCTGCCTGCATCTGCGAGACCTACATCACCGCCTGGCTCAACGCGATACAACTTGCCCATGCTGCCGACGGTGACACCTTTTTGCTGCACGGTGGTGGCGGTGGCGTAAACACCGCCGCAATACAACTGTGCAAGGCGATGTTTCCTGCATCGAAGGTGCTGGTGACTGCCTCTGGTGGCAAACTGGACAGAGTGCGCGAGTTGGGCGCCGATGTTGTGATCGACTATCGAGAAGACAAATTTGCCGCCGTGGTCAAAAGTGAGACTGACGGCAAAGGCGCTGACATTATTCTCGATCACATCGGTGGTGCCTACCTGGCCGACAACATGAAAAGTCTGGCCGTCGGCGGGCGGCTGGTGGTGATCGGTATCATGGGTGGCGCCAGTGCCGAGCTTAATCTCGCACTGATGATGGTCAAGCGCCAGAGCATTATCGGCTCGGTATTGCGCTCGCGACCGATCGCTGAGAAAAGCCGTATCATTGCCGAATTTGAATCGACTGTCATGCCGTTGTTCGCCAATGGCACCATCGCACCGCTGGTATCCGATGTATTGCCGCTGGAGCAGGTGGCCGAGGCGCATCGCATGATGGAGGCCGGCAAGCATTTCGGGAAGATAGTACTCACGATCAACTGATCAGTTTTTCATTAGTGGAGGTGGCATGAATCTGCACGAGTACCAGGGCAAGACGCTGTTGCGCGAGCATGGTGTTGCGGTGCCACCGGGGGCTGTCGCGTCAAGCGCTGATGAAGCCGTTGCCGCAGCCAGGCTATGCGGCAGTGGTCCGTGGTATATCAAAGCGCAAATTCTGGCTGGCGGTCGCGCCACTGGACACTTCAGCCATGCGCCCGCCAGTGGCGGTGGCGTGCGACTGTGTGACACGTTGGCGCAGGTAGAACAACATGCGCAAGATATGCTTGGTAAGGCTCTGTACACCGTGCAAACGGGCAGCGGTGGATTAACCGTGCGCCAGGTGTATGTGGAAAAGGCGATTGATGTCACGCGCGAGGTATACGCCGCACTGATGATTGACCGGCGCAGCAGTGGCATTGCGCTGATGACATCGGCTGATGGCGGCACCCAGATAGAGCAGGCCTATGGCGATGACAACAGCACCCTTCAAGCTGTGGAAATCGATATTGACACCGGTCTCGATGAGCTAACGGCACGCAAGGCGGCGGCAGCTCTGAATCTGTCCGATGCCGAATCGGTTGCGTTCACCGCTGCGATGCAATCGCTGTATCGCATGTTTATCGATCTGGATTGCTCGCTGATCGAAATCAATCCGCTCGCCATTACCACCAGTGGTGAGGTCTGTGCGCTGGATGCCACCGTCACCATCGACGACAATGCGCTGTATCGCCAACAGGCACTGGCCGAGTTGCGTGATACCAGAGACCTCAGCGATGGCGAGCTTGAAGCGCTGCGCAATCGCTTTAATTACTTCAAGCTCGATGGCAACATCGGTATTGTCGCCTCCGGCGCCAGCATGGCAATGGCGACACTCGACTCGGTCAAGCTGCACGGCGGTGATCCGGCCAATTTTCTCGACATACCGCCGGTGGCTGATGCACAACAGTTTGCCGCCGCACTCAACCTGGTGTTGAATGATCCGGCGGTGGCCGTGGTGCTGGTGAATGTGTTTGGTGGCGGTGTGATGCGTTGCGATGACGTGGCTCGTGCTTTACTGCAGGCGCGCGCCGATAGCGGCAGCCGAGTCCCGGTGGTGGCGCGTCTGGCAGGTACGAAGTCAACTCTCGGTCTGGAGATGCTGTCGGCAGAGGCATCCGGTATCACGATCGCCGCCGACATCCTCGACGCGGCACGAATCAGCGTGGACAGCGCCTCACGCAACAAGCTGTTGAAACAAAACAGCGACTCCTGGTGGCGCAAAATCGTGCGCGGCACATCGGCGGCCGACGAGGCGAGCTGATAATGGCAATACTGGTCGATCACAACACGCGAGTAATCTGTCAGGGGATGACGGGGCGGCAGGGCAGCTTTCACGTTCAGCGAGCCCTTGATAAAGGTACCAATGTCGTGGCGGGTGTGGTGCCCGGCAAAGGTGGCCAGACGCATTTGGGCTTGCCGGTGTTCGATACCGTGGCTAGCGCGGTGGCGGCAACGGAGGCCAATGCGTCTATGGTTTTCGTGCCCCCGCCGGCGGCGGCCTATGCGATCATCGAATCGATTCAGGCGCGGCTACCGGTGGTTACCTGCGTGACCGAACGCATCCCGATGATCGATATGGTTCGGGTGAAACGTGCGCTCAAAGGCGCACCCACCCGGCTGATCGGTCCCAATAGCATCGGTGTATTTACACCTGGCCAGTGTCGCATGGGCGTGATGCCGCTCGACATCGCAACTCCTGGCTGCATCGGCCTGGTGTCGCGGGCCGGCACGCTTAGCTACGAGGCGATAGCGCAAACGTCAGCACAGGGGCTTGGGCAATCGACCTGTGTTGGCATCGGCGCTGACATGATTCGCGGCATCGACTTTATCGATTGTCTTAAACTCTTCGCCGAAGACGACGAGACGCGCGGTGTGGTGATGCTGGGCGAGGTCGGTGGCAGCGCCGAGGAAGATGCGGCGCTTTATCTGAAGCAGAACCGTTACCCCAAACCCGTGGTGGCCTATATCGCCGGGCAGTTTGCGCCGCCAGGTCGCCGCATGGGGCACGCCGGTGCGATCGTCATGCCGGGTAGTGGCACTGCGCGATCAAAGATCAATCGCCTGATGTCTGCCGGCGTCCATATAGCCGATTCGCCAATGGCTATTGGCGCCACAATGACCGAAGTATTGAACTAGATGTTATCGGCGATAGGGTCAGGGCAAAACTCGCGACGCCGACAGGTCTGACACAGCTCGCCCAGATAGAGCGTGTCAATCCAGTTCATCAGTTGCGCAACCTGGTCTTTGTCGTCGAACAGAAATCCCGCCTCGAAGTTGCGTTTGTCTTCGTGTTTTGAGCCCATGCCGGCACCGGTCAGATTGGCCGAACCCGTAAATGCCAGTGCGCCATCGATAACGATCGCCTTGGTGTGCACACGCGGGCACAGCACGCGTTCGAACAGCTCGTTGTCTATCAGTGCGGGGTAGTCGTCGAAGTGCTCGCGAAAGCGCGGACCGGGCTCTTTAGCATGGATCAGGCGCACCGCCACTCCGCGTTCGACGAGTGCCGTCAACACAGCCAGGAATGGGGCGAAGCCGGCGTCGGTCTCGACGTGCATGTCTTTCAGGTCGGCCGTCACAATCCACAGAAATCGCTGTGCTCTGGGTACCAGATCGAGAATGACGTCGGTATAGATTTCCCGATTGAGCAGTAATTTGTGCAAGAAAAGCGCTCTGATAGCAGCAGTGATCAGCCACGGGCGAATGTAACAGAGCACCGCGCTCGTGGACACTGCTATCGC
>CAZNIS010000048.1:14901-51526 GCA_964573105.1 uncultured Granulosicoccaceae bacterium
TCTGCTGGCTCGCTAGCTGCCGATGAGCCCACCGTCGATGAGCCGACGGTCACACCGATCACCTATCCATCATTCATTGGCCGTGTAATAAAAGTCGCCTCTGGCGATCGGCTGCAGATGATGCTCGTCGATGGTCGATTGGCCGATATACAACTGCTGGGACTGCAGGCACCGGACCGTGGCGAACCCTTTGCGCCTCAAGCGCGCCAGTGGTTGCAGTCTCAACTTCAAAGCCAGATCGTCTCGATCGATTGCGATCCGAAAACTGCCGACGGCCCGCTGCTTCGCTGTGTGGTCTACCCGGACGAGCGAGATGTCAATTTCATCGCCCTGCGTCTCGGCATCGCACGAACGCTGGCAACAGATCTGCAGAGCGATGAATTAACGATGTTGTTCGACGCTGAGCGCTATCTCGCTGCCGAATCCATTGCGCGCAGTACCGGGCTCGGGCTGTGGGCGGCGTCAGAGTTGTCGTCGGTAAGCCCCTGAGCCGCAAAGCCAGAATGGGAGAACATCGTGTTTAGCAGCCAGACGCTTGAATTTCTGGGTCAGCTCAGAGCGAACAACAACCGCGACTGGTTCGAGGCCAACAAACCGCGCTACGAATCCGACGTGCGGGAACCGGCGCTGGCCTATATTGAGGCGATGGCGCCGCATCTGGCAAAAATATCGGGTAGCTTTCTGGCCAGCCCCAAAAAGGTCGGTGGTTCGCTGATGCGGGTCTACCGGGATGTGCGTTTCTCGAAGGATAAAACGCCGTACAAAACCAATATCGGCATTCAGTTTCGCCATGTCGCCGGTAAGGATGTCCACGCCCCGGGTTTCTACCTGCACATCGATCCAGACGAAGTTTTTCTCGGCGCGGGCATCTGGCGGCCCGACAACCCGACCCTGCAGCAGATGCGGCTATTGATCGATGATGATCAACCGCGCTGGCGCAAGCTTACGAAAAAGCTGGTGACGCGCGGCTACAATTTTGGCGGTGAATCCCTAAAGCGGCCACCCAAGGGTTATGACAACGATCATCCCCTGATCGAAGATCTAAAGCGCAAAGACTTTATTGCCGTGCTGAACCTGGATCATGCTGCGGTACCGAAAAAAGATTTCCTCAAAGTCACGGCAAAACACTTTGCCGCCGCAGGTGAACTGGTGGAGTTCATTTGCAACGCCAGCGATCTGGATTTTTAGTCTCGCTTCGTCTCCCCAACGCTGCACCTCGGCACTTGCGCAAAATCGTTGTGCGCGGTTGAATAGCGTACCTTCGTCTCTCCCAGCCGATTACCATGTCCGTCGCCGAAAATCGTATCGCCTACCAGGGCGAGAAGGGTGCCTATTCGCATCTGGCCTGTCATAACGTCTACCCGGATATGGAAACCTTGCCGTGCCAGTCCTTTGAGGCTGCGTTTGAGGCTGTTGAGCGCGGAGATGCCAACCTTGCGATGATCCCCATCGAGAATACACTGGGTGGTCGGGTAGCCGAGTTGCACGTACTGTTGCCGCAGACAACGCTCTACATTATCGGTGAGCACTACCAGCCGGTACATCATTGCCTGCTGGGTCTTGCCGGCGCCAGCGAGAGCGATCTGACTCACGTACGCTCGCATCCGCAGGGGCTCGCCCAGTGTCGGAAAATCATTCAGGAATTAGGCTTGCAGCCAATGCAGGTTGCCGATACCGCCGGTGGTGCGCGTGAGGTCAGAGATCTGGGTGATCCGGCACACGCCGCGATTGCATCCAAACTGGCCGGCGAGACCTACGACGGGCTGCAGGTGTTGCGAGAGCGCGTAGAGGACGGTGCCAACAACACAACGCGCTTCATTATCCTGAGTGCCGAGCATCGCATACCTGACATTTCGGCCGGACCGTGCATGACCAGCATGGTCTTTCGGGTACGCAGTGTGCCCGCAGCACTTTACAAGGCACTGGGGGTGTTTGCCGAGCGGGACATCAATATCACCAAGTTGGAGAGCTATATCACCGACGAGCACTTCAAGGTGGCACAGTTTTATACTGAAATTGAAGGACACACGGCGGACAGGAAAGTCATGGAGGCCTTCGAAGAGCTCGACGCCTATTGCAGCGTGTTACAAGTGATGGGGACTTATCCGGCAAACGAGTTTCGACGCCGCTAGCCTTACTCAGGCAGCCAGTTGCTGCTGCCCGGACATGTTCTGCAGAAACGCCAGCGCCTGCTCAGGGTCGAGCTTTTCCGGCTCGAAACGCGTCAGTCCAAAGGACTGCAGCATCTCGGTAACGGCACCACTGTTCGCCGCGTAACCCATATGCCAGTTTGGGAAGATACATTCGTCTATATAGTCGTAGCTGATGATCACGACATCTTCGTGGCGAACGTCATCGGCGATTTCCAGAAACAACTCGTTAACCGTATCCCGATCACCTTCCAGAGCCTGTAGAAACCAGTTCGACTCATAACACAGCATGCCACAAATATCCTGATCAGAATTGTTGGCTCGCGCTGTGGTGAGAATGTTCTGGATGTCCTGCAAAGACATGTCACGCAGTGCGCGTGAATAGTAAACCAGTCGGATGGTCATGGTGCTCCCTGCGATGCTGTTGTCCCTGCCCGGGATGTCGGTCACCAGGGTAGAAACTGTAGAAATGTCTTGTGCAGCCGATCTTCCCGAACTTGTCGGAAAGGGAAACTCGACCATGTCTTCGCAACAGACTGTCGTCTATGCTGGCGGCGATGATTCACCGTGGTATCAAGCGTTTGCTGAACTTAGCAGCAGCAATGCTATTGATCTGGCCGCGGTGCCAAACACTAAAAAAGCCCTAAAATACTTCCGCAAGCACCCGCACGTGGCAGTCCTGGCCATTGAGGCTGGCGCTGCCGAACTTAGCGCTCTGGAAAAACTCGCCCATTCCATTCGCAACGCTATGCACGATCAAAAAGTGCGGATTGTTGTCTGTGCGACAGATCAGGGTCTGTCAGGTGCCAGCCTGGTAAAAACACTTGGCGTTAACGCTGTATTGCACCCCGGCACTGATTTGAGTGATCGCCTGCACGCGCAGTTGCAGGCCGAGCTTCAAACCAACGCGCTGATTCGTGGCACGCAGTCACGGCACAAAGCCGAGACCGGACTGCTGACTGCTATTGCCCGCTTTTCGCGGCTGGAAATGAAACTAAGCGATTGTCTGGCAGAGCTCGCGCGATCGACTGGCCAGCTGACAGGGGCGGCGGTAGTTAATGTGATTATGGTTCGGCGTGACGGCACGCTTCGGCGCAGCAGCGTGACCTATCAGGCCGATGATATCGACGCATCACAATGGATTGCAGCCAACCAGGCGCCGAGCAGCAGTCGATTGTTACAGGTGGTGGAAGAGGCGCGGCTGCAACTGTACATCCAGGCCGATGATCCCGAACACCAGGCCGCCTCCGATCAATTGAACTGCGAGATCGCTGGTCGATTTATTTATCCACTGCGCAGTTTCGGTCGCACCATGTGCCTGGTTGAATGCTGGCTGCCCGCCAAGGGGCTGGAGCTGGTTTCGGTAGACCTTGTACGATTGATTGAAAAATCGAGCGAGCAATTCAGTTTGCTGTTTGAACGCAAACAGGCCGACAAACAACTAAAGCGACAGTACAAGCGGTTGAAGTTCACCCTCGATGAATTGAGCTCGGCGAAAAATGCCCTGTATCACTCTGAGAAACTGGCATCTATTGGGCAGCTTGCGGCCGGTATCGCGCACGAGATCAACAATCCAGTGGCCTATGTGATGGGCAATTTCAATCCGCTGAACGACTACGTCGACAGCATGACCAGGATGCTCGACCTGCATAGCCAATTTGTATCGCTGATCGATCAGGCCGATGTATCGGTTGGCAGCGATGTGCGGCAGCAGATTGATGAAATGGGCGCTGATCTTGATATGGATTATGTGATGGAAGATGTCCGCTCGCTGGTTAGCGAGTCGAAAAACGGGCTGGTGCGTGTACGCGAGATTATCCTTAATCTGAATCAGTTTGCACGCAAGGATTCAGTGGATGCCGAGCCCATGGACATGAATGCCGCCATTGAAGCAACGCTGCAAATACTGCACAACGAAGTCAAATAT
This sequence comes from uncultured Granulosicoccaceae bacterium, assembly GCA_964573105.1. Lineage (GTDB taxonomy): Bacteria > Pseudomonadota > Gammaproteobacteria > Granulosicoccales > Granulosicoccaceae > CAKZSB01. The sequence continues at coordinate 18,979 of CAZNIS010000048.1, forward strand.
GGCGTTGAGGTCAGTCTCGACTTTGCAGAACTGCCAGCTGTCGTTTGCCAGCCTGGGCTGATCAAGCAGGTATTGTTGAATTTAATCAAAAATGGTGCTCAGGCGATGGGCGGGGCTGGCAAAATGCACATTAGCACAGCGATCGAAGGGCCGCTTGCAGTGGTGCGCGTGCGCGACTCCGGCACCGGCATACCGGCCGACGCGCTGGAGAAGATATTCGATCCGTTTTTCACCACCAAACCTGTTGGCGAAGGCACCGGGCTTGGCCTTTCCCTGTGTCATGGCATTGTCGAACGCCACAACGGCGTACTTGAGGTGGCTGAAACCGGCGAAAGCGGCACCGAGTTTCGGCTGGCACTGCCGATCGAGGGCGTGGATGAGTTACCGGACAAACTTGCCGCCTGATGTGAGCAGCTGGATGCCGGAGCAGGTCCGGCATGCCGTGGGTCGGTGTCGCCATTGTGGTGAGCAGCAACCGCGCGAAGCTTTGCATCACCAGTTCATTCGGGCATTATCCAAATGTCTGTTTACTGGAGCTTCGCATGGCGCGCGGCCGCAACGATTTTCCCCGCTATAAAGACTGGGACAACGAGCACTTTTTCCATCCCTGGGAGGGTATGGAGAAGCAGGGTACCGACAAGGATGATCGCACCTTCAGCGAACGGGCAGAAGGCATCTATGTGTACGATGAGCAAGGCAATCGCATGCTCGACGGGCCCGGTGGCATGTGGTGCATGCAACTGGGTTACGGCAATGAGGAGCTTGCGAATGTGATGGCCGAGCAGGCCCGCAAGATGGCTTATTGCTCACCATTCAGTGAGGCCACGTCCGTCAGCGCGATACTCGCCCATGAGATCGCCGAACGCACGCCGGGCGATCTCAACAAGGTGTTCTTTACCACCGGCGGATCGACAGCGGTAGATACTGCCATTCGGTTTGTGCAGTTTCGCAATAATATTCTCGGCAAGCGTTCAAAAAAGAAAATCATCTCGCGCGAGGCCGCCTATCATGGTGGCACCTATTTGACTGCATCGCTGAGTGGCAAACCGTCCGAAAGGCGCTGGCTGGATGTTGACACACATATGTGCCACTTGCTGCCGGACGTCAATGCCTATCGTCGACCGCCGGGCATGTCGCTGTCGGTGTTTTTAGATGAAAAGGTTGCTGATCTTGAAAATGCCATCCTGGAACTGGGGGCGGATAATGTCGCGGCATTTATCGCTGAGCCCTTGCTCGCATCGGGTGGAGTTGTTATACCACCCGAGGGATATCACAAGCGCTGCCTTGAGATTTGCCGCCGCTATGACGTGGTCTATATATCCGATGAAGTGGTGACCGGGTTCGGTCGCCTGGGTCATTGGTTTGCCTCGGAACCGGTGTTCGACATCGTGCCTGATATTATCACCTGTGCGAAGGGGCTGACTTCTGGCTATCTGCCTATGGGTGCTGCCATTTTCTCCGATGCACTATTCGAGAGTATCAGGGGTGAGGTTTCAGAAGGTGCCTATTTCACCAGCGGATTTACCTATTCCGGGCATCCGATATGTGCCGCGGTGGCGCTGAAGAATATCGAGATATTCGAGCGCGATGGCATCCTGCAACATGCAAGAGATGTTATTCCCTACTTTCAAAAGCGCCTGCATGCGATGCATGACATGCCCCTGATCGTCGATACACGCGGCGCGGGGCTGGTGGGTTGCCTGGAATGTGCGTTGCAGAAAGACGGCGTGCAAAGTGATGAGACCAACGCGCTGATCGGTCCGCGACTTGATGCGCACTGTCAGCAATTGGGGCTGATGGTCAGGCCCTACGGCAACATGTGTATCTTTTCACCACCGTTAATCATAACGCTTGCACAGATTGATGAACTCTTCGATCTGCTCATTCGTGGTGTAGAAATCACGCTGCAGGAATTTCTCGACGAAGGTTATGATGTCGTGTCAGGCTGAGGCATCGCTGCGCTTGTCGATAGCTTGTCAGTCGCGTACCCTTGTGGGCTTATAGTTAAAGCTTGCAAGACGAGATAAATGAAGGACACAACACGCGAAATTTTCATGACCGTCGGCACTGCCACTTTGTGCACACTGTTGTTCAAACGTGGCCTGCGCAATGTGTTTATTCAGGGCGTCAGCCGGCTGAACAAGCAGGGCGTGCGGATGGTCGGGCGCGCCTATACATTGCGCTACATTCCCGCGCGCGAAGATCTTGATACGCTCGATGTATTCCGCGATCCGGCACACCCGCAGCGCGCTGCGGTTGAGCAGATTCCCGAAGGCTGTGTGCTGGTGATGGATTGTCGTGGTGATGCCAGTGCGGCGTCAGCCGGTTCAATCCTCGCCACGCGACTGCAAGTGCGAAAATGTGCAGGTGTGGTTACCGATGGCGGGCTGCGCGATGCAGAATCAATCAGCGAACTGGATATGCCGGTGTATTGCGCTGCACCGTCTGCGCCAACCAATCTGACCAAACATCACGGAGTCGATCTGAATGTTCCGATTGGTTGCGGTACCGTGCCAGTGTTCCCAGATGATGTGATGGTGGGTGACGGTGATGGTGTGGTCGTGATACCGGCGGAAATAGCTGATGAGATTGCCGAAGAGGCAAAATCAATGGATGAATTCGAAACCTGGGTAACGCAACAAGTCGCAGAAGGTCGGAGCATTGTCGGCCTGTATCCGCCCAATGAAGAGACACAGGCAGAATACGAGCGCTCAAAACAGAGCTGAATGTATCGTATTTCTCATACCCGAAGCGCCAAACTCAAAGCACGGGCAGGGCGGGGCTATACGCCTCGCCAACACATTTGCCAGCGTCAGTCCAGCCTTGCCAGTATCGATGTCTCGAACTTATACAGCTGGCCGCGATCATCCTGTGCAATCACCGGATACTTGCGGTTGTTCATCTTAAAACCGATGAGCTGGAATTTTTTTCCATTCACCGTAAACGGTCGCAGATAGTCTTCTGGCTTCAAGTCGAAGACCGGGGCCATCACGTCAAACTCCAGTCGCTTCGAATCGATGGATGTGTCACTGGGAATATCGAGTGTCAGCGTGAGGTCGTAGCTGCGCTCGTTGTAGCGCCCCTTGGTGTTGGAGATCGTCAAGCCGTACTCGTCGCACAAGCCTTGCAGTTGGTCCAGCAGATCCTTGCGCAATTCATATACGGATTTTTGATCAAATTGTTTCAGTGGTTTGGACACAGCTCCTTTGTTTTGATCCGCCTGCTCTGAAGTGCCGGGCTGGTTGGATCGAACCTCGAGTTTGCCCAGCGTGTCTGCCTTGCGGCCCCTGATCCAGACGTTCGACCAGTCGCGAGACGGAAATTTTAGATAGGTGCGAAAGACTTCGCCCGTGTCGCGATGGACCAGTACCCAGGGTGCCGTGGGCTGGACCACGCCGTCGTCGTAGCAAGCTTGCGGACGGGCGCCAATTTCTACGCAGATCGCTTTCCAGCGCTTGTCGTGACCGCAGTTTTTCCCATGCCGCTTCCACGCGAGTGCATGGGCGATTTCATGCAGCACAGTGTCTCGTACCTCTGTTTCATCATTCAGTTCACAGAGCGGGCGGCTGAGGCTGATGTGCTTTTTGCTGAAATTGCACATGCCGAATCGGCGGCGAGCATTGTCCAATCCGCCGGTCCAGTCAGACAAGCCGTGTTCAATCAACGACTGTTGCAGCAGATTTAGTGAATCACCGGCGTTCATGCAGTTTTCGCCTGTTGTCGAGGCACTATTATAACGAGAGATCACACGGTGGGTGAGTAAAGTATGCAGGCGCTGGAGATGACCTGCCATGCAGTTGCGTGACTGGAGTGCCGCGGGCATAGTCTCCAAAGGCAAACGGGTAGACTCATGCATTTGACGACAACAGAACGCGCAGTGCTGACCGGCGAGACAGGCACGGTGGGTGACAGAATGGCGATGGAAATCGTGGCCGAAGCGGCGCGCATGCTGGGTGCGGACTCGCTGATTCCGATCGAGTCCGGTCACATTGACGGTTGTCTCTACCACGGTGATTCTGGCGCACTGTTTTGCGAGAAACTGGCCGATGACGGGGCACGTGTGAAAGTGCCCGCGACGACCAATGTCGGTGCGCTGAATCTCTTCGACCCCACGCAAACCCGGCTGCCCGAACCGCAACGCAGCATGGCGCATCGGCTCATGCTGGCGCACACCAGGATGGGCTGCACGCCAAGCTGGACCTGTGCGCCCTATCAGGCAGGTGCGCGTCCATCGCTGGGGCAGCAGGTGGCCTGGGGGGAATCCAACGCCGTGGCCTTCACCAACACCGTGCTTGGCGCGCGCACCAATCGATACGGTGATTTTCTCGATATCGCCTGTGCGATTTCCGCCCGTGCGCCCTACTACGGGTTGCACAAACCAGAGAACCGCCGCGCGACTTTGCAGATCAATGTCGGGCAACTGGGCAATGCGCTGCTGCAGCAGGATGCGTTTTACCCGGTGCTCGGTGCGCTGATCGGCCGGCTGGCCGGTGAGGCCGTCTGTGCGGTCACTGGCGTGCCCGCGAATCGCAGCGACGATCAACTCAAAGCACTGTGTGCCGGTGCCGCCGCCACCGGAGCCGTGGCGCTGATACATATCGTCGGCGTCACACCAGAGGCGCCTGATCTTGTGACCGCACTGGGTGATCAAGCCGCTGAGGCGGTTATCGACATCGACAAACAACAAGTGATCGACACGCGTGATCAGCTTAGCCTGGCGACCGATGGACACATCGATTCGGTGGCGCTCGGCAGTCCGCACTTTTCCGATGCCGAATGCAGAACCCTGCTGCAACTGGCCGGCGATGTGCCATTCAAAGTGCCGGTTTACGTGTGTCTGGGTCGGCACACCATAGATTCGCTTCAGCGCGATGGCGCTGATGCTGCGTTGCGAGCGCTGGGCGTCGAGTTCGTCATCGACACCTGCATCGTCGTCACTCCGATACTGCCGGCAGAAAAAGGGGTCATGATGACCAACTCGGCGAAGTTTGCCCACTATGCCACCGGCAACACCGGGCACCTGCCCGTGTTCGGCACGCTAGGCGAGTGCGTCGCCAGCGCACAGGCAGGTCGGGTGGCAAGAGACGCGGGTGTCTGGCAATGAGCTGGCAATCGCAAGTGCTGTTTGCAGGTGAGGCAAACGGGGAGGTGCTGCGTCTGGATGCGCCGATCAGTTTCTGGGGTGGCGTGGATCCGGTGAGCTCGACCATTACCCTGGCTGGTCATCCGCAATTGGGTGAAAAGATAGTCGGCAAAATACTGGTGTTGCCGCAACTGATCGGCTCCAGTTCATCGTCAGCGGTGATGCTTGAACTAATCTATGCCGGTATGGCGCCAGGTGCGCTCATCCTTGGTAGTCGCGATGCGATTCTACCCATGGGGGTTGTGGTCGCAAGCCAGATGGGTTGGTCGACCATCCCTGTCGTTGTACTGGCGGAGCTGCATTTTACCACCGGGCAATCACTCTCGGTTGCGGAGGACGGAACGATCACTGAAGTCCGGTAAACTGCCCCATCACACGCCCTGTGTGCCCGTCTTTTTCGCGTCCAGCCCTTGAGTGACTGCCTGTCGCCAACATACAGTACCCCAGCGGCTCGCCGATAGTTCAGACACACGGGAGACTTTTACATGGATCGTAGAAACGCCAGACATCTATTGATGCTGGAGCAGAAACGCCGCACCGTTAACCAGGAGACAATCGGCCCTGAGGTGTCCATGGCTGCCATGGACGATATCATGCCGATTTTAACGATGGTGGCGGAGGTCAGGGCGGCGTATCTCAAGGCGCTGTTTGAGCTGGCGAACAATCGCGACGGCATGCCGTCCGCAAAGGAAATAGACAACCTGCGCCACCTGCGGCGTTCGTATTCAGAACTGGTCGATGCAACCAATGCACTGGAGACGGCACTGGAGCGGGGCTACATTGATGTAGCTTAAAGCTATCCGGGAATAACCTAGAATAACCAGGCATCCGTGAACACACCCAGCGGAAAGCCGACGCGATCGTAGTACAGCGGGACGCTTGCAGCGGCGATAGCCGCACTGGCCAGAAAGACCCACCAGCGGTTGAGTTTACTTTTGGCCAGTGTGCCGTCGATAAACGCGAAGAGCGCGGCCGTCACCGGGTAGTTCAGAACACCGGTGATCCAGAAAAATGCCTTGGGGCCGGTGATATCACCCAATTGGATGTATCTGAAAACCGGCCAGAACAACAGCCATAGTATCGTTGCGCAGAGCAGGCGTCTGCGGAAAGTGCTGACTGGTGAATTGATCACTGACTTGAGAGCTGGTTTATTGTTCTTCGGTCATACTCTACCCGAAACCGCTTCAAAGCTCATCTTTTGCAGGTTGAGCTCAAGTTGTGGCTTCCTACTGCCGTTCCTTTGTATCGAGGCCCGGCGTCCACGACGTTGACTTGGCCTTAAATCCACTTTCTGAAACCTTACTCAACAGCACATAGCCCTCAACAGTGCCCAGTCTTTCAATAGTCATCCCCGTAAAAAATGAGGCAGGCAATCTGGATGCCTGCCTGCGATCGATTGCCGATGCAGCGTCGCGTGAAACTGACTACGAAGTGTTGGTTATTGATAATGGCTCAGATGATGATACGGTCAGCGTTGCCAGGCAGCATGGTGCGACCGTATTCGTGCTGCCGGGCGCGACGGTGGCTGGCTTGCGAAATCACGGTGCAAAAGAAGCCAACGGTGATCTGCTCGCATTCATTGATGCGGACTGTACGGTCGCCAGTGACTGGTTTGCCGCTATCGAGCCCTATTATGGCCAATCCGAAGTTCACTGCTTTGGCAGTCCTCCCGGCATCCCGCGGCAGTCAACCTGGGTGCAGGAGTGCTGGTATCAGATTCGGAAAAAGGGTGCGCCATCCGATCAGCCACACCCTGTCGAGTGGCTGGAGTCAATGAATCTCTTCGCGCGGCGCACCGAATTCCACGCTGTCGGTGGGTTTGATACTCAACTGATTACCTGCGAAGACTACGACCTTTGTCTTCGCCTGGGTGAATCGAGTGAGATAATTTGTGACCCGGCGATTCGCGCAATCCATCACGGCGAAGCGGCTGATGTAAAACGATTTTATTCGAAAGAACGATGGCGCGGTGTCAGCAATCTTGCCGGCCTGAGACGACACGGATTCAGGCTGTCCGAACTACCCAGCCTGCTTTTTCCTTTGGTGCAGCTAGCCGCTATCTTGTTTGTGGTGGTTGGCGGCTTTTTGTCGTTGCTCGGTGTCTTCTCTGCCTGGTGGGTTGTGGTCGGTATTGTTGCCTGGCAATTGCCACTGCTAATGCTGAGCTATCGAAAAAGTCAGCGTAGCCAAAGGCTTAAGCAGACTGGTGGAATCTGGGCATTGTTAAATGTCTATTTCACTGCGCGCGGTCAGTCGCTGTTCTTGGGAGCCGCCTGGCGATAGGTTCCTGTACACGGTATGGGCTGATCCCTCGCCGCATACTGAATCGATATTCCGTCACTTGTTATAAGCACTGCGCCGCTCGCGCAACTGCTGGACGATATCCCAACGGTCCTCATTGGAGATTCTGGACCAGGTGGCGATTTCGGCCAGGGTGCGATAGCAGCCTTTGCAGATTCCCGCCTGTTCGTCCATTTCGCACACGCTGATGCACGGCGAGACGATTTCTGGCAGATTGGCCGGCCTGCGGGGTTTGCGACGCCGGCGCGGTTCTGGAGATGCTTTTGTAGTCACTGGCCTGCGGAGATCGGTGGTGTGAGCAGTAGGAAGCAATAATTGCTGCACACTGCGCGGATGCGACAGGCGAATGTCGGTGCAATTGGCGCGCAATGCAAGAGCACTCGATCACAGCGTCGATCTGCCGCATCTGAGCGCCGTGTCTGGTGATGACATAGAATACGGTGGCTCACGACCCCGCACATCATTGGTCAGCGCATCGCGGCCGCTGGGTACTCACTTCATTCGAACAAAAACAGGCAGAAGAATATGACCATTCAAGCCCCCTATTTGCTGTTCCTCGGCGATGCGGCCGACAACCTCGCTGCCAAGGTTGCCCAGGGGATTGTCCATTGGCGGCCGGATAGCTGTGTGGGGCAGTATCGCCTGGACGACTGTCAGGCCGATTGTGGCCTGGATGACATCACGATTGAGCAGGCAGTCGCGGCGGGTGCGAAGACGCTGGTCGTCGGTGTGGCCAACCGTGGCGGCGTGATCTCCGAGCGCTGGATATCGGTGTTGAGTCAGGCGCTGGAGCAGGGGCTCGATCTGGCCGCCGGGCTGCACAATCGGCTGGCGGATGAACCGGTACTGGCCGATCTGGCCAGCAAGCTTGGCCGCACGCTGCACGATGTACGGCACCCGACCGAGCAGTTTCCGGTTGGCAGTGGCAAAAAGCGCAGTGGTAAGCGCGTGCTGCCGGTGGGCACCGATTGCTCGTGCGGGAAAATGTATACGGCGCTGGCGATTGAGAAGGAACTGCATGAGCGCGCGATCCCGGCCGACTTTCGCGCCACCGGGCAGACCGGCATATTGATCACAGGTGCCGGTGTGTCGGTCGATGCGGTGGTATCGGACTTCATCTCCGGTGCAACCGAGGTGCTCGCGCCAGAGGCAGCGGCGGATCACTGGGATGTCATCGAGGGGCAGGGTTCGTTGTTTCACGCCTCCTACGCCGGTGTGACGACTGGCCTGATTCACGGTGCGCAGGCCGACTTTCTGGTGTTGTGTCATGAGCCTACTCGCACCCACATGCGGGGGCTGCCGCACTATCCGCTGCCGGCGATTGGCGACTGCATGCAGGCCAATCTCGCCACCGCCAGACTGACCAACCCTGCGGTGCGTTTTGCCGGTATTTCGGTTAATACGGCGGCACTGGATGAGGCCGCCGCCTCGCAATACATGGCGGAACTTGAGGCCGAGCACAAGCTGCCGGTGGTCGATCCATTTCGCACCGGTGTCGGCCGGATTGTCGATGTGATGATGGCATGAGCACGCAGCTGCGCGTCGAGCGGCAGAGCTTTCCGATTCGCGGATCGTTTGCGATCTCGCGCGGGCGCAAGACGACCAGCGAGGTGGTGCTGGTGGAGCTTCAGCGCGATGGCGCACGCGGTCGGGGCGAATGCGTGCCCTACGCCCGCTACGGCGAGAGCATTGACAGCGTGATCGATGCGATCGAGTCAGTCCGCGATGAATTGCAGGCAGACATTGACTGTGCCCAGCTCCAGCAACTGATGCCGGCCGGTGCCGCGCGCAATGCGGTGGATTGTGCGTTGTGGGATCTGCGCGCAAAGCAAGCTTCCGAGCGCGTCTGGACGCTTGCCGGACTGACTGAGCCGGTGGCCGAAGTCACCGCTTACACCTTATCGCTTGAGTCACCGGACAAAATGCACCAGGCCGCGCTGGATCATGCGGATCGGCCGCTGCTTAAAATGAAACTGGCGGGCGATGGCGATGTGGATCGCGTGGCGGCGGTTGTGCGTGGTGCGCCCAAGGCCACCATAATCGTCGATGCCAATGAGGGCTGGACGATCGAACAGTATCATCAAATGGTGCCACAGCTAGCCGAGCTTGGCGTGGCGATGATCGAACAGCCGCTGCCGGCCGGAGAAGATGCGGCGCTTGCCGGTGTCGATCGGCCGGTGCCGTTGTGTGCTGATGAGTCGTGCCATGACTGTGGCACTTTAATGGATCTGAGCGGCCGCTATAACATGATCAACATCAAACTGGATAAAACCGGTGGCCTGACCGAGGCGATGCAATTGCGTCAACAGGCCGAAGCGGCAGGGTTTGATATCATGGTAGGTTGCATGGTTGCCACTTCGCTTGCGATGGCGCCGGCCACGCTTGTGGCATCCGGTGCCAGGGTCGTGGACCTCGACGGCCCCTTGCTGTTGGCTGAAGACAGGCAGCCGGCACTGGACTATGCAAACTATCGGGTGGCGGCTCCCAGCGCCGAGCTCTGGGGTTAAAACAGGATACGCAAAAAATGACCAGAACCGTCTATGTCAACGGTGAATTCGTCGCCGAACAAGAGGCGAAGATCTCGGTTTTTGATCGAGGATTTCTGTTTTCTGATGGGGTGTATGAAGTCTCCACCGTCATCCATGGCAAGTTACTGGACAACCGCGCGCATCTGGCGCGACTGCGGCGTTCGATGAGCGAGCTCAATCTGCCATCGCCGGCTACTGACGAAGAAATAATCGCTGCGCAGAATAAGCTGTTGGAACTGAACAACCTGCAGGAGGGCGCGGTGTATCTGCAGGTCAGCCGTGGTGCCGCGGATCGCGATTTTGCGTTTCCGGCCGAACCGAAACCTTCGCTGGTGATGTTTACCCAGCCCAAGAATCTGTTACAGCCGCCGCAGGCAGAAAAGGGTGTCTCGGTTATTTCGATGCCGGATATTCGCTGGAAACGTCGCGATATCAAAACCGTGTCGTTGCTGGCGCAGTCGCTGGCCAAGCAAGCCGCGCTGGATGCCGGCGCTGACGATGCATGGATGGTAGAAGACGGGTATGTCACTGAGGGCAGCTCGAACAACGCGTTTATCGTGGATCGCGATGGCACTCTGATCACGCGCCAATTGGGCAATGAAATTCTACCGGGTATCACGCGTGCCGCAGTGCTGCAACTGACTGAAGTCGAACCGATCAAATTCGAGGAACGCGCGTTCACCATTGAAGAGGCTTGCGCTGCGCAGGAGGCGTTTCTGACCAGTGCTACGACGTTTGTCTGGCCGGTAGTGAGTATCGATGGAAAAACGATCGGCGACGGCAAGCCTGGCCCCGTCGCGGGCAAATTGCGTAAGCTGTATATCGAGACGGCACTGGCGCGCGCGGACTAGCGGGTTAGTACCAAACGATCGTGCCTGCTCTGATGGCGCTTGTATCGCGTATTGGCTGATTTTGGATAGCAAAGATCAAGTTTTGCTATCCAGCGCCGATCACACGCAAATCTGCAATGAGTGATGATCGACATTGGATACCAAAAGCGACCTTTGGGATGAATTCGCCAAAGATGAAGACGATGATTCGGCGGCGGGCAGCGAGGGTGAGACAAAAAAGCCTGTAGCGACCGATGGCAGTGAGTGGACTGGTCGCTTTGACCGCCGATCGAAACCTCGCGATGAAGCGGCTGATTCCGGCGATGCCGATGCGGCGTCATCTGGCGATTAGCCCGTTAGCTTTGTTTTGAAAAGTCTGGCGATGGGTTGTGGCGGCAAGCGCCATGGCCTTTTTGATTTGTTAGATCAATAAAGCCACGTTTTCTTAGCCAGCATCGCTACGCATGCTGGCGTTGGAAACGTTCGACGTCTGACCTTTGATTTCAAATTGAATATCGACCTGCTCTATCTGCCACCCCGGTGAGCAAGCCGTCTACGTCATTAGCGCGGAACCAGAAAATCGGTGCTCGGCAGCAGTTCTTCATACAGGTAGTAGTCGGTCGCGTGCATGCCCAGTGACTGATAAGTCTGTTGGGCAACCGTGTTTTCTCGCTCGACGTATAAGCGGTATCCGCGAACATCCGGATAGTCCTTGGCGCGCTCGCGGATGAAATCGTACATCGCGCGGTACACGCCCTGGCGCCGAAACTGCGGCATGACGTAGACGCTCTGAATCCACCAGAACAGGCCATCGCGCCAGTCGCTCCACTCGGTTGTGACCATCAGGGTGCCGGCGATGTCGCCGTCCTTTTCAGCCATCACGTAGAAGCCGTACTCCGGTCGCGCCAGCAAGCGTTTCACACCGTTGAGGATGACTTCCTCGCGCAACGCCATGTCTTCGGTTTCCAGCGCCATCGCGCGATTGCAATCACTGATTATGGTGGCGTCAGCCGCTGTGGCTGCGCGTACTGAAATGGTGGTCATAGGGGGATTGTTCCGTTTAAATCGACTGCAGTCGCCTGATCGCTCAAGCGAAAGTTGTGTTGGCGACGCGTGGCTGATCTAATAGTCGGCTGTTCATATCCAAGAGAAGAAAGCCTAACAATGTTCAACGCGTTGGTGGTGGAAAAAGACGACGACGGCAAGACGTCGGCAGCGGTCCGCGAGATTGCACTCGATCAATTGCCTGAGGGCGATGTGACCGTGGCGGTCGAATACTCGACCGTCAATTACAAGGATGGCCTGTGCATTGGCCCGGGCGGCGGGCTGGTGCGAAACTACCCGCACGTGCCGGGAATCGACTTTGCCGGCACCGTCGAGCACTCAGACAGCGATCGCTATCAGGCGGGCGACAAAGTCGTGCTGACCGGCTGGCGCGTGGGTGAGGGACACTGGGGCGGATATGCGCAGAAAGCGCGGGTCAAGGCCGATTGGCTGGTGCCGCTGCCCGAGGGCCTGAGCACGCGCGAGGCGATGGCGGTGGGCACGGCTGGTTTCACTGCCATGCTGGCCGTGATGGCGCTCGAGGATCACGGCCTGAAAACTGGCAATGGACCAGTATTGGTTACCGGTGCCGCCGGTGGTGTGGGCTCGGTTGCCACCGCGATTCTGGCTGCACTTGGACACGAGGTCGCCGCTGTGACCGGCCGGCCGGAAACGGCTGATTACCTGAAATCGCTGGGGGCCAGTCAGATCGTCGCGCGTGAAGAGTTGAACGAGACGGTCAAGCGTCCGCTGGAGAAAGAGTTGTGGGCCGGTTGTGTCGATGCGGTGGGCGGCGACATGCTCGCTCGGGTGCTGGGTCAGTTGCAATACGGCGCCTCTGCAGCGGCAGTGGGGCTTGCCGGTGGCGCCCAGCTGCCAGCCAGCGTGGTGCCGTTTCTGCTGCGTGGCGTCAATCTGCTGGGCATCGATTCGGTGATGCAACCCTACGACAATCGCCTTCGCGCCTGGCAGCGCGTGCGGGCTGATCTGCCGATGGCGCAACTGGAATCGATGATTCAGACAGCCACTCTGGCCGATCTGCCAGAACTGGGTGCGGCGATTCTAAAAGGGCAGGTCAAGGGCCGGGTGGTCGTGGATGTGAACGCCTGATTGGCGGGATAACCCGTGGCGCGGCAGCTACAGCAATGCCATGGCGTTGAGATGGGCTGTCAGCGCCTGGTTTAGTTGTTTGTAGGCCGTTTGGTTGAGGTGCAGCGTATCGCTGTACATGGATGGTATGGCCTGCCGCTTGGCGTTGGTCACCGGCTGGTTGATGTCAAACCAGCTGGCGCCCCTGTCGCGCGCGACGCCGCGAAGCAGGAGGTTGGCGTTGCTTACCGAGGCGTGCAAGTCACCGGTCCAGAAAACCCGCCGCGGCAGATTGAGCTGCTGGGCGGGGATGATCGGGGTGAGGACGACGCGAATACCGTGCGCGGTGAGTGTATCGACGATACTGCCGATGTTGCTGATCACCTGCCGGCGAAATGCTTCTGGGTCCTGCATGCCGCGTGTCGATGCCGCCGTCAGGTCATTGATGCCGGCCTGCAATATCACGATATCGGGCTTGAGTCGCAGAACATCGCGCTCGAGCCGACGCTGGATTTCGATGGTGCTCTCGCCACCGACCCCGGCGTTGATAATCTGGTAGCCTTCGATTTGCAGTGCCGGACGCCATTCAGAGATGCGCGAGTCGCCCAGCAGAACAATGGTTTTAGCGTCGGTTTGTGTCGGTGCGGCAGTGCTGGCCTGGCTGCTGCCCTGCACCAGCGTGCGATGATAGCGATAGTCGCTATAGAGTGACTGTAGCTGCCAGATCAATGCGACGAGCAAGCCGATACCGAGCAGATTCAGCAGCAGCGACAGTCGCAACAGCGGGGAGGGACGATTGTGGGCTGATTGTCTGGGCATGGCCTGTGTCAGTTTTGCCCGCTGCTCGGGCCGAGCGGTCCTGGTTGCGGTGAGCAACGGTGGAGCCTGATTAACTGCACAGTCTGCCGCAAGCGGTCAATCGTTGCCAGTTAACTTTTGGCACGGTGCAATGGCGTTGCGCTCAGGCAGATTCGGCTGTCAGTCGATCCGGATCTCCGTCGCTGGGGAAGCTGTTCAACACCCCTGTGATGACTGTATTTTCACCCGTGGTGGTGACGGCCGCCAGGCCTATATCCGCCACCCGGTAATCCTTGATAAGGCGTCTGATTTTAGATTGGTTGTTGAGCAGATGAGTCGCCTCTTTGCGCTGCAGTGGCAGACTGATCAGGTTGCCCTGAACCTCATCGCAATGGTGATCCTGAATGAATCGAAGCTGGGCTTCCTCCTCGATTCCCTCGCAGATCACCTTCACGCCGAGGCTGTGGCTCATGGCGATGACGCCGCTGACGATACGGGCATCGGCCGGGTTTTTCGAAAAGTCAGAGACAAACGAACGGTCGATCTTGACCTTGGTGATCGGGAACAGCTTCAGGTAGCTCAGTGAAGCGAAGCCGGTGCCGAAGTCATCGATCGCCACTCGTACGCCCGCGCGATCCAGTTTGCGCAGCGTGCTGATCGCCTTGGACATATCCTCCATTGCGACCGATTCGGTCACCTCAACCTCAAGCGACTGTGGCGGAATATCGAACTCGCGGATGGCGTTGAGAATGTTGTCGCTGAGGTTATCATTGCGCATCTCGATCGGAGAGATGTTGACCGCGACGCTGACGTTATTGTGCCCGGCATCCCGCCAGTTGGAGATTTGCGCACACACCACGCGCGTGACCCAGTGACTGATCGAATCGATCAGACCGGTCTCTTCCGCGATTGGAATGAAGATGCCGGGAGAGACGATGCCCAGTTCCGCGTGCTTCCAGCGGATGAGTGCTTCCATGGCGATAATATTGCCGCTGCGCAAATCGACCTTCGGCTGATAGACGATGAAAAGCTCGTTGCGGAACAGCGCCTGGTGTAGATCGGTTTCGAGTCGGATCTGGTTGATGTAGCGCTCGCTGATCTCGTTGGAGTAGTAGTGGACATTGTTCTGGCCGACGTTGTCGCGCGCCTCGCGCATTGCGATACTGGCGTTTCGCACCAGCAGGTCGGCGGTTTTGCCGTGCGCCGGATAGATACCGACACCGATGTCCAGCGCGACGTAGATTTCGTGTCCATCGACCGACAGCGTACGTCTGAATGCATACAACAACGTCTCGATGATCGCCTCTGTATCGTCGCGCTGTTTGAGTCCGTTGATGGTCAGACAGATCTCGGTGTCGCTGTTTCTGGCGATCGAGAAAGCGTGCTTACCACCCCCGGTCAGTTTGATGACCTCGTTCAGGTTCATCGTGCGCTTGAGCCGCGCGACAATGGCGCGATAGAGCTTTTCCTTGACGGCGTGTCCGAGGGTGTCGCTGATACGCTGAATGGCAGCTGCATCCAGTATCAGCACACTGACCAGACGATCTTTTAGCTCTGCGTGGCGCAGCGCCTGCTCGATGCGATCGAGCAACAGGTTGCGGTCGAGGTTGGTGCCCGTGTTGGCGCCGGCGCCATCCTGATTGGCCGCAATAGCCTCGGTGGTCGCTGCGGGTTCACGTATCGTCAGAACCGGTACGCTTGGTTTTTCGTCGGGCGCCTTGTCTGTTTTGGATGGTGAGGTGTTTAATACAGGCGTTGCGGTTATGGCACCTTTATCTGACGGCGTGGGTTTGATCGCCAGCACCGGAACACTGGGCTTCTCGGCCGCCGGCTTGACATCCGCATCCGACGCTTTGATGGCTATGATCGGGGTAGCGGGTTTAGCCGTATCGCCGGTGGCAGAGGTCGCACCCATGGATCTGCCGAAGTTGGTGACTTGATTTCGGCCGTTTTCTTTCGAGTGGTATAGGGCCTGGTCTGCCTGCTCGACCATGTCGTTGGGTTTTTCTGCGCCAGAGCGAATTGACGCGACACCAAAACTTGCCGTGATTTGTACAATGTCAAAGAAATCGGCTCCCACCCCTTTTTCGATAGCCTGACGGATACGCTCGGCTATTTCATACCCTTGCGTTAACGACGTTGATGGCATCACGATGCAGAACTCCTCGCCGCCAAAGCGTCCCACCAGATCGTTGGGTCTGGAGTGTTCTGTCAGGGTGTCAGCCAGGTATTTGATGACATCGTCACCAACGCCATGACCATGCGTATCGTTGACTGACTTGAAGTGGTCAATGTCAGTCATGACACAGGTGAGCTCCTCGCCGCTCTCTCGTGCCTCGGCGAACAGTGCGTCGAATCCGTTGAAGAATGAACGTCGATTCAACGATCCGGTGAGTGGGTCGCGCGTGGCGAGATATTCCAGCTCCTCGTTCTGACGCGTGATCTCCAGCTGACTCTTTTCCAGCTTGACCAGCGCGTGAGTCAGCTCGGCGTGTTTGATTTCGATCTCGGTGACATCGTTGAAGGTGATCAGTGCACCGCGTATTTCATCGGCCCGACCGGCGATGGCTGTTGCATTGACCGTGAATGTAGACAACTGCTGGTAGCCGGTGCGCAGTTTGACTGATGTGCCGCTCTGCATGTCGGCACCATCGAGAATGCTCTGCCAGGGAAGCTGACCGCTGTCGGTTTGTTCCCAGTTGAGCGAGGTGGCACTTTTGCCTACCAGATCCGAGGGCGTCAGACCAGTTGCGCTCGCAAACGCCGCATTGGAAAAGACGATCTGACCATCGCTGTTGACGATGAGCAGCCCTTCTGCAAGTGTATCCAGTGCGGTGCGTACACGCTCCGGAATGACGGCATCGGGATCGAGTTCCTTCAGTGTGCGTTTGAGGAAAAAGCAGAATGCGATAAATCCGAAAATGGCCACGAAGAACACAACAGACACGAACGAGCCGCGTTTGGCCCAGAGGCTCTTGCCTGCGCCTGGAGCCTGAAAGCTGATCTCGACGGCGGCGACCTGGCGCGACTCGTTGAACAGCGGCACGCGCACCTGCGTGGCGGTGGATTGTTGGTCGGGTTTCAAAGTCCAGTGCAGATTGTGACTGCCGTAGGAATCGACGATCGCGCCATTGGTCTGACGCACTGCAACGGACTGAATGATCTCATTGCGCGATACCGCGGTGCGCAGAATTTCAGCGCGCTTCGTACTGTCTGGCGATTCCATCTCCAGTGCGATGTGCACGGCCAGTGCTTCGGCGATGACCTTGCGCTGAACCAGCCCGGAATTCTGTTTGCCGGGGAACAGGCCAATGAATTCGCTCGCCAGAAGTAGCGACACCACCAGCATAACCATGCTGAAACTGATGCGAAAAAGCGGTGATCTTAAAAATGCAATCACGATATTAGCTCGTCATAGAGTCGACAAGAATCACAGCGGCCATCCTCATCCGTATTGCGTCTGGTCTGACGCTGTATCCGTTGGCATTTCTGCCCCGGGTTCTACCCTCTGGCAGCTGCCTGAGATCGCCCCTTCAGTCTGCGACCGTGCGTACGCTTTCGCCGGTGACAGGTCGATGCGATCGAAATCGGGCAGGCAGAACCTGTTGGCGACCATCGATATGTTGGCCAGAGAATCTTTGCGCAGTACCCGTGCCAAGATGTCAGTGGCGACACTGCTGCCTGCACGTGTACCGAACGTTGACCGGTAATATCGGCGGCCGTTCTCATTGTCTGCTCGACACGGTTCTGCTCCCGACTCGACAGAGGGTGAAAAAGCCGGGATTGTCGACTGTGTCGTGTCGCTACTGCTTGGCATTGAAGAGCTCTTCGACATCATCGCCGGCGCGATCATCCCGCTTGTGGCCGTCTTTGCCGTGGGAGAACACCCGCACCGGATCGAGCTGACTCCACAATGGCGTGGCCGTCATCAGGCTGGCAATCAAGGAACCGCCGCGCAGCACCCAGGCCAATACCCCTGCTGTGACACTGATGGACACGCCCAGTGCGCTGTCTGAGCCAAGTTGATAACGGCTGCTGTTTTCTTCTTCGGCGCGCTGCAGTTCGTTGCCAAGCTCTGATAGTCCCTGCAGAAAGCTTGGGTTGTCGACGACGTCGCGCGCGCGTGTTACCGAGACCTCGAAGACGACATCAAAGCTGCTCTGGGTGATCGCCATGCGATCGGCGGTGTAGTCGGCAGTGCTTGCATTGTTATGCTGAGCGAGTGCAAGAATCTGCTCGTCGTAGCCATTGTCAGCGTTGTTGCGTTCAATCGAATCACGCTGCAGCAGTTTCATCACGTTCAGGCTTTCGTTGCCACCCAGTTCACCGCCGAAACCATTGGCCTCACCGTTGAAGTCTACCGACTGTCGGTTGCCCAGCATCTGCTCATCGCCACTCTCTTCATCGCTGTCCTCGGCTTCATCCTCAATGTCGGATTCGTCGACGGTCTCTTCCTCTTCGGTTTCCTCATCGGTGGGCAAAGTGGGTGGCGCGACAGGTTCTTCGGTGCCCGGGAACGCGGCCTCGAATGGCGGCTCGATATTGATGCTGACCGTAGCCAGACTGAAAATGCCGTCCTCGTTGGTGACTCGATAGACGAATTCATCCATCAATACACCCGAGCGATCGTGCACGTAGTGGAAAGTACCGTCCGGGTTAATGGTGACAGTACCATGTGTCGGTGGCACTTCAATCGTGATGGTGAATCGGCTATCGGTGCTAAGGTCGTTGCCAGTCACCGTACTGAAGCCCGAATCCAGCACGCTGCCTTCCAATGGGTCAAACGGCTTGCCAAACTCGAGGGTGACTGAGTCGGGTGAGATTTGCGGCGGTGGATCGATCACCTCGTTAATAATGAACGAGAAGCGCCCGGGCACCGGATCGACCCCATCTTCTCCACCGTCGGCAAGGCTGACGTCGAAGAAGTCGGCGGAGGTCTCTGAGCCATCGTGCAGATAGCGCAATTGATCGTCGATCAATTGTGTCATGGTAAAGGTGTCACCATCGGCCAGCGGCGTGCCGTTTAACAGCAGGTGGCCATGCGCAGGTGCGAGCATCAGCGTGAACGTCAGTTCGTCGGGACCGTCGTCGGCGTCGTTACCACTGATCATGGCTGTGGTGATCAGCGTGTCGCTGCCCTCGTCGACCTGCGCACCATTGATATTTAGCAACGGGGTATCGTTGACGCCGGGTACATCAAAGCTTATGTATCTATCCTGCACGGCGATATCGATGCCGCCATTGTCGGTGCCACCGCTGTCGTGGACACGGAAGCCAAAACCGTTGTAGCCGTCCCCGAAGGTGTTCATTGCCGGCATGTAGTCGAGCAGGCCGTTGTCGAGATCCTCAACCGTGATCCGGTCGCCGACTTCTACCGGTACGAAGTCGCGGGTGAGTGTGCCTTCGGGTGGCAGTGCCGTGATCGTAATTGCCGTGAAGTCATCGTTATCTGCCGGGTCGATAAAACCGAAGTCGGCACGCTGGAACGTATAAGGAGTATCCTCGAATGTAGTGACGGTGTTGTCACTGGCATCGGGTGGATCATTGACCGAGATGACGTTTAGCGTGAATACATTGGGTTGTGGATCGATATCGATGCCATTGTCCAGTGTTCCGCCGTCATCAATGACCTGGAAGCTCATGCTGGCAAGCGCATCGCCGTTGGCATCAGCAGGCGGTGTGTAAACCAGGCCAGAGGCCAGTATGTCGGCGACAGCGACAGTTTGACCGGCAGTCACAGCCACGTTATTGAGCGTGAGTATGCCAGTCTCAGGCAGTGAGGTGATCAACACGGCGGTGAAGTTGTTACCGTCGCTTGTGTCGCTAAAGCCAAAGTCACTAACAGTGAAGACATGGTTGCCGTCTTCGAGCATGATCAGTGTGCGATCGGCACCATCGGGTGCATCGTTGACTGACACTACTCCAATCTGCAGGGTGTTAATGACTTCCGATGTGTCACTGCCGCCAAATTCGGTACCACCTGAATCACGATTGCGGAACGACAACTGATCGAAGGTGTCGCCATGTGCGTGGTTATTGGGCGTATAGAGTAACAGGCCGGCGGCAATGTCTGCGGTTGATACCGGGGTGTTTTCAATCACCGGCACACCCGAGAGGGTCAGCACGCCGTTGGCTGGTAAATCGGTGAAAAGCACTGCAGAGAACAGATCCCCGTCCAGCACATCAGAAAATCCGAAGTCTGCCACTGTGAATTCGTATGGCGTATCCTCATCGGTAGTGATCTGACCGTCGGTGCCCGCCGGTGCATCATTGACGCTGAGAATATCGAAGGTAATGGTGTTACTGGTCGGATCGGTGTCTGCGCCGGCGTTGGCGGTGCCGTCGTCGTCGTGAACCACAAAGTCAAATTCGGCATAGCCTGCGGCCCATTCATTGGCAACGGGTGAATACTGCAGCGCACCGGCGTCGATATCATTGATCTCGATGCGCTGACCCGAAACCACTGCGGCACCATTGAGTAACAATTGCCCGCGTGCCGGTACCGACTGCAGTGTAATGGCGACGAAACTGTTGCCGGCGCCGTTCAGATCCTGGGTGTCACTGAAACCGAAGTCCGATCGAGTCAGCGTGTGGCTGCCATCCTCGAGTATCGTGATGTTTGCATCGGCGCCATCGGGTGCATCGTTGACCGATGTAACATCGATCGTCATGGTGCGGCTCAACGGATCGGTATCGAATCCGCCGTTGGCGGTGCCGCCGTCGTCGCGTACACGAAATTCGAAGCTTGCGTAGTTTGTGCCGTTGGCGTCGGGTTGGGGTCTGAACAACAGTTGGCCGGCGGCGATGTCTGCAACATCAACGCTTGTGGGGTTGCTGAGTACAACACCGTTCAACAGTATTTGGCCGTTAGCCGGAATGGTATCGATCAGCACCTGGCTAAAGGCATTGGTGTCGTTCGGATCGCTGTAGCCAAATTCGGCTATCGAGTATACGTAATCCGTATCTTCCAGCGTGACTACCGTGTTGTCTGCACCGGTGGGGGCGTCGTTGACTGAGATAACATCGATCGTCATAGTGCGCGAGACCAGATCAGTGTCGATACCGGCGTTGGCGGTGCCGCCGTCGTCGATGACACTGAAACGGAAGTTGGCGAAGCCCGCCCCATTGAGTTGCGCGTCCGGTCGGAAGATCAATTGTGCGGCGGCGACATCGACGGTACTGATAACATCGCCGGCACTCACCGCAACCCCGCCCAGCAGAAGCTGACCAGCCAGTGGCAGGGTATCGATGCGAACCGAAACGAAGTTATCGTTGTCCAGCGGATCGGTGAAGCCGAAGTCGGCGATCGCGAATGCGTAGTCGATATCCTCGGATGTGACCACCGTGTTATCGGCGCCGCTGGGTGCGTCGTTGACACTCAGTACATTGATCGTGATGGTGCGCTCGATGATATCGGTATCGCGCCCACCGTTGTCGAGGCCACCGTCGTCGCGTACCAGGAATCGCAGCGAGTCATACGGACTCGCGTGCTGGTTGGGCAGCGGGGCGAACTGTAGCAGTCCCGCATCGATATCGGTTCTGGCAACGGCATCGCCGGCATTCACCGGGCTGCCATTCAGACTGAGCACGCCGGTGACGGGTACGTTTGTGACGATGAGTTCCATGAACGCATTGCCGTCGCGTATATCGCTGTAGCCGAAGTCGGCAGCGCTGAAGATGTGTGGTGTGTCTTCGCGGGTGCTGATGGTGTTGCTGGTACCGGACGGTGCATCGTTCACGCTCAGTACGTCGATGGTCATGGTTCGCGATACGGGATCGATATCCACGCCACCATTGGCGATGCCGTCGTCATCCTGCACGCGGAAGTCAAAGCTCGCGTAATTGCTGGCATGTTGTTCGGCGACCGGACGGAAGATGAGATTGCCAGCGGCGATATCAGTGACGGCGATCGAGTCGCCAGCGTTGATCGCGTTGCCACCGAGTAACAGAGTACCGTCGACAGGCAGGGTATCGATAGTGACGGCGAGAAAGCTGTCGCCGTCATTGACATCACTGAAACCGAATTCAGTAGCGGCGAAGACATGATCGGTATCTTCCAGTGTCACCACGGTGTTGTCTGCGCCCGTTGGCGCGTCGTTGACACTGGTGACATCGATGGTCATGGTGCGGCTGATCGCGTCGATATCGCTGCCGCCGTTGGCGGTGCCATCGTCATCCTGAACCCTAAAGCCGAAACTGGCGTAGCCCGCTCCGTTGTCGTGTGCAGACGGTCTGAAGGTGAGGCTGCCGGCACTGATGCTGGCGGTAGTGACAGAGTCGCCGGCATTGACCGCAACCCCGCCAAGCAGCAGTGTGCCGTTGGCGGGCAGAGAGTCGATGGTGACTGCCAGAAAGTTATCGCCATCGTTGACATCGGTGAAACCAAAGTCAGTTACTGCAAACACGTGGTCGGTGTCTTCGAGTGTGACAACCGTATTGTCTGCGCCGCGCGGGGCATCATTGACGCTGGTGACATCGATTGTCATGGTGCGCGATATCAGATCGGTATCATTGCCACCGTTGGCGATGCCGTCGTCGTCCTGGACGCGGAATGTGAAACTGGCGTATGCCGGACCGTTTTGTTCAGCCACTGGCCTGAATATCAGTTGGCCGGCATTGATATCGGCTACGGCAACCGCGTCGCCGGCACCGACCGCAACACCGCCAAGCAGCAAGCTGCCGACGCCGGGCAGTGAATCAATATTGACGATAACAAAGGTGTCGCCGTCGTTGACATCACTGAAACCAAAGTCTGCCACTTCGAATATGTAGTCGGTATCTTCAAGTGTGGTAACGGTGTTGTCTGTACCGACGGGTGCATCGTTAACACTGGTAACGTCGATAGTCATGATGCGACTGATCGCATCGATATCAGTACCACCACCGGCGGCGCCGTCATCATCCTGTACTCGGAAACTGAAATTCGCGTAACCGGCGCCGTTGTCCTGGGCGGCAGGTCTGAAGATCAGGTTGCCGGCTGTGATGTCGATCGTGCTGACTGAGTCGCCAATGCTCACGGCGCTGCCCGATAGCAACAGCGCGCCATTGGCGGGCAGCGTGTCGATAGTGACGGCGAGAAACGCATCGCCATCGGCACCGTCGCTGAATCCAAAGTCTGCTACCGCAAACGTGTAGTCGGTATCCTCGAGGGTGACGACGGTATTGTCTGTACCGGTGGGTGCGTCGTTGACACTCGTGACGTCGATCGTCATGGTGCGAGAGACTGGATCGGTGTCGCTGCCACCGTTGGCGGTGCCGTCGTCGTCCTGGACGCGGAAGGTAAAGCTCGCGTAACTTGCGCCGTTTTGATCGGCTACGGGCCGGAACAGCAGTTGGCCGGCATCGATATCGACCACGGTCACGATGTCGCCCGCACTCACTGCTGAACCATTGAGCAGCAGGCTGCCGACGCCTGGCAGTGAATCGATGTTGACAATCACAAAAGTGTCACCATCGTTCACATCGCTGAAGCCGAAGTCGGCTGCCTCGAATACGTAATCGGTATCTTCGAGGGTGGTAACCGTGTTATCAGCACCGACGGGTGCGTCGTTGACGCTGGTAACGTCGATGGTCATGGTGCGACTGACTGTGTCGATATCAACGCCGCCGTTGCTGGTACCATCGTTATCCTGCACGCGGAAGTTAAACGCTGCGTAGCCAGAACCGTTGTCTTGTGCATCTGGCCTGAAGATCAGATTGCCGGCGCTGATATTAATGACAGAGACTGAATCACCGGCACTCAGTGCAACACCGCTGAGTAACAGGGTGCCGTTGGCTGTCAGCGTGTCGATTGTCACGGCGAGGAAGGCATCGCCGTCGTTGACATCGCTAAAGCCAAAGTCTGCCACCTGGAAAATATAGTCGGTGTCTTCCAGTGTAACGACGGTATTGTCGCTGCCGCTGGGTGCATCATTGACACTGGTGACATCGATGGTCATGGTGCGGGCGACCGGATCAGTGTCGCTGCCGCCATTGGCGGTGCCGTCATCGTCCTGCACGCGGAAGGTGAAGTCTGCGTAGCCGCTGCCGTGCTCGTGAGCAACCGGACGGAAGTTCAGCAAGCCGGCTGTGATATCAGCCACATTCACAATGTCGCCCGCGCTGACGACCGTCAGGCCCAACAGCAATTGACCATTGACAGGGAGTGTGTCGATGGTGACAGTCAGCAGGGCGTTGCCATCGCTGGGGTCGCTAAAACCGAAGTCAGCGGTAGTGAATGTGTAGTCGGTGTCTTCGAGTGTATTGACGGTGTTGTCTGCGCCTGTTGGCGCGTCGTTAACACTGACGACATCGATGGTCATGGTGCGGCTTATCGTATCGATATCAATCCCGCCATTGGCGGTGCCATCGTCATCCTGTACCCGAAAGCCGAAGTCTGCATAGCCCGCGCCTTTATCGTCAGTGGCTGGCCGGAATATAAAACCACCAGATGCGATATCACCGACGCCTACCTGATCACCGGCAGAAACCGCAACGCCGTTCAACAGTAACTGTCCGTTACCCGGCAGGTTATCGATGTTGACGGTGAGGAAGGCGTCGCCGTCATTGACGTCGCTATAGCCGAAATCGGCAATAGTGAAGGTGTAGTCGTTGTCTTCGAGTGTGGTGACGGTATTGTTTGTTCCGATCGGTGCGTCGTTTACACTGATGACGCTGATGTTCATCATGCGCACCGTAGCATCCATGTCACTGCCACCGTTGGCGGTGCCGCCATCATCCTGTACCCGGAACGCGAAGCTCGCGTAACCGGCGCCGTGCTCGTGTGCCGCCGGGCGAAAGACCAGGTTGCCAAGGTTGATTTGCGACACGGCGATCGAGTCGCCGGCGGCAACAGCGCTGCCGGAAACCAGAATTTGTCCGTTGGCGGGCAGTGTGTCTATGGTGACCGCAAGAAAATCGTCGCCGTCGTTGACGTCGCTGAAACCGAAATCTGCACTGCTGAAGATATAGTCGGTATCTTCCAGCGTACTGATACTGTTATTGGCACCCGTTGGTGCATCGTTGACCGTGGTGACGTCAATGGTCATGGTGCGGGTGATCGCGTCGATGTCGCTGCCGCCATTGGCGGTGCCATCGTCATCCTGAACCCGAAATCCGAAGTCTGCGTAGTTGGTGCCGTTGGTCTGCGGATCCGGACGGAAAATCAACGCGCCTGCAACGATGTCAGCCACAGTGATCGAGTCGCCGGCACTGATGGCAACGCTGCTCAGTAGCAGCTGACCGCTGGCCGGCAGGGTGTCGATGGTGACGGCGAGGAAGTCATTGTCGTCATGGACGTCATTGAAACCAAAGTCGTCAGTGTCGAACACATAGTCGGTGTCTTCCAGTGTCGCGACCGTATTGTCTGTGCCGGTCGGTGCGTCGTTAACACTGACGACATCGATGGTCATAGTGCGAATCGTGGCATCCGTATCGCTGCCGCCATTAGCGGTGCCACCATCGTCCTGTACCCGAAAGGCAAAATTGGCGTAGTTGGCCGTGTTTTCCTGAGCGACCGGGCGAAATACCAGGTTGCCTGCGGTTATATCGCTCGCCAGTACGGTACTGCCGGCTGTCACCGCGAGACCGTTCAACAGCAGTTGCCCGTTAGCCGGAATCGTGTCCAGCCTGACGGCAAAAAAGTTGTCGCCATCGAGCGTATCGGTGAACCCGAAATCGGCGAGTGCGAATGTCAGGTCGGTATCTTCGAGTGTACTGACTGTGTTGCTCGCACCGCTGGGAGCATCGTTGACCGTAGTGACGTCAATGGTCATGGTGCGACTGATTGCATCAATGTCGCTGCCACCGTTGGCGATACCGTCATCGTCCTGTACGCGGAAGGTGAAGGCGTCGTAGCTGCTGCCGTTCTGCCCGGCCACAGGTCGGAAAACCAGATTGCCGGCGGCCAGTTCGGCCACGGTAATGGAATCACCTGCCGCCACGGCAATGCCGCCCAGCAGTAGTTGACCATTGCCTGGCAGAGTGTCGATAGTAACCGCGAGAAAGTTGTCGCCGTCATGAATGTCGCTGAAGCCAAAGTCGGCCACGGCGAATGTATAGTCGTTGTCTTCCAGCGTGGTGACGGTGTTGTCTGTACCCGTGGGTGCATCATTGACGCTGGTTACGTCGATGGTCATAGTGCGTGCGGTGGCGTCGATATCGCTGCCACCGTTGGCAGTGCCGTCGTCGTCCTGTACGCGGAAGGTAAAGCTGGTGTAGCCCGCTCCGTTATCGTGTGCACTCGGTCGGAAGACCAGATTGCCGGCAGCGATGCTGCCGACAGTCACTGAATCACCCGCAGTGATCGCCACGCCACTGAGCAATAGTTGTCCGTTCGCCGGCAGTGTATCGATAGTGACCGCAAGGAAGTTATCGCCGTCGTGCACGTCGGCAAAGCCGAAGTCGTTCACTGCGAAAGCGTAGTCGGTGTCTTCGAGTGTCGTGACAGTGTTATCTGCACCGGTGGGTGCATCGTTGACGCTGGTGACATCGATAGTCATGGTGCGCGCAACCGCATCGATGTCGCTGCCACCATCGGCGCTACCAGCATCGTCCTGCACGCGGAATGTAAAGCTCGCGTAGGCTGTCGCGTTTTGCTCTGCGACAGGTCGGAAGATCAGATTGCCGGCACTGATATCGACCACACTGATCGAATCGGCTGCCGAGACAGCAATGCCATTTAACAGCAATTGGCCATTGGCTGGCAACGTGTCGAGCGTAACCGCGAGGAAGTTGTCGCCGTCGTGGATATCGGCAAAGCCGAAGTCTGCGGCAGCGAAAGTGTAGTCGGTGTCTTCGAGTGTGGTGACTGTGTTGTCAGCGCCGGTGGGGGCGTCGTTGACACGGGTCACATCGATCGTCATGGTGCGCGCGATAGCGTCTATATCGCTGCCACCGTTGGCAGTGCCGTCATCGTCCTGCACGCGAAAAGTAAAGCTCGCGTAGCTCACGGCATTCTGTTCCGCAACGGGTCGGAAGGTCAGGTTGCCGGCGGTGATGTCGGCGACCGTAATCGAATCAGCGGCCGAGACTGCAACGCCGCTCAATCGCAATTGGCCATTGGCTGGCAGCGTATCGATAGTGATGGCGAGGAAGCTGTCGCCGTCATGGATATCAGTAAAGCCGAAGTCTGCTGTGACAAAGGTATAGTCGGTGTCTTCGAGCGTGGTGACCGTGTTATCTGTGCCGGTGGGGGCGTCGTTGACGCTGGTGACGTCAATGGTCATGTTGCGTGCAGTGGCATCGATGTCGCTGCCACCGTCGGCGGTGCCATCATCGTCCTGCACGCGGAAAGTGAAATTCGCGTAGCCGGCACCGTTGTCGTGAGCTGCAGGTCGGAAGATCAGATTGCCGGCGTTGATGTCTGCAACGCTAATCGATGCACCAGCCGAAATTGCGGCACTATTTAGCAGTAGCTGTCCGGCGCCCGGCAGGGTGTCGATGGTAACGGCGAAGAAGTTGTCGCCATCGTTGATATCACTAAAGCCGAAGTCTGCGGCAGCGAAAGTGTAGTCGGTGTCTTCGAGTGTGGTAACTGTGTTGTCAGCGCCGGTGGGGGCGTCGTTGACACTGGTGACGTCGATCGTCATGGTGCGCGCGGTGGCATCGATGTCGCTGCCACCATTGGCGGTGCCGTCATCGTCCTGCACGCGGAAAGTAAAGCTAGCGTAGCTCGTGGCGTTTTGCTCGGCGACGGGTCGGAAGATCAGATTGCCGGCGTTGATGTCGACGACTGTGATCGTGTCACCGGCTGTAATGGCGACATTGCCAAGCAGCAGCTGACCGTTGAGCGGCAGGGTGTCAATGGTGACGGCGAAGAAGTTGTCGCCATCATTGATGTCACTAAAGCCAAAGTCTGCAGCAGCAAAAGAGTAGTCGGTGTCTTCCAGCGTGGTAACTGTGTTGTCAGCGCCGTTGGGGGCGTCGTTGACACTGGTCACGTCGACGGTCATGGTGCGAGCGATGGCGTCGATGTCGCTGCCACCATCGGCGGTGCCGCCATCGTCCTGGACACGGAAAGTGAAGTTGGCGTAACCGGTTCCGTTGTCCTGCGCCGCCGGTCGGAAGATCAGGTTGCCGGCATTGACGTCGGCAACGGTAATCGAGGTACCAGCCACGATCGCGACATTGCTCAATAGCAGCTGGCCATTGGCTGGCAGGGTGTCGATCGTCACCGCGAAGAAGTCGTCGCCATCATTGGTGTCGCTGAAACCGAAATCGGGGGCGGCAAACGTGTAGTCGGTGTCTTCCAGTGTGGTGACGGTATTGTCAGCGCCGGTCGGGGCGTCGTTGACGCTGGTCACGTCGATGGTCATGGTGCGCGCGGTCGCATCGATATCGCTGCCGCCGTCGGCGGTGCCATCATCGTCCTGCACGCGGAAAGTAAAGTTGGCGTAGCCGGTTGCGTTGTCGTGGGCTGCGGGTCGGTAGATCAGATTGCCGGCGTTGATGTCGACGACGGTGACAGATGCGCCGGCGGTGATCGCGACGTTGCTCAACAGCAGTTGGCCGCTGCCGGGCAGGGTGTCGATAGTGACGGCAAGAAAACTGTCGCCATCGTGAATATCGCTAAAGCCGAAATCTGCGGCGGCGAAAGTGTAGTCGGTGTCTTCGAGTGTGGTAACCGTGTTGTCAGCGCCGCTGGGTGCATCGTTGACACTGGTCACATCGATGGTCATGGTGCGGGCCGTGGCATCGATGTTACTGCCGCCGTCGGCGGTGCCATCATCGTCCTGTACGCGGAAAGTAAAGTTGGCGTAGCCGGTTGCGTTGTCGTGGGCTGCGGGTCGGAAGATCAGATTGCCGGCGTTGATGTCGGCGACGGTGACAGATGCGCCGGCGGTGATCGCGACATTGCTCAACAGCAGCTGGCCGTTGACCGGCAAGGTGTCGATGGTGACCGCGAGGAAGTTATCACCGTCGTTGACGTCACTAAAGCCAAAGTCTGTGGCCTCGAAAGTGTAGTCGGTGTCTTCGAGTGTGGTGACGGTGTTGTCCGCGCCGGTGGGCGCATCGTTGACACTGGTCACATCGATAGTCATGGTGCGTGCGGTGGCATCGATGTCACTGCCGCCGTTGGCGGTGCCGTCATCGTCCTGCACGCGGAAGGTGAAATTCGCGTAGCTGGCGCCGTTGTCATGGGCGGCTGGTCGGAAGACCAGATTGCCGGCGTTAATGTCAGTGACTGTGATCGATGCGCTCGCCGTGACGGCGACGTTGCTCAACAGGAGTTGACCGTTGCCTGGCAGGGTGTCGATGGTGACGGCGAGGAAATTATTGCCATCGTGAATGTCACTGAAGGCAAAATCTGCGGCGCTGAAAGTGTAGTCGCTGTCTTCGAGTGTGGTGACGGTGTTGTCCGCGCCGGTGGGTGCATCATTGACGCTGGTGACATTGATAGTCATGGTGCGGGCCGTGGCGTCGATATCGCTGCCACCCGTGGCCATACCATCATCATCCTGCACACGGAAACTGAAACTGGCGTAGTTGGTCGCGTTTTGCTCGGCGGCAGGTCGGAAGATCAGGTTGCCTGCATTGATTTGAGCGACACTGATCGAATCACTGGCCGAGACCGCAGTACCGCTCAGCAGCAACTGTCCGTTGGCCGGCAGTGCATCGATAGTGACAGCGAGGAAGTCATCGCCATCTATTGCATCGGAGAAGCCAAAGTCGGCTTCGGCGAATACGTAGTCGGTGTCTTCGAGTGTAGTGACGGTGTTGTCCGCACCAGAGGGCGCATCATTGACACTGGTGACATTGATTGCCATCGTTCGTACGGTGGAGTCGGTATCACTGCCACCGTTTGCAGTGCCGCCGTCGTCCTGTACGCGGAAAGCCAGGCTCGCGTAGCCGTTGCCGTTGTCGTTGGCTTCGGGCTGGAACACGAGGTCGCCAGCGATAATTCTGCTGGTCTGAATAGACTGACCGGCGGAGACTGCAACACCATCCAGAAGCAACTGTCCGCTGCCCAGCAGTAAGTCGATTCTAACGGCAAGGAAAGCGTTGCCATCGTCTGGGTCACTGAACCCGAAGTCCGAGACGCCGAATACGTAGGGCGTGTCTTCCAGTGTAGTGACGGTGGTACTGGCACCCGTGGGTGCGTCATTGACACTAGTAACTTCGATGGTCATGGTACGCGCGGCAGCATCTATGTTGGTACCACCGCTGGCGGTGCCGCCATCATCCTGTACCCTAAAAGTGAAGCCGGCGTAACTGCTGCCATTGTCGTTTAAATCAGGCCGGAAGATCAGATTGTTGGTGTTGATATCGGCGACAGAAATCAGATCACCGGCACTCACTGCAACGCCGTTCAGCAGCAGTTGCCCGTTGGCGGGCAATGTCACGATGCTCACTGCCTGAAAGCTGTCTCCATCGTGCACATCACTGAAACCAAAATCGGCAACATCGAACTCGTAGTCGGTATCTTCCAGTGTCGTGACCGTGTTGTCCGCACCGGAGGGCGCATCATTGACACTGGTGATGTCTGCGGCGATAGAGCCGAGGTTGATGGTCGTGCCACCACCTGATCCGGTGTTGCCATTGTCATTGATCGTAAACGCTATCGAGTCGACACTCGATCCGTTGACGTGGGCGGGGCCGGTGTAGCTCAGCGACATTGCGCCATCAATCCAGCTATTGAGCGCCGACAGGGTCCCGGTCAGGGTGAGGTTGCCCGAATTGTTCCCGGTGACAATCAGCCCCGTCGTATTGGTGGCATTGAGTGTGCCGCCGGACGTGGCGATAGACAGTGTCAGATTGTCGCTGGCTGCATCGATATCGGCAAGGGTAATGTTGCTGATGTCAACCACCGACGAGGTGTCTTCCAATACCGTGATATCAGCGGGCAGCGTACCTGCGTTCAGTGGATCGTCGTTGACTGGATCGACGGCTATATTGAGCGTATGAAATTCTGATGGTGCGACATGGCTGATCGCCCAGGCAAAAACGTTGGCAGACAATCGATCGTTGGCTGTACTGATCAGACCCGAGCCGGTTGTGTTGCCGCGGAATATCCCCTCATCAGAGGTAAATAGAATAATGCCGTCGCCATCCTGCCGAATAAACATCGTCGGATTGCCGGCCGAATCTTCAGCGATGATGGTGTCGCTATCCACTATACCGCCACTGAAGTAGCCGATTGAGCCGGCTGCACGAAATGGGCTGCCGTTGGTGCCAACTAAACCGAATGGGCCGTTCATAATCGGGTGGGTTTGATCGCTTACCCGCCAGTTGGTGTCGCCACTACTGGTCACGGTCAATCCGTAGTGCGCCGAGATGGCGTCGTAGTTTGGCGCGTCACTGGTCGAGATCAGTACGCCGCCGTCCCGCACCCAGGTCTGAATCGCATTGCGTTCATCAAGAATCAGATTGGCATTGTTTACAAAGCCGTGGAATAGCACATCACCGCTGGAGAGATAGCCCCCGTCGATAGTCCCACTCGATGGCGTGACTGAAATGCTGGTATCTACGGTGCCGGTTGCACCAAAATGCTGGCTGTTGGCGAGCAGTTGATCGAGGTCGGGCAGGGCGCCGCCATTCAGTGTCCAGCTGTTCGGCTCTCCAGCCATGACATTGATGGATGGGTTGCCGTTGTTGACGTAAAAGCTGAAGTTTGCATAGGCGCCGCTGTTGGCATCGGCGACGGGTACGAAGGTCAGTCTGCCGGTGGCAATGTCGTTGGCGCTGATGGTCTGGTCGAGGGCTATCGGAGTCCCGTTGAGCAGCAGACTGCCTTGTGCCGGTAAGTTGGTGACTGTGATGGAGTCTATGTCAGCGGCGTTGATACCTGAAAACTGAAAATCCAGCAGCGCAAAGACATAGGTGGTGTCTTCATCAGTGGAAACTGTACCGGCGCCGGCCTCGATGACTGAAACATAGGCGGTTGCGGTGTTGCTTTGCTCAATACCGCCATTGGCAGTGCCATCGTTGTCGTTAAAGTCAAATTCAATGGCGCGCGCTCCGACGACGCTCGATGTGCTGGCGAAATGTGTCGACTGCAGCAGCGTGTCGACGTGGCTTACTGTGGAGTTAGCGTTGAATACAATCGCGATACCGCTGTTGGTGTAACTGGTCAAGGTACCGATAGTCACACCACTCACAGACACCGTATCACCAGGGTTGGTGCCTGATAGCGCGACACTGCCCGTCGTGTCGATGCGCAGCAGGTCTCCCGATTGAAAATCAGTGTTGCTGACTGTAAGCGTTGCACCGTTGTAGTCTGCCGGCAGGTCATTGTCGATCAATTGGCTGCTGGTACCACGATCAATCGACACCCACGAATTATCGTTGCTGGTGTTGACCGTATCGCCAGACAAATTGACAATTGTCGGTGCATCATTCACTGGCGTGTAGGTGATATTGCCTGCGGTCGGGCCGGTTGTGCCACCGCCGTCGGTCACCGAGATGTCGAAACTCGGCGCGGATTCAGTGCCATCGTGTACGAACAGAATCTGATTGGCGTTGATCTGTGCCTGGCTGAAACTGCTGATCTCTGCCTGCGGGGCACTGGCCAGTTCGAATTGGCCGTTGCTGACGTTGCTCACCGAGAATATCAGGGTGTCGTCATCTGATTCGACGTCATTTGCCGCAAGTTCTGTTGCGGTGATAGTCAGTGACTGTCCCTCTGCCAACACAAAATTATTTGCACTGAAAACCGGGTTGTCATTCGATCCACTCACTATGATCGACAGCGACTCGTTTAGCGTTCGCGGGTCGGAAGAGCCATTGGTCGAACCGTCGTCGGTGATTGAATAGCTGAAGGTTTCCGGCCCGCCGTTGGCATCGGCCGTGGCCCTGAACTGCATCCCCTGAATTTGTGCCAGCGTGTAGCTGGTGGC
>CAZNIS010000049.1:0-50714 GCA_964573105.1 uncultured Granulosicoccaceae bacterium
AATGAAAAAGGCCCGCATTGCGGGCCTTTTTGCACGAGATTTGGTGGAGCTAGGCGGGATCGAACCGCCGACCTCCTGCATGCCATGCAGGCGCTCTCCCAGCTGAGCTATAGCCCCGTGCTAAGCCGACGCATGTTACGTACTGTGTGCGGTGTTGTCAATCGTGGACAGCAAACAAGATAATAGAAGCTGTCGCGCCGTAAACGATACAAAATCTGATCCAGCCATGCGCTATTGCTAACCCGCTGCGCGGTCGGCAATCCAGCCCAGCGCCACGTCCAGCCGCGACAACACGCGATCCCGGCCAATCATGGCCACGGTTTGTGCGATATCCGGTGACGCAGTTCCACCGGTAAGCGCCACCCGCAAGGGCAGGCCAATCTTGCCAAAGCCAATCTCCATATCTGCTGCCAGCTGCTCCAGGCAGGTGCCGACATCGTCTGCCTGCCATGGCTCCAATGCATGCAAACGCTCGCGAACCGCCTCAAGCACGGGCGCGGCCACAGGCCGCAGTTGCTTCTTTGCGGCCTTTTCATCGTACTCAATAGCATCGCTGTAAAACGGCACTGCCTGTTCGGCCATAACCGCAAACGTCGCCGCCCTTTCGCGAAGCAGGCCAGCCACAGCGGCGGTGTCCGGCCCCTTGCTGGCATCCAACTGCTGCGTCGCCATCGCCGCGGTGAGCCCTGCCCCGAGTTCAGCGGCCGAGAGATTGGCCATGTATTGCTGATTCACCCACTGCAGCTTGGTGTTATCGAACACCGATCCGGAACGCTGGCATTTTGTCAGATCGAAAAGATCGATCAGCTCCTGGCGCGTGAACAGTTCCTGATCGCCATGCGACCACCCAAGCCGGGCCAGGTAGTTCAACATCGCGGCAGGAAGAATGCCATCGGCCTGATACTGCATGACGCTGACGGCGCCATGACGCTTGGACATGCGCTTGCCGTCATCGCCCAGAATCATCGGTAAATGGGCAAATTTGGGTAGATCTGCGTTCAAGGCGTTGAATATGTGTATCTGGCGCGGCGTGTTGTTCAG
Organism: uncultured Granulosicoccaceae bacterium; assembly: GCA_964573105.1. GTDB lineage: Bacteria > Pseudomonadota > Gammaproteobacteria > Granulosicoccales > Granulosicoccaceae > CAKZSB01. The sequence goes on from CAZNIS010000049.1 coordinate 1,042, forward strand.
GTGATCATCACCGCGCACCACGTGTGTGATGCGCATATCGATGTCGTCGACGACAACGCTAAGGTTGTACGTTGGATTGCCATCGGATCGCCGGATCACGAGATCATCCAGTTCGCCATTGTCTATCACAATGTCGCCCTTGATCAGATCCTCTACTGTGACTGATCCGGTTTCGGGCGTGCGAAATCGCACCACTGGTTCAACTCCGGCCACGGGCTCGGTGCGGTGACGACAAGTGCCGTCGTAGCGGGGTTTGCGCTTCTCGCGGATTGCCTTTTCGCGCATTTCATCGAGCGCCTCCCGACTGCAGTAACAGTGATAGGCATGGCCACTATCCAGCAGTTGATCAACCACGGCGTTGTAGCGATCGTATCGCTCGGTCTGGTAGAACGGTCCTTCGTCGTAGTCGAGTGTCAGCCACTGCATGCCATCGAGGATCGCCTGCACCGATTCGGCGGTCGATCGCTCGCGGTCGGTGTCCTCGATGCGCAGCACGAACTGACCGCCGTGACGGCGGGCAAACAACCAGTTGAACAGTGCCGTTCGCGCACCGCCAATATGCAGATAACCGGTCGGGCTGGGCGCAAATCTGGTACGAACTGTCATGCAGGATATTCCGGTGGGGTTGGCAAATCGAGTAGTCTATACTTTCTGTCGAAATACCGTAATCCGATCACCGTCGACTATTGCCTGCGCGATACGGGGTGAGCAAAACCATCATGCCCCGGAATTCCATGGCCACAGCCGGACCCAGACCAAACTCCTCGTTCGACCTGCCAACCGATGACAGGCAGCAGCTTCAATTGAGCTGGCGCTCCGCCGGCATGAGCGATATTGGCTATGTGCGAACCGTCAACGAAGACGCCCACCTCGATGCGCGCGAAAACAACCTGTGGGTTGTCGCTGACGGCATGGGTGGACACAGCTTTGGGGATAAGGCCAGCCAGACTGTCATCGACCAACTGGTCGATTTCCGCCCCGGTGACGACATCGCCAGCGATATTCAGGATCTGGAGCGACGGATCATCGCCGCCAATACAGAATGCCGACAGATTGGCCAGGGCAGCGTCATGGGCAGCACCGTGGCGGCACTCTACGCCAGTGATCCGTATTGCTTCTTTTTGTGGGCCGGCGACAGCCGAATCTATCGCTATCGCGGCGATGAGCTCACGCAGCTGACCGAAGATCACAGCCTGGTGCAGGAGCTGGTCTCGATGGGTGAACTGAAACGCGAGGACATGGAGCGACACCCCTCCTCTCATATCATCACCCGCGCGGTTGGCGTTCACTCGGAGTTACGGCTGGAAATCCAGTACGCGCTGGTGGAGCCGGGTGATCGCTATCTGCTATGCAGTGACGGCCTATACAAGGATCTGACCGCCGATGAGATTGCCACTGGCATGGCCAGCGTGTCGATCGAGCTGGCGGTACGCAATCTGGTCGATCACGCACTCAAGCGCGGTGGCAGTGACAACACCACCGCGATTGTGATTCAGGCCGAACAACTGCCGGCCTGATTCTGGCGTGGCGCCTGTTACTACGCGGCGGCTGAATCTTCTGCAACCACCTCGGTGAATGTCAGGTCACCGTCGGCATAGTCGATCAACACCCGATCACCCGGTGCGAACTCACCCTTGAGAATCTCTCTGGCGAGACGATTCTCAAGCTTCTGCTGGATCGCACGTCGCAGCGGACGCGCACCGAACACCGGGTCGTAGCCGGCATCCCCGAGCATATCCAGCGTGGCATCGCTGACTTCGATTTCGATGCCGTTGCTACGCAGTCGCTTTGCCAGCACATCGACCTGAATCGCGGTGATCGCCCGAATGTTTTCACGCGACAGCGGGTGAAACACCACCATGTCATCGACCCGGTTCAGGAACTCAGGCCGGAAGTGGTCGCCGACAATCTCAAGCACCGAGGCTTTCATGTCCTCGTAGCTTGCGCTGCCCGCCTGCTCCTGAATCACATGACTGCCGAGATTCGATGTCATAACGATCACGGTGTTGCGAAAATCGACCGTACGGCCCTGACCGTCGGTCAGGCGTCCGTCATCGAGCACCTGCAACAAAATGTTGAACACATCGGGATGCGCCTTTTCGACTTCATCGAGCAACACCACCGAATAGGGTCGACGCCGCACCGCCTCGGTCAGGTAACCGCCTTCATCGTAGCCGACGTAGCCCGGCGGCGCCCCAATCATGCGTGCGACCGAATGCTTTTCCATGAATTCGGACATATCCAGTCGCACCATCGCATCGCTGCTGTCGAACAGAAATTCGGCCAGCGCCTTGGTCAGCTCGGTCTTGCCTACGCCAGTGGGGCCGAGAAACAAAAACGAGCCATTCGGGCGCTCCGGTGGCGCAAGTCCTGCCCGAGCACGGCGCACGGCATCGGACACTGACGCCACCGCCTCTGTCTGGCCGATCACGCGTTTACCGATTTCCTCTTCCATGCGAAGCAGTTTCTCGCGCTCGCCCTCCAGCATCTTGCTGACCGGGATGCCGGTCCAGCGCGCCACTACTTCGGCAATCTCATCGGCGGTGACGCTGTTGCGCAATAGCTGCAACTGATCCTGATCGGTGCTGGCGGCCAGTTCAAGCTTGCGCTCGAGCTCGGGAATGCGGCCGTACTGCAACTCGGACATGCGCTCGTAATCTCGCGCGCGAGTCGCGGCTTCCAGATCGGCACGGGCACGCTCCAGCGCCTCCTTATCGTGGCTTGCGCCCTGCACTACCGCTTTCTCGGCCGTCCAGATCTCTTCAAGATCGGCGTACTCACGCTCGCGTTCGGCGATTCGCTGTTCCAGATCATCCAGCCGCTTGCGCGAGGCATCATCCTCTTCCTGGCTCAGTGCCTGGCGCTCGATCTTGAGCTGAATCAGGCGACGCTCGAGTTTATCCAGCGCCTCTGGCTTGGAATCGATCTCCATGCGAATGCGACTGGCCGCTTCATCGATAAGATCGATGGCCTTGTCTGGCAACTGGCGATCGGTGATATAGCGATTGGACAAAGTCGCCGCGGCTACGATGGCCGGATCGCTGATATCGACACCGTGGTGGACCTCGTAGCGCTCTTTCAGGCCACGCAGGATCGCGACGGTGTCTTCAAGGCTCGGTTCGTCAACCAGCACTTTCTGGAAACGCCGTTCCAGCGCGGCATCCTTTTCGATGTGCTGGCGATACTCATCCAGTGTGGTGGCGCCAATGCAATGCAGCTCACCACGCGCCAGCGCCGGTTTGAGCATATTGCCGGCATCCATCGACCCTTCCGCTTTGCCGGCGCCCGCAATCATGTGGATCTCGTCGATGAAGAGAATAACCTGCCCTTCCTGCTTGCTCAGATCACTCAGCAAGGCTTTCAGGCGCTCTTCGAACTCACCGCGAAATTTGGCGCCGGCAATCAGACCAGCCAGATCGAGTGACAACAATCGTTTGCCCTTGATCCCCTCTGGCACCTCGCCATTGACGATACGCTGCGCCAGACCCTCGATGATCGCGGTCTTGCCCACGCCGGGTTCGCCGATCATGACCGGGTTGTTCTTGGTGCGCCGCTGCAGAACCTGCACGGCGCGCCGGATCTCGTCATCGCGACCGATCACCGGATCGAGCTTGCCCTGCTCGGCCCGCTCAGTCAGGTCGATGGTGTATTTTTCCAACGCCTGGCGATGCTCTTCGGCATTGGGATCGGCAACATTCTGGCCGCCGCGAAGTTCGTCGACCACCTCGTTGACGCGCGATTCGAGCGCGCCAAATTCTGCCAGTAACTGGCCGAGGTCACCGCGCTTATCCTGCACCGCGGCGATGATGAAAAGCTCGGTTGAAATATATTGATCGCCTTTGTCCTGCGCGAGCTTTTCGGTCGCGTTCAGCAACTTGCCAAGATCGCGCGATACGTGCATCTCGCCGCCGCCCTGCACCGAGGAGATCTGATCGAGTTTCTTGCCCAGCGCCGAACGCAGGCCGGTGACGTCAACACCCGCCTGATCCAGCAGATGACGCACACCGCTGCCCTGCTGATCGAGAAAAGCTGCCAGCAGGTGAGTCGGCTCGATGAATTGGTGCTCGCGCCCGATGGCGAGCGATTGCGCATCCTGCAGAGCCTGCTGGAATTTGCTCGTGAGTTTATCCATTCGCATGAATTTAACCCCTTGAAATTGTTTACGAAGTTGTCACAAACATGTGGTGTCAACGCAACTATTTCAACAAGAACACACGCCTTACGTTCGCGTCGGAACTAGCGCTTCCAGATCAGTGCGGCCATGCGCCCGGTGATGCCTGCATCGCGTCGGTAGGAAAAGAAACGCTTGTCTGACACCGTGCACAACCCGCCGCCGTAGATATCTGTAACGCCCGCCTGTTGCAGCAGCACGCGGGCAAGCCCGAAGATATCAGCGAGATACTTTCCATCACCACCATCGCGCGCCCTGAAGTGCGGGGTGAAACTGTCATCTGAGAACGCAGCGCGGACATCTTCGCCAACCTCGAAATGCTCTGGTCCGATCGCGGGTCCGAGCCAGGCAATCAACTCAGCGCTGTTGACTGGCAGCGCACTGACCGTCTCAGCGACGATGCCACCCGCAAGCCCTCGCCAGCCGCCGTGTGCAACGGCAATCGCAGTGCCGCACTTTGACGCCAGCAGCACGGGCAGGCAATCGGCGGTCATCACTGCCAGCACCTGTCCGGTTGTATTGGTCCAGGCTGCGTCCGCTACCGGCGGTGCAGCGCTGACAATCTCAGTTGCATTGACCACGTGCACACCGTGCACCTGCTGTAACCACAGCGGCCTGGCGGGCAGATCGAGCGTTTGCTGTAAATGCGTGCGATTGCGTGCCACTGCATTGGGGTCATCCGCTACGTGATCGCCAAGATTAAGGCTGGCAAAGGCCCCTTCACTGAAGCCACCTTCGCGAGTGGTGCAGATCGCTGCAAGTCCATCCGCCAGTGGCCAGTGCGGCCGAATGAATGACGTACTCACTATCCTTGCGCCAGTGATTCGAGTAATTGCTGCATGTCAACGGGTAGTTCACTGGCCCAGTGTGTCTGCTCACCGGTTAGCGGATGCTCGATACCCAACTCTCTCGCGTGCAGGGCCTGGCGAGGAAAGCCCGCCACCGCCGCCCGCAATTGCTCGCTCACCCCGCCGGGCAAGCGGTTGCGCCCGGCATACACAGGATCCCCCACCAACGGATACCTTATATGTGCCATGTGTACTCGTATCTGGTGCGTGCGGCCGGTCTCGAGTTGAACCCGAATGTGGCAGTGCCGTTGATATTTTCGGATCAGCCGATAGTGAGTCACTGCAGGTTTGCCGTTGTCAGTCACGCACATACGCTTGCGATCGACCGGATGTCTGCCAATAGGCTCATCCACTGTGCCGCCTGAGACTGGCACACCAGTGACCACCGCATCGTAAATTCGGTGGACGCGGCGCTCTTGCAGCTGCTGCACCAGATGATTGTGTGCCGCCAGGTTACGCGCCACCATCACCAGACCCGAGGTATCCTTGTCCAGACGATGTACGATTCCTGATCTGGGTACTGCCGCGAGACCGGGATCGTAGTGCAACAGTGCATTTTGCAGGGTGCCGGAGTAGTTTCCCGGCGCCACATGCATTACAAGTCCAACTGGCTTGTTGATCACCAGCACGGACTCATCCTCATAGTGGACATCCAGATCGATCGGCTCGGCCTGAACGGTGTCATCGGCAGCAGCGGTGTCGTCGATGCTGACCTGCACCCGATCCCCGCCCTTTACCGTGTGCCGGGTGGTCACCGCAACACCATTCAGACGAATATCACCAGCACGGATCCACTGCTGCAATCGCGCCCTGGAAAACTGATCGAGCATCTGTGCAATGGCGCGATCGAAGCGCACGCCGGCCAGTGACTCGGGTATTTCTAGTTCGCTGATCAAGGGATTCGAATCCGGCAGATGGTAGTGTCGGGTTGCTGACGGTATCGCAAGCACAACAGCGACTGTGGCTGGCTATACTCGCGCGATCAGACTACACGGTATACGCAATGAGATCAGCTATTATCGCAATTGCCGCGGCCCTGGCGCTCGGCGCCTGCAGCAGCCCACAAAAGAAGGGCGCCGAGGACGGCCCGACCAGCGAAGCCGGCGCGATCTACCAGAAGGCCAAGCGCGCACTGGACAACCATCAATTCGATACCGCCATCGCCGAATTCGAGAACCTCGAGGCGACGTACCCGTTTGGCGACCACGCCCAGCAGGCGCAACTAGATGTGGCCTACGCGTATTTCAAACAGGGTGAATACGACAACGCGGTGGCCGGTACCGAGCGATTCTTGAAGTTGTATCCCCAGAGCGAGTTGATTGACTATGCCTGGTACCTGAAAGGTCTGGTCAACTTTTCCCGCGGCCGCACCCTGCTCGAACGACTGGTGCCGCGCAAACCCTACAAACTGGATCAGGCCTGGCTGCGCAATTCGTTCAACGACTTCTCGATACTCATCCGTCAATACCCGGACAGTGTTTACGTAGAGGATGCGAGACAACGACTGGTTTTCCTGCGCAACGAAATGGCACGCCATGAGCTGTCAATCGCCGAGTACTACTACAAGCGAAGTGCCATGGTAGCTGTCATCAATCGGGTGAATTTCATGCTTGAGCAGTTTGCAGACAGCCCCTACTCCGCCGACGGCCTCGCGCTGCTGACCCGCGCCTATTTAAAACTGGGCGACAAGCAACTGGCCAGTGACACACTAAAGACGCTTGAGCTGAACGCCCCGGAACACCCGGAACTGCAAAGCCTGCGCAGCGAGGTCTAGCGTGGCTTATAGCCCTGATAAACTGGGCGAATTCACAGTTTTTTCAATTACTCACGTTTTCGTAGCTGAGGCCCGGCGTCAATAGCCGGGCAGAAGTGCCTGAATAGTCGCCGCTTTCCCCCTCTCCAGACAAATCTGTAGTCGCCGATACAAAGTTTAAGCTTTGGCATGCCCGGGCGATATATCCAGCGACAGCGCTTGTCGCTGTTAATTCAAGAAAGTACTACATCTATATCTCTGGAGACTTTTAAATGTACAAGCAAGCCCAAAAAGGTTTTACGCTGATTGAATTGATGATCGTTATCGCGATCATCGGCATTCTGGCAGCGGTAGCTGTTCCGCAGTACGGTAACTACACCAAGCGAGCCAAGTTCTCGGAGGCCATTGCTGCCACTTCACCCATCAAGACCGGCATCGACGTTTGCCTGCAAACCGAGCAAGACATGACTAAGTGTGATGCCTGGGCAGAAATCGGTCTGGTTCAAGCTGACATCGAGGATCGTTCGCCGAACATCTCTACTGTTGCTCTCGCTGCTGGCACAGCCGCTTCCGGCGACACCGCTGCGGTACAGGTGAAGGTCACTGCTATTGCTGCTCTGAACTCTGCCACTTATGCTGTTAACGGTAGCTACAACAACACCAAGAACACTATGGATTGGACGTTCGACGCTACAAACAGCAACTGTGACGATGCAGCTACCAAGTACTGCTAATCGCTACCACGTTTGAGTTGTAGCTCAAACGCAGCTGTTACAAAGCCGGCCACTGAAAAGTGGCCGGCTTTTTTGTTTTCCGAATGACAAAAAATCTATTCACCGACCTGGAATAGGTTTGCAATATCGCAAAAAGTCTTCTGCCGATTTTAACTTGTCAGATAACTTGCCGATGCCCCTCCTAGTAGCCTGCTAATTTAAACAACAAGGTTTGTACGGGGAACTCTATGGCCAGCAAAGCGCCAGCGGCAAACGATGCAAAACAGTCTCTATCTGGTCTGCCACGGAGACTCGTCAAGGAAGAGGTCATCAGCGAGGAGGAAGCACTCAAGGCTCTCGCCGATGCTGGTGCAAACAAACGCCAGTTTATCAGTCACCTCGTACATCATCTGGATATCTCTGCCAGTCGTATCGCCAGCATTGCATCGCAGGAATTCGGCCTGTCACTGTTTGATCTGGCGTCTCTGTCAATCGACAGCCTGCCACATGAACAAATCAATGAAGAGACAGTAGCGAAGAACAACGCGCTGCCCATATTCCTGCGCGGCTCGAAGTTGTTTGTCGCCATCTCCGATCCAACCAATACCACAGCACTGGATCAGATCAAATTCAGCTCCGGCAAAACAGTCGTCCCGATTCTCGTCGAAGAAGACAAGCTGCATCAAACCATTGACCAGGCGTTATCCGGTGCAAGTGGTGGTTCACTTGGTGATGGTCTGGATGAGAGCTTCGACAACCTGGAGCTTGGCGGTGATGAACCGGAATCAGAGGACGGCGACGGATCTGATGTCGACGACACCCCGGTTGTCCGGTTTGTTAACAAAGTACTGCTGGATGCGATCAAGCGCGGTGCTTCGGACATTCATATCGAGCCCTACGAAAAAGTCTTTCGGGTTCGATTCCGCATCGACGGCATACTGCAGGAGGTCGCTGCCCCACCACTGAATCTGTCAGGCCGAATTACCGCGCGCCTGAAAGTTATGTCAAAGATGGATATCTCCGAGCGCCGCGTCCCTCAGGATGGCAGAATCAAACTGAAAATCTCCCGCAATCGCGCTATCGATTTTCGTGTCAACACCTGCCCAACCCTGTTTGGTGAAAAGACGGTATTGCGTATTCTCGACCCAAGCAGTGCGCAACTCGGCATTGACGTATTGGGGTACGAGCCAGAACAAAAAGCACAGTATCTCAAGGCGCTCGCCAACCCATACGGCATGGTGTTGGTCACGGGCCCAACCGGTAGTGGTAAAACCGTATCGCTGTATACCGGCTTGAACATACTCAACAAGCCCGACACCAATATCTCCACCGCAGAAGACCCGGCGGAAATCAATCTGGCGGGTATCAATCAGGTCAACGTCAACGTCAAGGCGGGCCTCACATTTGCCGAAGCTTTGAAATCCTTTCTGCGCCAGGATCCGGACGTGATCATGGTTGGTGAGATTCGAGACCTCGAGACCGCCAATATCGCGATCAAAGCTGCGCAGACCGGCCACATGGTGATGTCGACGCTGCATACCAACGACGCACCACAAACCATCTCGCGACTGATGAATATGGGCGTCCCACCATTCAACGTGGCGAGTGCGGTTTCACTGATCATCGCCCAGCGTCTGGCGCGACGCCTTTGCAGCGACTGCAAGGAACCGGCTGACGTGCCAAAGGAGACCCTGCTGAAAGAGGGTATCACTGAAGATCAACTGGCCGACGCAACGATCTATAAGGCGGTCGGTTGCAACAAGTGTTCAGAAGGCTACAAAGGCCGAGTGGGTATTTACCAGGTGATGCCGATCTCTGAAGAGATGAGCCGAATCATTATGGCGGAAGGCACGTCACTGGACATTGCCGATCAGGCACAAAAAGAAGGCATTGCGGACTTGCGACAATCGGCACTGAAGAAGGTTGTCGATGGTTTGACAAGCCTCGAAGAAGCCAACCGCGTGACCCAGGAGTAATAAAAGATGGCAACAGCCGCCGCGACAAAAGAAATCTACATCTGGGAAGGCAAGGATTCCAAAGGCCAGACGGTCAAGGGAGAGATGTCCAGCAAGAGCGTTGATCTGATCAAAGCTCATCTGCGACGCCAGGGAATCAAACCGACCAAGGTCCGCAAACAGAAACCGATGAAGGGAGGTGGCAACAACATCACCCCCGGCGACATCGCGATCTTCGCCCGACAGCTCACTACCATGATGGGATCAGGGGTACCGCTGGTACAGGCTTTCGAGATTGTCGCGGACGGCCTCGACAACAAAGCTATGGCACGGGTTGTTACGGCGATCAAAGCCGACGTTGAAGGCGGCAGCAGCCTGACGGTCGCACTAAAAGCCCACCCGAAACAGTTCGACGATCTGTTCTGCAACCTGGTCGCGGCGGGCGAGCAATCGGGAACGCTTGAGAAGCTTCTGAACGAAGTTGCCACCTACAAAGAAAAAACCGAGGCCCTGAAAGCCAAAATCAAAAAGGCGCTGTTTTATCCGATCGCAGTACTGATCGTCGCCTTCATTGTAACCGCGATTCTGCTGGTATTTGTTGTACCCCAGTTCGAAACGCTGTTCGAAGGTGTGGGATCAGATTTGCCAGCGTTTACCCGCATGGTGGTCAACCTGAGTGAATTCATGCAGGCGTGGTGGTACGTTATCTTTGGCGGTATCGGTGCTACAGTCTTCGCGCTGTTCAAAATTCATGGCAGCTCGCAGAAGTTTCGCGACGGCACCGACAAGCTGATACTGAAAATGCCGATTATCGGCGAAATCATGCACAAGGCGGCTACCTCAAAGTTCGCCCGTACACTCGCCACCATGTCATCAGCCGGTGTTCCACTGGTTGAAGCAATGGATTCGGTCGCCGGCGCCGCTGGCAATGCGGTATACCGAGACGCAATTCTAAAAATGCGTGATGACGCTGCAACCGGTCAACGCCTGACCGCATCGATGCGACAGACAGGACTGTTCTCAAACATGTGCGTGCAAATGGTGGCCATCGGTGAGGAGTCCGGTGCACTTGACGACATGCTGTCAAAGGTAGCCGACTACTACGAAGAAGAGGTCGACAACTCTGTCGACGCACTGACAAGCCTGATGGAACCGATGATCATGGCGTTCCTCGGTATCGTCGTTGGCGGCCTGGTCGTTGCGATGTATCTGCCAATCTTCAAAATGGGCGACGCATTCTAGCGTCACCTTAAAAAAATCGGAGTCTGCGCGGCGGCCATCAGCTGCTATCACCGCGCAGACTCCTGACGACCTGTAATTGCACCACAGGTCGTATGCTCTAGACTTGCGGCGTTCGCCGCCACCGCGGCACCTGCTCCACGGAACCCCCATGACTATTCTGGAAGTATTGCAAAGCAGTCCATCGTTTCTGCTGGTCACCTGCTGTGTGCTGGGCTTGTTTGTCGGCAGCTTCCTTAACGTGGTGATACACCGTCTGCCGATCATGATGCAACGCACCTGGGAGTGCGACTGCCGCGAACTATTGGAAATCGAGCAGCCAGACGACAGCAGTCAGTCGCCGTTTAACCTGGTAACCCCGCGCTCGCGTTGCCCGAAATGCTCAAAGCCAATAGCGGCCTGGGAAAATGTGCCAGTGTTATCGTGGCTGTTGCTGCGCGGCAAATGCAGTGCCTGCAAAAATCCGATAAGCGTGCGCTATCCCCTGGTTGAGACAGTCACCGCGGTGCTTTCACTGGCGGTGGCCTGGCAATTTGGCGCAACCTTGCAAACGGTTTTTGCGCTGCTTCTGACCTGGGCGCTGGTCGCTTTGGCGATGATCGATTTTGACACCACTCTGCTGCCGGACAGCATTACCCTTCCGCTGATGTGGCTCGGGCTGCTGGCCAGCCTGATCCCAGTTTTTACTGACGTCCACAGTTCTTTGATCGGCGCGATGGCGGGCTACCTCAGCCTGTGGATCGTGTTTCAGGCGTTTAAGCTATTCACCGGCAAGGAGGGCATGGGCTTTGGCGACTTCAAGTTGCTGGCCGCGCTCGGTGCATGGCTGGGCTGGCAGCAGTTGCCAACGATCATTCTGCTCTCGTCGTTGACAGGTGCGGTGATCGGTATCATGCTGATGGTACTGTTCAAACATCGGCGCGATCAGGCCATTCCATTCGGGCCCTATCTCGCCATTGCCGGCTGGCTGACAATGATGTGGGGAGAAGAGATTGCCTACTACTATCAACAACTGCTCATGCCCTGAGCCATCAACGCCTTGTTGAAGGTGGCATTGACTGGCGGCATTGCCAGCGGCAAAACAACCGTCAGCGATATGTTTGCAGTGCACGGCGTGCCGATCATCGATGCCGACCTACTCGCACGTGAGGCGGTGGAAAAAGGCTCGGCAGGCCTTGCAAGAGTGATTGAGCGTTTTGGCGAACAAATCATCGACGATGAAGGCAATCTTGATCGAGCGGCACTGCGCGCGATCGTGTTCAAGGACGACGCTGCACGCCACGATCTGGAAGCCATCATTCATCCGATTGTCAGGCAGTTAACCCAACAGCGAATGGTAACGGCAGAAGCCGATGGCGCGCCCTATTGCATAACCGTGATACCGCTGTTGGCCGAGTCTGGCCGACAGAACCAATATGATCACGTCGTAGTCGTGGACGTCGATGAGGAGACGCAGTTGGAGCGACTGCTGCAGCGCGATGGCAACAGTGAGGCTCAGTCGCGGCGGATTATCGCGAGCCAGGCCAGTCGTGACGAACGACTGAAAATCGCCGACTACGTGATCGAAAATCACTCGTCAGATACCCTGGACGATCTGCAGGCGCGAGTTGAAGCCTTGCATCAGACGTTCTGTACGCTTTCGAACGCCTAGCTTCGATACTCGGCGTTAATCTTCACGTATTCGTAGGAAAGGTCAGTGGTCCAGACGGTAGCCGCGCCCTCGCCTGTGCCAAGTCGGATCTCGACCCGGACATCCTCGGCTGCCATGATCTCGTTGGCGCGGGCTTCATCGTAGCGCGAATCCGGTTCGCCCTGGCTTACTACCGGCAGTTGGCCCAGCACCAGATCGACCTGCGACATATCCAGATTTTCAATGCGGCTTCGACCAATCGCCGCCATGATCCGTCCGAGGTTCGGGTCGCCGGCAAAAAAAGCGGTTTTTACCAGCGGCGAATGCGCCACTGTCAAACCCACCTCTCGACAATCCGCATCGCTGGCGCCACCACTGACGGCAATCTCGATGAAGCGAGTCGCACCCTCGCCATCACGAACAATCGCATGGGCCAGTTGGGTCGACACTGCCTGCATCGCAGAAGCAAATGCCTGCCAGTCGGGGTGCAATGGCTGCAGCGGTTGATTGCCCGCCGTGCCGGCAGCGATATAGATAAAGGAATCGTTAGTAGACGTATCACCATCAACGGTGATGCAGTTGAAACTTCGATCGGCATGATCAGCGAGCAAGGCCTGCAATGCATTGGCCTCGACGTGCGCGTCGGTTGCGACAAACGCGAGCATTGTCGCCATGTTCGGATGAATCATGCCCGACCCTTTGGATATGCCGCTGATCGTCACCGGCTTTCCATCAACGACACAAGTGGCAGACACGCCCTTGGGTATCGTATCGGTCGTCATGATGCCGTGTGCAGCATCTATCCAGTGGTCTTCGTGCAGGCCATCGACCAGTGACGGCACTTGCGCGAACATCGCATCGATCGGCAACTGCTCGCCGATCACGCCAGTCGAAAACGGCAGTACCTCGGAGGGCAAAATACCGAGTGAATCGGCGACAGACTTGCAGAGGGCACTAGCGTTTGCAAAACCCTGTTTGCCAGTGCCCGCATTGGCATTGCCGGAATTGATCAACAACGCGCGATCACCGCCGCCCGATGCCAGATGCTGACGACAAATGTCCACGGGTGCCGCGCAGTAAGCGTTGCGCGTGAACACGCCGGCCACTGCAGCGCTGGCCGGTAACGCCAGCAGAACCATATCGGGCCTGCCATCACTCTTCAGCCCGGCAGACGCTGCAGCAAGTCGAACACCGTTGACGGCCGACAGTGTCGCCGGTGCTGACAATCCTACCGCCATCGGATTACAGACAAAGCCTGCATGCCGGGGAAGGCCGTCATCCCAATTGTCCGTGGCAGCGCTTGAATTTCTTGCCCGATCCACACCAGCACGGATCGTTGCGTCCGACTTTCGGATCATTGCGAACAAACGGAGCATCGCCCTGCTCAGCGACCTGCACTGGCGCCGGTGGCTCAGAGGCTGTCGCACTGGTGGCTTCAGCGTGCTCGTAGCTGACTTCAGCTGGTTGTGCGGCCTGGGCGGCGGCTTCTGCGCGCGCAACCTCTTCCGGATCTCTGACCTGCACCTTGCACAGCACCCCGGCCACCTCGAGCTTGTAGGAGTCGAGCATGTTGGAGAACAATTCGAACGACTCGCGCTTGTACTCCTGCTTCGGATTCTTTTGTGCATAACCGCGCAGCCCGACGCTCTGGCGCAGATAGTCCATCGACGCCAAATGATCCTTCCAGTGGTCATCCAGCGTTTTCAACAGCACAAATTTTTCGAAACGGCGCAGATTCTCTGAACCGGCACTGGACTCTGTGGCGCGGTATTTTTCGGTCAATTTCTCTGTGACCAGTTCCTTCAGCGCCTCCTCATCGAGTTCAGGATCGGAATCCATGATCTCGGTCAAATCGACATCGAGTTCGAATTCACTTTGCAGCGCCTCGCGGGCGGAGGGCAAATCCCAGCTCTCATCCAGTGACCCGGGTGGCACGTATTGATCCATCAGGTTGCCCAGTGCGTCGGCGCGCATGGCCTCGACAGATTCAGATACATCCTCGGCGGCCATCAGCTCGTCGCGCTGCTCGTAGATCACCTTGCGCTGATCGTTGGCGACATCGTCATATTCCAGCAAGTGCTTGCGAATATCGAAGTTGTGGCCTTCGACCTTGCGCTGAGCGTTCTCAATAGCGCGAGTGACCAGCGAGTGCTCGATTGCCTCGCCCTCTTCCATGCCGAGCTTCTGCATGATTCCAGCTACCCGATCCGATGCAAAAATACGCATCAGGTTATCTTCCAGTGAGAGATAAAAGCGCGATGAACCCGCATCGCCCTGACGCCCGGAGCGACCCCGCAGCTGGTTATCGATGCGCCGACTCTCGTGACGCTCGGTGCCGATGATATGCAGTCCGCCCGACTTCAGCACATTATCGTGGCGCTGCTGCCAGGCTTCCCGGCGCTGGCGCTGCTCGTCTTCGCTGGCATCTTCCAGCGATTGCAGCTCGGATTCGAGATTGCCGCCCAGCACAATATCGGTACCACGACCCGCCATGTTGGTTGCGATGGTCACCGCACTGGGGCGACCGGCATCGGCAATAATCTGCGCTTCGCGCTGGTGCTGCTTGGCGTTTAGCACTTCGTGCGCGATACCTTTGCTTTTCAGCAGGTTCGACAGGTACTCCGAAGTTTCAATTGAGGTGGTACCCACCAACACCGGCTGCTCGCGTTTTGCGCACTCTTCAATATCTTCGACAATGGCGTCGTATTTTTCCTTTTGGGTCAGAAAAATCAGATCGCCACGATCATCTCTGACCATGGGCCGGTTAGGTGGAATAACGACCACCTCAAGACCATAGATTTGCTGGAATTCAAAAGCTTCAGTGTCGGCCGTACCCGTCATGCCGGCGAGCTTTTCGTAGAGTCGGAAGTAGTTCTGGTAGGTAATCGAGGCGAGCGTCTGATTCTCCTGTTGAATCGAGACTTTCTCCTTCGCTTCAATCGCCTGGTGCAGGCCATCTGACCAACGGCGGCCGGCCATGGTGCGACCAGTAAACTCATCGACAATGACGATCTGATCGTCTTTGACGATGTAGTCGATGTCTTTCTTGTAGATCGCGTGAGCGCGCAGCGCCGCATTCAGATGATGCAGCAATCCGATGTGGGTCGGATCGTAGAGGCTATCGTGCTCACCCAAAAGCCCCTGCTCTTCCAGCAGTTTCTCCACGTGGTCCATGCCGGACTCGGTCAAAAAGACCTGCTTGGCTTTTTCGTCGAGGGTGAAGTCACCCGGACCTTCCTCTTCTTCCTGCTTGACGAGACCCGGGATGACCTTATCGATGGCCGAATAGGTATCGCTGCTTTCGCTGGCCGGGCCAGAAATAATGAGCGGTGTCCGCGCCTCGTCGATCAGAATCGAGTCGACCTCATCGACAATGGCGAAATTCAGCCCGCGCTGGACCTTGTCATCCAGCGACAGCGCCATGTTGTCACGCAGGTAATCAAAGCCAAACTCATTGTTGGTGCCATAGGTGACATCGGCGGCATAGGCCTCGCGTCGCTCGGCAGAGCTCAGTCCGCTGACGATCACACCGACCGACAAGCCCAGAAACTGATAGATCGCCCCCATCCATTCGGCGTCACGCCGTGCGAGGTAGTCGTTAACAGTCACCACATGCACGCCTTTACCAGACAGGGCGTTCAGGTAAACCGCCGCGGTCGCCACCAGCGTCTTGCCCTCACCGGTACCCATCTCGGCGATGCGTCCGTCATTTAGAACACAACCACCAATCAGCTGCACGTCGTGGTGGCGCATCGACAGCCTGCGCTGCCCCGCCTCGCGGCAAACGGCGAATGCCTCTGGCAGCAATTCTTCCAGGGTTGCGCCCGCGTCGAGTTTTTGACGCAGCTCGTCGGTTTTGCCACGCAATTGCTCATCGGTAAGAGAGGCTGTGATATCAGCCAGATGATTCACTTTCGCGACAGTCTTTTCGTACTGTTTGACCAGCCTGTCATTGCGGCTGCCGACGATTTTTCTTACCAGACTGCCAATCATTTATTGAGTACCTGCGCCAGGCGCATCTGAGGTTCGAGCCGTCAGAACCGCCTATCGAGTTCTGTTTGGTGTGGAAAACCAGAGCAGCCACCAGCGGCCACCCCGGATTGCAGGACAATACCTGCAGCCGTAACCTTGTATTATAGGTGTTAGTGTGCCGCCAGCGCAGCAACAGTTTGAGGCCACAGGACGTTTCACTGTCAACCGAATGAACATGTGGACAATTCAGCAGCACGCAACCGACTGACAATCGCTGGCAACAGAATTGAGCAAAATTACCGCCGCAGCGGCTAGCACAAGCCGCATTTTGGCAATAAATCGGCGGCACGCCACCCGGCGCAAACGGTCTATCCATCCGGCCGGCGACCAACCAGACAACCGGAGCAAACTAGATGAAAGGGGTGGGCACATTCTTCAGCGATGAGCTGCTCAAACGCGGTCAGGCCTGGAGGGATCTTCGTGAACGGCTGGTGCCGGCACTACCACCGGAGTACCTCGCCCACATAAGTTATGCGGTCGCGGACGACAAGACAATCACGATTTTCACCGATTCGGCCGCGTGGACGGCCAAAATCCGCTTTTATGACAGTGAGATACTAAAGGTGATGGCGCAGCACGGACGCAAACTGCGATTCGTACAGGTGAAGACTGCGCCGGGAACCGGCGCGAAACCTGACCGGTAATCGCGCGTAGCCGGGAATAGATGCCTTAGCCCAGTGCTTCCAGCGGCTGAGTGTAGAGGATCGGGCCTTCGGCGGCCTCCTCGAAGGTTACTTCTTCCCAGCTCTCTGGTTGCTCCAGCAACGCGGTGACAAGCTTGTTGTTGAGTCCGTGCCCCGATTTATAGCCGGTAAACTGGCCGACAATACCCCGCCCCAGCTGAAACAGGTCACCGATCGCGTCGAGGATCTTGTGGCGCACAAACTCATCCGGGTAACGCAGACCGTCGGCGTTCAACACTTTAAACTCATCTACAACGATCGCGTTATCCAGGCATCCACCCAGCGCCAGATCGCGCTTGCGCAGAGCCTCGATGTCTCGCATAAAACCGAAGGTGCGAGCGCGACTGATTTCGCGAACAAACGAGGTGGACGAGAAATCAATGGTGGCGCGCTGTGAGCCTTGATCGATAGCAGGATGGTCAAAGCTGATCTCGAAGTTGACTCGAAATCCATTGAACGGATCAAACCGGACCCACTTGTCATCTTCTTCGATAACAATGGGTTTGAGTATCTTCACAAAACGTTTGGGCTCTCGCTGTTCGCGAATGCCGGCGGACTGAATCAGGAAGATGAAAGGCGCTGAACTGCCATCCATAATCGGCACTTCGGCAGCGCTAACATCAACGTAACAGTTGTCGATGCCAAGCCCTGCGAACGCAGCCATCAAGTGTTCAACAGTAGATACTGTGACGCCCGAGCCGTCGCCAATAGTCGTGGCAAGATTGGTTGACACCACGTTTTGGGCGATCGCCGGAATATTGACAACGTCCTGATCGACGTGACGTCGAAAGACGATTCCGGTATTCACCGGCGCCGGAGCCAGCGTCAAAAAAACTTTTTTACCCGAGTGCAGCCCGACACCGGTTGCATGTATCGGATTGTTCAGTGTTCGCTGGTGGGTCACTCTTCTCTTATCCCTTGTCCGAACTTTTTTCTTATGCGGGAATGGTAAGACTGTCTGCTGTCCAGTCGCTGAATAGCGGCTGTCACAAAACCGAAACACTTCCCTCAAACGGGCGGCTAGACTAACACCCCACCGAAAGACTTTCTCGTTAATTCACGGTAATACGTCAACGCATCTCCACCGGCAGGCCGAAGCAATTCGGGTGCCCGCTTCGTTGCATTTACAACTGGTAAGGCTGTTTTGAGAACGCGGCGGAGAATTCCGCCGCGCGTAGACCGTCGACCCAGTCGACGACTAATCGGCCTGCCGACGCAGAAATGTAGGCAAATCCAGATACTCGACCAGATCGTCGTCACGAGCGCTGCTGGCAGGCTCATACTGTGATCGGCCTCGATTGTTTTCAACCGGTGCCTTTTGACTGGCCGGTCGCGATGCCGCCGGCGCAGGCCGACCAGAGTTGCGGCCTGTGCCCGGTGATACACGCGTGATGGCAGGCTTATCCAGATCACGATAGTTGTCGCCACGCTTATCGCCCGAAGATTTGACGACCTTCATTGGCTTGCGACCATGCTCCAGACCAGTGGCGACGACCGTGACGCGAATCTCACCTTCGATCTCATTGTCGATCGAGGTACCAATGACCACGTTTGCATCGTCGGCGGCGATACCTTCGATGATGTCGCCGACAGTCTGAAACTCATGCATCCCAAGATCGGCACCCGCGGTGATATTCGCCAGAATGCCGCGCGCACCCTTGAGATTGATGTCATCGAGCAGCGGACTTTGGGTGGCCATCTCTGCCGCCTCTGCCGCACGGTTCTCACCGTGTGCACTACCAGTACCCATCATGGCCTGGCCCATTTCAGACATCACAG
Source organism: uncultured Granulosicoccaceae bacterium (assembly GCA_964573105.1). Classification (GTDB taxonomy): domain Bacteria; phylum Pseudomonadota; class Gammaproteobacteria; order Granulosicoccales; family Granulosicoccaceae; genus CAKZSB01. The sequence continues at coordinate 19,845 of CAZNIS010000049.1, forward strand.
CGCGCACGTCCGCGAAGTCGACGTTGATCAAACCCGGATTAGTAATAATTTCGGCGATACCCTGTACCGCGTTTTTCAGTACATCGTTCGCCGCCTTGAATGCTTGCAGCATTGAGACATTCGGCCCAAGCGCAGTCAGGAGCTTTTCATTCGGGATAACGATCAGTGAATCGACGTGCTGACGCAACTCTGCCAGACCGTCTTCTGCCACCTGACGTCGCTTGCCACCCTCAAACGGAAACGGCTTGGTGACCACTGCAACGGTCAGGATACCCAGATCCTTGGCGATCGATGCGATGACGGGAATCGCGCCAGTACCAGTGCCACCACCCATGCCAGCAGTCAGGAACAGCATGTCTGCGCCGTTGATAACCTGCGCAATGTGATCGCGATCTTCCTGCGCTGCCTGACGACCGATGTCAGGGTTAGTGCCGGCACCCAGTCCCTTGGTAATTTCGGTACCGAGCTGAATGGTGCTCTTGGCTCCCATTTTGGCCAGCACCTGCGCGTCAGTGTTGGCGCAGATAAATTCAACTCCGTGAATGTTGGAGCTCATCATGTGATCGACAGCGTTGCCGCCACCACCGCCCACGCCAATCAGCTTGATGACTGCGGCCTGGTTCTGATTCATGTCGTATTGAAACATCAAATTCCCCTCGTAAGTTTGAAATGCAAACCTTAAAAAATTTAGCTAGCGGTCAAAAATTGCGTTGAAACCATCCCTTCATACGCTGCAGGAGTGTCTCTTCAGACATTCCCTCAGCGGCCGAATTCTCGGCTCCCGCTCCACCCCCTGCCCGTTGTCCGTACATCACAAGACCAACACCCGTCGCGTGTATTGGATTGCAAACGACGTCAACCAGGCCAAATATGTTTTGCGGCTCCCCCAACCTGACTGGCATATGGAAAACCTCCTCTGCCAGCTCTACAACACCTTCCATCTTTGAACTGCCACCGGTTAGTACTATTCCGGAGGCACACAACTCCTCAAATCCACTGCGCTGCAACTCGGCATAGACCAGCCCGAGCAACTCTTCGTATCTGGGCTCGACCACTTCGGCGAGCGTTTGCCTGGCGAGTTCACGCGAGTCGCGATCACCCACTCCCGGCACCTCGATGACTTCATCGGGGTTGGCCAGTTGCCTTAGTGCACAGGCATAACGAACTTTGATGTCCTCTGCATATTGCGTTGGCGTGCGCAGCGCGACGGCAATGTCATTGGTCACCTGATCGCCGGCGATCGGTATTACCGCCGTATGACGAATGGCGCCATCGGTAAACACGGCAATGTCTGTCGTGCCGCCACCAATGTCTACCAGACAAACACCCAGGTCTTTCTCGTCTTCGGTCAACACCGAGTACGACGAAGCCAGTTGCTCGAGAATCACATCATTGACAGTCAGACCACAACGTTGCACACACTTGGCAATGTTTTGCGCCGCACTCAGTGCGCCAGTAACCAGGTGGACCTTCGCTTCGAGTCGGACGCCCGCCATACCGATCGGTTCGCGTATGCCCTCCTGGTTATCAATAATAAATTCCTGCGGTAGTACGTGCAGGATTTTCTGATCAGCCGGAATGGCAACAGCTTTGGCCGCATCGATAACACGCTCTACGTCTCCCGCCGTGACTTCCTTATCCTTGATCGCCACGATACCGTGCGAGTTAAGACTTTTGATGTGGCTACCGGCAATACCCGCGTAGACCGCATTAACTTTGGTGCCCGCCATCAATTCAGCCTCATCGACAGCCGCCTGAATGGCGGCCACGGTGGACTCGATGTTGATCACCACACCTTTCTTCAGGCCCTGCGAAGGCTTGTGCCCGAGACCAATAATTTCGACGCGGGAGTCATCGATTATCTTTGCGATGATCGCAACGATCTTGGATGTGCCAATATCCAGCCCGACGACTATTCTGTTTTCACCCTGTACAGCCATTAATCTGCTCCTGAAGCGGTTTTAGCGGTGCTTTTATGTGCCATCGCAAATCCATTTGTATGCCGCATATCAACCCGCAACACATCATCATAAACTGGTGCTACATGTGTTTCGAAAATTCTTGCAAAGCGTCTGGTGCGCTCCAGAATTTCCCGGTGACCAACGATGACAAGCAGACCTCCCTGCAACTCGAGACTAACCGACCTCGTTTCATCTTCTATTATGCCAGCTAACGGAACCTTTCCGCTGTCGAGAATAGGCTTTATTTCCTTGTACAGTTTAAGCATGGCGACATGCCTGCGATAAGGTGATGAAAGCTTCGGCAGCTGGATCAGTTGTTCGGCGAGTAGCGGATCTTCATTACCAGCAAGCCCGGGCGGTAAAAACAATTCGTAGTTGCCACTAATCAATCCATCATCGTTCCACCGGGCAACGGGATGATGCTCTTCCAGCGTTACACTAATACTTTCCGGCCAAATCCTTCTGACGTAGGCTTTATCCACCCATGGCAGTGCCTGCACTTTTCGCTGAATACCGGCAATATCGAGATTGAAAAAGCCGCGCGTCGCCTCGCTGAGCACACGCTCTTTCAGCACTTCCTGATCGGTGTGGCGATAATCACCTTCAACCACCACGCTGTAAATCGGAAAGCGTTCCGGATCGCGAAAGTGGTCAAGTGCAATTTGTGCGACCAGCATGGCAAGACCAAGGATCACCATGCCAGCCAGAAAACTGCCGATGGCGTTAAACAATCTGTTGTCATCAACTGGCGTTGCCAGCGCCTGATAGCCGTTCATCGGCGCGACTCCATGGATGTCGCCAAAATCCGCACTACCAGCTCGGCAAAATCGACCCCCGCTTCGCGCGCAGCCATGGGTACCAGACTGTGATCTGTCATGCCCGGCACGGTGTTGACCTCAAGCAAAAAGTACTGATCACGCTTGTCGAGCAGAAAATCTACCCTGCCCCAGCCGTGACACTTCAACAACTGAAAAACACGCAATGCCGTATCCGACATCTGCCGCTCCAGCTCTGCATCCAGACCACTGGGACAATCGTAAGTGGTCGTGCTATTCAGATACTTGGCGTCGTAGTCGTAGAACTGGTTAGGCGTCGTTATCTTCACTGCCGGCAGCACAGTGCCATTCAAGATAGCGACCGTCACCTCGCTGCCGTCGATATACTGCTCCGCCATCACGCTGCCATAACGCGCAGCCGAGTCATAAGCACTGGCAAGTTCATTTTCCATCACCAGCGACACGCCGATACTCGACCCTTCAGCAACAGGTTTCAGCACCATGGGATACCCATATTCCTGCGCTGCGGACATACAATCATCGACACTTTCAACGGTTCGCCATTGTGGCGTTCGGACACCATGCTGGCGACAAACTGACTTGGCCAGATCCTTATCCATGGCCAATGCGCTGGCGAGTGCCGAGGAACCGGTATAGGGAATGTCCAGCGTGTCCAGAAAACCCTGCAGGTTGCCATCTTCACCCCAGGTGCCATGCAGCAAGTTAAAAACCCGATCGCACTTGCCAACCAGCGCATCGTGTAGCTCGTCTCGCTGAACATCGACAGCAAACGCATCGACGCCGGCACCTTGCAACGCTGCCAGCACTTGCTCGCCACTCTTTAGAGACACCTCGCGCTCGGCAGACCAGCCACCGATCAATACCGCAACGCGCCCCATGGCGGCAACATCTGGCAATTGAGCATCAACCATGGACAACGCCCTCTGGCTGAAACGCCTGTGGTAATGAGGCCGCCACTGCCCCAATGGAGCCCGCGCCCAGCGTGACCACGACATCGCCATCGACCAGCAGCGGCTCAAGTGTTGCCGCCACGGCATGCACGTCCTCACAAAAAATAGGGTCAATGCCGCCGCGCTGGCGAATCGCGCGTGCAAGTGCGCGCCCATCGGCACCGTTGATGGGCGCCTCACCCGCCGGATAAACCTCGGTCAGCACCAGCACATCGACGTGACTCAGCACCTCGGTAAAATCGTCAAACAGATCGCGCGTTCGGGTGTAGCGATGAGGCTGGAACACCACGACCAGCCGATTGTCCGGACGCCCGTTGCGCATGGCGTCAAGCGTCGCCGCTACCTCGCGCGGATGATGCCCGTAGTCATCAAACAATTCTGCGGTGCCATTTTGCAGGTGCAGCTTGCCGTGCGGCTGCACGCGTCGACCAATTCCCTCAAAGTGCTGAAACGCCCGCCTGATATCCGTGGGGCGCAGACCCAACTCCCAGCCGACCGCAATGGCCGCCAATGCGTTTTGCGCATTGTGCAAACCGGGCAAATTCAATGTAATCTGCCGCATCTCGCTACCGTCGGGCAGATGCACGTCGAAGTTAGACTTCATTTTGTCCTGCCTGAAGTCAACGCCCTTAACATCCGCCTTGTCTGAAAAACCGTAGGTCATCACCGGGCGCGCTATCTGATCTTGCAAGGCCTCAACGACCGGATCATCAATACATACGACCGCCAGTCCATAGAATGGCAGATGGTGCAGAAATTCGATAAACGCCTGCTTCAGGCGTTCGAAGTCGTTTTCATACGAAGATAAGTGATCGGCATCGATGTTAGTCACAATGGCGATCACTGGCTGCAACGTCAGAAACGACGCATCACTTTCGTCTGCCTCGGCGACGAGCCATTCCGACTGGCCGAGATAAGCGTTGGTCGACGAGCTGTTCAGCTTGCCGCCAATGACATAAGTGGGATCGAGTCCACCTTCGCTCAGCATACTGGCGACCAGGCTGGTTGTGGTGGTTTTGCCGTGCGTGCCAGCCACCGCAATACCCTGTTTGAATCGCATCAGCTCGCCCAGCATTTCGGCGCGCCGAATGACCGGGATACGTCGCTCGCGCGCGGCGACGACTTCGGGATTGTCGGCAGAGATCGCCGATGAAACGACGACCACATCGACGCCCTCAACGTTCGACGCATCGTGCTGCTGATAGACCCTGGCGCCGAGCGACTCGAGGCGCTCGACCAGTGCATTGCGTGACGGGTCTGCGCCGCTGACACTGTAGCCAAGGTTGATCAGCACCTCGGCGATGCCACCCATGCCAACCCCGCCTATGCCAACGAAGTGGACGTGGTCGACACGCCGCATCCAGTTTTGTGCACCTTGTGGGCGAACCTTAACCATTATGTGTTTTGCTCTAGCAATTCGTTGACGATGCGTTGCGTCGCATCACCACAGGCAAGCTTTCTCGCCGCCAACGCCATTTGCAGCAGGGCCGGTCGATCGCCGCACAACTGACTGACAAGCTCGGCCAGTCGCGCATCGTTCATTTCCGATTCCTGCATAATCACGGCGGCACCGGCGCGCTCCAGGTGGCGAGCGTTGGCAGTCTGATGATCGTCTACTGCGTACGGAAAAGGGACCAGTATCGATGCGACACCGGCAGCCGCAAGCTCAGCCACCGTCATTGCACCGGCCCGACAGATCACCAGATCTGCCCAGCCGTAGGCCTCGGCCATCTCATCGATAAACTGCACCACAGATGACTGGTGCGTCGCGTTCTGGTAGAGCTGCTGCGTCTGCGCCTGCCGACTCGCACCGGCCTGATGGCGAATCTCCAGTTTCACTGGCACCGCCTGCAAGGCCGCCGGCACGGTTTCGTTCAGTTTTTGCGCCCCCTGACTGCCACCCAGCACCAGTAGCCTGATAGCTTCATCGGACGAACCGGACAGACGCGCGCCGAGCCGCTGTTGCGGATCATCAATCGCGAGTATTTCCCGACGCACCGGATTGCCGGTATGAACCACATCACTGGCTGGCGCGAACGTACCGGGCACCGCCTCCAGCACACGATTGGCAAATCGTTTTAGAATTCGATTGGTGTAACCCGATACGGCATTTTGCTCGTGCACCAGCAATCGCTTGCCGCACAGCCTGGCGGCCAGACAAACCGGCCCGGACACATAACCACCCATGCCCAGCACGGCGCGCGGTTTGACGCGACGAATCAATCCCGCAGACAGCACCAGCGCTCGCACCACGTTAACCACGCTGCGCAATCGTGCGCGCAACCCGCGCCCACGCAAGGCGGTGACTTTAATCGTGTGCAGATCGAAACTGGCTTCCGGCACAACCGTCGCCTCCATACCACCTGGCGAGCCAACCCACTGCACCGGGATGTCGCGTTCGCGCAGCGCTCGGGCAATCGCAAGCGCAGGGAAAATATGCCCGCCGGTACCACCGGCTGCGATCAGTATCGGTGCATTGCTCATGATAAATGCACCGGATTGCCGTAGGTGATGCGCTGCTCCACCTCACGCACCGAATCGCGTGCACTGACTTCAGCACTCTCGCGGAATACCCTAAGCAATATTCCGCAGGTAACACACATGATGATCGCACTACTTCCGCCATAGCTGAACAGTGGCAGCGTTATTCCCTTGGTTGGCAACACGCCCGTGTTAGCGCCGATGTTGATGAAGGCCTGCACACCGATCCAGAAACCGATACCCAGCGCCAGGTGAGCACCAAACGGATTGCTGGCTTTTTCCGCCATTGCCGAAATGCGAAAACAGCGATAGACAATGGCGGCGAACAAACCCAGCACGATGCACACACCGATAAAGCCCGTCTCTTCCGCCAGCACGGCAAAAACGAAATCGGTATGCGCCTCGGGCAGATAGGCCATCTTCTGAACACTGTTGCCAAGCCCGACACCGGTCCATGCGCCACGGCCAATCGCAATCAGTGATTGCGTGAGCTGAAAGCCTGAGTTGAACGGGTCTTCCCACGGGCGCATAAAGCTTAGCAATCGTGCGAAACGATAGGGCGAGAGCACCACCAGCGCCGCTGCCAGCGGTATCAGCAGGCTCGCCATCATCAGCAGATGCGACAAACGCGCACCGGCGACGAACATCATCGCGATTACTGTTGAAACCACCACGACCGTTGCACCGAAGTCAGGCTCAAGCATCAGCAACAAGCCACCGACCGCCGCGACGATCAACGGATTGACAAAGACTTTAAACGACTGGCGCAACAACTCGCCCTTGCGCACGAGATAGCCCGCGAGATAAATAATCAGCGCAAGCTTAAATGCCTCTGAAGGCTGTACCGACACACCCACTTGCAACCAGCGCTGGCTGCCGTTGACGGTTTTGCCGACACCCGGGATCAGGACAATCAGCAGCAGCAATAACATGAACAGAATAAACGCAGGGCCATAGCGCTCTAGATACCGCAGCGGCAACTGCCACGCCACATACCCCGCCACACAGCCCAAACCGAGGTACATCAACTGGTTTTGCCAATAGTGAAAAGGGTTGTCCAGCACGCGATCAGCCTGGGCGATGGAGGCGGAAAACACCATCACCAGACCAAAACCTGCCAGCGCCACCAGCATCGTCAACAGAGCCCAGTCAACGGTCTTATACTCTGGCACCAACACTGTCTGCGGTGCGTCGTCTTGCTCGTCTTCTACGCGCATTGTCGTTGCACCTCTTGCTCAAAGACCTCGCCGCGAACCTCGAAATTTCGGAACATATCGAAGCTTGAACAGGCGGGCGACAATAGAACGCGATCCCCGTCGACCGCAATCTGTGCCGCGCGGGTGACAGCCTCCGCCATGCTGTCGCAATAGTGCAGTGGCACTCGATTGCCGACCACGCTTGCGATCGCCTGAGCCTCTTCACCAATTAACAGAACGGCGCGACACGAAGCAGCGATGGCATTGGCCAATTGCTGATAGTCCGCGTTTTTACCTCTGCCGCCGGCAATTAAAATGACCGGACCGTCCATACCTTCAATCGCACTGATCGCCGCACCTGCGTTGGTGCCCTTGGAATCGTTGTACCACTTCACGCCACCGGTGCTGCAAACCAGACGCATGCGATGAGGCAATCCGGCAAATTCACCCAAGCCACGCTCGATGGCAGAATCATCGTCGATAAAATACGAACTCATCGCCGCGGCAACCAGCGCGTTGGCAATGTTGTGACGCCCTGAAATCTTCATCCCGCGAACATCGATGGTGTTGCCTGTCACGCTGAGCAAACGCGATGGTGACTGCGAGTCGTCGACGAACCATTCGGCATCGCGATGCGACATCGAAAACGCGTGCCGTTGACCTGCGGCATCAATCGGATGGGTCAGCGTGTCATCTGCGTTATACAAACAATGCGTGGCGTTGTTGTAGATTCGCCGCTTGGCTGCGGCGTAGTCTGCCAGGTCATCATAGCGATCCAGATGATCGGCACTGATATTCAATACCGTCGCAGCCAGTGGTTTGAGCGACGCCAGCGTTTCCAGTTGAAAACTGGACAGCTCAATCACCACGACATCACTGTCTTCATCGATCGCATCCAGACAGGGCTTACCGAGATTGCCAACCAGTGAGACCGATTTTCCGGCAGCCCTCAATATGGAATCGATCAGCGACACCACGGTGCTTTTCCCGTTCGAGCCAGTCACAGCCAGTACCGGACGCGTTGTCTGCCGGGCAAACAATTCGACATCCCCGACAATCTCCACGCCAGATCGCCCGGCCGCCTGAATGGCTGCCGAGCGAACTGCAATCCCTGGACTTACGACCAGACAGTCAAACTCGCGCAGACGCGCTTCGGTGAATTCGCCGCCGAAAAAAGGCACGTCGGCCAACAGCGGCTCACGTTCGATTTGCTCGGTAGACAATGACAACATCTGATCAGCCACGCTGCAGTCACAGCCGTTGGCGTGAAGATAGCGAACGACGGATTGACCGGTTACACCGGCGCCAAGTACCAGATAGCGAAGAGAGCTGTCGATCATGTCAGCGGATCTTTAGACTGGACATACCGACCAGCACCAGCACAAACGTGATAATCCAGAAACGCACAATCACGCGAGGCTCCGGCCAACCCTTGAGTTCAAAGTGGTGGTGCAGCGGCGCCATGCGAAAAATCCGCTTGCCGGTCAGCTTGAATGAAGCCACCTGCGCGACAACACTCAGCGTCTCCATCACAAACACGCCACCCATCACAAACAGCACCAGCTCCTGACGCACCAGCACGGCCACTACTCCCAGCGCCGCGCCAAGCGCGAGCGCACCGACATCACCCATAAACACCTGCGCGGGATAGGTGTTAAACCATAGGAATCCAAGGCCGGCACCCACCAGACTGGCACAAAACACGGTGAGTTCGCCGACGCCCGCGATACCCGGAATGCCCAGGTACTCAGAAAAGACGGCATGGCCAGTCACATAGGCGAATATGCCGAGCGCGGCCGCCACCATCACCGTGGGCATAATCGCCAGTCCGTCGAGTCCGTCGGTGAGATTGACCGCATTGCTGCTGCCGACAATCACAAAATACGTAAACGGAATAAAAAACCAGCCGAGGTACAGCGAGACATCTTTCACGAACGGCACCAGCAAACTCACTTCGGCAACACTGCGTGCGGTAAGAAAAATGAACGTCGCCGCCGCCAGCGCCGCGACCGACTGCCACAAGTACTTGGCGCGCGCCGACAGCCCGGCCGAGTTGTTCTGCAGCACCTTGCGATAATCATCGATCCAGCCGATAACGCCAAATGCAGTCGTGATAAACAACACCACCCAGACCTGCTTGACGGTTAGGTCAGACCAGAGAAGAACACTTAATCCCACTGCAACCAAAATCATCGCGCCACCCATCGTCGGCGTACCGGCTTTAGACAAATGGGTGCTGGGGCCATCCTCACGCACGCTCTGCCCGATGCTTGCACGCATCAGCCAGTTGATCATCAGCGGACCGCACAGCAGGCAAAATGTGAGCGACGTCAGCGCTGCAAAAATAGAGCGCAGCGTGATGTACTCAACAACGCGAAAGCCATCGTTGAATCCAGCCAGCCACTCACCCAGGACCAGCATCATGCGCGCGATCCTCCACCGGCACTGACAGCGGCTGGTTGCGCGAGCAGTGCATCGACAATCTGATCCATCTGCATCGAGCGCGAGCCTTTGACCAGAATGGTGGTAGGCGAACGGTCAAGCTTCAGCAGCTCGCTCAACAGCGATTCACGATCTTCAAACCATTGAGCGCTGTCACCAAACGCAGCCGCGGCGTGGCGCGCCAGTGCACCAGTGGCAAAGAGACAGTCCACCCCAGATTGCTGCGCATAGTGCCCGACCGACTGGTGCAGTTGTTTGGCATCGTCACCCAACTCGCGAAGATCGCCAAGCACGAGCACGCAACGACCCGACGAATTCGTCAGCACATCAATTGCCGCGCGAGTTGAGGCCGGATTCGCGTTGTAGGTATCGTCGATCACCGTCAACTCATCGCTCAGCGCGTGATAATTCAGTCGCCCCTTAACCGGCACCGTCGCTTCCAGCCCGCTTATCGCATCGGCATCGCCAATTTCCAAAGCCGTAGCAACTGCAATAGAGGCCGCCGCGTTCATAGCGTTGTGTGCACCCGCCAATTGCAAACCGATCGTAAGCTGCCGCCCCGCTAACTGCAGTTTTACGGCGGCGGCGTCACCGTCCATCACGCTGACATCTGCCTCGGGCGATCGACCAAACGTAATCACTCGTCGATTGCGATTTTGCTCAAGCCAGTCGTCGGCAAAGGTGTCGTCCCGGTTTACTACGGCGACACCGTCAGCGCCAAGTGCATCGTAGATACAGCCTTTTTCAACGGCGACATCACTGACCGAACCGAACCCTTCCAGATGCGACTCACTGACGTTGGTAATCAGCGCCACATCCGGCTCGACAATCTTGCCGAGCCAGGCAATTTCGCCGCGCAGATTCGCCCCCATTTCGACGACGGCAAAGCGATGATGCGCGCGCAGACCAAGCAGCGTCTGTGGCACACCAATATCATTGTTGTCGTTTGCACGGGTGTAGTGCACCTGATCTTCCGAGCCGCAGGCCGACGCGCACACACTCGCAAGCATCTGCTTGACGGTTGTTTTGCCATTGCTGCCAGTCACACCAATGATCACTGCCGACATGGCTCGACGCCACAATCGCGCGAGCAGCCCGAACGCCACGCGTGTGTCTGGCACGATGAGTTGCGTCGCAGCGGCGGCTACCGGGTTTTCAACCACAATTGCTGCAGCCCCTTTTGCCAGCGCCGCATCGGCGTAGTCATGACCATCGAATCGATCGCCACGAAGACAAAAATAGATATCTCCCGGCTGCACCGAACGAGAATCAGTCGACACTCCATCGATGCGGATGTCATCGCCTTCGAGATGGCCACCGGCATCTTGTGCCAACTCGGATAACAGCAATTGGCCATTCATCGCGACGCTCCTCGTGCAATACACTCTGCCACCACACTGCTGTCGCTAAAGTGCCGACGCTTTTCACCGACCTGCTGATATTGCTCATGCCCTTTGCCGGCGATCAGAATCCAGTCGTCTGGCAGCGCCATTGAAATAGCTCGCTCGATCGCGCGACCGCGATCGCGCTCAACCAACATCCGCGAAGGCTTTTCAGCACCGGCGATAATTTGCTGCACGATCTGATCACCATCTTCGCTACGCGGATTGTCATCGGTGACGATGCACTGATCGGCATATTGCTCGGCAATCGCCCCCATCAGCGGACGCTTGCCCCGATCGCGATCGCCACCGCAACCAAAAACAACAATCAATCTGCCCTGCACGTGATCGCGCGCGCTTCGCAACGCCGATTCGAGCGCATGTGGATTGTGCGCATAGTCCACCAGAACCCTGGCACCATTTTTGGTGGATGCCAATTCCATTCTGCCGCGCACGGGCTTCAGCGCCGCAATCGAACGTGCGGCGAGCTCCGGCAATATGCCCAGGGCCAGTAATACCGTGAACACAGCAGCCAGATTGTGGACGTTAAACGCCCCAATCAAAGCACTGCGCACCGCAAATACGGCACCAGCAAAATTCAGATTGAACTCGAGCCCTGCAGACGTTGCGATCACATCGGTGATATGCACATGCTGCTCAGAGTCGATGGCCGCCAGCCCGTAGCTGTAACAATCCAGATGCTCAAGCCGCTGCAACAGGTCCTGGCCAAATTCATCATCTGCATTCAACACTGCAGCACGCAATTCAGGTGTTTGAAATAACATCTCCTTGGCGGCGCGGTAGTGCTCCATACTGCCGTGATAATCCAGATGATCGCGCCCAAGATTAGTCAACACCGCTATATCGTAGGCAACACCTGCCACCCGGTTTTGGCAGATCGCATGCGATGAGACCTCCATCGAAACGTATCTGGCCCCTTTCGCGCTGAAATCAGCCAGCATCTCCTGCAGCGTGACCGCATCCGGTGTGGTCATGCCGAAATCCGTTCGCGCAGTGGCATACCGGCTGCCGAGCGTGCCGATGCTCGCGCAACTATCAGCGCCCGCATTGAGCGATTGCGCCAACAGTTCACACACTGAGGTCTTGCCATCGGTGCCGGTGATGCCAACCACTTTCATCAATCGCGACGGGTTGCCGTAAAAGGTACTCGCAATTTCGCCAGCGATCGCGCCGAGGTTTGGCAACTGCACCACCACGACGTCACGAGCAAGCAGGGAATCGACATCAAGCTGTGGCAGGCGCGAATCTGCGCTGTCGACCAAAATCGCTGCGACGCCTGCGCTCACTACACTATCCAGGAAGTCCAGACCATGCGAGCGCTCACCCGCCAGTGCAATAAAAACCTGCCCGGCTTTAAGCTTCCGGCTATCGGTCTGCACGCCGGTGACCATTCGATCGTGTGGTGCCTCTATGATCAGCCAGCGCGCCAGCAACGCCGCAAGTGTCGTCTCGTCGACGCTGCCTGCCGATACCATCGAAAGTTGACCTTTAGCTATCGACATGGCGACCTATCCCTCGTCACCAGCGCTATCGGTCACCCGATGCACGTCAGGGTTGATATTTCGAATGCGCAGCGCACCGGCAACAATTTTTGCAAATACCGGCGCCGCCACTTCGCCACCAAAGTAACGACCGCGAGGCTCATTGATCACAACAATCGCGATCATGTCAGGATCGGTTGCTGGCGCCATGCCGGCAAACTGCGAAATATAGCGATCATCGGCATAGGAACCGCCTTGCGAAATATGTGTGGTGCCGGTCTTGCCCGCCACCGTGTAGCCGGGTATCGCCGCTTTCTTGCCAGTTCCACTGGCCACCACGGATTGCATCATGTCGCGCACCTGACGAGCCACGGGTGCCGAAAACACACGCCGGGTTACGGGTTCACCGTCGAGTCGCTGAAAACTGATCTCAGGCATCAACCCGTCCGAGGCGATAGCCGCATAGGCCTGCGCCAAATGCAACACGGTGGTTGAAATGCCGTAGCCATAAGACACAGTCGCCTGGCGCACGACCGACCAGGATGATGCATGCGGCATAGAGCCCGACACGGCGCCGGGAAACTCCATAACGTTTGGACGACCAAACCCCAGTCGATCGAAAACATTCCATAGTTGTGTGCGATCCATTTGCAACGCGATCTTGCTCGCACCAATGTTGCTGGATTTTTTCAGGATGTCGGCAAGACTCAGCGTGCCGTAGTCCGAAAAATCACGCACCACATACTTGCCAACATTAAAGCGACCCGGCGACGTATCGATCACATCGTCAGCCTGTAACAAGCCAAGTTCCAGCGCCGCTGCAATAGTGAAAGGCTTGATCGTGGATCCCGGTTCCAGCACATCGGTTACCGCACGATTGCGCATAGCGGCCGCATCTCCGCGCTGCGAAAACTGATTCGGGTTGTAGGACGGATGATTGACCATGGCCAACACCTCGCCGGAACGTGCATCGAGCACGACCACCGAACCGGATACCGCACCGTTCTGAATCACCGCCTGCTGCAATTCGCGAAACGCGAGGTATTGAATCCGCTTGTCGATACTCAGCACCAGATCACCACCCTGGTCAGGCTCGGAAATCAGCTCGATATCCTCGATCGCCTCACCGAGCAAATCGGTCACGACGCGACGACTGCCGGCACTGCTGTCGAGCCAGTCGTTGAAAGTCATTTCCAGACCTTCCTGACCGTTGCCATCGATATCGGTAAAACCGAGCACGTGGGCGGTAATTTCGCCACTGGGGTAGTAGCGCCCGTATTCACGCTGCACATTGACCCCTTTGATTTGCTGCCGCTCGCGCGCCTTTTGCAAGGCAGCGGCGATGCGCGGTGGCACGTGGCGACGCAGATAGACGAAGCCTTTGCCGTTGTCCGCAGCGTTCTGCACGCGCTGGCGTAAACGACCCGGATCGATCTGCAATATGTAGCCAAGCAGCTCAAAACGATCTTCGTGCTGCAACAGGATGCGCGGATCTGACCAGATAGATTGAATGGGTGAACTGACTGCCAGCGGCTCACGATTGCGATCAAGCATGGTGCCGCGATGCGCCGCGATCGGCAAAGTGCGTATCTGACGAACATCGCCCTGCTCGGCGTAGAAGGCCTGGTGCAACCCCTGCAACCAGAACGCACGCACCAGCAACACTAGCCCCAGCAGCGCAAAGAAGCCCAGCAAAAAATTGCGCCGGCCGGAAAAGTCTGATGTTTGTGCAGAAGAGTTCATTCGGCCACCGTGCGAATGTCTTCATGCGCTGGAGAGATCATTTCGAGCTCTTTGCTGGCAAGCGCTTCAATGCGCCCGTAGCGCGCGAGCGTGCTCTCTTCAATTTGCAGGCGCCCACCCTCGATATTTGCCTGATCGATCAGACCCTGCAAGGCACGCGTTTGCTTGAACAGCATGCGGCTGGTGTGCTTGCTGTGCACCACGGCAAACGCAGTGGCGAAAGTCGCCACCGCAAGCACCAGAACCAGCAACAAATCCCGACTGATCACAGTTTTTCCGCCACGCGCATAATGGATGAGCGTGCGCGTGGATTGGCGCCAACTTCTGCCTCATCGGGCCGCGTCGCTTTGCCCACCAGCCTGAGTCGACAGGCCAAATCTTTTTGCTGCACCGGCAAGCCGCGCGGCAACTCAGGCGCACTGGATTCCTGACGGAAAAATCGCTTCACGATCCGGTCTTCAAGTGAATGAAAGCTGATCACAACCATGCGCGCACCGGGACGCAACAGGTCGACTGCCGCCTCAAGCGCGGCACGCAAATGATCGAGCTCGCCATTGATATGAATTCTCATCGCCTGAAAACACCGGGTTGCCGGATGCTTGTGTTTCTCCCAGCGCGGGTGCGCCGCCTTAATGACCTCAGCCAGTTCAAGCGTGCCGCTGATTGACCCGCTCGCGTATTGTTCAACCACCTTGCGAGCGATCCGCCGCGCGTATCGCTCCTCGCCGTACTCCCTGAACACTGTTGCCAGCGTCTGCTCATCGACCGTCGCAAGCCACTGTGACAATGGCTCGCCGGACGTGGGATCCATCCGCATATCGAGTGGACCGTCTCGATCAAAACTGAATCCTCGCTGCGCCTGATCCAGCTGCGGCGAAGACACCCCAAGATCAAACAACACACCGGCTACCTGCCCCCGCCAGTGCGTGGCGAATTCACCGATCTGGCTGTAGTTACCATGCGCGATGCTAAATCGCGCATCCGCGGCAAAGCGCTCGCGCGCATCACTCACAGCAGCCGGATCGCGATCAATCGCCAGCAACGCCGCCGACTCACCCAGCGCCTCCAGTATTTGTGCACTGTGACCGCCACGTCCGTAAGTGGCGTCGATATACATTCCGTTGCGATCCCCGATCAGCGCCTGTGTCGCCTGCTGCTTCAGCACCGACACATGGCTACCGGTCGCTGTTGCGGTCAAAGCTTAAAACCCAGGTGCATCCGTTCGCTGCGCGTCTTCAGGCGCTCGGAAAATTTCTCCCGACCGGCCTGACTGTGCTTTTGCCAGCGCTCTTCGCCCCACAACTCGAACTTCTTGCCGTGCCCGATCAACACCGCGCTCTTTTCGAGCCCGACCAGCTCCCGAAGCTGTTGAGGCACCAGGATCCGACCGCTGCCGTCCATTTCCACATCGTGCGTGTAGAAGTACAGCATCCGTTGCATCTCGCGAAAATCTTCGCTCTCATCTTCAACGGCCTCCATTTTCCGTTCGCACTCTTCCCACTCACTGAGCGGGTAGATAGGCAGGCACTCGTCATACGGATTGAAAGTGACGACGAGCTCGCCCTCACACATCTCGCGCAGGCGATCGCGGTAGCGCGCCGGAATGGCAATTCGCCCCTTCGCGTCAAGATTCAGGTTGTGGCTACCGCGAAACATGAATGATTAAACCTGATCTCAACCCTTTCGACCCATAATGGACCACTTGTCGACACAGTGCCCCACTTGCATTGCACTTTATCCATTGAACTCGGGACATTCAAGTTACAGAGGACATTTCGACGAAAGAAAATAGACGCCAAGACAAATACTTAGCGAATGTTCCAGATAGTTAACGATGGGAAATCGAGAGTTAAAATCAATGGCTTACAGGACTTGACAGACAAATCACTGTAGCTATGCATTCCAAGCTTCTGTAAAAATCAGGAGCAGACGAGCACAATATCGATCACGCCATGACACAACGCGTTTCAGCGCGTGGTTGTCTTGGCCACTACCTTGTCAATCTGTATAGAAAGGCTGTCAACGCCCGGATGGGCGCGAAGATGAGTGTTTTATAAAAGAGAAGGTGGAAAGCTGGCCATAAGCCGGGTTCTGTCGTGGACAGCCATTCATCTGGAATGTTCGTCACCGAACATTTCGAGCGATCTACCCGGGAACGTCGCGGGCAACGACATTGTCCCCCTATTTGATCTTGCTCCGGGTGGGGTTTACCTTGCCGCTGAATGTTGCCACCAGCGCGGTGCGCTCTTACCGCACCCTTTCACCCTTACCGTTCGCCATTGCTGGCGACTTAGGCGGTCTGCTCTCTGCTGCACTTGCCGTGGGTTCACACCCCCCAGGTGTTACCTGGCACCCTGCCCTGTGGAGCCCGGACTTTCCTCCATGCGCTGGTGCACACAGCGGCTGCCTGGCCAACTTTCCAGGAGGCATGGTAGCACCACACGCGACAGCCCCGGTCAATAAAAACAAGCTGCTCACAGTCGATTATTGCTGCTGCATCTCCATCAGACGCTGGTAGATATCGCGCTTTGACAGCCCGGTGTAATCGGCGATCAGGCCGGCAGCCTTGCGTGGCGGCAACTGCTGCGCCAGTTGCATCAGCAGCTTTTCGGTGGCCACATCCAGCGTCCCGCCTGCCGTCGTCAGGGCACCGCTGACCACCACCACAAACTCTCCCCGCTGGGCGTTGTCGTCGTCGCGGGTTCGCGCCAGCAACTGCGCCAGCGGTGCACGCCAGATCGTCTCGAAGGTCTTGGTCAATTCTCGACACACTGCCGCCTCGCGCTCTGCACCGAAGACCTGCACCATATCCGCTAGTGACTCGACGATCCGATGCCGCGATTCAAAGAAAACCAGACTCGCCGTCTCGTCACGCAACGCCTCCAGCCACTTCAACCTGGCACTGCGTCGAGCGGGTGGAAACCCGTGATAGCCAAATTGATCAGTCGGCAATCCACACACCGACAGCGCAGCAGACAGCGCGGATACGCCCGGCACCGGGCTGACCTGAATACCGGCCTCGTGACAGGCAGCGACGATCCGATAACCCGGGTCGCTGATCAACGGCGTACCCGCATCAGACACCAGACCCACCGCACTGCCCGACTGCAGCAAGCCGAGCACCTGATCGATACGCGCCTGCTCGTTGTGCTCATGCAGCGAATGCAGCGGCGGACTGACGCCCAGGTGGCGACACAGATTTAATGTATGCCGTGTATCTTCGGCAAACAAATGATCTACCTCGCCCAGCACCTGGGCCGCGCGCTGGGTGATGTCGGACAGATTGCCAATCGGCGTGGCGATGACATAAAAAATGCCTTTGGTAACAGACATAGTACAATTGGCCCCTAAAAGTAAATCCGCAGCAGCCGACCCACTCACTCGGGATCGTGCGCTCACCATGCCAGGTATTGTCAATTCTCCCATGATCAACCCAACACACGATCCGGCAGTGCACACTAGCATTTCAATCAGCCAGTCGCGCCTGAATCGCGCCTTCGCCGTCATGCTCGCCGTCGTCCTCGCGCTATTACAGGGCTGTGGCAATCCTGGCAACGGCAGACAATTGGATTCTCCACTGACGCAAATCGTGCCGACTCCCCAACTGGCGGCCAGCCTGGTCAGCGAAGGCGATACCGCGCAGGCCGCACACGTCTATGCACAGCTGGCGAGCGACGAGGTCAACCCGGAACTGGCACTGCAATACCAGCTGCTGGCGACCGAACTCTATTTCGATAGCGATCTATACCGCGAGGCGATGCGCGCCTATGAACTCTTGCCAGAAGAACTGTTTGAGCCCTCGCTTCGCGAACGAAAAACACTGATCGACGCCTATGCACAACTGGCCCAGGAAAACCCGGCGCAGGCGCTGGCCGAAGTGCCACAACCGCGCTCGATTGGCGATCGCATCCTGCGCATCCGGGCACTTGAGATACAGGCCCGCGCACACGAATTGCTGGCCGATCCCGTACAGGCCCTGAAAGCGAGGATTCTGATTGAAGCCAACCTGACGCGCCCGGTCACCATCGCCAACAATCGAGAGGCGACGCGCCGAATGCTGGCCAACGTCGACACGCCCAGCCTGCAGCAAATGGCCGCAGTCACCGGCGGCACAGTCTATCGCGGCTGGGTAGAGTACATGCTGCTGCAACGCACCACCGGGTCCGCAAGCCAGGACACGATAAGCCAGCGAACACAGGTATGGAGCAATCGCTATCCCGGTCACCCGGCGTCGTTGAGCGACACCAATTTGCAGTCGGGGCCCGACTTCTCAGCCACCACCGCGATCTCGACCGATCGCATTGCCCTGCTGCTGCCGCTGAGCGGCAAATTTGGCAAGGTAGGCAATGCGATCAAAAACGGCTTTCTCGGCGCGCACTACGGCAGTGCAGCCAACGGCGAGTCTCGCATCCAAATCTTCGATACCGAGAGCAACCTCAACAAAGCCCTGAGCCAGTACGACGCCGCCGTCGCGAGCGGTGCATCGCTGATTGTGGGCCCGCTGAGCAAATCCGCTGTGATCAAACTCGCCGCGACCAATCGCGTCACCATCCCCACCCTCTCGCTCAACTACACTTCGGCCGACACACCACCCAGCGCCAACCTCTACCAGTTCGGCCTGCTGCCCGAAGATGAGGCGCGAGATGCCGCCAGTTACCTGATCGGTGAAAACCTTAAAAAAGCACTGGTCGTGGCAGCTGACAACACCGTCGGCACGCGACTGGCCGATGCTTTTAGCGAAACCTACACCGAGAAAGGTGGCCTGGTGCTAGGTGTTGAGAAAATCCCCCAGGACAGCTACGACTACTCGCCCCAGTTAAAAAAGCTGCTGGCAATCAATCAAAGCAACGCCAGAGCCAGACAACTGCGCAATCTGCTGGACACCAAACTGGAGTTTGAGCCGGCAATTCGCGGTGACGTCGAGGCGATCTTTCTCGCGCTTGGCGCAGAGCAGGCACGCCTGCTGCGGCCGCAGCTTCAGTTCCATCACGCCAACGATCTGCCGCTGGTCAGCACCTCGCAAATATTCAGCGGCACCATCGATAAGCGAGCCGATGGCGATCTAACCGGTGTGATCTACAACGACATGCCCTGGGTGATCGACAACGCACGCAAACCATCAAAACTGTACGCGGATATCCAGCGCGTTAGCGGCGAACCCGATCACCGCATGTCGCGACTCAATGCCCTCGGCGTAGACGCCTGGAGGCTGCACGGCAAACTGGAAACCATGCGCTTTGACCGGGCTTTTGCCGTCACCGGCACCACCGGCGCGCTGACACTGGCTGATGGCAATCGCATCAGACGCAGACTGGACTGGGTCGAGTTCGAATCCGGCGAGCCCGTCAAGCGCCGCGGCCCGCTACCCGTGAATACCGTGTTGCCAAGACTGACAACCGGGCTATGAACGAATACCCCGGGCAGGCTTGGCAACAGGCAGGATTGGCAAGCAGGTAATTACGACACACGCAGTGGATGTAACGCAGTATGAAGACAACCGAAACGGGCCGACTATTCGAGCGCCGAGCGCTCGACTATCTGCAGTCTCAGGGCCTGAAACTGATCGAACAGAATTTTCACTCGTCGTTTGGCGAAATCGACCTGATCATGACACACGGCAAAGTGCTGGTGTTCGTAGAGGTGAGGTATCGGCAGCGGCGCGATTACGGTGGCGCCGAATACAGTGTCACGCCGCGCAAGCAGCGGCGCATTGCCCAGACGGCTCAGGTGTTTGTAAAAGCGCGCAAGGCGGGCCGGATGACATGCCGATTCGATGTCATCGCATTCGCAGGGTCAGATATTAACTGGATCAGATCGGCTTTCGATTCACCGATCTAGACGCCATGCGTCCCGACTACTTCACCACCTTGAGTTGCGGACGCTTGACTTCCGGTTGCTTCTCCGTCTTTGGAGAGGCATCCCCAGGCTTGCGGTCAGCCGGTGGAGTCGGTGGATTTTCGTTCTCGTTGAACATCATGCCCTGGCCGTTTTCACGCGCGTAAATCGCCAGCACGCAATAGGTAGGCACGATGATACAAACGGCGCGACCGCTGAAGCGGGCGTTGAAGGTGATCTCGTCGTTGTTCATCAGCAGTTCGCTGGTCGCGGTCGGGCTGATGTTCAGAATGATGCGTTGTTGCTCATCGAGATACCCGTCCGGCACTTCGACACCCTCTTTCGAGCCGTCGACAAGCAGATACGGTGTCAAATCATTGTCGACTATCCACTCGTAAATTGCCCTCACCAGATATGGCTGGCTCGAGCTCATGCTTGGGGTTGTGGTATCAGACGTCACGGTATTAGCGCATCTCTCGCTCACTCTCGGTGAGACTCAGTTGAAATCCCTCACGGTCAAACATCCGTTTTGCATATTTCGTGACAGCTCCGGCCTCTTTGGGTAATTCAATGCCATAGTGCTTAAGACGCCACAACATCGGCGCCACTGTCGCATCGACCAGCGTGTATTCATCACTTAGGAAGAATGGCTTGGCACCGAACACATCGGCCGAGGCGATCAGCGATTCGCGCAGCGCCTTGCGCGCCTTCTCGGCTTTACGTGAATCCTTGCCTTCCAGATCTGGCAGCAGCGCATACCAGTCGGTCTCGATCCGAAACAACGCCAGCCGCGAACGCGCACGCGATACCGGGTCGACCGGCATTAGCGGCGGATGCGGAAAGCGCTCATCCAGATACTCCGCCACGACTCTGGAGTCGTAGAGCACAAGATCTCGATCGACAAGCGTTGGCAAGCTGTTATACGGGTTGAGGTGCAACAGCTCGGCGGGCTTGTTATCGGGATCCACATCCTCGATCTCCACCGTGATGTCTTTTTCGAACAGAACGATTCGAACGCGGTGGCTGTATATTGAAGCGGGATCAGAATAAAGTGTCATGACAGATCTGCAGGTGACGGGTTCGGCCAAATTAATCTCCAGGACAGGACGGGTTGAGCAGAGCCGGCCAAACGACCGACTCTGCACGCCTTCGCCGTGACCTGTCTAGTGCCTGACGTCCTTCCAGTACTCTTTCTTCAGCATCACTGCCAGTACGAGAAAAATAATCAGAAACAACATAACCCAAAACCCGACAGCGTGCCGGGTCGCGCGATTCGGATCACCCAGATAATCCATGAAGGCAACCAGATCGCGAATCAGGCCATCGTACTCAGCGGGGCTAAGTTCGCCACGCGTGATTTTCTCAAACCCGACGAACGTGGGCTGAGCACCATCGTGCTCCTCGAAAACCGCGGTTTGCCATCCCTGCAGATGCGCCAGCACGTGCGGCATGCCCACTTGCGGCAGCACCACGTTGTTCGCGCCAAACGGTCGAGACTCATCCAGATAGAAAGAACGCATGTAGGTGTACAACCAATCCACACCGCGCGAGCGGGCCGTCAGCGCAAGGTTTGGTGGCACGATACCAAATGACGCCTCGCCGTAGTCCTCAGTCATGCTGCTGACCATCAACGCACCGACCTTGGTCGGATCACCGTTTTTGTCGGTGGTGAATATCATGTTGTCCGAGACGAACTCGTCACTCAGACCGATATCCTTCGCCATGCGGTTGTAGCGGTGGTAATCGGCAGTGTGACAGCCGAGGCAGTAATTCAAAAACACCCGCGCACCACGCTGCAGCGAACGCTTTGAATCGGTGCCCTCGAACTCATCGAGATTCGCTCCACCGCCACCTGCAGCAGAGCCGAGCGCCGGCAGCAGCGCCGCGCACAGCGCCAGAACATATAGACGTGAAGTTTTCATCAGTGAGTCACCCTGTCCGGTACGCGCCGGGTCTGTTCGTTTCGGCTGATAAAGAACAGCGCGACGAAAAAGCCGAAGTAGATCAGCGTGCAAAGCTGGGACAACAGCGTTCTGAACGGCGTGGGCTGCTGCATGCCAAGATAACCCAGCACGATGAAGGCGATGACGAATGCCCACAAGATGCACTTGTACGCCAGCGAGCGATAGCGAATCGAGCGAACGTTGTTGCGATCGATCCACGGCAGGAAGAACAACACGACGATCGCCATGAACATCGCGATCACACCACCAAGCTTGTCGGGTACAGCACGCAGAATGGCGTAGAACGGCGTGAAGTACCAGACCGGCGCAATGTGCTCGGGTGTTTTTAGCGGATCGGCCGGTATGTAGTTCGCGTGCTCAAGGAAGTAACCGCCCATCTCCGGCGCGTAGAAAACAATCGCGAAGAAGATGATCAAAAAGACAGCCAGCCCGATCATGTCTTTGACGGTGTAGTACGGGTGGAACGGAATGCCGTCCAGCGGAACGCCATTGGCATCCTTAAACTTCTTGATGTCGACGCCGTCCGGATTGTTTGAGCCGACCTCGTGCAGCGCGACGATGTGCGCAATCACCAGGAAGACCAGTACCAGCGGCACGGCGATCACGTGCAGTGCGAAAAAGCGATTCAGCGTCGCATCCGAGATCACGTAGTCGCCGCGCAGCCACAGCGTCAGCGCGTCACCAATGCCAAACGGAATCGCACCGAACAGCGAGATGATCACCTGCGCACCCCAGAATGACATTTGTCCCCATGGCAGCAGATAGCCCATGAACGCCTCAGCCATCAACGCCAGGTAGATGAACATGCCGAAGATCCACAGCAGTTCACGCGGCTTTTTGTAGGAGCCATACATCAGCGCGCGAAACATATGCAGATACACCACGACAAAGAACATCGACGCGCCGGTGGAGTGCATGTAGCGAATCAGCCAGCCCCAGTTGACGTCGCGCATGATGTACTCGACGGACTTGAACGCGAGCTCGCCGTCCGGCTTGTAGTTCATGGTCAGGAAGATACCGGTCACGATCTGAATGACCAGCACCACCAGCGCCAGAGAGCCAAAGTAGTACCAGAAGTTGAAGTTCTTCGGTGCGTAGTACTTGGAGACATGCGTCTCCCAGGTCTTGGTGAGCGGAAACCGCTCGTCGATCCAGGCAAGGGTATCGGTGACTTTGCTCATCAGGCGTTGCCTCCTTCCGCGCCGATCAGAATGTTGGTGTCAGAGGTGTAGGCATAGGGCGGTACCTCGAGGTTGGTCGGCGCCGGCACCCCTTTGTAGACCCGCCCGGCGATGTCGAACTTGGAGCCGTGGCAGGGGCAGAAGAAACCGCCCAGCCAGTCGGCGCCCAGATCGGCCGCCGCGACATCGGGGCGGTAGGTCGGTGAACAGCCCAGATGGGTACAGACGCCCACCATCACCATGATCTCGGGCTTCATTGAGCGATAGGTGTTAATCGCAAACTCGGGTTGAATCGAGTCTTCAGAATCGGCATCGCGCAACTCACCGGTCACCTCTTCGAGGCTCGCCAGCAGTTCTTCAGTCCTGCGCACCACCCAGACAGGCTTGCCGCGCCACTCCACGATCACGCGCTGACCCGGTTCGAGTTTGCTGATGTCCACTTCGACCGGTGCGCCAGCTGAACGCGCCCTCGCGCTCGGTGACATCGAAGTTATAAAGGGCCCTGCCAGCGCAATCGCCCCGACCGCGCCGACCACCCCGGTGCCGACTGTCAGCAGCCTGCGCCTTTTGGTGTCGACGTTACCGGAAACCAGCGCTCCCTCAGACGCAACATTGTCTGTCGCCATTGAATGCTCCAAAAGAGTAAAAAAGAAACTTTTGCTGTGGATACCGCCCCGCAACACTTGTCCACACGCCGGCGACGGCATTGTGCAAGGGGGAGTATCGCTCGTGAAACTTCGGGACCGGACATTGCGGGGTCGCTTCAGAAGCTACGCAGTCAGACAACCCGGAATTCTATCACAACATGTAACAGAATTGATTATCCACCCGTTCATCTCGCTCAACGGATACCCAGCCTCCATGCCAGTAAAATGCCATCCATCGGCCCCGTCCCGCGCCGCCGCCAACCACCGCAAATACTTGTCACCACTCAACTTATAGTCGAGCCTCCGCAGATTGCGCATGCGCAACCAAACCTTCTCCGCGCGCCAATAGCGAGGCGGTGCCAGCCAGTGCCGATGCACCCTGCCGGCTGCAGCCGATAATACTGCTGCGTTTTTGAAAATCGTATACGCCGAGCGGACTGGAAAACCGCGCCGTACCCGCTGTTGGCAACACATGATTCGGACCAGCGCAATAGTCGCCCAGCGCCTCGGGTGTGTAGCGCCCAAGGAATATCGCCCCGGCGTGGCGGATCAGCGGCAGCCACTGTTCGGCATCTCCAACCGATAGCTCCAGATGCTCTGGTGCAATCCGGTTGACGATGTCGATCGCCTGCTGCCGCGTGCGCACGTCTATCAAACAACCCCGGCTGCGCATCGACTCGGCGATCACCTTGGCGCGAGGTTGCGACGCCACCAAACGCTGCATCGCCTCGCTCACGCGATCGGTGAACGCGGCATCCAGCGACACCAGAATCGCCTGCGCGTCCTCATCGTGCTCAGCCTGCGAAAACAGATCGAGCGCGATCCAGTCGGGGTCGGTATCACCATCGCACACCACGCAGATTTCCGATGGACCGGCAATCATGTCGATGCCAACCTTGCCGAATACCTCGCGCTTGGCCGTGGCGACAAAAATATTGCCGGGCCCTACAATTTTGTCGACAGCCGGGACCGTATCTGTACCGTAGGCGAGCGCAGCAATTGCCTGTGCCCCACCAATCGTAAACAGGCGATCCACACCGCCAATTGCCGCGGCGGCCAGAACCAGGTCATTAAGTTGTTCATCCGGCGCCGGCACCACCATAATCAGTTCATCGACGCCGGCGACTTTGGCCGGAATGCTGTTCATCAGCACAGACGACGGATAGGCCGCTTTGCCACCCGGCACGTACAGCCCAACGCGATCGAGTGGCCGCACCAGCTGACCGAGTCGATTGCCGTGATCGTCCGTGTAGTCCCACGAGTCGGCGCGCTGGCGCTCGTGGTAGTCGCGAATCCGTGCGGCCGCGGCCTGCAGCGCGGCCCGTGTGTCGGCATCGATGGCTTCCAGCGCCTGTTGCAATTGTTGCGGGGCAATCTCAAGCTGCGCAGCCTGATTGAGATCGCGCCGGTCAAACCGATTGGTCAGCTCCAGCAGCGCCTCGTCGCCACGGCTTCGCACTTGCGCGATGATATCCCGCACGGTGGTCTCGACCGATTGATCAGACACCGCCTCCCAGGCAAGCAGCGCATCCAGCTGCCGATCAAAGTCTGCCTGGTCGGCATCGAGCCGAGTGGTCTGCATCATTGTGCAGCCACCTCGCGCCGGCGCGCCACCGCAGCGGCCAGCTCTTCGAGCATTTCAACCGTGTCGTCCCAGCCAATGCAGGCATCAGTAATGCTCTGGCCGTGTGTCAGTTCGCGATCGGGTATCTGATCCTGACGACCCGCAACCAGGTTGCTCTCGATCATCACGCCCATGATGCGCTGGTCGCCGTCGGCGAGCTGACGACTGATGTCGCCACACACATAGCGCTGGCGCTCGTGCTTTTTGCGGCTGTTGGCGTGGCTGCAGTCAATCATCACGCGCGCACTGAGCCCGGCCTTCTCCAGCAGAGAGGCAATATCATCGACACTTGCGGCGTCGTAGTTGGTGTGGGTGCCACCGCGCAAAATGACGTGGCAATCGTTGTTGCCCAACGTTGTAAAAATCGCCGATACACCGTCTTTTGTCACCGACAGGAAGCGATGCGGCCGCGAAGCAGAGCAAATCGCATCCACGGCAATCTGCATGTTACCGTCAGTACCGTTCTTGAAGCCGACCGGGCACGACAGCCCGGAAGCCAGCTCGCGATGCCCCTGACTCTCGGTGGTGCGCGCACCAATCGCACCCCATCCCACCAGATCGGCAATGTACTGAGGACTGATCAGATCGAGGTACTCGCTGCCGGCCGGCACGCCAACGGCGTTGATGTCGCGCAACAGCCCGCGCGCGATGCGCAAGCCATCGTTGATGCGAAAGCTGTCATCCAGTCCCGGATCATTGATCAGCCCCTTCCAGCCAACCCGGGTACGCGGCTTTTCAAAATACACGCGCATGACGATCAGCAGATCCTTGGCCAACGATTCGCGCAGCGGCAAAAGCTTGCGCGCGTACTCAAGACCCGCTTCCGGATCGTGAATCGAGCACGGCCCCACCACCACGACCAGCCGATCATCGTTGCCATCGAGCACGTCGCGGATACCCATCCGGCAGTCGTGCACCACTTTTGAGATCTCGGCACTGACCGGAATCTCTTCCATCAATGCCGCCGGGGTCAGCAGCTCGCGCATCTCCGTGATACGCAGATCATCGGTTTCAAACTGCGAGGTTTGGTCATTCATGTTCGCAAGTGTCCGGAATGGTTTTTCGCAAATCGGCGATCAGCGCTTGTATGCGCGCATGTTTCATTTTCATCGAGGCTTTGTTGACGATCAAACGCGAGCTGATGTCGGCGATCGGCGCGAGCACATCCAGCCCGTTTGCCTTGAGCGTACTGCCGGTATCGGTGATGTCGACAATCAAATCCGCCATCCCCACCAGGGGCGCAAGCTCCATCGAACCATACAACTTGATGATCTCGACCTGCTGCCCGATGCGGGCAAAGTAGTCGCGCGTGACCAGTGGATATTTGGTGGCGACGCGCAGCCGTGCACCGGTCCGTTTATCTGCCCCCTTTTTACCGGCCAGCACCAGCCGACAGCGGCTGATATTCAAATCGAGCGGCTCGTAGATCCCGCCGCCGGTGTGCTCAAGCAGAATATCCTTGCCAGTGATCCCGACGTCAGCGCCGCCGTATTGCACATAGGCGGGTACGTCTGAGGCGCGCACCAGCAGTATCTTCACCAGCGGGTCATCGGTGTCGACCCGCAGTTTGCGCGTCGTGCGCGCATCTTCGGCTGGACGAATGCCGGCCACCGCCAGCAGTGGCAGCGTCTGATCAAGAATTCGCCCCTTGGACAGGGCTATCGACAGGGTCTTGGACACGTTACCAGTTGTTTTCCGACCCGCGCTGTGTCGCGGGCCCAGTTGAATCAATCGTTTGAATCAATCGATGCTCAGGCCGCGACCCGGCGAATCACCGCGCCCAGCGCCTGAAACTTCTCCTCGATCCGCTCATAGCCGCGATCGATGTGATAGATACGCTGCAGATGGGTCTCACCCTCAGCCACCATACCGGCAATGATCAGACTGGCCGAGGCGCGCAGGTCGGTGGCCATCACCGGTGCGCCGGTCAGTCGCGCCACGCCGCGCGAGAAAACCGTGTTGCCACTGACGCTAAGATCCGCGCCCATGCGCTGCAGCTCCTGAACGTGCATGAAACGGTTTTCGAAAATCGTCTCGGTAATCGTGGCCGAGCCATCGGCGATCGCGTTTAACAACGTGAACTGCGCTTGCATATCGGTGGGGAAAGCCGGGTATGGCGCGGTGCGAAGGTCGACAGGTCGCGGGCGTTGATCGGTGCAGCTGGCGGTGATGGTATCAGTGCCCACCTGCAGGTCAGCGCCCGCGTCTTCCAGCTTGTGCAACACTGCATCCAGAGTATCCGGTCGCGCATCGCGCACCGTCACCGATCCCGCGGTGGCCAGCGCCGCGGCCAGAAAGGTACCGGTTTCGATCCGATCCGGTACCACGCGGTAGTTACACCCATGCAGCTTGTCCACACCGTTGATCGTAATGGTGTCAGTACCGGCACCGCGTATGTCGGCCCCCATCGCGATCAGGAAGTTTGCAAGGTCCAGAACTTCGGGTTCGCGGGCGGCGTTTTCAAGCACCGTCTCACCGTGTGCCAGCGTCGCCGCCATCAGCAGATTCTCGGTACCGGTTACCGTGACGGTGTCAAAGTTGATTCGCGCGCCCTGCAGCTTGCGACAACGCGCCTTGATGTAACCGCCTTCCAGCTCGATGTCCGCACCCATGGCCCGCAATCCGTCAACGTGCAGATTGACTGGCCGAGCACCAATGGCGCAGCCACCCGGCAGCGACACTTCGGCCTCACCAAAGCGCGCGAGCAACGGCCCAAGCACCAGGATCGAGGCGCGCATGGTGCGCACCAGCTCATAGGCCGCCTTGAAGTGGTCGACGCTTGAGGCGTCGGCTTCGATCTGCATGCGATCGCCCAGCGTCAGCTTCACCCCCATGCGCCCGAGCAGCGTCATGGTCGTCGTCACATCATTCAAATGCGGTACGTTTTCCAGGGTGACGACATCGCCGCACAGCAGTGTGCCGGCAAGGATCGGCAACACGGCGTTTTTCGCGCCGGAAATCTGCACCGAGCCGCTCAGCGGGGTGCCGCCTTCAATAATCAGTTTATCCATTCAAATCTGGGCTGTTCGACCTGATCGTTGCGCTGCTCGCGGTCGTTGCTGCAGTCGCGTAGCGCAAGGTCGCCGGGACGGAGGTTAGCGGGTGACTTCGGTGCTGCGGGAGCAAATCAATGGGCGGCACGCGCGCAAAGCGCGATAGTAACGGATTAGCAGGCTATTGAGAAATCTTTGCGCTCAAGGGATGTCACGCGATCGCAGAGCAAACTCGGTGTGCTTCTTAAGACAGGCGCAATGAGAGGGGTGGGTGCTCGCCGCTGTCTGGTTGATGGCGGCGAGCTGATTACCGTTGCAGATCAGTAGCGCGCGGCGAGACCGTCAGCGCGCCGTAGCGCTCGGGTCAGGCGCCGTTTTTCTTGCGCAGGGTGCCGATCAGCCCATCCAGACCACCCTTGGCAATCTGACTTGAGAACTCCGAACGATAGCCCAGCACCAGGCTGATGTTCTCCACTTCAATGTCGTAGATCAGCCAGGCGTCCTTGTTGCGCAGTTTGTAGTCAACCGGAAACTGCACGCCGCCACTGTCCTTGAATATGGAACTAACGACGGCGCGGTCCTCGCGCTTTTCCGGCTTGAATGGCAGAAACTCCAGCGTCTG
Organism: uncultured Granulosicoccaceae bacterium; assembly: GCA_964573105.1. Classification (GTDB taxonomy): domain Bacteria; phylum Pseudomonadota; class Gammaproteobacteria; order Granulosicoccales; family Granulosicoccaceae; genus CAKZSB01. Next base: position 49,165 of record CAZNIS010000049.1, read on the forward strand.
TCCGGAGTATTCATTCAACGCCTTGGTATAGGTGTTGACCAACAGATCGCGAAATTCCGATACCAGCGAATCTTTTTGTTCCTTTGTTGCCTCTTTCCAGTGCTTGCCAACGGCGAGCTTGGTCATCAGCGTAAAGTCGATGTGCGGCACCACGTCGCGCTCCAGCGCATCCTGAACAAACTTCTTGTCCACTTTGGCCTCGGGCTTCTCAAGCGTACCGATAATCCCGGAGGTCAGCTTCTTGACCAGATCTTCAGCCGGATGCCCAGCCATCGCCACGGCTGGCAACAGCACGCAGGCGGCTATCAAAGCAATAAATTTCCTGAACATGGCAATCCCCTTTTCAAATTTGGCGCCCGAGCCCTGGCCCGCACGCGCCTGAAAAACGCCGATCGGATGATAGCGGGCCGGCGCAACGCCTCACCCACAGTCCGACAGACTACAAATCGTTAGCCCGATTATCCCAAAAGCACACCAAACGGACGCTGAATCGATCGGATCGATCGACCTTAGAACGGTTGTTCACCGGGCGCTAACTTGGAGTCTGGAGGTGGTTTTGCAGATAATCAAATCGCGCTTTCCCGGTACTCATTAACAGACGGCAACAAACTCGCCAGCGCGCGATTTATGTGACACGGTCGACCCGTCCCCCATTAAGCCGCAAGCGCGCCGCTCGAATCGCAGTCCAGTGCTAGTATTAAAGCCGACGGGTGCCCTTTCCATCTTTGGTATGACGACAACCACCACAATCAGAAACTGGTTATTACTCTTTTTTATTGCATTCGCGTGCAGCGCCTGTGCAACACGCACAGTCGATATCAATCAACCGATCAGCGACCCGCTTGAAAAGGTCAATCGCGCCGTCTACGGATTCAACGATCGGCTGGATCGCTACGCGCTGCAACCACTGGCTCGCGGCTACCAGGGCATCACACCGGGCTTCGTTCGTCAGGGCGTCAGTAACTTTTTCGGCAACCTGTCAGACGTGGCTGTCGCGGTCAACGTCTTTTTGCAAGGTAAATTTGAACAGGGGCTGCATGACACTGCTCGCGTCGCGGTCAACACAACACTGGGGCTGGGAGGCATTCTGGATGTCGCGACGGCGATGAAACTCGATCGTCACGTCGAAGACTTCGGCCAGACACTCGGCGTCTGGGGCGTGCCGGAAGGCCCCTACATCGTGCTGCCGTTTTTCGGCTCACGCACACTGCGCGGTACCGCCGGACTGCTGGCAGACAGCGAACTGGCGCCACTGAACAACATGAATCTCGATAGCTCGGTGCGCAGCAAGCTGGTCACACTCAATGTCGTGAGCGCGCGTGCGCGATTCCTCGCGGCAAGCTCCATACTGGAAACCGCCGCCCTCGATCCGTATACCTTTGTGCGCGACAGCTACGTCAAGCGCCGCCGCCGATTGATCAACGATGGCCGCATCGCGCCACCGCCTGCCGACAAGGCTCGCGTCACGCAGTCCAATGACACGCAGACGAAGCTTGACGAACTCGACGAACTCGACGAACTCGACGAACTCGACGAACTCGACGAACTCG
>CAZNIS010000050.1:0-49277 GCA_964573105.1 uncultured Granulosicoccaceae bacterium
CGACAGGACATCGCGATAAGCGCTGCGGGCGCAGGGACGCGCCCGGAGCCGCGGCCTCGTAAGGCGATGGATTCGTCCAAAGTGGCGACGGCCATAACCGAAGCGGGTAAAAAGACTTTTGTTACTTTTGGTCTTTTCAAAAGTAAGCCGAAGAAGTTTGGTACTTTCCAAAAGTACAAAAAAAGCCCCGCATTGCGGGGCTTTCTTCACATCAAGGTTGGTCGGACAGACCTTACATCATGCCGCCCATTCCGCCCATGCCGCCCATGTCACCGCCCGGAGGACCCATCGGTGCGTCTTCCTTCGGCAGTTCGGCAACCATCGCTTCGGTGGTGATCATAAGACCTGCGATTGAAGCGGCGTTCTGCAGTGCAGAGCGAGTGACCTTGGTGGGATCCAGGATACCCATGCCGATCATGTCGCCGTACTCACCGGTGGCCGCGTTGTAGCCGTGGCTGCCAGACTCGGCGCAGACAGCGTTGACGACAACTGAAGGCTCGCCACCAGCGTTGTCGACGATCTGGCGCAGCGGCTCTTCCATAGAGCGGCGAGCGATCGCGATGCCGTGATCCTGATCAGCGTTGATGCCTTTCAGATCTTTCAGTGCGTCGAGTGCGCGTACCAGTGCAACACCACCACCGGCGACCACACCTTCTTCGACTGCTGCGCGAGTCGCGTGCAGAGCGTCGTCGACGCGGTGCTTCTTCTCTTTCATTTCAACTTCGGTAGCAGCACCGACCTTGATCACCGCAACACCGCCGGCGAGCTTGGCCATGCGCTCTTGCAGCTTTTCTTTGTCGTAGTCTGAAGTGGACTGTTCGATCTGGGCGCGGATCTGCTCGACGCGACCGTCGATTTCGCCTTTCTCACCAGCGCCGTCGACGACAGTGGTGTTCTCTTTGTCAACGCTTACGCGCTTGGCAGTGCCGAGGTCTTCCAGAGTGACTTTCTCCAGAGACAGACCGACTTCTTCAGAGATGACCTGGCCGCCAGTCAAGATAGCGATATCCTGCAGCATGGCCTTGCGACGATCGCCGAAGCCAGGTGCCTTGACGGCACAGACCTTGACGATACCGCGCATGCTGTTGACAACCAGAGTAGCCAGCGCTTCGCCTTCGATGTCTTCAGCGATGATCAGCAGCGGCTTGCTGGACTTGGCGACGGCTTCCAGTACGGGGAGCAGATCGCGAATGTTAGAGACTTTCTTGTCGTGCAGCAGGATGTACGGCTCATCCAGATCGGCGCTCATGCCTTCCTGGTTGTTGATGAAGTACGGAGACAGGTAGCCGCGATCGAATTGCATACCTTCGACGACGTCCAGTTCGTTGTCCAGGCCTGAACCTTCTTCAACGGTGATAACGCCTTCCTTGCCGACTTTTTCCATCGCCTCGGCGATGATCTTGCCGATGTTCTCGTCAGAGTTGGCAGAGATGGTGCCGACCTGAGCGATCGCATTGGCGTCGTTGCAGGGCTGTGACATGCCGGCGAGATTCTCGACAGCAGCAGTTACTGCTTTGTCCAGACCGCGCTTGAGATCCATCGGGTTCATGCCGGCGGCAACGGCTTTCAGACCTTCGCGAACGATGCTCTGGGCCAGAACGGTCGCTGTGGTGGTACCGTCACCAGCGACGTCGGAAGTCTTGGAAGCCACTTCCTTGACCATTTGTGCGCCCATGTTTTCGAACTTGTCTTTCAGCTCGATTTCCTTGGCGACAGATACGCCATCCTTAGTGACCGTGGGGGCACCAAAGGACTTGTCCAGAACCACGTTGCGACCGCGCGGGCCGAGGGTGACCTTGACCGCGTTGGCGAGGATGTCTACGCCATTGAGCATGCGGCCGCGGGCCGAATCGGAAAAAATGACTTCTTTAGCGCTCATTTAATGCTTTCTCTCTTGTTTGTTGGTTGGAAACTGTTGAAACCTAGCCTTCGATGACTGCCATGATGTCGTCTTCGCGCATCACCAGCAGTTCTTCACCTTCGACTTTGATTTCAGTTCCGGAGTACTTGCCGAACAGAACCTTGTCGCCCACTTTCACGTCCAGCGCGCGCTTGTCGCCTGAATCAGTAATTTTGCCATTGCCTGCAGCGAGGACTTCGCCACGGATCGGTTTTTCGGTCGCAGAATCAGGGATTACGATTCCGCCTGCGCTGGTGCGCTCTTCTTCCATACGACGTACTACTACTCGATCATGCAAGGGTCGAATATTCATTGCCTACCTTCTGTTGGATGTATAGGGAGTGTTTTGCACGTGACTGTTAGCACTTAACTGTGCTGAGTGCTAATTGGGGAATGATAACCGGGAAATCAACAGGTGCAAGCGTTTTTTTTGCGCACGCGGCGCTTTGTGCGCCAGCGCGCCTTTGGCTGGCGACCGGCGGTGCCTGTAGCCAGCCGCAGCTCTGCGATAGACTAGCGCCCCCTGCAATCGCGACGGACGCCACTGACCATGCGCTGGTACTACGACTTTATCTCCCCCTACGCCTATCTTCAGAGCATCCGTTTGCAGGAATTAAACGAGCAACGCCCGCTTACCTGCGTGCCGGTGCTGTTTGCCGGGCTGCTGAATCACTGGGGGCAACTGGGCCCGGCCGAGATCGCACCAAAACGCGACTGGACGTTTCGCGATGTCGTGTGGCAGGCCAGCGCGCAGAACATTGCGTTCAAACTGCCGGAATTCCACCCCTTCAACCCGTTGCCTTTATTACGGTTGGCCATCGTACTGAACAATGACATCGCCGCCGTACAGCGGATATTTCGCTTTGTCTGGGTCGATGGCCACGTGCCGCAGAATGAGGCCGCGTTCGATGCGCTGCTTGCCGAGTTTGGCGTCAGCCGGGACGACCTGGCGCGGGATGATATCAAAAAAGCGCTACACGACAATGGTGTCGAGGCATTGAACGATGACATCTTTGGCGTTCCGACGCTGCGCTGCGACGACGAGCTTTTCTGGGGCAATCAGGCGACCGATATGGCCCTGCAATGGTTGCGCACACCGGAGCAATGGCCGGCGCAGGCACTGGCCGAAGTGGAGAAGTTTCCGCAGGGCCCGGGACGCAAAAGCCGCACACCTGCCGCAGCCGTGCACGATGGTCCGCCACGCCTGCCCTATCTGCCGATCGATCTGGCTGAACCCGCCGACGTGGTACAGGCAGTTCGCGAGCGACGCGGCGGCACTCTGCTCGAGCTCGATCGACTGCTGTTGTACAGCACGCCGCTTGCGACCGGCTGGAACCACATGCTGGGCAATGTGCGCACTCAGTTTGACGTTGCCCAGCAACTGCGCGAGCTCGCGATGTGCGTGGTCGCGGTGGTCAACCGCGCCGAGTACGAGTACTCGCAACACGCGCCGCTGTACGTCAAAGCCGGCGGCACACAGGAGAAAGTCGAGCTGTTGCGCGATCCGGCCCGCGCCAGTGTCGACAGCCGGTTCACTGCGGTCGAGCAGGCGGCAATTGTGCTGAGCGTCGAGATGACGCGCGATGTGCAGGTCAGCGACAAGACCTTCGCAACGATCAAGGCCCACCTGAGCGATCGGCATCTGGTCGAACTGATCGCGACCGTTGCCGCCTACAATATGGTGTCGCGATTTTTGGTCGCGCTCAATGTGTTGCCCGGCAAATGAGCGACGATTGTTTTTTTAGCATGGCCGCTGATGGCATGTTTATACCCGGAGATCACAGCCGTGGTCCATGGAACCCGGATCACTGCCATGCCGGCCCGCCCACCGGCCTGCTGGCGCGCGCACTGGAGCGGCAACTGCCGGATCAGCGGCTGACCCGAATTACCGTCGACCTGACGCGTCCAATTCCGATGGCAGGCTTCACGATCGAGACATCCATAGTCAGACAGGGGCGGATGGTGTCGCGCAGCAGTGCGGTATTGATCGATCGCACGGGCCGTGAGTGCGCATCGGCTGCCGGACTGCATATCAGCGCACAGGCAAAGCAGGATTTCCCGAGCCACCACACGCCAATTGACTCACCGGAGGATGCCGTCGCCGGCAGTTTTCCACTGCGCAAGGTGTTGCACGATAAAAAGACGTTTGCCGGTGACGGCGTGCAACTGCGCTATCCGGCCGGCGAATCGCCAGAGCCCGGTCCAACCACCGCCTGGATGAAAACCGTGCCGCTGCTGGCTGACGAGACGCCCTCGCCGTTTCAGCGTATTTGTCCACTGGCCGATTGCGGCAACGCCTTTGGGCGTAACGCGGAGCCCTGGGAGACAAGCTTTATCAATCCCGATCTGACCGTCGTACTGCATCGCGACCCGGTGGGAGACTGGCTGGGCAGCCGCGCCGTCGGTTACTGGGAGAGCAACGGAATTGGCCTTGCCGACGCCGCGCTGTTCGATGCCAGCGGCATGGTCGGCCGTGCCTTGCAAACCCTGTTGCTGCAAAAGCTCTGATCGACTGAAACTAGTTAGATCGCGTAAGTGCATCAAAACGCGGGTATTTACAAAGATCTGTGGTCAGAGCGCTCTCGATAGGTGCTAAAGACGCCGTCCCGGCGGACGACAACCTCGCTCATGTGACGAAGTGCTACCGGTAATGCCTGTTGGCCTGCCGGCGATCCAATAACAATAAGACAAGGGGATCACATGAAAACCACACTTGCAGCAGTGCTGCTGGTTTCATCCACAGTGTTGAGTAGCGGCGTGCAAGCCAACACACCGGTGTCCGATGGCGTGCGTATGGCGCCCAGCTATCCCGAGCGTCCGGTTCCACCACGCGGCACTCACCGCACCGTGGTGCTGGAGATGTTCGGCCATCCGGCGATCGCACTAACCGACGCCGATACAGGTTCAGACGTTTGGGACTACGGCACCTTTCGAGTGTTTTTCGTCGATGACGAAGTCGAGTTCGCGCGCGTCTGGTAAGACATTAACCCGGCAACAGATCCAGCAGTTGCCGGGCATTGTCGAGCACTGCATCGGCACCCAGTTCAACCGCCGGCACGCGTGTATAGCCGTAGGGTAGTACCACTACCGGCACATGGGCGTTGCGCGCCACTGAAACGTCTGCAGCCGAGTCGCCAATCATCAGCGACTCTGCAGCAGCGCTCTGCATTCTTTCAAGGCACAGCAGCAACGGCTCGGGATCGGGTTTGTGGCGGCTCGCGGTGTCGCCGCCGACGATGGTGTCGAAAAATGGCGACAGGTCCAGTGTCTGCACCACGGTTTTTGCCATAGCCTCGGGTTTGTTGGTGCAAATGCCGTGGCGATAGCCGCGCGCTGCGAGTTGTTGAAGCGTGTCACGCACCCCTTCGTAGACGACGGTGTGATTGCAGCAGTTGTCTGCATAGTGCGCACTGAATCGCTGATAGAGCCAGTCCGAATCGGGTGTCTTTGCGGCGTCCAGCTCAGTCGCGGCCACTGCGCGATCCAGCAGCTTCCCCACCCCGTTGCCAATCATCGAGCGCACCTGATCTTCGGCCAGTGGTTGCGTGCCGAGTTCAGTCAGCACCACATTGACCGACGCTGCGAGGTCGGCGACGCTGTCCACCAGCGTGCCGTCCAGATCCCAGATCAGCGTCTTGACAGCACCGAGCGCCTGAGGATCCAGTGTCATGCCGCAGCCGCACTGCGCAGCGCGGCAATATTCGCCTGATACTGATCGCTGCCCCCTGCAAACACCGATGACCCGGCGGCCAGCACATTGGCACCGGCGGCTGCCACATCGGCGGCGTTGCTCACCGATATGCCGCCGTCGACCGAGAGATCGATGTCGCGATCGCCGATCATCTTGCGAATGCGACTGATTTTCTCCAGTTGTGATTGCAGAAACGCCTGCCCGCCGAAGCCGGGGTTCACCGACATCACCAGAATCAGCTGAAGCTGGTCCATCACGTATTCGAGGCTTTGTTCAGAGGTCGAGGGATTTAACGACACACCGGCGCGCGCCCCGAGCTGGCGGATCGCCTGCAGCGAACGATCCAGATGCGGGCCGGCTTCCGCGTGCACGGTGACCATGTCGGCGCCAGCCTGAATAAAATCTTCAAGATACAGGTCGCAGGGCGAGATCATCAGGTGCACATCGATCGGTTTGTCCGTGTAGGGCCGAATCGCTTTGACTACCAATGGCCCAAAGGTGATGTTGGGCACGAAGTGGCCGTCCATCACATCGACGTGTATCCAGTCGGCCCCTGCCTCGTCGATGGCGCGCACCTCCTCACCGAGCCTGGCAAAATCGGCGGACAGAATCGACGGGGCAACTTTGATCGATGGGCTCACAGGCAAGCTCCGAAAAAACGCGAATTATCCGCGCACACGGCCCGCAGTTCAACGCGCGTGTTCGGTGAGGCCGGTATTTGCGGCATTAGGCGTTGTTGCGCCACTGCCGATTCGCTGAAACCGCGATCAGACGCCAGAAATTGCTCCCTGGCCGTGAATACAATGTCGCCAATTCCGAACGGAAACGACGACCTTGTTGCAGCGGAGGCGCCTGACTACTTTTGTAATCGCACTGGTGGCGGTGCTCGCCCAGAGCCTCTCCACGGTTGCGAGCCCGACCGACGTCACCTCACCCCGCCCGCCAGAACGCCTGACCATCAACCATCCCGATGGCGACCTGACATTGCTTTTACAGCCCAGTCAGGCGACAGCCAACCTGCAGGTATTCGATGGCGACGGTCAATCTCTGACCCCTGCTACCCGACAGATGGCCGGCGTGATCGAGCACGAGCCCGACTCGTGGGTCAGGGTGTCGATCGATGGAGATCAACTCGACGGCGTGCTGTCACGCCGCGGGCTGCACTATCGGATTGCTACCGATGGAGAACGCGTTGTTTTCGAGCCGCTGGCAAGTAACCACCACCCGACAGGCTCTGTGGTTTCGACACCACTCAGGTCGGCATCAGCCGACCGGATCGAACATCAAAGTTTGCGACGGGCGACCATCGCATTGGTCATCGACAGTCAGTTCAATGAATTTCACGCCGGTAGAGGGCTTGAAAAAGCCTTGTCGATTGTGAACAGCGTAGATGGGATCTATCGCCACGAATTTGCCTTGCGCCTGGACATCAATACGGCGATCGTGCACAGAGAACCAGCGACGGACCCCCACCGCCACGGACACGTCACCAGCGAACACATGCTGCGAAGCTTTCGGGATTATCGGATGACGCAACCGGCGCTGGCCGGTGTCTGTCTGGTGCATCTGTTTACCGGCAACCGCAACAGTGATCGCCCGGTTGGCCTTGCATGGATAGACACCGCCTGCCACCCCGATGGCTATGATGTGAGTTTGTCCACGCCCTACCGGCACGACATACTGCTGGCCGCACATGAGATTGCGCACAACCTCGGCGCAGAACACGACTCTGACACCTATTGCGCAGAGGTAGACACCGGCATCATGTGGCGAGTCGTCTCGGACAACACCTCGCAGTACTTTTCTGACTGCACACGCATGGCAGTCGCCGAATCGATTGCCCGTCTGCCGACAGTTTCCGAGCCCGATATGCAGGCGGCGCGTGCGGCAATTGCCCCTGATCCATCACCGCAGATCGCGTGGCCGCCGACTCCGCGATCGTTGATACCGCTAGTCCCAGCTGCCGCTGCTGAATAGCAGCAATTGATCGGCGTCTTCTTCGTCGCTCTGTAAAAACGGCTCGCCGTGTCTGAACTTCAGCAGCAACGACTCCAGCACCATCGCGTTGGCGTCTAGCGTCATGGCCCGGTTGACCGTCAGATCTTCAAACACCCCCGCATAGAACCCGCGTACCGAGCTGACCCCTTTTTCAATAACCTGCAGCAGTGCCTGACTGTATTCATCGCCGTACAGGGCGTGCCAGCCATAGGCAATCTTGGTGCTGATCGACTGACAGGCGATGTCACTGCCAGTCGGTAGTGAGCAGTTAAAAGCCGTGCCCTGATCCGGGTGGTAGATGTGATTGACCACCTGAGCGCCAGCCTGTTGATGCATATCGCGGCCCTTGGCGGTCAGCCGCTTCTGGTGCCTCCATCTGGCGCGTTGTACCTTGAAAATGTTTTCTCCCAGCGCAGAAAACTGTGGATGCACGCCTGACAGCTCCATTGCACCGAGTACAAACGGATCGCTGACGAGCACTGATGATGGGCGCTTGTCCGTTTCCAGCTCAACGTTATAGATGCTAATAGCGTTGGTCTCGCGCAGCGTCAGTGCCCTATCGACATTGAGACCCCATAGTTTGAAACCCGCCGCGGCGTACTGTTCAAAACCCAGGCGCCCCTCCTGCTGCAGTATCGAGGTGCCATCAATCTGTGTGGCAGAGTTAAGCTGGCCATTGGCGATAGCGCGACTGAATTGCCAGCGGCTGATCGATGCCATTACCTGTGTGCGCAACTCTGGATACCAATTGGCGAGAATGCGCAGCCAAATCAACAGGCGCCCTGTCGACACAGCAGACCAGCCACGCGATTCTGGCGACATCTGCACCGTGTCGATCCGATAGTAACGGTTCGGCAACTGATCGTCGTAGAGCGGCAATGTGCCGAGCCCGCGCAGCATCGTCCTGGCCTGCCGACTGAATTCATCGTCGTCGATAACACCTACCTGATGCGCGCTGACCACGGCTGCCAACTGACCGGCCAGATCCCAGCTACTAACCTCGGCACTGCCCTCGACACTACTGACAAAGCCACTGTCAGGATGCCGGTTGCGCTCAAAGTACGACCAGGCTCTTCGTGCGCGCTGCATATCCTGATCATTCAGTTGATAGTCGCGCAAAGTCTGCGTTGGCACTGCCTCCTTTTTCACACTAGCGGGCTTTGGTTGCGGGCTGGCGTTGGCAGGCGCGCTCTTGACCGCCGGTTCCTGACTCACGGGATTGTCGTTTTTCGCCGCTGTGACGACAGGCTTTGTCGATTCGACTGTCGCGGGTGGACTCGGTGGCACTACAGGGTCAGGTTTTTCTGTCGCGACTGTCGCAGGCTTTGGTGCTGGCACTGGATCGGGCCTGGGAGCACGCTCAACCGCAGCCGGTGCACTTTTAGTGTTCGATTGACTGGCAATCGGGTTGACAGCAATTTTGAACGGCCGCTCGCGACTACCGTCACCTGCGGCAACTTCGTCGTTGGCTGCGGGCGGCGGCGTTGCAACTGGCTGCTCGGCGGCGAGATTTTGCAGCGAACTGGCAATGTGTTCAGACTCTCGGGCACTCTGTACCTGCTCTTCCTGTTGCACAACGCTAAGCGGTCGGGCGAAGTAACTTCGGTTTTCAGTCACCACCGGTTGCAGGGCATTTTCCTGCATGCGCAGGCCATTGTCCGGCCGTTCGTACACAGAGATACCAGTCAACCCGTCGAGCGCGATCAAAAACTGCAGGCCGGGTTCCATATGTGCACCTGCATTGTCGCTGGCGGCCGCTTCTTCCAGCTGTTTTTTTATAAGCGTGAGATAGTCAAACAGCATGGCGCGTTGTTCGTCCCAACTGGTGCCGGCCGACAAATAGTGCTGGGTCGCATTGCCCCATTGCGCATAGGCCAGTGCATCCTGCGCACGTTGATAGGCAATGCTCGATAATATCGATGCAAATCCGGCTGCCAGTGTGACGGCCTTGCCGTTCTCCTGTTCGAGCATTGCTACCGCCTCGTTTGACCAGGCCAGCGCCGCTTTGCGATATTCTTCTTTTTGAAAAAAGCCGGAACCGTCGCGAAACTTTTCAACGTGGGCGAGTATCGCCTTTTCATCGGCGCGCGCGCTCAAGGAAACCGGCAATACCGTCAGCAGCAACAGCAACCAGACAATTCTGTTCATTCAAACAACCTGGCGGTTCGCTCTGGCACGTCGACTTCGCAGGCGGCCTTCTGTGGCGGAAAACAACGTCCCGGATGTCGCCACACATCAACCAGGCGGATTTCACCATAGGTGGGTTCCGGTGGACGGGTCAGGATTTTGCCACCGGTCTTGTACAGCAACGCCTCCAGAACCATCGCGTTGGTCGCCGCGGTAAGAGTGTTGTCGTAGGCGCCACTGACTTCATATCGCCCTTCCCACCAGCCTTTTTTGGCATCGTAGAGCGTTTCGGTAATCGCCATTAATCGATCGGTGTAACTGGTTTTCCACAGTGCCCACATGCCAAACACCGCGCGCGTTGACACCAGCGCAAGATTCGCATGAGGCTTGCCGGAATCGCTGATGGTGTTCCAGGCGTAGCCGTCGGCGTAAATTGAGTCGTACAGGAAGTAAGGCGGTTTGGCGAGTTGATGATCGGTCCGCGCCGTCAGTATGCGCTGCTGAAAGTAGCGATTCTCCTGCACCAGGTACACGCGATCGGCAAGGTCGCCCATGTGAGCATAACTGTGCACGCTGTCCAGCGACCAGAAGTCATCGACCCGATCCCAGTTCATCTCCAGGCCGTGATAGAGATAGGGCCCGCTCAGGATTGGCGAGAAAACATTGTGGTTGCGTGGATCGCGCGCATCCTTAAGTAAATCCACATCGAACACGGTGACTGTCTCATAGGGTTCAATCGAGGCTGACTCTTCAGTGTTGAAGCCCATCAGTTCGAAGCCGGATGCCGCATACTCCTCGTAACCCAGGCGCCCCTCCTGAAACAGATCCACCTTACTACTGGACTCACTGCCCGCGTAGAGGGTGCCGCACTTGTCGATGACATCGCAGAAGTTCCAGCGAAAGATGGCCTTATCGATATACTCGCCGTACTTGGGATGTCGGTTGCGCAGGATGCGCAGCCAGATCAGCAGCCGCCCGATATCGATCGCACTCCAGCCTACCTGCGCCGGATGCCCTTCGTAGTCGACCATCGCGAGATTGGCCGTGTTGTAAAACCGGTTTGGAATACGCTTGCGATACAGTTGCATGCGATTGAGCGCGGCAAGCGTGGTGGTGACAAACCGATCGAACTCGATGCTGTCGATCAGCTCAAATTCGTGGGCGGCGATGACGGCGGCAATAAAATCGGCCACGGTCCACATGCTGGTACTGGGGTAACTGTCGATGGAATTGACAAGCCCTGTACTGCGGTTGTAATTGTTTTTGAAGTAGGTCCAGGCGATCTTCGCCCATTCCTGTTCTTTTTCGGTCAGCGGTGCACGGCGCCCCTGGATAAACGTCTGGGATGTCTGAATACTGCTGGCAGTATTACTGATGGCACGAGTCGCAACGCCGCACGAAGCCGCGCCCTGTACAATCACCAGGGCGAACAGGCAGGTTCGCAATTGCGTTCCGAGCCGGCGACATCGCGCTTCGTGCCGTGACATGAATGCCGGTTACAGCGACGTGCGTTTGGCGGCAAGCACATTCGCTTGCCCGTGCGGGCTCACGTCAGCCACCCGCCTGTCTGATCAGCTTTTGCAGCACACCGCCAGAAGCCTCACCCGAATCGACGTTCTGGTAATCGATGCCACCACAGTTCGTGCCTCCGTTGTGGCCCATGCCACGACACTTCTGATGTGGCAGACAGGCCTGACGCCCTTTAAGCGGATCGCTCAGAATCTGATCCCACTTGCTGGTTCTGTCACTGAACTTAAGCAATTTGCCCTGCACCTTGTGCAGCAGTGATTCGAGAATAATACCGTTGTTATTGGCAGTGAAAGTTTTGATCACACCGGATCCGTTTTCATAGCGCCCTTCGTAGAATCCTTTTTTCGGATCGTAGAGTGTGCTGACGGTGTCGTAGAGCAGATCGGTATACTCGTTATTGAACAGCGACCACATGGTGAACGCACCCTTGAGCGCGATGGCGGCAAACTGCGGTACATACTCGCCCTTCTCAGTGATCGTATTCCACGGGTAACCATCGGAATAGACTGTGTCGTAAACGAAGTACGGTTTCTTGTCTAGCTGGTGCTCGGTGCGTGCGGTCAGGATACCGGTGTTACAGAAACGGCCCACCTGCGCGGCGAACACAGATTCGGCCAGCCCCTTGGCAACCGGATCGGTGTGTCGCATATCGTTGTTGTCGCGATCGTTGGCATGATCCCAGTTAAACTCCATGCCTTCGAGGGTGAAGCTCTCCATCACTACATAGTTGTGGGCGTGCAGGACTCGCGGATCGCGAGCGTCGTATTTTACGTCGATGCCACCAATCGGCATCGTCTCGTAGGGCTCAAGCTGTGAGGACAGATCAGTGTTGAAACCCCACAACTGAAAACCGCGCGCGGCGTATTCTTCGTAACCGAGGCGGCCCTCCTGCACATACTGCGTCTCTTTCTTGCCATTCACCAGCGCGCCGAACATCAGCCCGCGCGCATCGACCACATTGCAAAAGCGCCAGCGCAGTACCGCGTTGTCGATGGCGTTGGAATGCTCGGGGTAGCGCTCTTTGATGATCTTCAGCCAGATCAGAAGACGCCCCAGATCCAGCGCGGAAAAACCAATCTCACCCGGCTTGTTGGCGTAGTTAACCTTTTGTCCGGTTTTGGTGTGATAGGCCTTGTTCGGTAGCTCGCGGCGAAACAGGTCCAGTTTCTGAAACGTCTGCAGGATCTTCATCATGCGCAGATCGAATTCTTCTTTCGGAATAATGCCCAGTTCGCGCGCTGCCACCATACCGGCCATGTACGATGCGGTATCCCACATGGTGGTTGACGGATAGTTGTTCACCGCATTGACCAGACCGGTCTCTGGCTGATAATTGTTCTCGAAGTATTTCCAAGCAATGCGCGCGAGCTTCATTTCCTCGTCGGTCAACTCGCCGTTGCGTCCGGGATGCGTGATCGACGGGCGCATGGGTTGCGGCCAGACGGCGCGACCGGCATCGCAGAAGTTTGGCTCTTTGATTTGATAGTCCGGGCGCGTTGTGTGCGCTCGCCCAAGGTGAACCATATTCGTCGGTTCACTGGTAATCGGCCGATCCGCAACGACCGAACGCGAGCCAGGCAAACCCAGCGAGCAGCCGGCCACAACCGCACTGACAGAGACTGCCATTGCCCAAGCGCTGCACCTGCTCGCAGTGAGCCGTTTTTTTATCCACATAACCTGTGCCGACAACCTGTTAGATTTTCCTGTTCTGAACCAGACGGAAACAACACGCCTGTTTCGGGTCTCGCCAATTGTTTTACCGGTCTGGCATACCTGCCGTCGATCGTCGTTCCATCGCGCCCGAATTTCACGGGCCAGCGGCCGAACGAGCACAGAGAGTGCCAGCGCCGCGCCTGCAGGCTTGAGCCACTCAAAATGACATGCCCCACGACACCGACAAGGCGCCATCGCGAAACTTGCCGCCACTGGCTGGCTGCTCGCTCCACGGAAACCGGTTGTTCGAATAATTGTTGTACTGAATTGATATCACGCCCGGGTGCCAGTCAAAGTAGCCGAAGCCGTAGGTGTAATCGGCGTCCCAGGGCTGGATGGTGGATTTGTCCAGGTAGTGTTTGACGTTGAGCTGGAAGTACCACCAGCCTACGATGTTGTAGCGACACCCCATACCGAGCGTCTGCTTGTTATCCTTGACCGAGTTGCTCGCAAGATCGGTATATTTGGGCACCAGGGTATAGCTGACCGTGCATCCCACCCGTCCCTCTTCCCAGGCCACAAACGGATGCGTCATCCAGCGCGGCACCGGAAACTTCCACGACCAGGTAAACGCACCACATTCAAAACAGGTCACCGACTTGCCAGGGTCAGGGTTGAACCGGTTGCCACCGTAGTTTGAGTAGGTGAATCCCAGGGTATAGGGGTGCCAGTCGCGATAACCGAACACGTAGGTGAAATCCGGATTCCAGGGCGCTTGTAAGTCAGGATTGCTGTAGAACGGTATACCCAGCGACATGTACCAATAGCCAAAGGGCTTGTAGCTGATATTCATGGAGGTGGTGCTGGTCGCCGTGACACTGGCCCCCTCGTTGCCAAACCCGCTCAGGCCTTCAACCACTACGCCGCGCAATGGCAGATTGTGCGAGAACGACAGGCTCACGCCATCGAACAGATTGCGAAATTCGCTGTCGTATTTCTTCTCGAACAACTCGCCGACAGGAAATTCGTAGGAAGATTCAATTCCCTTGAATATTTTGTCCAGCGTCTCGTCTTCGGCGGCCGGCGCCATTGCGTTGACACTCAGCCCCAGCAAAACGCCAACCGCTTTCAGGTATCGCCTGTAGTGCAGCATCGCTAGTCAGAAAATGGATTCCAAGGCGGCGAATGGAGCAAAAAACGAGCACTGATCAGCTCAAAAAAATGAGCTGTGTCACAAATCTGTCGACGGGTTGACACAACAGGGGTTCAGGTGAACAACACCACTTGGCAAGTGGTTACTTTTGGTGCGTCTGTAGCACTCGTGGGTACGAGGTTGCAGGGAATATAGATGGCTGATTGAGGCGGCCGGCCACGTTGCAACCACACCGCCCACGGGTGCGTCAGGCGTGCGGTAACCAGCTGCGTTGACGCCTATCTCGGTGCGGGCAGTTTCTTGTAACGCGAAAACATTCGAAACAGAAATTCGGTGGCGTTGAAATCCTTGTTCGTGGTACCGAGCACATCGACCATGAACTCCACTCCGCCGGGCCAGCTATGGCCGTTGTTGTACATCTTACAGTCGATGACCTCGGTGATCTTCTTGCCGTGAACCCAGGATTCGCATTTGTAGGTCTTGCTCGATTGCAGGTGTATTTTCTTGTCGGTGGTGCCGTTGACCTTCTTGAAAAACTCCACAGACTCCATGTGCGATGCCACTTTGTGCTTGCCACCCCCTTTGTAGGGTGCCAGCTTGTCCTGCATGCCGTGCAGCAGTGCGATTGGGGTCTTGTGGCTCGGTTTGCAATCGGGAATATTCATCGTGTGCGCAACCATTGCAGCCGCAGCGATCTTGCCCGCCATCTGACACACCCACAGTGCGGCCATTTGCGCGCCATTGGAAAAGCCCATCACGTAGAGCCGGTTACTGTCGACCGGGTGCCTGGCCAGTACCTCTTTGTACAAAGCCCTGGAGAACGCTACGTCATCGGTATTCTTGTTGGCAGAGCCGGTGCCTTTGCCGACATTCCAGCTCTTATTCACGGCATTCGGGTAAACCAGAATATATTGATTCTTGTTTGCCCATTTGTCGGGCTTGATCAGCCATCGAAAGCCGTTGGCATCACTTTGGTAGCCGTGAAAGGCGATCACAACAGGGTATTTCTTGCCCTTTTGGTAATCCGCAGGCAAGTAGACATAATACTCACGCGCTACGCCGTTAACATCCATCGTGTATTTTTTGTAGCTGCCCTTTTTGCCCGACTTTTTACCAGCGTCTTTTGGTGCGGATTTGGATGCCGATTTCTTATCTACCGGCTTTGCCTTTTTGGCAGGTTTTGCCGCAGCGGCCTTCGGTTTCTTATTAGTTGATTGGTTATTGCCTTTTTTCGCCGGTTTTTTCCCGGTCCTGGCTTTTTCGGCGCCGGATGTCTGGCCAACTGCAGGAATATCACGGGTATCAAACGTGATACCACGATGAATAATCGGTACCTGCTCTGCCTTTCTCTCGCCAAGCGAATCTTCAAACAGGCGAGTCTCTACACCCCAGCGGGCGTCCATGTCAGCCGATTCTACGCCCCACTTATCGCTATAGTCTGTATTTTCAACCGCCCAGCGATCAACGACCGGCGGCTCTTCTTCAGTTTTGGTCGCACTGGTTGCCGCAGCTGCCACACCGCCACACAGCGCTAGTGCGAACAACGCAGAGCGCGCCAGCCGATAGCGTGTGTACCTAACGAGTAGGCTCGAAATTGCCGTGCAGGGCGACATGGACATTAACAATGTTCTGGACGAAGATAAGCCACTGCAAACAGCCGCTAAAGGACGCTTGCCATCGGGCAGTCGATGCCGTAGCAGGAACATTGCCACGCAATTGCCAGCGGCAATGGATCGCCGGCCCAATCGCCGAGATCTACCGTGGAATCCATCGAAACGCGAACCGCTTCACGACCAGAATCCATAGAGCCAGCAAGACGCCAAGGTGCGCGAGCGTAGTCAGAACAATATTCCCGGAACCATAAAACGGGCCCAGCGGGTTAAAATAGGGAATGTTGTCTACCACCGCACACAGAGCCAGATGGACGATAAACACGTACAGGGAAGCCTGTCCAATCGGCACACACCACCAGCCCAGTAAGCGATTCAGTGGCTTCCAGCACAGTGTAAGGATACGGTAGAGCACGACCAGCACGACAAGATAATTCAGTATCCGCAGGATACCCAGTGTGTTTTTACGAAAATACTCGCCATAGATAGCCGAAAATGTATCCGCTGGAATAAAGTCCAGCCGCGACCATTCAGGCAACCCCGGATTCGGGTTGTTCCAGGCAAAGAAAGCAAAAGCGACAAACAGTACGCTGCAAACCCAATAGACCACTTTCATTCGGGCGGCGGTAAACCAGGCGCTGATTTCCTGCCGGTAGTAGCCAAACGCCATCGCATGAAAGAAGGTCAGCTGCCAGGACAGCACCGGAAAAGCATATTCGAACTGCGCGCCAGTCGGACGCGAGGGATGCGCCCAGTTGATGATGTAGAGAATCCAGCACAGTGCCAGAAATTCCACTACCCGCTTATGCTTGAAGGCGAAGAAAGCCAGTGGTGACGCGAGCAGTAAAACGACGTACAAACCTAGCACCTGAGTCTGCTGCGAGCCTCCTTTCAATGTCAGTACCCGGTAGGCGACTTCTTTGAACGGTTGACTCAGGGATGGATAGAGTTGATATGTTTCGCCGTTGCCGTGGTTGGTGAAGGTCATGATGCTGGACAAATCCAGAAACGGCAGCAATGAAAAAAGCAGTACCGTCACAATGATGGCCAGATTGACCCGGTATATCTGAAAGCCACGACTTAGCGTCGAGTCAATCACCGACGACAGTCCGCTTTTATCAATCTTGCGACGATTGACCGTACCAAGAATCAACCCTGATAGAATGACGAACCCTTCACCGCCGGATACGACACCGATCTTCTCCCATACGATGAAATTGAATATCGAGAAAAGATCGACGTGAATGATCACCAGAATGAACATCACGTAGCCACGCATGAAATCAATGCGCAAATCGCGTGAGGCTGCAGTTTCATCGTAGGCCCATGAGGCCGGAATGATACCCGAGCGTGACTGCTCGTCGATCGATCCTTCTATGGTTTCAACTGCTTGCATGTTCGGTCCGGAGTGTTGCAGTTTTGTTAAATCAGCGAGGCGCTCTGTCGGTTGGCATCAGGTGTCCTGCCGATAGATCGAGACCAGTTTTCCAAAACGCGCAAAGGCGATTGCCTCGAGGATAATGCCATTGGTGTTGGCAGTGATGGCCTTGTTAGGCTCGCCAGTCTCTTCGTAAATACCTGAGTACCAGCCCTTTTCGGGATCAAAGTTGTCACCGATAGCATCGATCAGCTGTTGCGTGTATTCGTCTCGATACAGCATGTGCCAGCCAATCGCGGCCTTGGTGCTGAGCGAGCGAAATTCTGATGCATCTTCGCCGTCCTCAGTGATTGTGTTCCAGATCTTGCCGCTGGTATAAACCGTGTTGTAGACGAAGTACGGCGCCTGATCGATGTTATCTTCACTGACGGCGGTGAGCACCCCGGTTTCGCGGTAGCGCGCCTTCTGGGCACTGAACACCCGCCACGCCAGTTCACTTGATCGCGTGTCCCAGCCGTACTCGATACCATCCAGTATGTAGGGTTCACTGACAACGTAGTTGTGGGCGTTGAAAATCTCCGGCTCGCGCGCATCAGTGGCGACTTTTATCCCGTATACATCGACAAAGCGAAGGTTATTCTCGTAGCTGAAGGCGACATCCAGATCCTTGCCCAGCAAAGAAATGGACTTCGATGCGTACTCTTCATAGCCGAGTCGTCCCTCCTGTACATATTCCGTTTGGCCCTGTGCATCGACCTGTGCGCCGATCATCTCGCCTTTGCTGACCAATGCATCGAATTGCCATTTTTGCAATACGCGGGTAGCTGCGGCGGTATGTTCGGGGTAGTTCCACGCGATGACATTAAACGGCACCAGCACGCGACCCACGTCAATGGCTGACCAGCCAATACCCCGATCAGTAATTTTGTTGGTGTAGTCGACCATGTCCAGTGACACGGTGTTATAGGACTTGTTCGGCAGTTGGTCGTCGTACAGGTCCATTGCGGCAAGGCTTTCGAGCAATTTGCTCATGCGCACGTGAAAGACATCGCGAGGAACCAGATTGAGCCGCTGCGCTGCGATCAGCGCCATCATGTATGAGGCGGTATCCCACAGGGTGGATGCAGGATAGCCGTCTACCGAGTTGACGAGGCCGGTCTCCGGACGGTAGTTGTTCTCGAAATACTGCCAGGCGGTCTCTGCCGCCTGCAGCTCCCAGCTTTCCAGTGCCCGCGGGGCGGCGAGCTCAGGCACATTGCGTGAGGGAACGATTTTCGACTTGATTCTCGACAGCGCAGCCTGTGGCGGCTCAATGCTCTCAAGTGACCAGGCCAGTGAGAAAGCGCATATCAAACCGAGCAAAAAAACAATATGGCTTCTTGCCTTGACAATATTGTCTTTCATCATTATATGCTCGCCTGGGCGAAGTTTCCTGATTGATCGACAACCGGTTCTTCCTCCGGTTTCCAAAACGCCGCCAGCACCAGTCCAGACAATGCAAGTATATTGTTCAGCCCCCAAAAGGTATTCACCAGAACACCGGCCAGGCTGTGGTTACTGTTATGCCACATAAAAGCTGACCACGCATAGACGATACCAGCGGCAGTCAAACCGATCACAATTGCCTGCGGTAGCACCAGATGGAAGAAGTTGCCTTCCTGTCGTTGCTTTGGCGTGACCGGAAATTTTATTTCACGTCCCTTGATCACTGTCCAGATCGCACGCAAGTTGATGGGGAAAAACGCGAGGTAATTACTTTTCGCCTTGTAACCGGCGAGCCCCCAGAGCGCAAACATACTGGCAAACTCGTTGAGCACCAGGAACGGCAGGATGTGTATGTAGAAGTCTGCACTGTAGGCCGACACCGGAGCGATGGCCGTGAACAGGTAGATGATCGGCGCGAGCATGAAGACCACATTCCACAATCCCCCCAGATACGACCATATCGTCGCCAGATACATGATTCGCTGTTTCAGACTCAGGCCGCGCCTCAGCAGAAAATCATCGTTGGCTGCAATGTCGAGTGTGCCGCCGGCGTATTTGAATCGTTGCAGGGTCCAGGTCAGCAGATCCTGTGGCGAGAGCATTTTTGACTCAACTGTCGGGTGTTGCACCGACTTCCACACTCTCGATGGATCTGAATGCAAATGAATCGACGTGTAGATATCTTCAGATACGTGAAAATTGTACGGGGTCAGCTCTTCAATCTGCGCCACGCTTTGAATCATCTTGCGTTTTAACGCCGGATCCGTATTGGCTTCGCGCGTGACCTCCCGAATCGCATTGGCCCGCTCCAGAAAGGTTTTCTCAACTGCCGCAGCGTAACGACGCAGTGCAGACTCCATCACCGCTTCACGGCGATGCAGTGAACCCGCACCACAGCAAAAGGCTGCATTGGCCCAGTTGCGCCGGCGCAGCAAGACGTCGTAGAACATCTTCGGATCATTGACAAACGGATCGGCACCGATTGTGATCGGCCCGGCAACGCGCTCGATCAGGCTACCGATACCGCGGCCGGCTCTGCCCGTATAGCGTGCCAGCCATTCGGGTAAGCGTGTACCCTCGGGAATGTCATAGAACCACTGAGGCGTCTGCACCCACGCGACATCTGGATCGCGAAAATACCCCATGCAGTTTTCCAGTATGGTCGGGAACGGACGTGTATCAGCATCGCATATCAGAATAAACTGCCCGTGCGTGAGTTCCATCGCATGCCGCAGGTTGCCAGCCTTAAAACCGACGTTGTCCGCCCGTGTAATGTAATTGACTCCCTCTTCGGCAGCCATGGCGGCCATCGACTCGCGCTTGCCGTCATCCAGAACGTGAATGCAGATATTGATCGGGTGTGGGTAGCGGATTTTCTTCGCGTCCTGCACGCTCAGCCTGACAAGCTCGGGCTCTTCATCAAAGGTAGGGAAAAACACATCGACACTGACGGCTTCATCGTCACCGATGCCCCGCCCCGATCTTTCACAGTCAGCCTGCAGGCGTGGCGCCGACTGACTCGGTACGTCGCGCGTTTTCCACAGATTGAATGAGAACAGCAGCAGCCCGATATAGGCGCCAGTTTCTGCCAGCACCAACATCAGTGAATAGAGCAACGCGTCGTAGTTGAGCGAGTGCATCCAGCGCCAGCTGATGTACCAGCCCCCAATCACCAGTGACATGGTAATAAAGAACTGCGCGAGCAACTCGATACCGGGTGAATACGGTAACGGGGGCTCTGGTTTGCGATCCTCGAACTTGTCGAAATAAAATGGCATATTGCGCGCTATCCCTGCTCTGACAGGACCTCATCATTGTGGCCGCCAAATCGCACGATCATTCGTCGACTCCGGCAAGCAGGGCGGTGCCGGTAAAATTGAACTGATGTTCATCGACACCCAGCAAGACACCATTGTTATCATGCAACTCTAGTTTCAATGTGTAGACTCCGTTCTCGTCAAACACAGGTTGATAGCGATACAACAAGCTCGCCGAGTCAGCCGTGAGATCGACAGGTTCACGAAACTGGTCCACCAAGAGTCCATCGCGTGTCAGCGACAGGCCAAGCGTGGCGTTGTCGTAGCCTACCCAGTGGTCATTCAACAACCAGATCGGGAATCCGGGCAGCTGTGACCCGGTGAACTCATTGTCCCGCCAATCAATCATCGGCATTACCGGTTGATAGGCACGAGCCAGTGCATGATAGGCGGGCTTGAGTTCGCGCCAGTAGTCCACTACCCCCCAATTCACGGACGGCCAGTTCTCAACAAACATGAACTGGAAAATTCCGTTGACGCCAGCGTATTTCTGCCTGCGAAGCGAACGTGCTGCAAAGGCCGTGATTTTCGATTGATAGCTTTGCGTGTTGTATACAAGTGTTTCGATGTCATCGCCCATGCTGACACCGGCAATTTCGAAGGTTTCTCGCGGCTGAAAATTTCGGTATTTCCAGATTGCCATTTTGTGATCGTTGTCCGGCCACAAGTCCTGCGCGAAAAAGATTTTTTTCAAGGAATCAAGGCCCGGCAACGCCTGCGCGCCGAACTCCGTGACCCAGCGAGATTTGGCCGGTTTCGCGTAGTCGCGCCATGATCCGCTGTACCAGCCGAGCCAGGGGTGCGTTTTGGTGGCAGAGTAGTTCAGGTTCCAGCGTGTCTGATCGAGTCGATCGAGTGCCACGCGAAGTTCATCGACCAGTTGCCGATTTTGCTCGGGGTTATAGTCCGGATATTTCCATTTCATCCAGAAAGCATCGAACGGCGGCTCGTTTTGCAGCGTCCAGTTCACCACTGACGGGTGATGACCGAGCATGCCGACCATCTCTGTAAGCTGATCAATCGCCTTTGCCCGAAACGCAGATGAATCGCTGTAGCCCCACTGGAGCGGAAAGTCCTGCCACACCAGCATGCCCATTTGATCGGCCAGTTGATAGAAGTCGGCTCGCTCTACGTGTGCATGCACACGCACAGCGTTGATATTGGCTCGCTGCATCAGCGTCAGATCGCGGCGGTATCGATCGGAGTCCATCGTCGATAGCATCTGTTCGCTGATGTAGTTGGTGCCACGCACAAAAAACGCGCGATTGTTAATCAGAAACGTCTCGTCTTCAGCGCGGAACTGCACCTTGCGAAAGCCGCTTGTGAGCGATGTGCTATCCAGCAACCTGGCATCACTGTACAGACTGACTTCAAACTCATAGAGCGCCTGATCGCCATAGCCTTTCGGGTACCACAACTGTGGCTTTGCGATCGTGGCCTCCAGTGTCAGCAACCCTTTGTCGAATGACAGCTTGTCAAAGCTTTTGCGATAGGGATTTGCGTCCGTATCGTTGACCGGGCGAAGCTCAAGCACTGCGTGCGTCGGTTGCACATCCGCTGCAAGATCAAGCTCTGACTGTACCGTTAAATCCCAGTGCTCCAGTCGGGCGTCCGGTGTGGTATTAAGCTGCAACTCGCCGAGCCGTGCTGTCGAGCGCTGATGCAACCAGACCGAATTCCAGATCCCGCCGGTGTTGCGCTCCTGCCCGCGAGTAGACCAGGCTCCGCCTGGCCGCGTGTCATGGTGCGACAACACGCCCTTGATCGTCGTCTTGTGCAGGCTCCAGTCCCGATCGCTCTCCAGCGGACTGTCGACCAGCACCAGCAATTCATTCTCGCCGCTGAGCAGCGCGTCGCGGGCGTCGAATTCAAATGGTGCGAAGTAACCCTGATGGGTGCCGAGTTGCCGGCCATTCAGCCAGACCGTGCTCTGGTAATCGACGCCGTGAAAACGCAGGGTGGTCAGACACTCAGGCGATGCGTCGAAAGTGCGCCGATACCAGACCTTGCCCGATAGCCAGCGATGCTGCTGATACCAGTTGGACGGCACCAATGCGGGCTGCCAGTCGTCTTGCAGTTGCGATGGTGTGCTCGCCTGCGGCTGCACCGTCAATTGCCAATCGCCATCGAGCGATTTTGAACGGCATTCCAACGCCTGTGCTGGTTGCCACCACATAAACAGTGACAACAGACAGACAAGGCTTGCGCAAAACCTGGACACGAGTCTGATCTACAATGCGGCTTCGCTATCGCAATGGTAGGTTATGCGCAGAGAGTTACGGCCCGCCTCGCTGCTGTAGGAAACATCATCAGTCAGTGATTTGATCAGCAACAGCCCCCAGCCGCCCTCGGGCAAATCCTCGTTGAAACCCTCGACCAGTGGCATCGGTGCCTCGTCTTCACCCACAATGGTATTGACGGCGTTGCTCGGCATTGAATTGCCGGTATCGTGGATTGTCACCATGATCTCATTGTCGTCCATGCGCAATTCGACCTCGACATCGTAGCCTGGTGCATAGCCGTAGGCGTGTTCGATGGCGTTGTTGACCGCCTCGACTACCGCCAGTTCCAGGCGATTAACCTGATCGCGATTGAGACTGGAAAACTCGGATAGACGACTGACCGCGGCGCCAACCAGTGCGACATTAGCCAATTCGCTGCCGATAGTCAGTGTGATGCTTTTCTCTTTCATGATTCGATGCCCCGAGTTTCCGACAGGCCGCTAGCTCGCCAGTTTGACGACGGCTTCTTCCTCATTCGCTGCCATCGTAAACACCCGGTCCATGTGCGTTAGTTTGAAAAGATCTGCCACCAGTCCCGATGCACCGCAAATGGCCATATCTCCCGGGCCACCAACGATCTTCAACGCGGCAACGGCAGCGCCCAGACCGCTGCTATCCATGAATTCAACTTCGCTGACGTCCAGAACAATCTTGTTATTGCCCTCGGCGACGAGACCCGCTACAAGTTCTTTGAGTTTCGGTGCCAGCACCGCGTCAAGTCGCTTGTTCGACGGTGACACGACGGTCACGTCATTCACTGCATGTGTTTCAAATGCCATAGTTCTTCACTCCCCCGAGTTGACTTTCTGTACCGCGATACTCAAAGCAGATCAGCGACAAATCATCCTCGAACGGTTTCGAATCACCGTTCCAGCGCCGAAACACCCGCTCAAATTCTGTATGCACTTCTTCTACTTCGGTCGTGTGCCACTGTCCAATGCAGTCTTCGAGTCGTGGTGTCTCGAACATCTCACCGTCCGGCGACATACACTCTGTAACGCCATCCGAATACAAATAAAGTCTGTCGCCGGCATTGAGCGTAAACTCCACCGGCTCGTAGCTGACATCAGTCAGTATGCCGACCGGCACTCCGCCGTCGCCGATTTTTTGCGTGCAGCCTTTCGCTGCATCGTAGCGAATCGGAAACGGGTGCCCGGCCTGCGTCAGCGTTACTCGACCGGTATCGGTATTGATCATTCCGTAGATCATGCTGAAGTAGCGTGTGTACATATCCGAGTTGCTGAATTTCTTGTTCAGTTCAGTGACGGTATTGACCACAGCCGCGCTAACATCAATAGAATTCTCAAGCATCCGCCGACACAATCCGTCGCGTGAGGGATTGAGCATGTTGTCCACCAGAAATGATGTCAGCGCCGAGGTAATTCCGTGACCTTCCACATCGATCACATAAAACGCCAGCAGATTGTCCGACACCATGAAGTAGTCGAACATATCGCCCGCCAGGAAGTTAGCGGGCTTGAACATCCAGGTTGCGTAAGTGTTGCGAAGCTCTTTGGGATCGGGCAACAGGTTGGCCTGCATTTTTGACGCAAGCATCAACTCGGTGGTGAGTTGATCGTAGTCATCAGACATACGCTTGTGCGCGAACTCCAGGGTCTGGTTGCGCGAAACCAGCTGGTCCTGCAGTTCGATAACCCGACTGGATGACTTGATCCGGACCAACAGTTCGTGCGCGTTGACCGGCTTGCTGACAAAATCATCAGCGCCCGCCTCCATTGCCTGAATGATGGCGTCCTTGTCAGACTGAATGGACTGGACTATCACGTAGACGTAACTCTGGCCCATTTCGGTACGTATCCGGCGGCACAGGTTCAGGACTTCGTCGTTTTCACCGTCCCAGTCACACAGGACCAGCTTGACACCTTCGGAGCGGATTACTTCAAGCGCATCGCTCGCACTCTCGGCCAGAATAGGCAGGAAGTTATTGGACTCCAATAGCCGAATGAGAAACAAGCGTACGCTCATTTCTCGCTCGACTATCAAAATTGGCATCGCACTGTTTATCATTATTATTCCGGTTGCCGAACCATCGCCAACCGTCGCCAGTTCTCGCCTTGAGTCACACATCCGTCACGCAGGATCGCCATGACGGCTGTAACGCCGGAAATTTGCCAATATTGACGAATCCGGATATTAAAGTTGGCAAATGAGTAGCGAGTCAATTTCACCGCCTGCCAGTGGTTGTGACATGGTCTACATATAGGGAAACCACTTAGCGCAGAATCTCAATCCGCTGTTGTCACGGCCGCTAGCGGGGGTTGGGATCGAGCAACCAACGGACTTATGCCTCCTCCAGTCAACGCCACAGGAATCGAGCGTCAGCCCACTGCAAGCACACGCTGGCCCCGCGCAGGAGCCGGCTCATTGCTGGCGGCAGTGGTGGTGTGCGTTGCAGTCTGGTTGCTGCTGTCGTTGCGCTTCTCGCTTGGTTTCAACAGTCACTACGTCGACGAGAGCGACTATATGTTCGCCGGACGGCTTTTGCTCGATGGCTCACTGTGGCCAACCAAGACCTACATCTTCAGCTCCAACCTGCCCCTCTATCTGATTGGCTGGGGCGCCAATCTGGACTATGAATACGGTGCTCGCGCACTCTCGCTGATACCCGGCCTGTTCTCACTGGGTGCACTCTACCTGCTGTATTTGTCGATGCTCGGCAACCGCACCCTGGCCCTGCTGGCCGCTGCACTGATCGGTCTGCAGGCCACACACATATTCCAGAGCAAGCTCGCCACCTATGACATCTGGTGCTTCTTCCTGTTTGTCACTGCAGCCTGGCAATTGCACAGTCACGCCAGGACGCGACGCCATCTGTCACTGCAAATGATCTGTGGTTCGCTACTGTTTGCCTGCGCAGTGCTGAGCAAGTACGTGGTCGTGATCTACGCTCCGCTGTTTTTCGCGTTGCTATGGATCGGCTCCTCACGCGGCAGCGCCGTGCTGTTCGCAATCTTGCAAACGCTGGTGCTGGGTATCTACGCAATGCAAAACGCGGCTGAGCTGCAGATTCTCTTCAACACTCAGCTCGCCGGGCAACATCTGCACAACAGCAGTGGATGGCAGGTGCTGTGGCTGCTGGGCGGACTGCTCTGGCCTCTGTTGATCATGACCCCGGCGTCTATCTGGAAAACGTTGCGTCGCCAGCAGTCGTTCCTGGATCTGCCGGCGATCAACCGCAACAGCCTGAAGGTGTTAATCATTCTGGCCATAGCGCTGCCCGCGTATCATCTGATCAGCGGCAACCGAATCGCCATGTACAAGCACGCGCTCTACAGCGCCATCTTTCTGGCGCCCGTTGCCGCCGCCGGGCTGGCGCTGATGGTACGCTCGCTGAAACCCGGCTTTCAGGCACCTGTCGCGTCACTGGTACTGGCGCTGCTGACGGTCATCGCCGTACTGCAGACACGCGCGATGGAAAGTGCATTCCCGGACACCCGCGCGGTGATGTCGGTACTCGATCAACAGGTGACTCATCGGTCGAGAATATTGAGCGAAAACCCGTATTTGCACAGAAGTCATTTTCTCGATCGAATCGCACTGCAAAACCTCTACGATATGGACTCCCTGCCAGCGGCCGGCTCGCCAGAGAACGACGCGAGGCTGGTGCGTGAATTTATTACTGCAGGCTTCGACTTCGTGCTACTCGACGGCAGATTCGATCCAGCGAGAACAGCGTTGCTGCGAGCAAATATGCCAGCCCACTATGAGCTCGTGCACAGCGAACCCTACGCAACCAGTGATATCAGTTCCGGCAATACACACGGCGAGATCACGCTTTACCGCGCGATCGACCAGTCGCCGCACTACTGATGACAGAGCGCAACGTATTCATAAGCGTTGTGATTCCGACCTACAACGAACAGGCGCGAATCGCCGATACGTTGTACCGGGTAAAAGATTATCTAAACCAACAGGATTATCGCAGCGAGATCATCGTCGTCGATGATGGTTCGAGTGACACAACTGCCGATGTCGTTCGCGTGGTCGATATCTACCAGCGCGAATTCAAACACCAGCCTACCTGTCGCCTGATGAGCAACCTGACCAACAGTGGCAAGGGGTTTTCGGTTGCCCGCGGATGCAGCCAGGCCAATGGTCAGTACATTCTGTTCATGGACGCCGATGCGTCGACACCGATCGAGGAAATTGAAAACCTGCTGCCAGCACTGCAGCGCGGAAATGATATCGCGATCGGCAGTCGCAAGAGTTTGTCTGATGCCGGTCGGCCCTGGCGCAGATCTATCGGCAGCTGGCTGTTCCATGTCGGCACCCGGCTGTTAGGGCTGACTCAACACGATGACACCCAGTGTGGTTTCAAGTTGTATCGTCACGCCGCGGTACAACAGATCATTCGCCACCAGACCGTCGCGCGCTGGTGCTTCGATGTGGAACACCTCTATCTGGCCCAAAAACTTGGGCTCTCTATCGTCAGTGTGCCGGTGCGCTGGGTGCACAAAAGCGGCTCAAAATTCAATCTTCTCAAGGACGCCTTGCGAGTGCCGGTAGAACTGGTACGCATCAGGCTGGCACATGGATCCTCACTGACACCCGGCAATCTGTTCGGCCGTGACTGATTCTGGCAATTGCCACCAGACTTGTGCATCGCCTCGTCTTTGCCTGCACAGTGCACTGCTGTTACTGGTGTGGCTGGCCTTTTCATCGGCACTTGCGGCAGCCGGGACTCGCGATGATTTCGCACTCGCCGCCGTGCACGAGCGTCAGGGCGAATACGAGCTGGCATTGCAACATTATCAGGCCTATCTGGCTGGCAAGCCATTCAGCGTCAACAAACGCGTGGCAAAGACTCGCCTGGCCATCCTGGAAAAGGGGTTAACGGCTGGCCAGGACGACGGCCTGGCGTTATATCTCACGGCGATGGCCGCGCGAGAACGCGGCGATTACGATCTTGCACTTGCGCATTTGCAACAGCTGCAGAAAGCAGCCCCTGCATCCGCATTTGCCGCAGACGCGCGGTATCTTGCCGCCTACATCCAGTTGATGGATCGTTTTGACTACGCCGAAGCGCTGGTGCAAATGCAGCGCGTGGCACTCTCTGCTGAAAAGCAATATGGCGATACCGCGCTATACAGTCAGGCCATTGCACTAGAGCAACTGGGACGGCTGGATCAGGCGCGGGATGCTTTTGTCGCGATCAGAGATCGCCACGCCATGTTGTCGAACGATTGGCTTGGCGTCTATCTGCCGCGCGGCAATTTTCAGTCGCGATTCTGGTTCTCGCGCGCCACGCGACGAATAGACGCGATTGATCAGCTTCGCGCGGTACAAAGCAGGACTGGCGAGTTGCTCGGCGGCGACTTTTCATACGCAATCGGCGCGCGCTATCACTACGATAATCCGGTTGGCAGCGGCCGACAGTATCGATACATATGGAATATTCTGGATCAGCACAAGTTGCCAGCCACACATTTTACACATTGGTATACCCGCTCTACCGACTGGCGCTGGGAATCGGCGGCACCATTGCTGGCAGCGACCGAGGCCGGACTGACCCCCGTTATCTCACACTGGTGGTTCGGTGATGAAATATCGCCCGAGTTCGTGCGCGACAATCGATCGGCCTATCTTGCCAACATAAGCGAAAAACTTGTCCCGCTGTTGCAACAGCTGCCTGACGCGATCGTCTTGCTTGAGCCGGAGTTCAACAAGCGTGGCATTGAAGCCTGGCCACATTGGGACGAGGTGGCAACTGAAGCAGTCGAGGCGATCAAGCGCGACGCACCACACGTGCGGGTGGGCCTTGTGATGGGTGACTGGGCCTCATTTGAAGATGCCAGTGCGCTTGAGAACATCGAGCGTGCTGTCGCCGCCTCCGATTTTGTCGGCTTCATGCTGATGACCAGTGCGGGCAACGAAACTGCCGATCTCAATCCTGTCTGGAGTGTTCGCGAACGCGTGCAGCGCGCCGCCCACGCGCTGCAGCAACGATGGGACAAACCTTTGTACTTCGGCTATATGGCGCTGTCTTCCGCCGACAACTGGTCGCAGCGTCAGGCAGAGTATCTGCGTCAGCTGATCGATTACACACCGATGCTCGCCTCCTACGGTGTTTTCGGTGCGGGGTACTTTTCGCTGCTCGACAACCCGCAACAGCGCGGCTGGTTTGGTGCCGCAGAAAACCATTTTGGGCTGCTGCGAGCCGACAGCACGGACAAGCCGGCAGCCGAAGTATGGCGACGCAGCGTTGCCAGTGTCTTTACACAGGATCACACCATCCCTGCGATCACGGCGGGTCTGCAGCTGCAGGATGATTATCGGTTGACGGCCAGGTTCGGCGAATGGGTGCGATGGCAGTTGCGACTCACTGGCGATCAATCCGGTGCGCACCGCGAGTTTAGAGGGGCTGGCAACCGACTGTCGCGAGTCTGGCGCGGCGAGGCCGACACCGGTGAGTTCATCAATGAAGCCGTCACCGCGCGCCTGTACATCGAAGACAAGGGCGGTAATCAAAACCATCAGACTCTGCAATTTCAATTTCAGTGCGACCAACCTTGCACCGAATTGCAAACGATCGCCTTTGATCACGACTTTATGCAGCGCATTCGCACCCGAAACGGTGCCAGTGTTCGCGCAAGCGCCGATGCCACGCTCGAGGTTGCACTGTCGGCACGGCACTCGGCGGTCATGCTGGCGTTGCCGGGCACACTCAAGGCAGGCGATCGGATTCGAATGCAGATCGAGGCCGGTGGTCTGGTCGAGGGCCTTGGCATCGGCCTGATCGACGAGCACCATTACCAGATCGACCTGCCACTTGAACGCTTTATCGACGAATCATCAGCGGGCTGGCATTCGATCACTATTGGCGTGGACGACTTTCCAGACAACGCCAGACGCTTCGGCCAACGCGGAAAAAAAGTGCAGTTTGGTCCGCTGCAACTGCATGACACCACCCGCCTGATGTTTCAGCAGCGACTGAACACTGGCACCATTTACATCAGAGACCTGCGCATCGAACGCGCACTGCAACCCCCCAACCTGTTACTGTCAGGAGTACCCGAGCATGCCGGTTAACCCCTTTGTGCACTACCGTGCGCTGTTGCGCTCTGCACTGGTCTGCGTGCTGGCAACGCCACTGCTGGCAGCCAGTCCGGCGGCCGCCGACTTTACAAGCGCGGATAAATTCACGCGCCTGGTCGGCAATCAGGCCGGATACCACAACAAGGCCCGCAAGGTCGCCTTGCTGTACAGCCACAGCGATGCGCTGAACGGTACCTGGCAATTGCGCGACACTGGCGACAACCGCATCGTTCACACGGCCAAACTGCCGGCACCGCGCAAGGACATCCACACCGATTATCACATCTACGAGCTGGATTTCACCGCAATTACGCAGTCGGGCCAGTACCGCGTGCACGCGGGTCCCTTTAGCAGTTATACCTTCGAGATCGACAGCGACCCGTGGCAACTGGTGTTGCAGGATATGATGCGCAGCTATTATCTGCAGCGCTGCGGTGTCGCCATCGATGATCACGTCACCGGCCTGTCGCACGCGACCTGCCACCGACAGGATGGCAAAGTCGCACACGATGACTCAATCCACCCGCATGGTCACGATGTTTCGGCCCACGGTGGCTGGCACGACGCCGGTGACTACGGAAAGTATGTCGCCACCACCGCTGTCGTGGTGCAGGATATCCTGACTCGCTACGAGCGACACCAGCGCGACCTGTCAGATTATGAAAGCCTGATACCCAATGATTCTGCCCTGCCAGACATTCTGGCCGAAATGCGCGTAGGCCTCGACTGGATGCTGCGCATGCAGCGCAGTGACGGTGCCTTGTATCGCAAGATCGGTGGCAAACACTGGTCGAAGCTGGTCAGCCCGGAGTTTGATCGGCAGCAGCGCTATCTGTACGGTGTGTCCTCTCCCGAGACGGCAAAAGCCGCCGCTGCCTGGGCGCTGGCTGCCCGCGTATATCAGCCACACGACGAGGCGCTCGCCAATCGTTATCTGGACGCCGCCTATCGCGCCTGGCACTGGCTCGATCATCAAAGCGGTCAGGTATTCGATTTTCGCAAAGGTGACAACGGTGGTTCCGGCCCCTATAGCACCACCGCAATCGACACTGAAGAGTCGCTGACACACGACCGCGACGATCGCTTTGCCGCCGCCGCCGAGATGTTTCTGACCACTGGCGAGACGCGCTGGGAGACGATCATCAAACAGTTGGCCGGCAACCTGGAACTGGCGTTTTTCGAGTGGAAGAACCCGTCGGCACTTGCGATGTTCAATCTGCGCTGGCATCCGCGCGCGGCGCACCTGTCGGCACTCCACGCCGCGATCGATAAGAAATTGTTAACGGTCGCCGACGAGGCGCTTTTGCGCGTACAGCAAAGCCCGTTTCATCTGGCCAATCATCGCTTTGTCTGGGGATCGAACAAAATGGCCGCCGCGATTGGCAGCCTGCTCGCCCACGCATGGCGTCTAAGCGGCGATCAGCGCTACCTCGATGCCGCCTACGATCAGGTTCACTATCTGCTGGGTCGCAATCCGCTGAATATCAGTTTCGTCACCGGCGCCGGCGAGCGCGCGGTCAGCAACGTCAGCCACATGATCGCCCGCGGCACCGGGCAACAACTGCCCGGCCTGCTGGTCGGCGGGCCGAACGAACGCGCGCAGGCGGGGTTTGCAAAGAAAAACGCCGGTCCGCTCAGCTATGCCGATGTCGGCGGCTCGTATGCCACCAACGAATACGCGATCGACTACAACTCGGCGCTTATTACCCTGATATGGGATTTGACACTGCAGGGTGACTGGTACACCAACCCCCGCGAGCCGCTGACGCGCATAGACGAATAGCCAGCAGGGCCCCCGCAGCGCGCCGGCAGCTATGCCACAGGGCGCGCGGCGTTGAAGTAGACTGTACATCCTGTTACAACTGGCGGGCGTGCCGTACCGCTATAGTTAACGTGTCACCTGCTGGTGACGGCGCAACAGGATTCGCTCCATGATTCAAAAACGACTACAGCCACTGCTTGTCGTCAGCGCGCTTGCACTGGCGTCGACACAGCCAGCCATCGGCGCTGACATCAGTCACGAAGTCAGGGAAGGCCGAACAGGCGGGTTTCTCGAAGCCGGCATTGGACTGGCCTATGATCGCGTGCCACTGGTGGCGTTTGTGCACGATGATTTTAACGAATCCGACGATGCGCAAGCCAGCCTGCATATCCACCTGGAAGGGCGCCTCGAATGGCGTAACTTCTTTGCTGAAACCATCGATACCAGCTTTAGCGATGTGGCGTTTGGTTATACCGCATGGGCAGACCATAACAATACCGTGGAGCTGGTGTTATCCAACCAGTTCAGTCAGTACTCTCCCAATGAGGCCGCCGGTTTTGAAACGCTGGATGACCGCGATGGCGATTTAACACTCGGCTTTCGCAGCCTGCATCAACGCGATAACATCACGCTGCAGTTTGAACTGGGGCACGATATCGCCGACTCCCACAACGGCATCATTGCCGCTGCATTAATCGGTCGATCGTGGCAGCTGCGCAACTGGAATGCACACGCACTATTCGGCTTGCGACACTTCACTGACGATGTTGTCGATCACTACTTCGGAGTGAGTCAAAGCGAGGCAACGGATACCGTTGCAGCCTACACGGCAGGTAGCGGTACGCTTGCCAGCGCGGATATTGGTGCCGTGGTGCCGATCAATGAAAAATGGCTGTTTCGCACGAACCTGACACTAGATCGGCTGCCGGATTCGGTGGTCGCAAGCCCGCTGGCATCCGGACGCATGGCCTATTCAGTCAGCGCCCAGTTCGTCTACGTCTTCTAACCATGTGCCGTCTCAAGCTGACATTGGCCGCCCTGTCTGTCGTCTATTCGCTTGCCGCGCTGTCTGTGCTACTGACATCCACCAGCGCGCGTGCCGAACAACAGTTACAGGCAAGACCAGACAAATGCGTATCCCTGCGCCAGGGGCAAGTGTGTTTTCAGCGTGTCAGGCTAAGCTGGCAGACCGCCACCGCTGGTGACTACTGTCTGTACGTCACCAGTGACAAGTTGCCGTTGAAATGCTGGTCCAACGCGAGCAGCGGAAATACCCTCTACTCATTCGCCTCTCCAACAGATCGCCAGTTTCATCTAACCGGCAACGATAGCACCAGCCCGCTGGCACAGGTACGAGTCACCGTCTCATGGGTATACAAATCCAAGTCGCGACGGCGCCGCAGCTGGCGCCTGTTCTGATGGCGACTAGCGAAGAACAACCGGCGCACATCCTCGTGGTGGAGGACGATGCCTCGCTATCGAGCTGGATTGCCGACTACCTGAACGACAATGGTTTATCCGTCAGTATCGCCAGCCGCGGTGATGACGCTCTGACGCTTATCGCTGATGATCAACCGGACCTGGTTATCCTCGATATCAATTTGCCGGTAGTCAACGGATTTGACGTGTGCCGACAAGCGCGTGAGTTTTACTCACGTCCAATTCTAATGCTGACCGCTCGCGGCGACGAACCCGATGAGGTTCAGGGCCTGGAGTCCGGTGCCAACGACTATCTCGTCAAGCCGGTGCGTCCGCGTGCATTGCTCGCACGAATCAATTCCCTGCTCCGCCGCAACGAAAGCATCATTGACGATCAGCGGATTGAGTTCGGCAGTCTGCTATTGCATGCCACGTCGCGCAGCGTGCAGCTGGATGGCGAGATCATTAATGTGTCGTCCAACGAATTCGACCTGCTCTGGTTGCTGGCACAGCATGCCGGGCAAGTAATGTCGCGCGATCAGATGGTCGAACACCTGCGTGGCATCGAATACGATGGCTTCAATCGCTCGGTCGATATTCTGGTCAGTCGTCTGCGCAAGAAACTGCGCGACGACACAACCAGCCCGGCCCGAATAAAAACGGTCTGGGGCAAAGGCTATCTCTTTGCAGCGGATGCATGGTGAGGCTGACCTGAAACATGCGCAGGCTCGCTCTATCGCTGCTGTTTGTCGTCATCGCATCCATTTTCGGACTCGGCTGGGCACTCGATCACCTTTTCTATCAATACAGCAGCGACATCGCGCTGGATGAGCTTTCGATACATCAACGGCTTGGCCAGCAACTTGCGCACACGCTTGACAATCAGTCATCACCACACGCGTTTATTGAGCAATGGCCCGCCCATGGCCCATACACTCTCGCTCTACAGCAATCCAGCGCATTACCGCTGCCACCGGAACTTGCGCAGAAGTTTCAGCGCGGTGAGCCATTGGCACTTGAGTCACATCAGCAGCTTGATATTCACTACTATCTGCCACAGCAGCAATTGGTATTGAGCGTCACGCCACAGCAACATCCAGGGCGTCGCGTATCGGGTATGCAGGCTGGATTCACGGCCTTGTTTTATCTTGGCATGTTTGCACTGACACTGTTGTGGCTCTATCCGCTGATCAGTCGTCTGATACAACTGCGGCGAGTGGCCAACCGCTTTGGTGGCGGGGATTTGTCGGCGCGATTGCAACCGGCCAGGCTGTCGTATATCTCAGACATCGAGACCGAATTTAATCGCATGGCGGCTCGCATACAAACACTGATTGAAGACAACAAACTGCTAAGCTCGGCCGTCAGTCACGATTTGCGCACTCCCCTCGCCCGTCTGCGCTTTGGCATCGACACGTTGAGTGATACCGACAATCCGCAGGCGAAAGAGAAATACCTGACGCGCATCAGTAGTGACCTGGATGAAATGGAGCGCCTGGTCGAGTCACTGCTGCGCTTTGCCCGCCTCGATCACACGCTAAGCAACACCGCCCGCGAGCCTCTGGACCTGGCTGCGCTGGCTGCCGAGTGCCTGCGCCAGTATCACGACGAGGCGATCGCGATTGACTATCGCGCGACACCGCACCTGGCAGCCATCGACGGCAGCAGCGAATATCTGGCCATGGTGTTAAACAATCTGCTGCAAAATGCACTGCGCTATGCCACCGGCCAGATACATGTCAGCCTGCAACAGCGCGAGCAACAGGTGGTTTTGCAGATAAGCGACGATGGTCCGGGTGTGGCTGCCGAACATCGAGACAATGTGCTAAAGCCGTTTAACCGAGGTGGGGCAACAACCGCCGCCGATGGCTATGGCCTGGGACTGGCGATCGTCCATCGCATTGCCGAATGGCACCATGCGACCTTGCAGCTCGATAGCTGTCCGACACTTGGTGGGGCGCGTTTTACGATCGCGTTTCCAATGGCCCGGTAGCTCGTCACACGCAACCGCAGGGTTGGCAAGCCTAAGCGCACCTGCCACCGCGCAATGATGGTACGTGCGCTTTGGCTTACGGCCCCTACGATCGCATCGAATCACGACTATTTGCGAATATCCACGGAACAGCTTTTAAGCGCTTCAAGCTGTGGATAAAAACCCTCACGACTAGTTCGCTCGACGGCGTCGGGCTCCCACGAAAAGCATCGTTGGGACCTGGTCTCCGAGTGGGGAATACGCTTGGTGGGGTTACTCCGCTGCGCCCTCTGCGTGTTGCGTTGTCCCGCCAACTTTCAAGGACATTATTCGGTCAATACAAAATCCGCTTCTGCAACAACCTGCCCGTTTAGCTGCAGCTCGACTTTATGCTTGCCCGGGTACAGTGCCCTGACCGTTGTCTGTCGCATTGGATGCTTGCGTGACAATGTGATGGTCTCACCGGCGGCGATTTCCAGGGTCGTCCACTTGAACACTTTGCTGCCGGACTTTCCCGCTTTGCGCACGTAGTGCACGATATAATCCAGCAGCAGGTTTTGCGAATTGCGCGCTGTCGACACCAGCGTGGCATTGAGTTCAAGTGCGCCTCCGATGGCGATCTTTTTCGGCTTGATCGCAAGCTCGACACTGACCCCTTTCGGTGCGCCATAACCAATTAGCGCAAGCGCCGCGGGATCACCATTCTTGATCATCGTGCGCAGGCCGTGCTTGACCACCCACTCGCGATGCTGGCTACGTTTTTTCAACCAGCCTTTCGCGCGCTTGACGGCGTCTGCGGGATGATCCTTGGCAATATCGTTCAGGTTATTGGCCACCGAACGCCGCACATAGAGTTCGTCGTCGTCGATCAGCGCATCCAGTATCGGCCAGATCGGCGTTGGATCTGCGACCAGCGCATTGAGCTTCGCTCCCCACGGCAATCGGGTACGCACACCTTCAGAACACCAGCGCCGCACGTGCGGACTTGGATGATCCAATTGGGACATCAAATAGGCAAAGGTCTCATCTGGCCGGTGCTGAACAAACGGGCGCACGGCAAACTCTGATGAAAATCGTTGCGTCAATTCGGTCATCGCATGCATCGACTGATCGAAGTGTGGAAGACCGTGATCGGCGATAAACTGTCCCAGTGGCCATTGCAACCAGCCATCAGTGACGGCTTCGCAGTCGGGTAACGGCTCGGGCAGGCTGCGGGTGAGAATATCAAGCGACTCGGGGATATCGTCCGGCAAGCAGGCGTAAAGCGCATCGGCGAAGAGCTTTACCCGGCCGTGAAACTCCAGGGTATCGATATTGCGCACGGCACGACGCACAAATCCGTTGCGGTCAAAATCCGGCATGGCAGCTGCCACTTGCGATGACAGTGCCTTTGCTGCCTGACGATCGAAATAGTCCTTGTAGGCCTTGCGCTCTTCAGCCATCGTTCAATCCTCCGCGTTTTGCTTATTCGTGGCACCCTGGTACAACGGCAACACCACACCTGCAATCAGGGTAATTCGCAGTATATGCAGGGCGCTGACGAATGCGACATCGGCACCGAGCAGCAATGCGATCAGTGTCATCTCCTGCACCCCACCCGGTGCCAGCGCGAGGATCAGCTCGCGCAGGTCGACGCCGGTCAGCCACTGCCCGAGTAGCGCAATTGCCACGGTGACCAGCATCAGCAGGCAACTCCAGCCGATGGAAGCCAGCAGCGTGCGTCGAACTTCGGCCAGACGCACACCGGCAAAACGACAGCCGGCAAACACGCCAATAATAATTTGCACCGCGGCGATCACGAGATCGGGCAACACGGCATCAGTGATCTCGAACGCGTGCGCCAGCGCGCTCAACAGCATCGGTCCGGTCAACAGTGCCAGCGGCAGGCGCAGAGCCTTACCGAGCACACAGCCGGCTACGGCACAAATTAACAAAATACCGTAGCCCATCAGGCTCGCCTGGGCACTATGACTGTCAACCGCTGTCACTGCGCCGCCGAGGCTGTCATCGAACAAACGAAAGGCAAACGGGATAGTAAAAACCAGCAATACCACGCGCGTCACCTGCGATACCACGACGGTGCGCGTATCGGCGCGCATGCTCGGTGCAATCAGAATGACTTCGCTCAAGCCGCCTGGCAGGGCGGAACAGAAGGCCGTGTGTCGATCGACCTGCAAGACGGTCTGGTAGTAGAGCATGCCGACGATAATCGCGCTTGCCATAAAGGCAAGCAGACCGGGTACTACCAACAACCAGGCGCCAAGCTGGCCGGTAATGTCGCCGGTGAAGGCGCTGCCGATCATCACGCCGAATATCGGCGTGGCGACAAGCCTGACCTGCGACGGCAGATAGGTGCGTCCATGCGTGGTGGCACCTATAATCGTAAACGCCAGTGCACCCAGCGTCCATGGCAGTGGTGTATCGAGCCAGTTGAACAGCGCTCCGCCGACCAGCGCGGCGAGCAGGGTCAGCGTTGTATCGCGCAAGCGTTTGTCGCTATCACGCCAAAAGCTGTTCACCTAGCGCGCCACCGGTTCGGTCAGCAGATCAAACAACGAGGCGGTGAAAGCACCTGCCTGGGCCGGAAAAAAAGCCCCGGCGACGTAGCGGTCCGGCCGAATCAACAATATCTGATCGCGGTGGGTACGCAGTGGCCGCGCATAGTCATCGTCGGCCTGCAGCATGTAACGCGGTAACGCATAATCTTCCATAACGTCGCTGTGCGGCGAGTCGGCCTGCAGCAGCCGCACCCGAGATGGTGCAAGCGCAGACCACAGCCCGCTGTGCAGGCTGGCTACGCAGCGCTCGCCGGCGTCATCCTGCGCCAGTAGTGAGTAGCCATTGCCAAGCGCGTGATCCAGCAGCAGCGTCTGACCGCGCTCATCCATCACCGCGGGCTGCGGGATCATCTCCCCAACCAGCGATGCTTCAAATGCCTGTCGCTGCAAATCGATGAATAGTCCGTTGCCGTAGCGCGGGCGTGGCTTGAATTTCATCTGGAATATCCAGTCGTGCGCTTCCGGAAAACGTTCCAGAGCGGCCATCAACGAACGCGTCAACGCCAGCTGTTCGGCGCCAACCGGCATGACAAACTCACCCATCGCCACCGCCAGTTGAATCATCGCCCAGATCGGCCCGCGGCGTTCATTGTCGTAGCTGTCGAGTACATCGGCGTGAAAGCTGTGGCGCAGCACACCGGCGATCTTCCAGGCTACATTGTGTGCATCGCGAATACCCGCATTCATGCCCTGCCCGGCAAATGGCGGGCTCAGATGGGCGGCATCGCCGAGCAGCAACACGCGCCCCTCACGCAATCTAGACGCGATGCGCGCGTGAAATCGATAGACCGCTCGGCGGGTAATCTGCGACGCGTCGATATCCCGATAGGGTGCCAGCAGTGCGGTTAAAAATTCATCGGTCAACACCTGCTCGCGGGTCTCGCCATCACGCAACATGAATTCATAGCGCCTGCCACCGCGAGGAGAATAAATGCTGACCTGCGGACGCGCGGGATCACAGATAAAGCGCGATATGCACTCGGTGTCGGGATCGTCGATGGTATCCAGTACGATCCAGTCGCGCTCGTAGGTGTTGCCGAGCATCTCGATGCCCAGTGCTGCGCGAATGCTGCTCTGGCCACCGTCACAGGCAAGTGTGTAGTGCGCCTGGTAAAAACATCCACTGGCCGCCTCGGCGATCACGCCCTCATCATCCTGGCTGATCTCAACAATCGTCTCGTTAAACACCAGTGCCACGCAATCCAGCTCGCGCAATCGGGCCAGCAGCTGGCGCTCGAGATCCTGCTGCAGCATGTAGTTGCGTTTGGCGTAGCCGTAGTTCTGCGGCCCGGGGCCAATCGATGCAAAGCAGTGGTTGTCCGCATCGTAGTAGCCAGAGCCTGCGGCCGGCGTCAGCTCGTCGGCGACGCGCGCGGCAATACCGATCGCCTGCATTGTTCGCATCGATTCATCATCGATCGTCTGCGCCCGCGGATGCAGGCAGATGCTCGGGTTTTGCTCGACCACAATGGTCGAAATTCCCTGTTGCCCAAGCAGCGCCGCTACTGTCATTCCAACGGGGCCGCAGCCGACCACCAGCACATCGCATTGCAGCGTGGGGTTGCTATCCAACGTGGGCACACCAGCGAGATAAAAAACCAAACGAAGCGGTAGCTTGCGAGGATCGCATCGACGGGAGTTGGCAGATCGAGGGAGTGCAAATTTATCACAACATCGCCGCCGCCGGATTGCGGTATGCTTGCGCCTCCCAACTGAATATCGGAGAGTCTGGCCAATGCGCCTGGTAGCATTTGACGACAATGGCAACAACGTGCTGGCGGTTTCCCGCGGTGACGACCTCGTACGCCTCGACAAGGCCGCCCCGCAGCTGCCGCAGACACTGCGCGGGCTGCTGCAGGCCGATGCGCTGGCAGAGGCCGGCAAGGCGGCAGATGCCGCTGACGCCAGCGCCGTGATGCCGGCAGGCTCCATCACCCATGCCATACCGTTGCCCAACCCGAGCAAGATCATCTGCCTGGGCCTGAACTATGCCGATCATGCGAAGGAAGGCGGTCACGCCAAACCCGACTACCCGTCCTTTTTCATGCGCGGCCCCTCGTCACTGGTCGCGCACAATCAACCGATTATCAAACCCGCCTTCTCCAACACCATGGACTACGAGTGCGAGCTCGCCGCCATCGTCGGCAAGCGCTGCCGCGATGTAAAACGAGCCAATGCTCTGGAGGTGATCGCGGGCTATAGCTGCTTCAATGATGGGTCGGTGCGCGAGTATCAACGCAAGACATCGCAGTGGACGATCGGCAAGAATTTCGATGCCACCGGCGGTTTTGGCCCGGATTTCGTGACTGCAGACGAATTGCCGCCAGGCTGCCAGGGGCTTTCCATCAGCACTCGCGTCAATGGCAAGACCATGCAGGACGACAACACCAAAAACATGCTGTTCGACGTTGCCGAGACCATCGAACTACTAACGACCTGCATGACGCTGGAGCCC
The DNA here is from genome assembly GCA_964573105.1 of uncultured Granulosicoccaceae bacterium. Taxonomy (GTDB): domain Bacteria; phylum Pseudomonadota; class Gammaproteobacteria; order Granulosicoccales; family Granulosicoccaceae; genus CAKZSB01. The sequence goes on from CAZNIS010000050.1 coordinate 39,847, forward strand.
GGTGATCTGATCGTCATGGGCACACCCGCCGGCGTCGCACACGCGCGCAAGCCACCGGCGTGGATGGTCGATGGCGACGTCTGCGAGATCGAAATTGAACAGGTCGGATTGCTCAGCAATCCGATTGTTGAGCGCTAGTGCACGTCGTTGCGCCTGCTTTCCAGGCAGGCGCAAAACGCAAAAGGCTATCGAATACAATCCAGCGGATTGCAAAAGTTGCCGTTCAGCACAGCCGCACCAAACCACGCCAGAAACTGATCAAAATACAGTTCATTGTGCGCGATGTCTTCGTTGTTGCCAGACGGGTCGCTGCTCAGCCCGAAGAAATCACCACCCTCGTAGAATAGTGCCAGCTCCCTGCTAAAGGCTTCGGCCGCCTGACTGTCACCGGCGCCAATGGCGGCGCTCGCCCACATGGCGATCGTCAGGTGGCTGTGTTCATTGCGCGAGCGTTGACTGTTACCACCGTTGAACTCCGTCCAGATATCGGTGCGTGGCACTTCACTACCGTTCATCTGAAAGAAATTGGCCATGTGCGCGGGCGAATTGGCATCGGCAGTTGTGCCGGATTGCACCGCCCGGTCATTGATAAAACGCATGGCGTTGCGCAGGTAATTTTGCGCGCGCGAATCATTGAACCACAGGGCGTCGGTGGCGATGCGCCACAAAGTGCGAATACCATCTTTGTACATCGACTGACCGTTGTCGTAAGCGTTGTAGCCAGGACCGTCAGACAACAGGCCGCCAAACGCGTTTGACCAGTCGGGCACCAACCCACGGGAGTAACCCGGGCTTGCGGCAATAGTGCGGTAACTCTGATCCAGCAATGCCATCCAGTCGTGCGAGGGTTCCTGATCAAATTGCGCATAGAGTCGATACCAGGCCGGCGCGAAGTAACCGGGGTTTAACAGGTCTTTGCCACCCCAGAAATTACCGGGTCTAAGGTAACGCCCCTCATCGACCATGGTGTCCCAGATCAGCGCCAGCAGATCCTGTGCGCGCGCCGCATAAGTTGCCCCCTGCGGACTGCGATGACCGCCTTGCCAGATACCGCGATCGACCAGTTCATCGGCCAGCAACAACATCATCGCTATGTCCTGTTCGGCATCCGTTGCCGCGCCAAAACCGATGGTGGTGCCGTCTTCGGCTGCGCGCCAGTCGTAGTATTCGCCATTCCACAGGTGCTGTTCACCGGCATCCCAGATGCTATTAAAGTAGGTTTGATCATTACTAAAAAGGGCCACTATCATGCCGTAGCCGACGCCCTCGGATACCGCATCACCGGGTTGTTCGGAGCGCGGCCGATGGACAAGCGGAACGGCGTAGTTATCGACACTGCGACGCTTGATACCGCGCCAGGTACTGGCCAGTGCAGGTGTCCAGTCGAAGCCTACCCGCGGCCCGCCGGTTTGAGAGGAATAGGGATAAGGTTGATAGCCTGACCCTGGCTGACCACTGTCTGCCACGAGACGACAGGACTCGCCCAGCGCCTGATTCCAGCCCCAGTCATCGTCAAATGGCGGCGTGTCGACACACTGCCCGGAAGTGTCCGGTGCCGCTGTGTCGTCTTCACCATCGGCGCCATCGGCAGCCGACAAGCGACAGGATTCTGCGAGCGTCGCGTTCCAACCCCAGTCATCGTCAAAAGGCGGGGTATCGACGCAACTGCCGGTAGCGACTGTGCCAGTGTCCGAATCGACAGGTGTGCTGCCGAGCCGACAGGATGTGCGCAGCGTTTCATTCCAGCCCCAGTCGTCATCAAATGGCGGTGTATCGACACAGGCCGCATCGCTTGCAGAATCGTCGGTGGAAGTCTCGTCATCGGTTGCGTCACTGCCTGCTGCACTGAGCCTGCAGGATTCCCCAAGCGTGGCATTCCAGCCCCAGTCGTCAGTGAATGGCGGCGTGTCAATACAATCGCTGGACTCAGTTGTGGGGGATGACTGTTCGCTTAAGCGACACGACGCGCCGCGTTGCTCGTCCCATCCCCAATCATCATTGAACGGAGGGGTGTCGACACAGACAGCCAATGCCTGAGGACTGTTAAAGGCAAACAGTGACAGCGCAGCTAGCGCACAACGCAGCAACAACGCCTCACGTAAAATTGTTCCAAACCTCATCTACCTGCCGTCCCTGAAAATAGTCAACACGGACGGCAATGTTAAGCAGGCCAACCTGAGATTGGCATGACGAGTTTGTGTCATTGTGAACGATATGCAATGTAGAGCACGGACTTCGCCCGTATTCGTGATAACGAGTTACGCTACTACGCCATTGGCAGCGTCAAGGCTCCTTGAATAAGCCCGGCACCAGTGCGTGAATGCGCCGCTAGAAATTATCCTTGCGGGTGCGAATCTCGGCAAACACTTCTGCATCACTGGCACCCGCCATGCCCAAATGCGCTCTGATAGCAGCGTCCGCTGGACGAACAAACGGATTGGTTTCAAGTTCTTCAGCCAGTGTGGTGGGGACGGTGGCCTCGCCTGCAGCGCGCAGCTCATCTACTTTCGCAGCACGCGCTTTAAGGGCTGCGTTATCGGGATCGACCGATAACGCAAATGCTGCGTTGGCCTGAGTGTACTCATGGCTGCTGTAGACGACAGTATCTGCCGGCAGTGCAACCAGCTTTTCAAGGCTTGACCACATCATCGCCATATCGCCTTCGAATACTCGACCGCAGCCGAGTGTGAACAAAGTATCACCGGTGAATACCACGCCCTCTGACGGGAAATAGAAATTCATCATGTCGGTGGTGTGACCCGGGGTATGGATCACTTTCACTTCACAACCGGCGAAATCAAAGGTATCACCATCGTTGACGTTGCTGTCGAGCCCGTCGATTGACGATGACAACTGGGCTGGACCGATAGCTTTTGCACCGGTAGATTGTTTAAGTGCGGTGAGTCCGGCCGTGTGATCACCGTGGTGATGTGTGATCAGGATATGCGTGAGCGTCCAGCCCTTCTCCTTCAATGCCGCTTCATAGGCCGGAGCGTCACCAGCGTCGATGCACGCGGTTTCGCCAGTCTCTGCTGAATGCACCAGCACGCCGTAGTTGTCACTCATGTACGGGAACTGGTGGTACTGGAATTTGCTCATCTAATTGTCTCCTGCGTCTTGAACGGTTTAGCCAAGAACCTGTTGCGCTGCTTACAACAAATTCGCGCCATCGAATTCTCGAACTGGTATGTCCGCGATTTCCGCAACATCAGCCATTCTGAAATTGACGGCAACCACGGGCTTTAGATGGTCTGGCCGTGTGCGGTAATGCGTCACGCAGCCGCAAACATCGCAACGGACGAATTCAATCTCCTTGTCGCCCCACGCGTAGACGGATTCCCCGCTTGACTGAATATCCGCATCATCTGGTGCGAAGTAGCCCCAAATCGCACCGTAGCGGCTGCAGATTGAACAGGTGCAAACCGTCACTTCTTCTGGTTTTGCCACCCTGATCGTCTGTTTTCCGCAGTGACAGCTTACTTGCATCCGCGTTGCTCCCAATCGGGCCGTGTTTTAGATAGCGTACGTTTTCAGAGTCAAAGCGGAACACGCTTGTTCCCCGATCGGAGACCAGGTCCCACAGAGGCTTTTCGGGGGAGGACAACTCCGTTGCACGAACACGCCGTGCGGGAAAACACCTTTCATGTATGTTCCCGGATCGCAGATCTGCTCTAAAAGGCGCTCTCACCTCAAACGTGCGCCAAGCCCTGTTACCAGGTGCCAGTGTTTTCCATCGACGCCCACGGCTCTGCCGGCTCTTTTGCATCCCCCTCCTGCAGCAATTCAATCGAGATGTTGTCTGGTGACTTAACAAACGCCATGCGACCATCGCGCGGCGGGCGGTTGATCACCACGCCGGCATCCTGCAGGCGCTGGCAGGTCTCGTAGATGTCGTCGACCTTGTAGGCCAGGTGTCCGAAGTTGCGGCCACTGTCGTATTCTTCCGGATCCCAGTTGTAGGTGAGCTCCAGCTCGGGGGCGTTCTCGTCGACAGCTCGCGATTTGTCTTTTGGGGCGGCGAGAAAGATCAGAGTGAACCGCCCGGCCTCGACTTCCTTGCGCCGAGTCTCGACCAGTCCCATCTTGTTGCACCAGAAATCCATCGAGGCGTCGAGGTCGCGCACGCGCACCATGGTGTGTAGATATCGCATTGTTGCTGCTCCGTTGGTTGGCCGGTTCGGGTGGCTATTGTAGCGCGTGTTTGTCGGCCAGATGCTGTGCCGCGTTCATTGAGCCTGCGAGGCCGAATTGCTCGTCGGTGTAGAGGTACAGTGGTGTGGCGCTGCGCAGTTGCGTGTAGGTGTCGCGCCCGCCGGCGTTGAATGCCTGCAAAAAGGCCTGATCGAACAGCCAGCGGTTGCGCAGGCTGACGCCGCCGGTGATGAAAAGCCCGCCCTGCGGCGCAAACAGCAGCGTGAGATCGCCGGCGACCTGGCCAAGGTAGTAGCTGAATAGCTGCGCAGTGTGCACCGCGGCGGCATCGCGCCCCTCGCGTGCGGCAGCGAAAATCTGCTCGCCATTCTCCCACTGTGGCGCACACTCGCGCACTGTACAAACGGCGCGGTACAGATGCGGCAGCCCGGTACCACTTAAAAATGCCTCGGCCTCGAATCTCAGCCCGGTGCCGATCTGCATGTCGTCGCAATCACTGATATAGGCCTCGAACACCGGGATGTCATCGAAGCGCGACGGCGAAATGCCGATGTGGCCACCCTCGCCCGGCACCACCACGGGCCGCCCCTGGGCAAACACCAGTGCGCCGACCCCAAGGCCGGTACCCGGTCCCATCACCATGCGATTGCCGCTCGGCAGTGCCTGCGGCCCCTGTAAGGCCAGCGTGTCTTCGGCGGCGACTGTCAGCAGCGACCAGGCGGCTGCCTCGAAATCGTTGATGATCCATGCCTGACCGGTGCTGGCAAGTTCTGCGAAGGAAGATTCGTGCAGTAGTGTCTCAGAGGCGTTGGTGAGCGTGACGCCGCCATTGGCTACCGCGCCTGCGGCGGCCACGACAATGCGCTCGGGCGCTGAACCGGCGTTGTCGATAAAGTCAGTGACGGCCTGCATCACAGCCGCATCGGTGGAGGTGGGACTGGATTGTTGGTGCAGCAGCCGACCATCCTGCGCCATCGCGAGTCGGCAATTGGTGCCGCCAATATCGGCGACCAGATTCCAGTTCATGGGTGCAAGTGTGTCCAGTGTGAGAAAGCTTGCTGCCGCTGTGCGGCAGACGTTTCAGATTGAGCCATGGCAGCATGAAGCCAGACAAGCTGTCGGTATGACAATGCACGCGCCACCCGGCGGCAGGTCATTTTACAATAGTCGCCCCGGCCCGGCTGTTTGAGATAGCCGCCCCATCTGTGTCAGTCAGGATCATGATTTATGCACAATCGCAGCACTTACGCCTCGACCAACGGCACCTTCGACCGCACCACCCCGGTCTATCGACTGTTCGAAAAGTCCAAGCGGCTCGGCATCTGGAATCCCGCCGATATCGATTTTAGTCAGGATAAGACCGATTTCGCCAACATGAGCGAAATCGAGCAGGACTGGATACTGCGCCAGATTGCCTTGTTCGTGACCGGCGAGGAGGCAGTCACACTGGATTTGTTGCCGCTGATCATGACGGTCGCCCAGGAGGGGCGAATCGATGAGGAAATGTTTCTCACCACCTTCCTGTTCGAAGAGGCCAAACACCTGGATTTCTTCACCCGCTTTCTCGATGAAGTGGTCGGCGATGCCGCCGGCGATATGACCCGCTTTTACACTGACAGCTACGACGGCATTTTCAATCGCGCACTGCCGCAGGCGATGCAGGCGCTGCACAGCGATCGTTCGCCAGCCGCGCAGGTTCGCGCGTCGGTGACCTACAACATGGTGGTCGAAGGGGTGCTGGCGGAAAACGGCTACAACAGCTGGTTCAAAGCGCTGCGCAACGATGGCAATCTGCTGCCCGGCATGCAACAGGGGCTGGAACTGATCCGTCTGGATGAATCGCGCCACATCGCCTACGGCGTGTATTTTTTGTCTCGCCACATCGTCGCCGAACCGGATGTGTGGAACGTGGTTGAGCAGACCTTCGGCGAACTGATGCCACTGGCACAGGGGCTGAGTGCCGACGCCGCGGCCCGCTATGACAATAACCCGCCGTTTGCGCTTGATATTGAAGCCAACCGGGCATTTCTGATGGGGCAATACGAAAAGCGTCTGGCGCGATTGCAAAAGGCGCGTAACAGCTCGCTTGACGAAGTCCATCGGACCACACACGAGATCATCGACGCCGACGACGGCTGATTCGCGCCTATGCATCCCGTCGTCGGGTTGTGGGCACACCCGCGCTCGATGTCTACCGCGACCGAACGCATCATGCGCGAGCGCGGCGACTGCCGGGTGTTTCACGAGCCGTTTCTCGCCTATCACTACCTGCATCGGCGCGCCGACAGCATGCCGATGCTGGACACCGACCTCGCGCAACCACAAGACTACCCCGACATCCGCCAGCAACTGCTTGACGCAGCCGTTCAACAGCCCGTCTTTTTTAAAGACATGAGCTATTTTGCGATCGACGCGCTGGTTGACGATCTCGCGTTCTGCCAGCGATTGTGCAATGTGTTTCTGATTCGCGACCCGCGACGCTCGATTGCGTCCTATCACAAGCTCGACGCCGGCGTTTCACTAACCGAAATCGGATTGGATGCGCAGTGGCGTCACTACCAGCATCTGCAGGACATTGGCATCCAGCCACTGGTGCTGCAGGCAGAGGTCATCGCAGACGATCCACAGCGCGAGATCGGCAGACTGTGGCGCTACGCCGGACTTGCCCCGCTGCCGCAAGCGTTTAACTGGCGTGCCGAAGCCGCGCCGAGCGACTGGGAGTATGTACGTGGCTGGCACGCCGATGTGATCGGATCGTCCGGCATCAGAACCGATAATCGTGACGCACAGACAGTGTTCGAACAGGCCGCGAGCAACGCCCCGCACTTGCGTGAATACCTGGCGCATCACCAGCCGTTCTATGAAAAATTGCGGCAAGTCGCGATTGAGCAGGGTCAATAGTTGGTGAGCAAGGTGAGAGCTAGCGCCCGCTCGTGCCCGCTACCTGCCTCGCTCACGCGTCGGGCTACCAACACCTGAAGCGAAACCACATGGAAACCCGCAGCGTCAGCAAGGTAACTCACAGCGTCTGCTCACACCCATTACCTGCCTCGCTCACGCGTCGGGCTTCCAACACCTGTAGCAAAGCCACATGGAAACCCGCAGCGTCAGCAAGGCAACGCATGCGCCCGCTCACACCCCTTACTTGCCTCGCTCACGCGTCGGGCTTCCAACACCTGTAGTGAAACCACAGGGAAACCCGCAGCGTCAGCAAGGCAACGCATGCGCCCGCTCACACCCACTACCTGCCTCGCTTACGCGTCGGGCTACCAGTTGCTACGGTCACAACCGCTAGTCAAAATCCGGCGCCCAGGGCACGAGTTCGGCATTGACGATTCGTCGATTCGCCGCGCCCAGCGCGTCGATTCGCGCCATATCGACATTGGACAGCACAAACCCCATGACATCGAAGTTTTTCTCGATATTGCCGGGTTTGGTCGACATGGTGTTGATACTGACCCCTTTTTGCAGTATCCAGCGCAGCACTACCTGCGCGGGAGAGACGCTCAGATCAGCTGCAATCTCGGTGATCACGGGATTGTCGAGTACTTCGCCGCGCGCCACTGAACAGTAGGATGACAGTGGAATACCGGTCTCGGCGGATGCCTTGAGCAGAACGGACTGATCGAGCAGCGGATGAAATTCGACCTGATTGGTGACGATCGGCGCGGTGGCGACTTGTTTGGTTTTTGCGAGCATCGCGGCGGTGTAGTTACTGACACCCACGTGACGCGCAAGCCCCTTGTCGCGCGCTTCACACAGCAGTTTGACCGATGGTTCAATATCGCCACCGATCGGTGGCCAGTGCAACAGCAGTACGTCGATGACATCCAGCTGCAGATCGCGCCGGCTCTGCTCGACCGATGGCATGAATTTATCGGCACCGAAGTTATCCGGGTGCACCTTGGTGGTCACGCAAAGCTCATCTCGCGCGATTGAAGTGGCGGCCAGCACGCGGCCGACGTCGGCCTCGTTGCCGTACATTTGCGCCGTGTCGATCGCCCGATATCCGGCCGCCAGCGCGCTTTCGAGTGCCGCTGATAAATCATTGCCCTTCAGCGGAAAGGTGCCGAACGCGCGTTGAAAACTGTGATGATAAAAAATGCCTGACATTGTTGTTTTACTCGCAGGATGAACCGGGACAGATACGGGTGCGCGCCATTGGGTCGCAACTACAACACGTCTTTGCGCCACCTCGCATAGAATCGGCACTTTACCAGAGTGTGATCTCGCCATGTCCCAGTGCCCCTGCCATCAGATTCGCAACTGCGTACCGCTGACATGACGTCTGCCACGGATCATCGCTATCGCAATGGCGTGTTGCTGGTACTGCTGGCCGGCGCGCTTTGGTCGACCATGGGCATTGGCATTCGGCTGATGGAGGTGGCCAACGTCTGGCAGATCCTGTTTTACCGCTCATTGGCATTCGCACCGTTTCTGTTCACCATTATTGCGGTGCGCTCAGCTGGCAAGCCGCTGGCGGTCATTCGCCGCGCCGGTCTGCCTGCGGTGATCGGCGCTTTCGGCCTGGTGCTGGCGTTTGCCGGCGGCATCTTTGCGATTCAGCAGACCACCGTTGCCAACGCGATGTTTCTATTTGCCGCAGCACCTTTTATGGCGGCCGTGCTGGGATTGATGGTGCTGGGAGAGTCAGTGAGGCGCGCCACCTGGATGGCGATGATCGTTGCCATTGCCGGCATCGGCATCATGGTGGTCGACGGCTTTGCTGCCGGCAACGGCGTCGGCAACATCGCCGCACTGGCCTCGGCGGCAGGCTTTGCGATCTTCACCGTCGCACTGCGCTACGGCAAACTCGAGGACATGCTGCCAGCAGTGTTTCTGGCCGGCGTGTTCGCCGCCATCACAGGTGCTGTCATGTGCTGGTCGCAAGACTACACGTTTTCCATCCCGGGCCGCGATATCGCGATCGCCTTTGGGCTTGGCGTCGGTCAGATCGGCATTGGGCTTAGTCTCTACACCTACGGTTCAAAATCGGTACCGGCGGCGGAACTCGCGCTGCTGTCGATGACAGAAGTATTGCTCGGTCCGGTCTGGGTGTGGCTGTTTCTGGGTGAACAGGCGTCGGTGGCAACTCTTGCCGGCGGTGCCGTGCTGATGTTTGCGATTGGCTACAACGCACTGTCGGGCTTGCGCAGGCGGCCCGTACCGGTGATCTAGAGAGGCTGGAGTACAGGCTTTAGCCGGCTTTTTCCCGTAATACGGCGGGCGGCTGTCGGGTGGACCGCCCGGTTACCCAAGGCGGCCTCCCACAGATCCGG
>CAZNIS010000051.1:0-19328 GCA_964573105.1 uncultured Granulosicoccaceae bacterium
CGGCGTGTACATCACACCCGCAAGCCCGGCCACCGCAGCGGCGATACCAAACATGATGGTAAAGCGTTTATCAATGTTAATACCGAGCAATCCGACGGTCTCTCGATCGGCCATACCGGCGCGCACCACCATGCCGAAAGTGGTGAATTGGAGAAACGCGAACACCGCCAGGATGATCACCATCGCAAACAAAAAGTACACAATCCGCCAGTACGGATACATCAGCTGGCCGGGATCAAGCCCCACCAACTGCCCAAAGTCGAAGGATCCGACGAATGCGTCGGGTGCAGGCACGGGAATCTGGTTGGCGCCAAAATAGGCCTTGATGATTTCCTGCAACACGATCGCAAGACCGAAGGTCACCAGAATTTGGTCGGCGTGCGGGCGCTTGTAAAAATGCTTGATCAGGCCGCGCTCCATAATGAAGCCGACCAGCAACATGATCGGGATGGCAAACAGAATCGCCAGGGGCACAGCCCAGTCGATAATCGTCTGGCCGGCGGCCTGCCCGAACCATTCTTCGAGATAGGGCGTTTTAACCTGCAGCGGTCGGCCTAGAAAGTCTGTCTTCGATTCATCGACCGTGATGAACGACAGCGTCAACAGTTTTTGCAGCGTGACGGCGCAGAATGCGCCAATCATGAAAAGCGCACCGTGAGCGAAGTTCACCACACCCAGCGTGCCGAAAATCAATGTCAGCCCCAGCGCGATCAACGCGTAGGCACTGCCTTTGTCAAGCCCGTTCAGGACTTGCAGTAATAGTGCAGAGAGTTCCATCGATTATCGTTTCAGAAGTTGGTTGCGCGCGAGAGGGACGCAATCTTGGAAATAGCGGATTCTGTGCCGACCCGCGTCGTGTTGCTGCGGGTCGACACAAAATTGGATCGCAGTCTAGCCTGCGTTACAAGAACCCAGTTCGCCACCGAAAATCGATGCATCATAGGTTACTTGGGCAGCCGGCGTGACTTCGACGATCTCGAGCAGGTCGAATTCCGAAGACGGATTCTCTTTACCCTTCACGACCAGCACGTCTTTGAAGCACTGGTGATCTTCGGCTCGGTACAGTGTCGGGCCGTTACCCAGACCGTCGAACTCAAAGCCTTCCAGTGCTTCGGCAACGCCACAGGGGTTGTGGGTGCCGGCACGCTCACAGGCATCTGCATACAGCAGTGTCTGTACGTAACAAGTGTGCGCCGCCTGGCTCGGCGGGAAGCCATACTTTTCACCGAAAGACTTGACGAATGCCTTGGAGCCCTCGTCCTGCAGTGACCAGTGCCAGTTGGTAGAACCAAAGATACCTTTGACGTTCTCTCCCGCACCCTTAGCCATCAGGCGAGAGTACAGCGGTACGATGATTTCAAAGTTCTTGCCGTTGGCCTGGGCGTTGCGCAGACCGAACTGGACGGCAGAGGTCAGCGAGTTGACCATATTCGCGCCGTAGTGGTTCAGAACCAGTACGTCGGCGCCAGAGGCCTGGACCGGTGCAACGTATGAGGAGAAGTCGGTCTGTGCCAGCGGAGTTTTGACCGCGGCAACAGTTTCCCAGCCCATCGCCTCTGTGGAGGTGCGGACCGCTTCTTCTGTGGTGTAACCCCAGTTGTAGTCGGCCGTCAGGTGGTAGGCACGACGATCGGTACCGTAGTTGTCGCCGAGGATCGGCGCCAGTGCCGCACCAGACATGTAAGAGTTGAAGAAGTGGCGGAAGCCGTTAGCCTTCTTGTCTTTACCGGTGGTGTCGTTGGAGTGTGTCAAACCGGCCATGAAGATGACGCCAGCTTCCTGACACAGACCCTGTACCGCAACCGCCACACCAGAAGACGAACCGCCAGTGATCATGATCGCGCCGTCTTTCTCGATCATGGAACGCGCAGAGGCGCGCGCCGCATCGGGCTTGGTCTGGGTGTCGCCAGTGACGTAGCCGACCTTGCGACCCAGGATGCCGTTACCTTTCAGCGCCTTGGATGAGAAGGTTGTCAGCATGCCGCCGTCGCCACCGCCATTCAGATGCTCGACTGCGAGCTCATAGGCGCGCAGTTCGTCGGCACCCTCATCGGCGTAGGGGCCTGATTGCGGGACGTTGAAGCCAAGCTTCACTTCGCTGCCTTTCGGCTCATTTGCGTAAGCGTAAGCCTTGCTGGTGAAGATCATCGGCGCGCCGGTGATTACCGCTGAAGCCGCACCAGCCTTCAGTACCGCACGTCTGGACCAGTTGTTTTTGCCACTCATAAGATTCTGTTCCTCGGAGTTAATTTGACCGCCTGTTCTGGATCGACGGTTGACAATGGAACACACGGTTCACTGTTTGAAACCGCGCTTGGCACGGGAGCAGTCGCGTTTTGCCACCCGATGGCGCAGTATAGGGCCCTCGCCCGACATCTACGAGAACAATATAATTGTTATATTTCAATGATTTATACATCTGACATCCGCTCAAACCGGATTGGTGACCGGGAATCTCAAATGTTGTTACGAAAGGTAACAGGCCGTTTCAATGCAGAATCGTTGTGTCGTCACACAATGCGTGCGATCAACTGCGACTGCGATTGAGCCCCATGCGCTGGCGGCGCTCCCACAGCGCTTTGCGGCTGATGCCCAGCATCCCGGCAAGTTCAGTTTCTGACACATCATCCTGGTAGCGCAGCACGACAAAGCGAAAGTACTCATCCAGATTGAGGCAGGTGTGCATCGCTTCCTGCGTGGCGCTGAGATCGCCCGCGGCCGATTGCAGTGCAAAACCAAAATCGGAGGCCTGCAACAGCCGATCATCACACAGCAGCACCGCGCGCTCGACCATATTGCGCAATTCGCTGACGTTGCCGGGCCAGTCGTAAGCCAGTAACGCCTTTGACGCGTCAGGTGACAGCGCCAGTGGCGCTCTTCCCAATCGATCGGTCGCACTCTCGATACAGGCCGTTGCCAGTGGCAGTATGTCGTCGCGCCGCTCCCGCAAGCCCGGCACTCGGTAAGCGTAATCAGCGGCAAATGTGGCCAGTGCCGGTGCCACCGTACCATCGGTGATCAACGCCTCCGGCGCGAACACACTGATCATGATGACATCAATGTCGAAGGTGCGAGCGGCCGCATTGCGGCCAGCGCTCGACAACATCTGCACCAGGCACGATTGCCGCTCGTGATCGAGGTGCTGCGGATCGCGTATGACGATGCTGCCGCCCTGCGCACGCTGCAATTGCGCCTGCATCATAGCGGCAGATTCCAGGCCGCGAACGTCGGCAAACACCAGCGGTCCGGCCGCCCTTGCACCACAGGCGTGCGCAGTGCGCGCGATCAGCTCCCGACCACTGCCCTGTTTACCGTATAACCACAATGGCTGGTGCGGGCTTCGCGCATCGATCTGCTCGATCAGTTTTCGCACCGGTGACTGCGTCGGCAGCTGATCCAGTGTGGGCAGGTAGCGTTGCAGGTCTCGCTGCAGCGCCGCGTTTTGCGCCGAGAGTTGCACCGACTGCAGCGAGCGCTCGATCAACAGCAGCAGTTCATCGTGATCAAACGGTTTCGAGATATAGTCGACCGCGCCGAGCTTCATTGAATCGACCGCCGAGCGCACACTGGCAAAGCTCGTCATCATGATGACGGGCACAGGATCGGCACGCGCGATGATATCTGTACCTTTTGCACCGGGCAGGCGAATATCAGCCAGTATCAGATCGAACGCCCGGCAATCGAGTTCGATCGCCTGCTCCACTGTCGCCGCACCGGTGACTTGATAGCGATTGCGCTCGAGCATCCGCGCCAGTTGCTTGCGGATCACATCCTCGTCTTCGATCAACAGGATCCGACTCATGCAGCAACTCCGTCGGCATCGCCTGCCAGCGGCAGTAACAATTCGAAACAGGTACCGCTGGTGACTGTAGGATCAATCGTGATCCGACCGCCGTGGTCGGTAACCAGGCTGTAGACCAGTGCCAGACCGAGGCCGGTACCCTGCCCGACCGGCTTGGTGGTAAAGAATGGTTCGAATACGGTGGATTGCTGTTGTGCCGGGATGCCGCAACCACGATCCTGCACACGTACCTGAACCTGATTCGCCTGGCGACTGCCGAACACATCGATCTGTCCACCGGGTGCCGTCACATCGCAGGCGTTATTCAGCAGATTGACAAAGATCTGAACCATCTGCCCGGCATCGGCCGCTACTGGCAGAGATTGATCGATTTCGACATTGAAAATGATCTGTTGGGCGTCTTCACGCAGGCGCACCAGTTGCAGTGCCTGATCGAGACTGTCGCGCAGATCGATGCGCTCGCGCAACGCACCAATCGGTGCGCCGCTGCGAGCGAAGGTGAGCAGCGATTTTACGATCGTGTCGATGCGCTCGACCTGGCCGAGTATGTCGTCTGAAGTTTCAGGCAATGCATCGAGCGCAGATTCATATTGCAGATTTTGCGCGATACTCGCGATCCCGGTCAGCGGATTGCCTATCTCGTGCGCAACGCCAGCGGCCAGGCGGCCGATCGAGGCGAGCCGTTCGCTGTGGGCAAGCTCCGACTCCAGAGTCTCAAGGCTGGTCCTGTCCTCGACCAGCAACACCACGCCGCCACCGGCACTCCAACCCGGCGCCACAGCGATACTGGATTTGTGAAAGTTGATGATCTTGATCGCGTCGCCAAGATCGGCCTGCTGGCGCAGTGACTGATCCCGATCCGAGGCCAGAAACTCACTGATCAGATCACACCAGGGGGCCGGCAGTTCGGCCACTGACCCGCGTCTGGCAGCCACACTTGCGATCGCGCTGATCTCTTCGAGGGCGGCGTTCCAGATCAATACTTCGCCACCGGGACCGAGCGAACAGACCCCGATCGGCAAGCGCTGGAGTACGTCGCGCAGATAGCGTCGCATGTCATCCAGTTGCTTGGTCACACCGCGCATTTGCTCGCGCGAAGTCTCGAGCCGAAGCTCCATGGCACGCAGACTTTCTGTCAAGGCGTGATCGGCCTGATCGGCAAGATTCAGATTGCCGCGCAGGGTCAATCGCGCAAGCGTTGGCCCGAGCAGGCCCGACAGGTTGCGTTCAAGCTGCTCGTGCAACAGGCGCATTTCATAGGCTTTCAATTCGCCTGGCTGCAGCTTTAGCACCATCAGCGCACGCTGGATTTCCTGATCGGCGACCTCCCGACCCAGCAGCGATGCGAGCTGCCGGGTGTACTCGGCCACCGTGGGCACGGTTACAAGTCCGGTCAGTGGGCGCATCGAATCCGAGGTGCAGGCGACCGCGGCATCGCGCTCTTCGGTGCTGAGCCGGGTCAGCATGGACACCAGAATAAAGGCGGTGCAATTGCACACCAGCGAGCAAAAAGTGGACAGGCTCCAGACATCGGTGTCGGCAAAGCCAAGGCTTGCGATCAGACGCTGGACCGAGCTGATCGAGGCAGAATCGGTCAGCAATGGCATCACCAGCAGGATGAACCACACGGCGGCACCGGCGAGCAGGCCAGTGATAAAGCCAGCCTGCGTGGCGCGGGTCCAGAACAACAGCCCGAGAACCCCGGGCAGCAACTGCACCGCGGCGACAAACGAGATCAGACCCAGGCTAGCGAGGCCTTCGTGTACCTCGATCACCAGATAGAAGGCGTAGCCGGCGGCGATAATGCCCGCAATCAGCACCCGCTTACCCCACAAAATTCGCTGATACAGATTGGTATCAGGACCAATAGCGCCGATGCTAACCGGCAGAAATAGATGGTTCAGGCACATATACGACAGCGCCAGTGTGGTCACGATAATCATCGCGCTGGCGGCCGACAGCCCGCCGACATAAATCAGTAGCGCTATGGCTTTGTCGTTCAGCATACCCAGCACGTGAAAATCGGGCGCCAGCGGCAATGACAAGTATTTTCCGGCCCACAGAATCGGCAGGATCGGCAGGTTCAGCAACAAGAGATACAGCGGGAATAACCAGTAGGCTGTCTTCAGTGATGCCGGCCGTTCGTTCTCGACAAAGGTCATGTGATACTGGCGTGGCAGCAGAAAGGCGGCACAAAACGACAACAACAGCAGTGAACTCCACAAGGGAGTACCGACCGGCGCGTAGAGCGTGGAGACTTCTTCCGGGTTGTCAGCCAGCCAACGGCTGATGCCATCGAATCCACCAAACACCTGATTCACCGCAAACCAGCCAGCGACCAGCAGCGCGATCAATTTGATCGCCGACTCGAACGCAATCGCTGCCACCAGTCCCGCATGCCGTTCACGCGGGGTCAGGTGACGAGCCCCAAACAGCACGGCAAAGATTGTGATCAGCACGCAGAACAGCAGAGCGAGTTGGGCCGGCGCCGCCTCGCTCGTCAACACGCGGGTAGACGCCGCGACTGCATGAATCTGCAGCGATATGTACGGCAGAATGCCGATCAGCATGAATATGGTGACGACGAACCCGGTTGCGCGCCCGCCGAAGCGAAAGGCCAGTAGATCGGCGATCGATGCGAGCTGATAGTCGCGACACAAGCGCAGGATCGGTTGCAGCAGGTAGGGCCCCAGCAGAAACGCCGCCGTGACACCCAGGTAGATCGTCAGAAAGGCAAAGCCACTGCTGCTGGCTAAACCGACGCTGCCGTAGTAGGTCCACGAGGTTGCGTAGACACCGAGCGACAGCGCGTAAACCGCCGGATGATCGACCAGGCTTCGCGGCAGCCAGCCCGCATCAGTGGCATAGGCGATCAGAAACAGTGCGCCCAGATAGGTCAGCGCAACTGCGAACAGGGTCCAAAGCTCAATCCCCACCGGCAGATGAATCCCGGATCTGGTTATAGGCTACCAGCGCGATCACAGCTGCCCACAAGAGATACACGGTATACCAGGGCAGCCCCAGCGATGCCCACCACCTGGCAAACGGCGAATGAAAAACAAACAACGCCAGCACCAGCAGCAACAGCGTGTAATCGTGCCTGACAGCCATGGGTAATCAAAAATCGTGGAGAGCGAAAGGATGGGCCAAAGGCGCGAAAATCGAGCCGCAAACGCCTTGAGATATGTCTGATCAGTTCTGGTCACAGACGCCAGCAGGCTTTAGGCGACAGATGCCAGCGGGCTTAGTCCCGCAGCTGACGTGACACACCGCCCGACCAACCGGGGCGGTGTGTCCAGCTTCCAGCAGCCTATCGAGTCACGCTGACAGCCGTGGGATCGACGCTGATACCGACGCCGTTGTTGACGTAACCGTCGCTGCCGCCGAGCGGCTTGAAGCGAATCTCGTAGGCACCCGGTTCCCGAGTATCGTAATACCGGGAGATATCGATCAGTGTCTCTCTGGTGGCACCGGCATCGATCGTGACATAGTCATCGGCCTCCGGAGACGAGCGCTTCATGGTTCTGCCAATGTAGCTTACTGCTTGATCGTCGCGACTCACCGCAAACACATCTGCCGACAGGACTTCTTCGAGTGGCGTGTTCCAGATCAGCAACTCGACCGCTTCTGCACCATTGTTGGTGACATAAAAAAGCACTGGCATATCCATTATGCTGTCGGCGTTTTCCGCGGTTTTGATTCCAGCGCTAACCATCGCATCAGGGTTCTTCTTCAATGCGGTATCCGCCACGCAGGCGCTCAACAATCCGCCGGCCAGACAAACAGCCAGACCGAATCGGCACATCGCGCTCCTGCGACTAATCGGACCGGAGGCAGTCATTGTTTTGCACCGTAGCCTGACTGGCGCGATCGTGTCTGGCGGGCAAACAACAGTGCCAACATGCCAAACCAGACAGCGCCTCCACCGCCTCCGCCAGAGGTACCGCCATTACCCGCGTCAGTTGTGCCATTGCCGCCGCCATCAGTCGTGCCGTCATTACCACCGTCGGTGCCGCCACCGTCACCATCGGTTTGCGGGTTGACCACAGGCGTGCCGATGGCCGCAATGGTATAGGTCGACGTCAGATACCCATCAACTTGAATATACAAGTTCTGCTCGCTGCCCAGGTTGCAGGCATCCAGTTCAGTCGTGGTGAAAGAATCGCACAGCAGTTCGGTGCGGGCTTCGTCGCCGAAAATATACAGATCGGCGTCACCACTGGTGGTGGTCAGGTTGATTTCACTGGCACCATTTGACTGATACAACACGTAGTCATTCTCCGCGACACTGCCGGACAGGCTGGTGCCAGGTGTGAGCGTCAGGTAGCTGTCAACCGGCACCTCACCGCCATCGCTGCCGTCGCCGCGCATGGCCAGAGCGGGCGTGTTCTCGACAAAGTACTCGAAACTATCGGCATTGTTGGAGGCTCGCGCCGGGTCAGTGCGCGCCAGTGCCGCAGCAGCGGTCTGGCCGTAGGCGTGATCGTCGGTGCCCTTGACCTCAGGAAAGTGCGACAACTCGTGAAGAATGGTGCCAGCTTGAGAATCTGTGCCAGTGACCGATGCGGTCCAGAAAGCGCGGCACAGATAGATTTTGAAGGGATCGTTGGTGAATACGTAGGCGAAGGCGCCCTCGTCGCAATCGCAGTTGAAATCGATTACCTGGTTGGCCATCACGCTGGCGGCGTTGCTCATGCCACCCTGCACTGCTGCATAGCGGGCCTCGGTATAGCTGCCGAACCAGCGCGTATAGCGAGGTGACGTCGCCCGCTCGGAAACCGGCAGGTTGATCAGGGCGTCGCGAGCCTCGATGGTCAGTTGCTCAGATGCATCCAGCGCCGTGCTGATTTGTGCCTGCTGATCAACGGTGCAGTTCAGATAGCCAGCCGGCAGCGCACGTGCAACCGGCGGTGCCGGTGCGAGATCGACCTCAACCGATTCGGTTGTCAGCTCCACCGATTGCATCGCGGCGCGTGCTGCCGCCAGGTCGGTTCGTTTCGCTGCCGCTGACGAATAGCTGATCGGGCCATTAAAAGTGACCTGATAGTTCGCGTGATCGACAATGTCGTAGTAGCGATTGAGCGCAAGACTCGCACTGACCGCCTGGCCGGGCGAGAGATCCAGGAAGTCACGCTCGAGTGGCGTCGCGCGTTTGATGTGTCGCCCCTTAAAGCCGACTTCGTCTTCGCCGAAGGTGAAAATATCACTCGACAGCACAGCCTCCAGTGGCGTATCCCAGAGCAACACAGTGATGGGCTGATCGCCGGCGTTAGTCAGTGTAAATGTAACTTCGGTACCGTCTGCCTGCAGATCGACTGCTATTGGAGAGTTGTTGGCGTGCGCGCTGCACGCAAGCCCCATAAAGACTGCCATTCCCAGCGCAGTTTGCTTGAAAAGATCGTTCATAAATCCATGCCTTTTGTGAGCAGCGTGTAGCCGTTCGCACACTGCAGTTACTAAAAACAGTTCCCCTTTGGCATAAAACCATAATTTGTCAGTCATTGAATGGTCTCGCTAGACAATTTCTGACAAATCGGGCGACTCCTGGTGTTTCCGCATCCAGCGTCTCCAGGACGCAAGATGATACCGACTGAACCAGCAGTGTGCACATCTTCCGCATTACCGCATCAATGCGCACTCTATCGACCAGAAGACGAATCCGCGCAAAACTACTGAAGCTGGTCTGAATATTGCCCCGTGCGGCCGACTCAAGATTGAGCGGCCCCGTCGCAACCACCACCCATGCCTAAAGCCGATGTCCGCAACAGCCTGCCCGGGCAGCGTGCGCTTTGTGCAGCAGCGCTGGCATGTATCGCCAGCGTGTCGACGACGGTGACGGCTTCAGAATTGCGCGTCAGCGTGTCTGGATTAAACCCGGCAGAGGCAAAAACCACGACCCGCCAGCATCGTCTCGATGCGGGGCTCGCGCCTAATGATCCACTCTATCCATTGCAGTGGAATCTGCACCTTGCCCCGTCTGCCAGCAACGACCCCGATCCAATTCCCGAGTTGGGTCCTAAACACCCCGCGCGCATCGTCGTTGCTGTGGTCGACTCGGGTTTCCTCCTGATGCACGAGGATCTGCAATTCCTGCCGGGCTACGATTTCGTCAGCAACGCTGCGGTCGCCAACGACGGTGACGGTCGCGACACGGACCCGACCGACCCGGGCGACTGGGTCGATCCGAATACCCCAGGCTGCACGACCCGCGACAGCAGCTGGCACGGCACGCGGGTGGCCGGTGTGATCGGCGCGTCAACCTCCAACCACACTGGCATCGCAGCGGCGAATAGTCAGGTTGATCTGCTGCCCGTGCGAGTCACCGGCAGCTGCGGAGGATTTGTGCAGGATCTCATCGACGGTCTGCGCTGGTCGGCGGGCCTGCCGATCGACGGCGTACCCGACAACCCGCATCCGGCACAGGTGATTAACCTTAGTCTGGGCTTTGCCGGGCAATGCCCGGTCGATCTGCAGCGCGCCATAGACGAGGTGACTCTGGCGGGAGCTGTCGTCGTCAGCGCATCGACCAATACCGCAGTCGATCTGGATGAGACCCCGCACTCACCGGCGTCGTGTAATCGCGTGCTGACGGTCGGTGCATCGACACGTTCGGGCAGGCGCGCCACCTACAGTGCCTACGGCGCCGCGGTCGATCTACTGGCGCCGGGTGGAGATCGGGCGGACGGCATTTTGACCACCGACAATGCGGGCGAGACGACGGCTGCAAACGGTGATACGTACAATAGTCACTACGGCACAAGCCTGGCCGGGGCGCATGTCAGCGCGGTAGTTGCAGCGCTGAAAGCGGCATCGCCCGAGTTGAATGCCGGGCAGATTCGCAACCTGCTTTACCACAGCGCAAGCCCCCTCGATCAGGCAGCCGGGTGCGGCTTTTTGTCCTGTGGCGGCGGTCTGCTCAACGCTGCCGCCGCATTGCAGATGCTGCAAACTGGCATCGCCAACGATCTTTCAGTCGAGCCACAAATTCCGCTCGGCGCGGCGAACGCGCCCACGGTCGATCCGGGCGCGGGTTCAACAGTTTGGATCAGTCTGGCACCATTGGCATGGATTGTATTCAGGAGACGGCGCAGCGCGACACAATAATCTGTTGAAGATTATCTGAATTAGGCAGATATTAACGACCTCACTGCCACCCGGCGCAGCCTGTCTGCAAGTGGTCGGCATTCGACCGTCGCGATGGAGACCGATCTTGCCTGACACCCCGATCATAGACTGTTTGCAATACGCCAACTGGTCCGAAAAGGTCTTCGAACAAATGCGTGCCGGCGGCGTACATGGCATCCATGTGACCATCGCCTATCACGAGAATTTTCGCGAAACGGTACTCAATATCGAACAGTGGAATCGCTGGTTCGAAATTTACCCGCAACATATATCTATGGGCCGCAGTGGCGATGACGTCAGACGCGCCCAGCGCGAGAATCGAACCGCGATCTTCTTCGGATTTCAAAACCCCTCACCGATCGAGGACGATATTGGCCTGATCGAGATCTGCTACACGCTCGGCGCCCGATTTATGCAGCTCTCCTACAACAATCAGTCGTTTCTCGCGACAGGTTGCTACGAGGCCGAGGATCCCGGTATTACTCGCTTTGGCAAGCAGGCGATCGCCGAAATGAACCGGCTCGGCATGGTCATCGACATGAGTCATTCAGCCGAACGCTCAACCCTTGAGGCGATCGATCTGTCGTCGCGTCCCATTGCCATTACCCACGCCAACCCGCACTGGTGGCACCCGGCGCTGCGTAATAAATCGCATGAAGTCATTTCGGCACTGACCGCGCGCGGCGGCATGCTCGGCTTTTCTCTCTACCCGCACCACCTGAACAACGGCACAAACTGCACACTGGAAGACTTCTGCCAGATGATAGCGCAGGCGGCTGAACGCTATGGCGTTGAGCACCTGGGCATTGGTTCTGATCTGTGCCAGGACCAGCCCGACTCGGTCGTCACCTGGATGCGCAACGGCCGATGGTCTAAAGAGACGGACTACGGTGAGGGCAGCGCCAGCAACGCAGGTTTTCCACCACAACCAGACTGGTTTACCGACAATCGCCACTTCGGCAATATTAGCGATGGCCTGGCGAAAGCGGGCTTCAACGCCGCGGATTGTGCAGCCATCATGGGCGGCAACTGGCTGCGCTTCTATGACGATTCTTTCGGGCCCGCCGCATGAGCAGCGCAAGCGCCACCGCAGCGCCGCCGCCACAAACCAAGCTGCGCCCGCCGTCGAGCGTGATGAAACTCGAACGCCTCGGTGCGTTTTTTCCAACCAGGCTCAGCTTTCTGCGTTCTTTGCTGCGCGACCTGGCAGCACAACGGGCCTGCCCCACCCGCACCCGCTGGGAGATCGACGAACACGGCTACGGGTGTGCCGTTTACACCATTCGACTGGACGGGCGCGACTACAGCCTGATCGCGTTCTCACATGCACTGGACGACAGTCAGCGCACTGACCGCGTGATCGCCGAAGCCTGGGATGCGACGTTCAACCTGTTCGATGGCATACCCGATGACAGCGATCTTCAGCGCCTGGCGCAACACACCCCGCGTCAGGAGGCCGGTCGCTTTCTGCCCAGTGAACTGGTGCTGAGCCGGGCGAATAAATCGGTGCGATTGTTTAGCCATGTGGTGGAGCGTCTGGCGAGTGGCCAGCAGCCGGACGAACAGATGATTCTTGAAACCGGCTACCTGATGCGCACCACGGCGGTGTATGGCAATGGCAAATTCGGCATTGCAGATCGCGCGCGATTGTTGGATCGAGCAATCCTCGACGGTCCGTTTCGCGTTGAGCTGCTGACCGTCTGGATGATTCGCGGGTTTACACATGATCTGGTCGAACACGTCGCACAAGCGCGCAACCCCGACAACTTCGTGCCACTCTCAACGCGATTCAAACGCTACCTGGGTGTTGGCAACTCCACCGGGCTGGGTATGGCACCATTTCTGGTCAGCCATCCGATATTGATCAATCAGTGGATGACAGCGCGCGAGACTGCACTTGCCCGAGTGCATGCGATCGATCATTCAGATATTGCAACGATCGAAAAAACACTGGCACTGATGGCGCGCACGCAATTGCACCTGCAGCAGTGGAATGTGGAAGACACGCGACAACAAGCCAGAATCCAGACGCTTAAGACGGAGTTTCAATCGATCTGTGACACCGTTGATCGTCACTGGCTGGAGCAGCCGCAGCCGTGGCGCCGACTCATCGCGCAGGCGCAAGAATGTTCACTTGAATGCCAGGAGCTACTGGTAGCGCTGGTGCTGGAACCACACGGACATCTGATCGACGAACTGACAGCACAGATGAGCAGTGATCGGGAATCGGTGCTGTGCAGCGCGCAAAGTACCACCGACTTGCTGCAGACCATCGAGAACGATTTCCAGTGGGCTATCACGATCGATTTTGACGATCTCAAGCAAACCGGACAATTCTGGTATGTTTCGGAAGAAAAGCTTGAGCCCAGGCTCGGTGATCGACACACCGAGGCCGGTGCCGAGCTGGAACTACCGCTGGATATCGCCCGCCGCGTGCAAGCGCTGCATCGAGACTTGCGCGCTCGGCAAACGCCGGTGACTGTCGCCGAGTTCTTACTCGGCCACCCGCAGCACCGGCTCGCTGTGCAGCGCGTGCAAACGCTACAGCAGTATCCCTATGGTGAAATTCGCGACAATCTGATCGCGAACACCTGCCTGCCGATCGACATGCTTCGCTGTAAGCTGTCATTCTTTGGCGCCAGCAAGTTCGATCCGAAATCCGAACGCTGGACGCGTATCACGCTGTGTCAGGGTGCGCCGCTGGCAACGAATCTACAGGATGCCAACGCAGACGACTGGTGGTTGCCGGTACTTGAGTCGACGGCGTGATCTGCTCGGCAAACGAGTTGCAAGCGGCGCTGCAGAAAGCTGTCAGGGCCAGTGGTGTACCGAACGCTCTGGCCGATGAAATCGCTGTCGCCGGGGCCTGGCTCGCCGCCCGAGGCGCCGATGGAATCGGCGCAGTGCTGTCCGCGCTAGAACCGGCTTTGCCCGCGTGTGCAACGATACAGGGCGACCCACCGGAATTTATCGATACACGCGTCGTGCTTGCCGGACCATCCGCGCTGGATTTGCTGGCGGCCGACACGAGTCGGGAGATTGCGTTGCAGGATTGCGATGTGCCGTTGCTGCTGGCAGGGCTGGCGGCGATTAGGAGCGAGGCGGACGGCGTCGATTACCGGATTTATCATCACGGCGTTGTACAAAGCACTGAGTCGCTGGCCGAGTTATCTCACCCGGACTTACTGACATTGACAGCGGTTGCTGCAACTGAATCGGCTGGCAGCACTGTGGCTGGCAGCGATATTCACGTCGATCCGGATGCGTGGCAGCACGTACTTTCGCTGGCTGCCGCGATGTATGTGCCATCCAGCGAGCAATCACGCACGGCCGGCGCGGGCGCCGGCCTGCTTGATAATGACTAGGGGCTAGTTGGGCGCCTGCTCAACCGGATAGACAACGATCTCGATCCGTCGATTCTGGCTGCGGCCTTCTGCCGTATCATTGGTGGCGACCGGCATAAATTCACCGAAACCGGCACCGGACAGACGATTGGCACCAATACCGACACGGCGCTCCAGGTGCCTGACGGCCGCCATCGCGCGGGCGACGGACAGATCCCAGTTGCTGCCGTAGAGACCTTTCATCACGCGGCCAATCGGGATATTGTCGGTGTGGCCTTCGATCTGCAGCCGGCTGTCCGGCAGCGTTGTCATCACCTTGCCCACCTCGGCCAGCACCTCGCGACCAACGGGTGAAAGAGTCGTGCTGCCGGGGCTGAAAATCTCACTGTTGCCCGCTCGCACACTGACAATACCACTGCCGCGCGGATAGACTTCGACACCGTCGATCCCTGCAACCGCAAACTGATTATTCAGCGCGGCAATCAGATCTTCACTGGAATTGGCGGCCGTCGCGGGCGACTGTGCCACTGTCTGATCACCTTGACCGGCACTATCGAGGGCGGCGCTCAAACGCTCACGATCAGCTGATAGCGTCTCGATTTCACCGCGAGCGGTTTCAAGCGCCGTAGTCGCACCATCGAGATTCACCTGCAATTCATCGCGCGCAGCACTCAAAACCCGGATCTGCTCGCTCAAGGTGGCAGTTTTTTCAGTCAGCGCCTGATTGCCGGATTCCAGTGCCTGCAGCTGTTCAGACAAATCGGTGCGTGCGCTGTCGGACGCATCAGAGGATTTTTCAAGCGTCGCCATTTGCTCAACGAGTGAGTCGCGTTCAGCGGAAACCTCATCGAGCCTTGCGACAGTTGACTTGAGCTCGTCCCAGGTTGCCTGACGTTCAGCGGCCGTCGAGTCGAGTTCTGACTGCAGTGTGGCGACGGTCGCCTCAGCACTGGCAAGCGCCTGGTTTTTTGCTTCAAGATCGGCTGTGCCAGCTTCAAGCCGAGCCGTCAGATCATCGCGATCCGCGGTGAGTGCAGAGAGCTTTTCGCTCAATTCAGATGCGGCTGCCTGGCTGTTCGCGTCGTTTTTCAGGGCCAGCGCATCTGCCTGGCTGACGCGAGCCTCAAGTTCCTGTATCCGGTTCAGAAGCTGTTCGCTTTGTGCATCAGATGTGGCCGTATTGCTGGCGCGCAGGCGGGCGTTCAGCCCGGCAATGATCTCGCGACTGCTGGCTTCCGAGGCAGACAGCTTATCGCGCAGCCCCTGGACCTCAAGTTCCAGCGTCGCCACGCGCGTCTGTGCATCCTGCGAGTTGACAGCCCCCGCTTGCTGCGGCTGCTTCAGTGTATCCAGTTCGCCACTGATCGATGCCAGTCGTGCGTTCAGCTCGGTATTTTGCTTGTCAGATTCTGTGAGTTTCAGGCTCAGTGACTCACTCTTCGCGCCAGCGTTTTCGAGATCCGAGCGCAACGCCACAACGGTCTCCTGGCTTTGCTTGAGCTCTGCCTGCAGTGACGCGACAGTCTCGCTGTTCTTGTCGAGATCGGCCTGCAAAGCGGCGACTTTGCCAACATTCAGATCTAAATCTGCGCGCAGCGTGTCAACCGCTTGCTCGCTTTGCTGCAAGGTCGTTTTAAGCCCGGTGCCATAGCTGCCGGGCTCGTTTTTGAACATCATGCCGAGCACCAGCAGCATAGCGACGCCAATCGCCAGGCCCACTTTGGTTAAATCGTTCAATGGAATTTGCTCCTCATACTTTTGCCCCCTGCCGGGATGAATACCCGCCAGGGCCAGCAACGCTGTAGACCGCGACAGTGTTGCAAACAACCAGCATTGATACTGTCAGGAAATGTAACGCCAAACGATAAACGCAAGCGCCGTCATATACCGGGAACTGAAACAGGGTTTGAAAACAATCGTGCGGATTTAACATTTGCCGGCGACTGCGAAAACAGTCGGCTCAGCTCAATCAGCCGGCGACGCGGCTTTATCTGCGAATTGAATCGCGAAAATCGTGCGGATTGAGCATTGCAACCCGTACCGATGCTGGCGAATCCCGTGCAGCGGCCGATAGCTGTGTCGGAAACCGACGAGCGCAACGGCCTCATATGACCGCGCGACAGCTTAATGAGCCGAACCTCAACACGGAACATCGAATGAGAGTCGCATCACTCCTGACCGGCATACTGTTGCTGACATCATGCTCTTCAGGCAGCAACGGATTTACCTACACTGAAGAAGGCGGACTGACCGTCGTCGAGGCTGAGAACTGGACTCGAAGCAACAGCGCCGCTGGCATCAATGGTCTGTTCTGGAATTCGATCGAAGCCTCTGGCAGCGATGGCACAGCGATCAAGCTTGACGGCAGCGGCACCGCGATACCTGATCTGGCCTACGATGTCACTTTTGCCGAGAGCGGCACCCGCTACCTCTGGCTGCGCGGCAGTCAGTACCGAACCAGCAGCGGCGTGGATATCAGCCTGTCGTCTGCTGAAGCGTCATTCGATCCCGCCAGCGCTCAATTTACCCTGGCCTGGCAATGGCAACGGGTCGCGACACTCGAGGTGCTGGCCGGGCAGACGATAAGCACGATCCTGCGAGCGCGCGACGAGTCGATCACGCTGGACAAATTGCTGTTCACTGACGACGCCTCTTTGATCCCCGCCGGCACCGGGCCCACCCCGACAGAATCGCCGGAAAACAGCCCAAGCGAGCCCGATCCGGATAACGGCCCGACCACCGTCATCGTCGTCGGTGGCGACAGTCTTAGCGTCGACGTTGGCGCCGATGCGCAAATCACTTTGCCAAACACCTTGAGCATCAGCGCCAGCATCAATCACCAGTCCTCTGGCGGCAAGTCTGCAGCGTTGCAGTGGGCCACACTGGATGGACCGGAGGACGCAACCTTTAGCGATCCGACCAGCGCGCAAACCAGTGTCAGCTTCCCGCTCGAAGGGGACTACACGCTGCAGCTAACGGCGCAGGCCGGCAACCTGACGGAAACAGACGAACTCACCGTGAGTGTGCTGTCGAGCGCCAACCAGGCCCCCGAGGCGACGATCGTTACGGCCGACGACACCCTCGCACTCAATCAAACACTACAGCTGTTTGCCGACGCGCAGGACGATGGCCTGCCGGATGGCGTCTTGTTTTACTGGTGGAGTGCCATATCCGGCCCGGGAGAAGCGTTTTTCGGCAGTCAGAACCAAGCGTCCACGACAGTATCTTTTAGTCAACAGGGCAACTATCAAATCAAGCTCAGCGTGCAGGACGGCGTGCTGAACACGCTCAAAACCATCGATATCACCGTGACAGACCCGGTCGATACCGGCCCGGCACAGGGTACAGATGAGAGCGCTGCAGCTGACTTCGTGGTCGAGACCGCAGCGCCACTGGACAGTGCCAGCACCTATAGCGCGGGATCATTCAGGCTGAGTAACCTCTCCGCCGTCGCCACCATCACCAGCATCACGATCGATCTGTCGAGCGCCGCCATCACTGACATCGTTTTCGATCCACTGGGTACCGCAGGCGACAGCGCGTTCAAGGATTTAACCATCGACACTGGCGCATTCGAAACCGGCTATGCCTCGCGACAGTTCAGCGCTGATAACGCCGGCGGCTACGATCAAATGCAGATGGTGTTCAATGACTTTCAACCCGGCGAGGAAGTGACCTTCTCGATCGATCTGGACCCTGCCAATGTGCGCGGTGTCGCACCACCAGGTGACCGACACGCCGCTAGCATTTCCGGCTTTGAGATCGCCGGTGCGACAATCACCGTAACATTTGGTGATGGCAGCAGCGAAAGCGGCCGATTGTTCGGCACCCCCGGCAGTGAGACCGCATCGCAAATCAAGCTGCGCAGGCAAATGCCGGCCGTCCCGGTGGTTTCCGTCGTGGGCGTTGCGAACCCGTCGCTGATCGATCAGGACCAGCAAATCGTGCGGATCAGCGGGCACCCCATGCAAGAGGTTCAGCTGTTTGTGTCAGAGGCCGGGCTGTATCTGGCCGGCACCCCGGACGGCGGTTTTGACATCGACCCGTTCGAGCCAAACACCATCATTGCAGTGCAAGAGCACCTGATCACGCTCGACGCATCAGGTGCGGCCGAACTGACCGTGCAGATGCCGCGCAGCAACCCGGATGCAGGCTTCTATATTGTGCAGGCTGCCGGTGTCGACACCGACCGCGTCGGCTCTGCCAGCGACCCGGTATTGCTTCTCCGCAATTGAACCGACTGTGGCAGGACGGGCGTGTCGTAGCGAGCCGTTTCTGAGAGAATCCGGGAACGCATTCCCGGAGCAGGACATGGCACTTCAAACTATCCCGGCACGCCGTGGCGTTGCCGTTCACGTGCAGGCCGGCCAGGCCCTTAAAATCATCAACACCCACGGTCATCAGGTCGTGGACTTCTGGGCTTTTGTCGCCAACCAGCTAAGCGAATACAGTGGCATGGAGCAATGTCGCGCAACCTGGCTGAAGCTGTGTCCTGACGTTGGCGATCACCTCTATAGCAATCGCCGCCGCGCGATCATGACCCTCGAGGAAGATACCTCTCCAGGTCGACACGACACCGTTATAGCGCCCTGCGATAACGAACGCTACGGATTGCTCGGCTGCAACGGCTATCACGACAACTGCCGCGACAACATGCACGCCGCCCTGCTGCAACTGGGTTACACCGTGCCATTCACGCCCTGCTCGATGAACCTCTTCATGAACATCCCCTGGCAGACCGACGGCGCCCTTTCCTTCGACGCCCCGCTGAGCCAACCTGGCGACTACGTGCTGTGGCGCGCCGAACTCGACTGCATCGCAGTCATGTCAGCCTGCCCACAGGATATTCTCGACATCAACAACCACAAAACCGTAGATGCACACTTCGAATTGATCGACTAACACCCGATCAAAAAAAGCCCCCAAGGTAACCCGACGCGTAAGCCCTGACTCCACCCACAGGCAACCCGACGCGTAAGCGAGGCAACTCCACCCCATCAATCAACCACAAGCCCCAACACCACCCACAAACGCAACCACAGGCAACCCGACGCGTA
>CAZNIS010000051.1:19428-29893 GCA_964573105.1 uncultured Granulosicoccaceae bacterium
GCGTAAGCGAGGAAACACCAACCCATCAACCAACCACAAGCCCCAACACCACCCACAAACGCAACCACAGGCAACCCGACGCGTAAGCGAGGAAACACCAACCCATCAACCAACCACAAGCCCCAACACCACCCATAAACGCAACCACAGGTAACCCGACGCGTAAGCGAGGCAACATCAACTCAACAAACCCTCTCCCCTCTCACACCACTCCTCCCGCGTAATCCGATAACACGGCGCATCCTCCCCGTAACACCACATACGCCCTCTATCAATAAAACCGGACTTTTCAAGCACGTGCCTGGATGCAAAGTTGTCGTCATGGAACGATGCGAAAATTTCGTTCAATGACGTCTGCTCAAAGGCAAATCTCACCAGTCGAGAACAAGCTTCAGTGGCGTAACCACACCCCCATGCCGAGCGCTTCAGCGAAAATCCAATCTCAATATCAGCATCCGGGAATTTATTCGGGATCACAAGATCGTAATCGGTATCGTCTTTGTCGATCGGCATTGGCAACAAAAAAACACTGCCAAACTTCTCATTGCTGAATCGGTCTGCTATCGACCAGATACCGATCGATCCATCTGCGCCGCGTTTTGTCCAATCGGACATTTTGCGACGAATATCCTCCGGACGCATCACGCCACCAACGAATCTGGCTACTTCGGGATCGCTGAAAACGGCAATCGATACATCAACATCAGAACTGTCCAGTGGCGCTAGGCGAAGTCGAGTTGTTTGCAACGTCAGATCCATAGTGGGCTCTAGCTTGCAGATCAGAAACGAATAAAAAAACCTAGTGGTTGCAAATCACACTGGCAAGACCTCAATACTTAACCCCAGGTGCCCGTTGGCCCTGCCGGCATCTCCAGTTCAGATCGGACCTGCGCGATCAATTCAATCGCATTGGGGTGAGCCGAGTCGTTTTGCTGCGATACTCGTTCAAGCAGAGACAGCGCGCTATCGATTTGCGGCTGACTAAAACTCTTCTTACTCGGTGCCAGAAACTGTTGAGGCTTAGTTCTCAGCTCATTGCCATCACCCAGCAGATGACTGCTCGAAATCAACAGCCCTGCTGCGTCTTTCTTTGCAAGGCTAAATTCGTTTTCGAAAATGTCCAGAATCAATTTCTTCGACTCAGTGGTCATATCACCATCAGCTTTCGCAACGGCCACCAGCAGTATGGCTGTTGCATCCAGCGGGTTTTCAATCTTGAAGATCGGGTTGCCTTCGTACTGATTTCTCCACTTACGCCGACGGCTCCACAAGAATGGATTGAGTCCACCGAGATCAATGCCTGCATCTGCGAGGCGATTGAGCAATACGAGGATAGTAACGACGGTACCAAGAAGACCTAATACGATATGCACAGCGTACCCCAAAAACAGCGTTAACCCGAATCACAGGAGGTAACAGGTTAACTGATTTAACGATTATTCCAAACTGAGATAACAATCCTTCGCAATCAACCAGCAACCGATTGAATCGACCTGCTGGCTTTAAGCAGATATACAGGATTCACCCGTATAAGCGCTTTCTCACCTGACTTGCCAAACCCGACTCAATACAACCGAATCGGGTACGAAAAGTTTCCATCATGTCCCTGCCGGTAGTATCAAGCGGGTCTATTCCCTAGATTTCGTACTGCGCGGTATCATCCGGATTAGCCTCCAGATCACACACTGCCTGCGTATCAACCGGCTGTCGCTCACCAAAACTCTCCACCACATTCATCTTCTGATCTGCCACTTCAATCAGATGTACTGGTGTGATCACATGGTGCGTTTTCGCATCGAGCGACACCCGTCCAACCGGACCCTGCAGGCGCACACCGGACTCCAGTGCCTCGATCACCTTATCGCGCTCCAGCGACTTGGCGGCTCGCACGCCCTGCGCCCATAGATGCACGCCCTGATAGGTGGCAACCGCGAGTTCGTGTAGATCATCAATGGTGCCAAAGCGATTTTTCCAGCGCTTTAAAAACGCACGGTTGCCACCGCTGTCGAGCTGCCTGGAATAGCTGTAGACCATCATGATGCCATCGCCCTCTTCCCGGGTTAGGGCGGTGTGCTCATTGCCGGCCCCCATTGTGGTGGAGGCGAGCGGGACGCGCTGGTTCAGGCCGGTTGCCGCCCACTGACGGTAGAACGATAGATGTGCACCACCCACCAGCACTGATACGACAAAATCCGGATTCAGGGCCTGAATCTTCGCGATAGATTCACTGAAGTCTGCAACATCGAGCGCAAAGAACTCGGTAGACAGGACTTCACCGCCGTTCTGCCGCGCGTATTCCTCAATCCACCGGGCGGTTATATGACCATAGTTGTAGTCGGCAGCGAGCACACAGATTTTTTTGCCCCAGCGCTTGATCGCCGCAGGCACCAGCACTTCTGTCTGCTGAGCCGGGGTAATGCCAGTACAAAAAATATTGCGATCACAGACGCCACCCTCGTACTGTGTGTTGTAGAAATACAAGGTCTGCGATTCGCGCAGGATCGGGCGAATTGCCTCGCGCGCGGCCGACAGTACTGCACCATGAACGACATCGACCTCATCGCGCGCTGCGATCGTTTTAGCAAACTCGGTGTACAGCCCGATATCTGACCGGGTGTCGTAGGCAACTTTTCGCAGTGGCCGTCCCAATAGGCCACCCATGGCGTTGGTCTCTTCTATCGCGAGTGTCACGGCTTTGTCCATCGGGCGTCCGTACAACTGGAAGATGCCCGAAGTATCCAGCAGACTACCGACCTTGATTGCGTCGTCGTCGGCGCTGGCTTTTCCCGTCACCAGTCCAACGCCCGCGACACCCGCGGCTTTAATCAACGACCTGCGCGAAATACTCATTGCTGACCCGTGTTTATCTTCTTTTGCCTTCGCAGACTACTGGGCGCCCCCATATTCGTCAACGCTGCCGGCTGGCACTGGCCATCTGCTTTTTGGTGCCGCTGGTGGCCTGTGCGGTCAGCGGATCTTCGGGCCAATAGTGTTTCGGGTAGCGACCGCGCAGTTCGCTGCGTACCTGGGTATAACTGCTGCGCCAGAAACCGGCGAGATCACGGGTAAGTTGTACCGGCCGGTGCGCTGGTGACAACAACTGCATTGTCAGTGCGAATGAGCCGTCGATCACGGCCGGTGTCGTCTGCATGCCAAACACCTCCTGTACGCGAACCGCCAGTATTGGCCAGGGCTGCGCCTGATAGTCGATCGGTACCGTCGTGCCACTGGCGACCACGACACTATCCGGTGTCAAACTGTCCAGCGCCTGGCGTGTCTGCCAGTCGATCAGACTTTCTATCGCGGCATGCAGTTTCAGCGTGCGCAATGCGGCAAGCGTGGACTGCCCGGTCAGGATCGGTTGCAGCCACTGTTCGAGATTATCGATCAGCCAGTCGCGCGTCAGATCCGGAAGATCCAGATCGCGTAGATAGCGCTGCGCATCGGGATAGTCGGCATCGCCTTTCACACGCTGTAAAAAGTTAACTCTGGCCAGCAGCCCGAGCGTCTGTTCACGCCATGGCAAGCAATCGAATCCGGTTTGCCGTATGCCATCGATCAGCGCGGCGTTGACCTGATGTGGATCGGGGTCGTTCAGGCGTTGTGCAGCCAGCTGGATCGCCCCTAGCGATTCTGTTGCCTGCGCCTCGACGCGTTGCCGATCCTGATTCCAGCTAAGTTGCTCCTCGCGATTAATCAGATGCGCAAAGTGCTGTCTGATGTCATCTTCCTCGATACCTGTGGCGCGATAGATTCTGGCGTTGCGCGCGGCGTCGTCAAGATCCGCCACCACCAGGAACGGCTGATGCGCCAGCGCATCTTCCTCGGGCAACTGTGCGCCGCGTCCATTGGCGAGCAGAAAATCGCCACGCCCCTTGCGGGCGATGGCGATTCGATCGGGGTAGGCAAAGCCGAGCAGCGCGCCGGTGTCAGGTGGCTGTACCGAGCGGTCGCTGACTTGCTGCAGCCGGCGCGCGCGCTCACGTAGTTGTTTACCCAGCGTGCGAACCCGAGCCGCCCGAGCGTTGCGCGCCGACGCCAGCGCGTCGATGCGAAGCTGCAGATCGGCACCCGCCGAACGCGGCAGAAAATCGGCCTCGGACAATACTGCAGCAAGCTGACAGGCAGACTCGAGGCTTCCAAACTGCGCCCCCGAGATCACCATGTGTGCGAGTCGGGGTTCAATACCAAGCGCTGCCATTTGCCGACCGTGACTGCTTATTCGCCCGGTGTCATCGAGTGCTGACAACTGCATAAGCCCGGCATTCGCGCGCGCTACTGCCGCCTGCGGTGGCCGATCAAGCCAGCTCAGCTCTGATGGGTCCTGCACTCCCCAACAGGCGAGCTCCAGCATCAACTGGGACAGATCGCTGTGGAGGATTTCAGCGCGACGCTGTGGGTCAAGGCGCTGGTGGCGAGTCCGGGTCCACAACCGGTAGCACACGCCAGCTTCGGTGCGCCCGGCGCGCCCACGCCGCTGGTCGGCCGAGTCTATACTGACGAACACGGTCTGCAGGCGATTCATGCCACTGCCGGGGTGAAAGCGATTCTCACGCATCAGGCCGCTATCGATTACTACGCGCACGCCCTCGATGGTCAGGCTGGTTTCTGCGATATTGGTTGCGAGCACGATTTTGCGCTGCCCGGGCGCTGGCGGGTGAACGGCGGCGGCCTGCGATTTGGCATCGAGCTCGCCATACAAGGGGCAGACTGAAATCTGCTCGACATCGCCCAGCGATTGCGCGAGCAGCTCGGCGGTTTTGCGAATCTCGGCCGCACCTGGCAAAAACACCAGCAGACTGCCGCTCTCAGCGGCCACCAGTTCGGTGATTTTGCGCGCGACAAAAGCAGCGACATCGCGCAGTTCGACGACGGGATGGTTATCGGGCAGATAGTGGGTATCGACCGGAAACTGCCGCCCGCGGCTTACGATCACGGGTG
This sequence comes from uncultured Granulosicoccaceae bacterium, assembly GCA_964573105.1. Taxonomy (GTDB): domain Bacteria; phylum Pseudomonadota; class Gammaproteobacteria; order Granulosicoccales; family Granulosicoccaceae; genus CAKZSB01. Next base: position 24,370 of record CAZNIS010000051.1, read on the forward strand.
CATCGTCGAGTATCGCGGCGACCGGGCCTGTGTCGAGCGTGGCCGACATCACCAGCAAACGCAGATCCGGGCGCAGTACCTCGCGCGCCTGCAGGCAAAGCGCCAGGGCGGTATCAGCGTGCAGGCTGCGCTCGTGAAACTCATCAAACAGTACCGCACCGACGCCAGTCAGTTCGGCATCGTGCTGCAGCATCCGCGTCAGCACCCCCTCGGTGACAACCAGGATGCGCGTGGCGTCGCTCTCGATCCGCTCGTGGCGAATGCGCAGTCCGACCGTCTGCCCGATTGATTCACCCAGCAGTTGCGCCAGACGAAGCGCGGCGTGGCGCGCCGCCAGCCGTCGTGGCTCCAGCATCAGGATGCTCTGCCCGCCCAGCCATTCGGCATCCAGCAGCGACAGTGGCACCACGGTGGTCTTGCCGGCACCGGGTGGCGCGCGCAACACCGCGCAACCGGTCTCGGCCAGCGCCGCGCCCAGCGGATCGAGCGCCTCGCATACGGGCAGTGTTGAAACAGACTGTGGTACTGGCAAGGGTGAACGGGCTCTCGAATGGCAGTGGTGACGACGTTTATCGCTCAAGTTTGGCTGCGATCAGCCGTGACAGTGGCCGTCTGCAGCATCGCCAATAATAACCACAAAAACACAGGCTGTTGCACACAGGCATTGCCGCGAGACACGCGCACGCACCACCGCCTTAACTGTGCCAACCGGATCGGGCCAGAATCGTGAAAACAACGCCACACAGCAGTACGCCAGAGCGGCATCATTCAAACGAAGAGCATACACATGCGCGAAACATGTTCGCGCTGAGTTTGTTTTTCCTCGCGATGATTGCCCTGTTGATCACAGCGCAGATGTCGCTTGAGCCAATTGGCGCGACTGGCGAAACTGCTGGTGCGGCAGCGATTGACCGCGTTTTGCAGGCGGTGCAATCGGCCGCACTGATTCTCCTGCTGGCAATCTGGCCTGTGTTCATTGCTGAACAGTTGCTCGACAAGAGCTCACGCAGCCGGGCCAGACGCCTCGTCGTCTGCCTCGTGCCACCACTGCGGATGGCTGTCATCTCCCCGGAGCACAACGGATCTATCTGGCTGCCGCGGCTGGGCTGGCAGCAGCCGGGGCGCGCGCTTAGCCGGCAACTCGAGCGTGCACTGAGCAAGCCTATGTTAGTGGTGGCGTTGTTGATTCTGCCGGTGCTACTGGTTGAATTTGGTATGGGGCAGCTGGTCGCCGAAACCCCCGCGCTGCGCTTGTTGCTGCACGTCGCCACCGGCTTGATCTGGCTTGCGTTCACCGCCGAGTTCATCGTTATGATGGGCGCGACTGATCGCAAGTTGCGCTATGTTAAATCGCACTGGATCGACCTTGCGATCATTATTTTGCCGCTGATCTCGTTCCTGCGCGGCATCCGCGTGTTGCGTATCGCGCGAATCGCACGCCTGCAACAGGTAGCCAAAATGACGCGCGTCTACCGCATGCGCGGCCTGCTGATGAAAACCATGCGAGCGCTGATGCTGCTGGAGGTTGTGCACCGGCTGCTCGGTGGCAATTCGCAACGAAAACTGGCTCAGCTAAAATTGCAATATCAAGAGCAGCTGGAAGATTTACAGGAGCTTAAGGCCGAAATCGATTCTCTCGAAACAGAGCTGCAGGCACAGCCGGGCGACGACGCGCAACTGGCGACCGGCTGAGCAGGCTAGAGACGGATCGGCACGAAACGCCATTGCCCCTGCGGCAAATCTGCGACATCGATCTCGAGCAACGGCTGTTCGGGGTCACCGATGGTCACCGTCGTGGCACCATTGCCCAGCGGCACGCGAATCAGGCTCAGATAACCCGGCAAACTGTGCCAGCCACGGGTGTCCGCCTCTTCGAGCGCAAAAAGCAACAGCTTGACGATCTCGCCGGCCACCTCGTCTTTTTTTCCGATGTTGTCAGCAAAGGCATCCTTGGCCACTGCGCGCGCGACCAGCCGGGCGGTGACGCCAGCTGCGCGAGCGCTGAGCGAGGCTCGCGCCAGCGCACCGAGACTCGTGGTGCTGACCGGCTCGCACTGACAACCCACCTCATCTACCAGAATACGCGGCACCCGATGCTCGCTGTCATACGGCAGGTATTGCGGGAACGAGACTCTGGCGTCGTAGTCAATCTGCAATGAACCGGAAATCTTGCCCGGGATATCGCCAGAGCCGATGAACAGCACCAGCTCGGCCGGCGGGCGAGCCGAATCAGCACTGGCACCGGCCTTCTTCAGGCGTCTTGCCTCATCGGCAAAACCGAGCAAACGCGCCTGTCGCAACAGCGTGTTGTTCAGCGACGCCCCAGGCAACTGTTCGGCCAGTTTTCGATATTCGATATAGGCGCTGTTGACCTGACCCGCCGCCTCGAAGCTCAGCGCGATCAAATTGCGGGTGAAATGATCCGCAGCCAGCACCTCGGCCTTATCGTCTATTTTTTCCAGAGCGCGCCTGGCCTCGACCGCCGCACTGTCAAAGCGTCCCATGGCGAGGAAGTTCATCATCAGGTAGCTGTGGATCCACAGCTGCTCGCTGTATTCACCGGGATACCGGCGCGCCCAGTCATTCGCGAGCAACGCAGTGGCCTCGCCACTGAGGCTGATCACACTGGACTGATCGAGCGAGTCAGCGGCCGCCAGCAGCTCGAGATTGCTGCCGGCATAGTCACCGGTCTCGTGCAGGATCAGGCCCTTTTCCAGATGAAAAAGCAGTTTGTCGCGGCTGCGAATGTCGCTGCCGTCGCCCAGCGTTGCCAGCGCCCCTTTGGCATCGCCGGCTGCATACTGCAGCCGTGCCTTACCCAGCGGGGTACTGCAGGCTGCCAGCAGCGACAGCGCAAGCATCGCCACACAGGCTCGCGCCCAGGCAAGCGCGATCGAACTCATGATTACCAGCCGATGATCGGCTGTGACTGCTCGCGCGCCAGTTCGACTTTATCAGCCCAGGCGATCGCTCCGGTCTCGGTGTCAGTGAGCTCGAGGTTGAGGCTGTAGTAGACCATCTTGCGCTTGATCAAACGAATACTGGCAGGCGGCTTTTTTACGATCGACCGCAGCGTGCCAGCCAGTATGTAGTCTGCGCCGAGCTGCCTGCCCTGCGCGATGCGCGCCGCCGCCGGTACGGTACCGGTCTTTTGATAGTCGGCTTCATCCTGAATATTGAAGCGTTGACCTTCGTTGAGTAGCTGGTACTGACCGGATCGAATCAGCTCAAGCCGGATATCATCGCTGATGCCACCGGTGTTGATGTGCTCGCTGGTCTCGTTGCCAATACCATAGCTGATGACTACCGGCTTGCCGGCATTTTGCGCGGCATAATCGACCAGGCTGGCACTGAGTCGATCGACGATTTTGTTTTTGTCGGAAAAATCATAGCTGGCGTTGTAGTGAACCTCGCTGTTCGTATCGATATTGCGAGTGGTCGCACAGGACGCCGTGACCGTCACACAAGCTGCCACCAGCATAGACTGGGCAAGTTTTTTCATCATTTTCTCCGAGAGTGCATGGGCAATGATAGGTTCCCGATCGCGTCTGCCACACTACCGTGCGGCAACCCTGGCCACGTTCGGTCAATCAGCCTTGCTGCTGGCTGAACAAACGCAGGATTGCTAGTCGCACCGCATACCATCCATTACTATATGGGGCGTGTCGGCAGATTTTCTGCCATCCACGAGCGCAAATTTGTAACACAATGTTCAAACTGTCCCTGCAGACGCAAACCTGCAGGCTTACGGCACAAATCTACTGGTAGTAATCTCACATTAATTCGGGAAATCAATGGCGCGAAAAAGACTCGCTGTAGAGATGGGAATGGGCACCGACCTGCACGGTCAGGACTACACCAAAGCGGCGATCCGGGCCCTGCGCGATGCACTGTGGCACAACTCGCTAAGCGTCGCACCGGCATTGGGCTACTCGCGCGATGACATGCAGGTCGAGGTGGAAATCGGTGTGGCCAGGCCCGAACGCGTCGATCTCGATGCAGTCGCACAGGTGCTGCCCTATGGTGTCGCCAAGGTGCGCGCGGTAGCAGGCGGACTGGATATACCCAATGACGCCGGCACCGAGACCACCGTCGTCGCCAATGCCGCTGCCATTGTCTATCTGGATATTTTGACTGATGACGATGAGGTGTCGGCATGAGCCTGAAACGTATCATCCTGGAACTCGGCACCGGCAACGATCTCTACGGAGAGGACTACACCAAGGCTGCCGTGCGTGCGGTGCAGGACGCCCTTCACCACAGTTCACTGATTCTCTTTCGCTCACTGAAAATCGACCATAGCGAGATGCAGGTCGAAATCACCATCGGGGTGCAAAAGCCCGAACAAATCGACCATCAGCTCGTCGCAGCACAAATTCCCTATGGTACGGTCAGTGTCAATGCAGAGCACGGCGGTTTGAACGTCGTCGATGAAGATAATGGTACCACTACGGTTATCGCCACAGCAGCGGTCGCCGCGCGCCTCGAATTGCCGGACGGCCCGTTCAGATTGAAAAACGTCGACAGCTGATTTACCCCGCCGACTATATCGACGCCGGTATTGAATCAATCTGGCATTGCGGTAAGCGCACGACAAACAGAGGAAACCCCGTTGCAACAATCGTTTGAAACAATCGACTATTCGGTGGCCGACAACATCGCTACCATTACCCTTAACCGACCGGAAAAACTCAACGCCTTCACACCGGTGATGCGCAACGAAATTTGTGCCGCACTGGATCAGACAGATGCAGACGATGAAGTGAAAGTTGTCGTCTTCACAGGCGCCGGGCGCGCCTTTTGCGCCGGTGCCGATCTATCATCCGGTGGCAATACCTTCGATTTTAAAAGTCGTCAGGACTCCGCGCGCGAGGAGTTGCGCGTCGGCGATATCTACCGCGACGGCGGCGGCATCGTGACCCTGCGTCTGTTCGACAGCCTGAAGCCCGTCATTGGCGCGATCAACGGTCCGGCAGTCGGCATTGGCGTAACGATGCAGCTGGCGATGGATATTCGCCTGGCATCCAACACGGCCAGATTTGGTTTTGTGTTTGCGCGCCGCGGCGTCACGCCGGAGGCCGCGTCGAGCTGGTTCCTGCAACGCGCGGTCGGCATGCAAACCGCGCTCGAATGGCTCTACACAGGCAGAATTTTCAATGCCGATGAAGCCCTGCAACGCGGACTTGTGCGCTCTGTTCACGAACCCGACGCACTGCTGGATGCAAGTTACGAACTGGCGCGCGAAATTGCTGACAACAGCGCCCCGGTGTCGGTTGCTCTTGCGCGCAAAATGATGTGGCAGTTGAGCGGCGCCGATCATCCGATGGAGGCGCACAAACTGGACAGCAGAGCCATACAGTCGCGCGGCCAGTCCAGCGATGCGCGCGAGGGCATATCGTCATTTCTGGAAAAGCGCAACGCGCAATTTAAAGACCGGGTCAGCTGCGATCTTCCCAGTGATATGCCGTGGCGCGAGCCACCCGCGTTTTCCTAGCCCGAACTACTCAGGGGAAATTCTCGTCCC
>CAZNIS010000051.1:29993-48228 GCA_964573105.1 uncultured Granulosicoccaceae bacterium
GCGCGAGCCACCCGCGTTTTCCTAGCCCGAACTACTCAGGGGAAATTCTCGTCCCGTGGGGAAAAGTCCGAGCCAGAAAGCACGGTATGCCCGACAACGACAATTGATTGCCGGAAATGAGTTCGCTATTCCAGCGGCAGATTTTTAAAGACAGGTGAACCGGCGGCCGGGGCGTGCACACTGCTCATCCCAAGCTTAACTTGCAAAAGCGAGGTCGCCAGTCGTTCGGCGTTGATCCTGAAATCCTGATAGCCGCGCAGCACCCCACGCTCAACCAGAGTCTCGGTGAATTCCCGATAGTCCGACGTACTACCCAGGCTATGGGTTCGCGGTTTAAAAACCGATCCGTCATTGCCCACCACCGAGTCGGAACTGTACACATGCAAATCCAGACCGATAAACGCCCCTACTTCAAAGTCAATCCGTAGCCGACCGCTCTGCCACAAACCGCTCGCTTTCACTACGTTGACCGAATAAGACTCGTCAATCGACACCCAGGCGCAGGGCATCTGAAAATTACAATCCACAATGTCGCCAAGCACCGGATCCAATGGCAGGTTTGAAAACCTCAACGCAGTGCGAACCCCGGCCTCGGTATAACCGGTATCGAAGTGCGCCATCGAGACCGCAGCATCCAGCGGCCTTTCGCGAAAATGCTGCACCATCGACAAGGTGGTGCCGGCCAACAGGGTCACTACATCGTTGTCCCGATCGTGCTGCAAAAAGCTCCGCAACTCCCGGTCAGTACCGTAGTAGGTCGTCGCGATATTGTCAGAGGCGGTGGTGCCATTGTCCCACCGCAGCGTAGTGTCGCGGTTTGTCGTAAAAGTCATTGCAATGGCCAGTCGGCGAGTGTTCGGATGGCGGTAGACGTTTTCCACTACCACGGAAACAGCACCATCTGCATCGCTGACGGTGCAAGGCAACTCATTGGCACAATCCAGAACGATCTGAGACGTCCCCGAAGCAAATCCATCAAACTGTAGCGTCGGCTGCGGTTCATCTTGCTCGGGATCGTCGGCATCGTCTATGTTCGTTTCATCTGCAGCATCCGCCGGCTCGGCGTCGCTTTGGTCCGTAGCGTCGGTGGGATCATCCTGCACAGTGTCGCCGGTGTCAGCGTCGCTATCCTGCGCAGCATCAATAGTGTCCGCGCTATCATCCTGGGCAGCGTCAGTTGTGCTTGTATCGTCGTCGTGTTCAGAGTCAGCAGTGACCGTTCCGTTATCCTGAGCAGTGTCAACCGTATCAGTGATGTCGTCCTGGGCAGCCGCGGTTGCGTCATCGTCCTGCTCAAGCGCCGTGTCGCCATCAGCAACGTCGTCATCAACAGTGACCGGGTCTACCTCATCGGCTGCTGTCGTATCCGGGTCGGAAGGCAGCGGTGACTCCCCATCGTCCAACGCGTCAGCCGCGCCACTTTGATCGGCATTGTCGAGAGTTTGGTTATCTGCAATGACAGCGGAATCATCAGCCTGCTCAGGCTGCGTGTCATCAGCATTCGCCTGACCGAGGGATGTATCATCGGATGTGTCAACCGCATCATCGTCCGCTCGCACTACAATGACTGTACGATCAGACGATATATCACTTGCAAGCTGATTGTCGTCCGCGGAATCGTTATCCGCCGCGTTCAGCTGAGCCGACAGGTCTTCACTACCACTCGCGCCAGTTGAAGAGCTTTGCGATGAACCACAGGCAATAAGCGTTGCACTGAACAGTACGGGCAGCAAGCGGTGTAAAGCGTGGATAGTTTTTTGCAAGGGTGCAATTTCCTTTGGTTGAATCTCCGCTGTGAAAGCCACTGATGACATTCACTTTGGTTACTCAATCAATTGATATGCCATCACCTAATCCTGCCTCCGTTGCATCGGCTCCTTTTTCTTATTTGACAGAATGATGGGGGGCCTCATCGCGACGCGCGTGGCCACTAGTGCTACAACATCAACATTGTCACGCTTTAAAGACAAATCCCCGATAACCATCGCTTGCAACTTCATCGCAGATACGCCGATACCGCGCCATGCCGCCGGCATAGGGCATAAATACGCGCGGCTTGCCGGGTACGTTGGCGCCGAGATACCAGGAGTGTTTGACATCCGCAAGCAAGGTTGCGCCAGCCGCTGCATTGACCTCTGCCACCCACCCCTGGGCCGCCTCGTCAGTGGTTTCGATTACCTGGTTACCGTGTGTGTTCATGTAATCGATGCAGTCAGTAATCCATTCGACATGCTGCTCGATCGCCACTGGCATGTTGCACAACACGGACGGACTTCCGGGACCGGTAACGGTGAATAGATTCGGGAACCCCGCGATTTGCAATCCAAGATAGTTGCTCGGCCCGGCAGACCAGGCGTCGGCCAGCTTACAGTTGTTGCGGCCGGTGATATTCATGCGGAGCAAGGTGCCGGTCATTGCGTCAAAGCCGGTGGCAAAGAAAATCGCATCGATTTCGTACTCCCGACTGGCTGTACGAATACCGCGCTCGGTAATGCACTCGATGGGTTCGCGCTTGAGATCGACCAGAGAGACGTTGTCGCGATTGAATGTCTCGAAGTAGTGTGTGTCGATTGGCGGGCGTTTGGCGCCATAGGGGTGATCGATGTCTGACAGTACACGCGCTGTTTCCGGGTCGTCGACAATCTCGCTAATCTTGTCCCGAATAAAACGTGCCGCCGTGTCGTTGGCCTCTTTGCTGACCAGCAAATCGGCAAACGCAGAGCGAAATTTCAAGCCGCCTACCTGCCACGCCTTTTCGTAAATTGCCTGCCGCTGTTCGGCAGATGTGTCGAGCGCCTTGCGCGGATCGATCGTCCACGGATGACCGTTGGTATTGGTATGCATGATGTCGCGAATCGCTGGCGCTTCGGCACGCTGCTGACGTCGGACCTCGTCAGTCAGCGGTCCATTGCGTGCCGGCACACTGTAGTTGGCCGTGCGCTGGAAAACCGTCAGGTGTGCAGCTTGCTCGGCAATGACGGGTGCGGCCTGAATACCGGTGGAGCCAGTACCTATCTGCCCCACCCGCAGCCCACTGAAATCGACACCGTCGCGTGGCCACTGACCACTGTGATACCAATTACCGGCAAAATCTGACAAGCCCTCGATGTCGGGCACATTGGCGCTGGACAAACAGCCAACCGCTGTAATCAGATAACGCGCCCGGTAGTGCTCGCCGCTTTCAGTTTGCACCTGCCAGCAATTATGCTGCTCATCGTAGTTTCCCGCTGTCACGCGCGTGTTGAAGCGAATGTGCGATTTGAGTGAAAAGCGATCGGCGACGTGGTTCAGATAGCGCAAGATTTCAACCGGCCCCGGATAGCGCTCTGACCACTCCCACTCTTGTGTGAGTTCCGGTGAAAACGAATAACAGTAGGCATGACTCTCGGAATCACAGCGCGCACCCGGATAGCGATTCCAGTACCAGGTACCGCCGACACCTTCGCCGGCCTCGAGCGCGAGCGTTGACAGGCCGAGCCGATCACGCAGGCAGTGCAGCTGATACAGTCCGCCAAATCCGGCACCGACGATCAGCGCATCCAGCATCGCAGTGCTGTCGTCTGTCGGGGTTAGTTGTTCGCTCATGGATGTCACTCGTATTCCTCTGCGCTGATAGTAAATTAGCCACCGTAACTTGACCAGCGATGGTGGCCGATGCAGCGCGTTTGCGGTGCCGGTATAGTAAGCGCTTACAATGCGGCAACGCGCGGGGGACACAATGCAAAACGCGATTGATATCGTGACGTTCTACGACGAACACCCGATCAACCTGACCGAAATCCTGTCCTGCGCGAAGGCCGCAGGCCTCGATCCCGATCGACTGACCGCACGCGATCTCTGGCGTTGGGATCAGGATCACTATGGCGGACTGGAGGCGGTGGATGCACTGGCAGACGCGATGTCGATCGACGCCGATACGCGAGTCATCGACCTGTGCTGCGGCATGGGTGGGCCGGCCCGCTATCTGGCCACCACTCGCGGTTGCTCCGTGCATGGCGTCGATCTGAATCAGTCGCGGGTAGACGGCGCGAACGAATTGACGCGGCGTGTGCAACTGGATGAACTGGTCAGCTTTTCGCAGGCCAACATTTGCGCCTTGCCACAGCCCGACGCCAGTTTCGATTGTGCGATCAGCCAGGAGGCATTTCTGCACATCGAGGATCGCGAGTCGTTGCTGCTCCAGTGCCGGCGAGTACTGAAACCCGGCGGTCGACTGGGTTTTACCGACTGGACGGCAGGCGCCGGTTTAAACGAGCAACACCGACAACGATTTGCCAGCACGTTTGCCGCTAGTCGAATCGTCAGTCCAGACGACTATCGCCGCCTGTTACCTGAAGCCGGCTTTCGCGTGGATGAGATCATCGATCTGTCGGATGCATGGCGCGAGATTTTGCAACAGCGCTTGCAGATGTTCCGCTCGCTTGCGCACGAGACAGTCGCAAAATTTGGCCAACAGCGCCACGATACGTACGTCGCTAACTACGAATTTTTTGTCGACCGAATTGCCGCCCGCGATCTCGGCGGCGCAAGAGTCATCGCCACCGCGATATAAATGGCGGGGCGATAGATTCGCCCCGCCCGTTTCACGGTTGCAATCAGGCGCCGATGACGCCGCCATCGGTGCGACGAATCGCCACAATGGCCGAGCGCGGCACGCTGTCGCCACCATCCGGCCAGTGCGACGGCTTTTCCTTTTCGCCGGGGTGCTGAATGCCTACAAACATGGTCGTTTTGTCGGCCGACCAGGTAGCACCAGTCACCTCACAGGCAATCGGACCGACCATAAAGCGACGAATCTCACCGCTCGCGGCATCGGCACACAGCATCTGGTTGTTGCCCATGCCGGCAAAGTCTTTCTCGTTGCTATAGTTGCCGTCTGTCTGAATCCACAGCCGTCCGTCCGCGTCAAACAGCAACCCATCCGGTGAGTTGAACATGTTGTTCTCATCGATGTTGGATGACCCGGCGTTCAGATCACTGTGCAGTGTCGGGTTGCCCGCCATGGCGAACAGATCCCAATCGAAGCCGGCAGCGGTGTGGTCCCCACCGTCCGGGTTCCAGCGCACGATCTGACCATAGAGGTTTCCGACCCGCGGGTTAGGACCACCCGCCGGCGTTTCAACACCGCCTCGATTGGGCTTCTTGCCGCGATTCTTGTTGTTGGTCAGCGCGCAGTAGACATCGCTGCCGGTCGGGTTGACTGTCACCCATTCGGGGCGATCCATGGTGGTGGCACCAACGACATCGCCAGCCTGGCGCGCGTGAATGCAGACTTCTGCCTGTGAGGCAAAGCCTGCCGCCTCATCGATACCATTCTTGCCGTGGGTGAGCTCAACCCATTCACCCTTGCCCGCGAGATTGGCATCGGCTTCGCCAAATTTCGCTACGTAGAGGGTGCCTTCTTCCAGCAGATCGCGATTGGCCGCGTCGTTGCCCTCTTCGTATTTGTTTTTTGAGACGAAGCGATACAGGTACTCACCGCGCTCATCGTCACCCATATAGGCAACTGCATGGCCATTATCGGCGATCACGACCGCGGCGTTCTCGTGCTTGAAGCGACCTAGCGCGGTGCGCTTTTTGGGTGTGCTGGTCGGATCCATCGGGTCGATTTCGACGATGTAACCGGCGCGATTGCATTCATTGGCTTCTTTGCTGATATCAAAGCGCGCATCGTGCTTGTACCAGTTGTATTTCCAGTCCTTGTTGCCGACACCGTAGCGCTTTTGCATCGCGGTGGGCTCGTTCGCCTCGTCGGTGGAGCCAAAATAGCCGTTGAAATTCTCTTCGCACGCCAGATAAGTGCCCCAAGGTGTGGTGCCGTTACCACAGTTGTTCCAGGTACCCAGCGATTTTGTCCCGGTTGGATCAGCGGCCGTCTTCATCAGTGCGTCACCGCGCGCCGGACCGGTGATTTCCATCTCGGCATCGGCGGTGAACTTGCGGTTGTACTGGCTGTCTATCACCACCTGCCACTGACCGTCTTTCATCGCCACTTCAAACACGCTGACGCCGTGTGCGGCCTTGCCCTTGCGCACGTCGTCAGCAGTGTTGATACCGTCAGGGCTGATAATGTTTCGATTGGTATACTCGTTGTTGACCGCCATAACACCGGAGGTGTCCGACAGCGGATAGAACATCATGCCGTCGCAGTTGTCACCGAACGCCATCTCCTGGCTCTCGCCTGTGCCGCGGGTGGCCTGATCGAACTCGCTGCCAGCGCTCCAAAGCGGATCGCCCCAGCGTACCAGTACTTGTGATTCATAGCCCGGCGGCAGCGTAATCGCATCGGCCGAGGTGGCTTTAACTGCCTCAAAGCTCATCGATGGCGAGTCGGCGCGAGCGGTCGTGGAAGCCAGCAGGCCGGTCGACATCACGAAAGACGCGGCGCCCATTTTGGCAGTTGCACCGAGAAAATCGCGGCGCGACATGGCGCGCTCCAGAATGTCACCAAAGCCTGTCTCGTAGGGGCGCGGATAGTTTATTTCGTCGAACTCGTCAAATTCACTCATGGGTGCGTGTCCTCTCGTGGATTGGGTTGTCTACAGCCTCAGCTACGCTAACAATGGCGTGTTACCGCTTGATTACCGCCACTTGTGTTGTCCTACCTGATCGACGGTAAAGATCACAGCCATTGGTGTCAATAAGCGTCACCGCGAAATCTCACCCTTCGCTTTGCCGAACAAGTGCACGGCAGACAATTCAACCAGGGCGCTGCGAAAAGCGCCGATCGAAAATACCTTCGGCGATGCGGTTCTTGAGTATCTCGATCGAACCGCCAGCAATCATCCAGCCCCGTGTGCGACGCACGCAATATTGCACAATACTCTCTTCGCTGAAGCCGAGCGCGCCGAGCACTTGCATTGATTCGTTGGCAGCAAAAAAGCCGGCCTGATTGCAGGCGAGCTTGGCAAGGGAAGTATCTTGCGCGCTCGGCAGGCCACTGTCGGCGGCAGCCGCCGCCCGCATCAGCAGCAACTGCGCCGATTCGAGCTGCAACAGCATGTCGGCGAATTTCCACTGCAGGCCCTGAAACTCGCACAGCGGGCGACCAAACTGCTCGCGGGTGGCGGCGTGTGCTCGCGCCACGTCGTAGGCGTGACGACCGACGGACACGGCGCGCGCGGCGTTGCCCAGACGCTCGATATTGAACCCCGAGATTTGTTTGCGAAACCCGCCGGCGCCAAGCAGCACATTGGCTTTCGGAATCCGGCAATTGTCAAAGTACAGTTGAGACCAGCTTTCGCCATTCATGAACGCCGTCGGTCGGCCAATGGTAAATCCGGGGGTATCCCGCTCGACCAAAACAGAGCCGATACCAGCGGTGCCAGGGCCAAAGCGCACATAGACCAGAAACACTCCGGCATCACTGCTGTTGGTGCCGAACACTTTGCTTCCATTGATCAGATAGTGATCGCCATCTTCTTGCGCGGAGGTTTGCAATTCAGTGACTGCCGAGCCCGCCTGCGGCTCTGACATGCCGACGGACATGATGCTTTTACCCGCCAGCAGCGGTGGTAAAAAGCGCTGCAATTGCTCATCCGATGCGTATTCAGTGAAGGTGCGTATCGCACCGAAATTACCCGCCTGAACCACGTCGGCGCTGCGCGGGCACACGGCGGCAACCGCCTGTATCGCGATGATCGCATCGGTCAGCGTGCCGCCAACGCCACCGGCAGACTGCGGTACGGTGATGCCCAAAAGACCCATTTCGGCGAATCTGGCAGCAACGTCCCACGGATACTCCCCCGACCTCGCGCGTTGCACTGCACCCTCGGCGAGTTCGCGCTGCGCAAAACGCGAGACCGAGTCCTTGAACGCCTGTTGTTGTTCGTTGAGTTCAAAATGCATGCTGTCGCCCGCGCCTGTCGAATGCTGGTCCGGCTTGCACCACCAGCTTGTGGCCAAAGCCTACCACTGATCTCGCTGTCCACGCGCACCCGGTGTTCGTTGTACAATCCGCGCGCGGCATCTGAGCCTAACCCACTATTCCCTACTCATTCGGCCCTGTCGTGTCCCCGATGATCGAACTGACTCTGCCGTTGCTGTTCACCATCACGATCGCCGGCCTGATCGTCGGCACCCTGATCGGCAGCATCGGCGTGGGCGGCATATTGATGGTGCCGGTACTGGTCTATATCGCTGGCATCGATATTCACACGGCGATTGCCAGCTGCATGTTCAGCTATGCCTTCAATGGTCTGGCCGGTGCCTGGCTCTACGCCCGCCGCGGCAGCATCAACTGGCGCGACGGCCTGTGGCTGTGCCTGGGCGCGATGCCAGGCGCGGTGATCGGCGCCCTGCTGATCCTGCAGCTCAACCCGCAGTGGGCAGCGCTGGTCATTGCGCTTTTTATTGGCTTCTCGGCACTTAGCGCCCGCCGCAGTCCGACAGAGGACACAGCCAGTCAGCCACCGGTCAACCACAGCCGCGCGCTGTTGCGTGCCGGCCTCGCAACCGGCGCGGGCTCGGCCCTGAGCGGCAGCGGCGGTCCTCTGGTCCTGATCCCGATTCTCGGCTGGATGCGCTGGCCCGTGCTTGCGGCTATCGGTCAGGGGCAGCTGATACAGATACCGATTTCGCTGCTCGCCACCGCCACTAACTGGCACTATGGCACGCTGAGCCTGCCACTGGGTTTGTGTATTGCCGCAAGCGTCAGCGTCGGCGTGACCCTCGGTGCCGGGCTCGCGCACAGCTTGCCGGCAACGCTGTTGCGTCAGCTGGTGATCGCGGCGCTGGTGCTGGTCGCTGTGTGGATGCTGATACAAGCGCTGTGGGGGATCGTCGACGGCTATCAATTGTCGAGTTGATCGCGGCGGGTTACTCTGCACGGTAATGCCTGCTGGCATCGACAACACTGCCACAACGTTTTTTGTCGATGCGCAGGCAAACTATTTTTCATCGGCTTAATCAGCATCGTCTTGCAATCATTAATCAATTCCTTGCAGCCCAGAACTGCAGCGCCTGACACAACGGACAGGCGTTGCGCAACCCACGCCTGGCGGTTAGCCGTACTGGCCATCGTGGTGCTGGTTGCCGTCACAGCGGCTACCCTTGCCGGCGCGCAGGATGAAACCGGCGATGCCGAACGCGACCGGTTGCAGCGACTGGCTGAAATCACCGGCAACCTGCAAAGCCTGAAGACCCAGCGCGCACAACTGCAGCAACGTATCACCGACACCAATCCGGACAACTTCGTCGATGAACGCGAAGAACTCAAGACGCTGGCCGAAGACATTCGCAATTTGCAGGCGACGTTCGAAGTGGTGGCACTGGACGGCATCGATACCAGCGTTTTGCAACCCTTGGTCAAGGGACCGTTCAACTGGCAACAGGAACTGGCCGATATCGCCTCGCCAGTGTTTGATTCGCTGCGCGCCCTGACCCGTCGCCCCCGACAGATGTCCAATCTGCGCGAGGCTATCGAGCTTGCCGAACAACGCATCGACGTCGCCGAACGGGCGCTGGCCACCCTACAGGCGCTGCCAAACCAGCTAACGGGAGAGCAGACTCGCGACAATCTGCAGCAACTGCACGAGGACTGGCAGGAGAACCTCGGCCGCCTGCAAAGCACGCGGCTGTCGTTACAGACTCAGTTGGACAATCTGCTGGCGGATGATCGAACCTCGACGATCGCGTATTGGCACAACCTGAAATCCTTTCTGGGCGGGCGCGGTCTGACCATCGTACTGGCGCTGATTAACGGGCTGATCGCTTGGGCAATACTGAAGCTTTTGTGGTGGCTCTACACTACCCGGATGACGAATAAACACCAGCGCCGCCGCACCACCTGGTTTCGACTCGCCTCGTATGGCTATCAGCTTTTCATCGCGATCATTGTGGTGCTGACGGCTATCGTCACGATCTATGTTCGCGAAGATCTGCTGCTGCTCGCGTTTGCCGCACTACTCCTGTTAGGCGGTGCGCTGAGCTTTCGATCCATGTTGCCGAACTACGTCGACGAGGTGCGATTGCTGCTGGGCGTCGGGCCATTGCGCGAAGATGAACTGGTGCAATACAACGGCCTGCCGTGGCAGGTCATGTCACTGAACATCGATACCATTTTGCGCAACCCGGCCCTCGATGGTGTGCTGCGCATTCCGGTTGAGCTGGCCTGCCAGCTTCAATCCCGACCGGTAAAAGACCCACGCTGGTTTCCCAGCCAGACCGGTGATTGCATCTTCCTGGCCGACGGCACCTTCGCGCGCGTCGTCAGCCAGACTCAGGAATCGATCGAGCTTGCGATTCGCGGCGGTATGAAGCACATCATCCCGACGGCACAGTACTATCAGATGCCGATCACCAACCTCTCCGCCGGCGAGCACTTCGGCATCGCACTGATCTTTGGCCTCGACTACAGCCTGCAGGCCAAATCGCTGCAACAGATTCCGGCGCTGCTGGACCAGGCCCTGCGCGAGCATCTGGCGGACAAGGGTCTGGCCGACGATCTGACTGACCTGATGGTGGAACTGTCGACGGCCAACAGCTCGTCACTGGACTATCTGATCTATGCGACGATAGACAGCGCGCGCGCCGCCGATTACTACCGCTACGAGCGCGCTCTGACACAGGGTTGCGTCGCCGCCTGCAATCGATACGGCTGGTCTATCCCCTATCCACAACTGAGTATTCACGGGCTCTCAACGATCGAGTAAGCTGGCGGACGTTTAACAGATGCCGTGACTGGCAAAACGTCACTCGCCGATTCGTGCCACAGTAGGCACACTGAATTTTCACGGGAGAAATCGATGGCAAGTCTGATCGCGCCGCACGGCAGCGAACAACTGAATCCACTGTTCGTTGCGGATGACGGTGCGCGCGCGCGACTCATCGATGAGGCGGCATCGTTGCCTTCACTGCTGATCAGTTCCGCTGCCGCTGGCAATGCAGTAATGCTCGGTGGTGGCTATTTCAATCCGCTGACAGGCTTTATAAACAAGGCCGACGCGCTGTCTGTCGGCGCGAACCTGCAAACCACCAGTGGGTTGTTTTGGCCAACGCCGGTGCTGAACCTGACAGATGATGCCGGTGACGCTACGGTCGGCGCACGCATCGCGTTGCGCGATCCGAACGTCGATGGCAATCCAGTGCTGGCAATCCAGCAAGTCGAGGCGATCGAAACACTTTCGGCCAGCGAGATCGACACCCTGACTCAACAGGTGTACGGCACGCTCGACAAAGAGCACCCCGGTGTGGCGGAATTCCTGGCACAGGGCAACACACTGATCTCCGGTCCAATCCAGGTGTTGAACTACAGCTATTTTGAAAGCGAATTTCCCGACACCTTTCGCACCGCTGTCGATATCCGCAACGAAATATCGGCGCGCGGCTGGAAGCGTATCGTCGCCTTCCAGACGCGCAACCCGATGCATCGCGCCCACGAAGAGCTGTGCCACATGGCGATGGATCGGCTCGACGCCGACGGCCTGGTAATTCACATGCTGCTTGGCAAGCTCAAACCCGGGGATATTCCGGCACCGGTGCGCGACGCATCGATTCGCAAGATGATTGAGCTGTACTTCCCCGAAAATTCGGCACTGATCACAGGCTACGGCTTTGACATGCTCTACGCGGGCCCGCGCGAAGCATTGCTGCACGCGGTGTTCCGGCAAAACATGGGGGCGACGCACTTTATCGTTGGCCGCGATCACGCCGGTGTCGGCGACTACTACGAGCCGTTCGAGGCGCAGGAAATTTTTGATCAGGTGCCCGCCGGCGGTCTACAGATCGAACTCTTCAAGGCCGATCACACCGCCTATTCGAAAAAGCTCAACAAGGTAGTGATGATGCGCGAGGCACCGGATCATACGAAAGACGATTTCGTTTTGTTGTCCGGTACCGCGGTGCGCGAAATGCTGGGCAAAGGTATTGCGCCACCGCCCGAGTTCTCACGCCCGGAAGTGGCCCAGATTTTAATGGACCACTATCAAAAAGAGAGCTGACCGTTCACTGCAGCTGACGGTCCAAGGCTTTCGCCAATGCTGGACCAGCCGGGTCCTGCATCACAATTCGGTGTACTTGGCCGCCGTGCCGCGCGATTTTTCAACCGGGTATTTCTTTGCGTTCGCCGCGATCTTTTGCGCGGCGGCACGCTGCAGATCGATTCCGCTGCGCTCGGCTACCAACAGCAGATACAGCAGGACATCGGCACACTCTTCCTGCAGACGTGCGTGCATTTTTTCATCGCTGACCGCCAGCTCCTCGAATACCGCCTCTGGCTTCCACTGCGTCAGTTCAAGCAACTCGCCAGCCTCCAGATGCAAGGACAGAATCAGGTCTTTCAATGAATGAAACTGACGCCAGTCACGCGCATCGCGAAATTCGATTAACTGCTGAGTCAGCGCTTCAAGACTTGGTCGATCGCCACTCACAGGCAACGGCCCGCTACCATTGACGCCAGACGGCACGTCACACCGGTTTCAACCACAAACAATTCAGTATCCCCATGAAGATTGCGCAAATTTCAGACAGCCATATCTCAATGGCACAACCGTCGCGGACAAGGGACCTGCAGGCGACGATTGAAAGCGTCAACGCAGCCGGGCCGGATCTGGTCGTCCACACCGGCGATATTGCGCACGATGGATTGAGCGACGAATATAACACTGCTCGGGAACTGCTTGCAGCGCTGCAGGCGCCGCTGTTGCCGATGGTGGGCAATCGCGATCATCGCCAAACCATGACACGCGCGTTTGCAGACAATCCCTATTTCGATGACGACTCCCCGTTTGTGCAATATTGCGTCGACTTTCAACCGCTGCGCGTGATCGTGCTGGATACGCTGCACGAGAGCAGCAACAAGGGTCAATTGTGCGAGCAGCGAATGCAACACTTTGAACAGATGCTGACCGATGCGCAGGGTCGGGTCGCGATTTTCATGCATCATCCACCGTTTGCGGCACACGAGATTCCCGAACCGCAGCAGTTTGAAGACTGGTCACAGGTGCAGGCGTTTGCAAAGTTGGTCAGCGCCCACGCGTCAGTGCAAGGTATCTGGTGTGGCCACGTGCATCGAAATATCGACTCGACCGTCGGCCACATCAAGGCGCGCGCCCTGACCTGTATGGCCTGTGATCTGCGCAAGGGGGAAATGACCGAAGAGCAGCAGACTCGAGTGGAAGCGAGGCTGATCGAGCTATAGCCTCGGCTGGCTAACTCAGCAAAAGCCCATGAAGTAGGCGATCTGCTGCCGGTTGGGCAAGGGGTCGACGACATTTTTCTGATGGAGAAAAGCGCCACCGAGCTTGTAGGCCTCGGCCTGTTTGACGCAATGAAAGCGATCATAGGCACTGTCCAGATATTGCACGTGATGGATGAGTTCGTGCAGCAGACGCTCCTGAAAAACCGGATTGTCCAGCGGTGCTTCGACGTACTCGGGCCCGTGCGTCTGTGCGGCCGGTCGAATGTAAATGGTGCCGTGTTCGCCCTGCTGCCAGGTGTACCAGGCGAACAGTCTTTCATCGACACCATCGTCCGGCATGTGTTGCGGGGTGTCGCGGTAGGCGCGCTGCGTTAACTGCGCGGCATCAACTTCTATCACATCCGGCAATGGCATATCGCGCGTATCGTAGACCGACGACTGATCAATCCACGCAAGCAGTGCGATCAATAGCGCCTTCATGGCAGCTTGTCAGTCATCGTTGGCGGCCGAACATCCACTGGATGTCCGGCCATGCCATCGATAAAGCCGTGTATCGCTCAGGGCTTTTTCGGCACTTCGTATTTCTTCTCTTTCTGGAACGACTCCCACTCGGTCTCATAGCCGACAAAGCCTTTTTCGTTGGCTTTCATCTGACGAGTGGTGACAAAGCGTGACTGCCCTTCCGGCACTACCGGACGCTCTTTTTTGGGTTCGCTCATGGAACACTCCTGTTTGGGTTCATCGGTTAAAAAAAGTTGAATCTACACCTGAAGCTTTGCTACCAGTTGCTCGGCCTGCTGCCTGCGCGCCAGTGATTGTTCCTGATACACAGTGTACTCGGTGCCCTCGAAGAGTTCACACAGCGCGGTGAATTCTGCGACAGCGGTTTCGGCCATGTCCAGATAATCCGATTCCTGGGCCAGTGCCAACAGGGCGGATGCACGGTTGGCCGTCACCATCGCCCAGATCAGTGGCAACCGATCCTTATCCAGCACTTTCATCGCGGCCTCGTAAACCGGGATGGACGCCTCAAGCGAGCCGATGTCTTCCTCGTGCTCGCCAAGTCCCTGCATGGCTGCCGCGATATTATTCTGTGTGATCGCCCAGGAGAATTCGTTTTTTTCCTGTGTGCGTTCGCCGAGTGCGTTGCGAAATGCCACCAGCGACTGTTCCAGCGTGCGCGCACCACGACGCTGCGCACCCAGCTGATACAACACCGTACCCAGGCTGCACAGCGCGGCCGACCAGTCTTGTGGATGGCTGTCGCGCGGTAGCTGCGTCGCCGCTTGAGTGTAGGTCTGATGCGCGCGCTTCAACAGCGAGTTGTCTTCTTCCAGTTGTCCAAGCGTATGCAACACCACACCCAGATTGTAGGTGGTCAGCGCCCAGTCGACGGGGCCATTGTCTTCGGTCCGCAACTCCAGCGCCTGATCGTAGGACAGGCTCGCTTGCTCAAGCCAGTGCACGCTGCCGCTGCGCTGACCGATAAAACCCATGACATCGCCGATATTGTGATGGATGGCCGACAGCCTGACCGGATCCTCTTCACGGGTAGTCATCATCTGCATGCCCTGAAAGAGCTCGATCGACTGCTGGAACACATGCGCACCACCGAGCCGCAACTCACGCCGGTCGGCGGCATCCTGCAGGGTCTCCTGAGCGTTAGCCCACTCGATCAGGTTGGGCTTGTTCAGTGTGAGTGCGAAGACGGTATTTTCAAATCGATCAATCGCCTGACCCAGCGCCCGGTACACGGGTGATTCAGGGTCGACAACACTCAATAGCCCGCGACCGTGATTCTGATAGCGCCACTGAAATGAACCACCCAGACCCGGGGTCAGCAGCGTTTCTGCGTAGAGGTGCTGTGGCAAGAGGCCTGACCCTAGTGAATCGGTTTGACTCGCTGGTCTGAACCAACGATGTCGCCGATATCCGGTTCCTGCATGACCGGGCCACCCTGCTCCAGTTCTTCGTCGGTCGCATCCCGCACCGATAGTATTTCGAGCTTGAACACGACTTCGCGACCGCACAGCGGATTGTTGCCATCGATGGTGACGGATTTTTCATCCACTCGAGTGACGAGAAAGGTCTTGGTATTGCCGCTCTCGCTCTCCATCAGCACCGACGTGCCGACAGTGCGATATTCCTCGGGGACGTTTTCTATTCGATCGGTAAACACCAGTGATTCATCGCGCGGGCCGAACACCTCGTTGCAATCGATGGGTACCTCGATCACGTCGCCGGGCAGCTTGCCTTCAAGTTCCGCGGTTACCGGTGGTGCCAGCACCTCGCTGACGCCATGCACATAGCCGATCGGAAACTCGACTTCGGTCAGCACGCTGTTGGTCTTGGCGTCGATAACCTTGTAGGTGAGCTCGACCAGCTTGCCATCGGCAATCGGGTCTTCCATGGTTTGATCATTCATCGCAGGCTCCTAGAAGATCGACGCGCCGAATATCTTGACTTCATCATCCTTGTTGTCTTTCTCGTAGCCGAGCACCATCCGCCCCAGCCACTCGCCTTCCTTTTTCGTGCTTCGCACGCGGTAAAGTACTGTGACGTGCTGACCGCGGCGAATCAGGCCGAGGTAGTCGTAATTCGAGTCAAGGCTGCGGGTCAGCTCGCTCTTGGCGAACTGCTTGCCGATCTCTACTTCGTTCAGACCAAACAGCAGCTCATAGGAAAACTTGCGAATGAACTTGCCGTACTCGCCTTCGTTAGAGTAGCGAATCAGGTCTTCCCACATCGGGTGGGCAACGGCGAGGATTTCCTCGTCTGTCTGCTCGATGATATTCATCAGTATGGTCTCGATCAGTCTTTGCCGGCACGATGCGGGCGTGGATCGGTTGTCGATGCGACGGGCGGTGTTTACTTCAGCGATCCTTTGCGGTCGCTGGCGGGTGCTGACCATGCAGCACCCGCGCTTAACTTTAGATGGGCTGTCGGCGCGCCCGACAGCCCGACCTGTTACTGCGTCAGGCGGCGTTCTCGCCTTTCTTGTCGACGTCCACAAGGTGATACAACGGCGCTTTCTCCATTGTGTATTCACCGGTTTTGGGGTCGCGGCGTGAAACGGTCAGCACATGCCAGTTGGCATCGTCGAGCTTCATGTAGTCGCCACGGTAGTAGTATCCCGGCCAGCGCGTCTCCTTGCGGAACAGCGTGTGCTGTACCACTGCCTCAGAGGTCAGTTGACGATGCTTGATCTCCCAGGCGCGCAGCAGTTCGTGGATATCTTCTGCAGCCACCTTCTCGAGGTCTTCCTCCAGCAGCTTGAGCTTTTTCAGGCCGATGTTCAGAAGCTTCTCGTTAGTCATGTAGCTCACGGTCACGCCACCGGCGTACTCGTCCATCAGCTTTTGCAGGCGATCGAGTGCCTGGCGAGGGTTGATGTAGTGCGGGTTGACTGATCCAGCGGTGATCTCGTTGCGATAGACCGTGTAGGTCTCCATCGGTTTGTAGATCTCCTCACGGCGACGCTCGATTTGCTCGTCGGAGACGCGTATGCCCTCAGCCTTGCCATCGTCGATGTACTGGCAGGCGGCCTTGGCCGCGATGCGCCCCTCGGTGAATGAGCCTGACGAGAATGCGTGCGGCGTACCGCCGACCGCATCGCCTGCGCCGAACAGACCTTCGACGGTGGTCATGCGGTTATAGCCCCAGTAGTACTCGGGCGGCGACAGATCAGATGGACCGGAACACCAGGCGCCACAACCAGTCGCGTGTGAACCCATAACATAGGGCTCGGAGGTGGTTAGTTCCGGGTTTTCGTATTTCGGGTCGACGTCAGTGGAGGCCCACAGCACCGCCTGGCCAACTGTCATACCCAAAAAGTTGTGCCAGCCAATCTCTTCGAGATGCGGATCCTGGAAGGCTTCCATCGTGACCATATGGATCGGGCCACGACCGGCGTTGACTTCCTGAATGAACGCGTGGTTGCGCAGGCAGGTTGGGATTGGACGATGCGTCAGGTGCGAGACCTCGGGATCGAGATATTCCTTGCCAACGATCTCCTGCAGCGAATCCCACCACTTGGATTCATACTCTTCGCCAAGCCCGTTCTGGGTGTAGGTCTTCAGGTGCAGAAAGTAGGCGCCAACAGGACCATAGCCGTCTTTGAAACGCGCCAGTACGATGCGGTTTTCCATTTGCGTCATCTTTGCACCGGCACCGATCAGCAGACCGTAGGCCGACCCGGAAGACCAGGGCGCGTACCAGACGCGACCGGCACCTTCACCGACCGAGCGCGGCTTGAAGATGTTGGAGGCACCACCAGCCGAGACGATGACCGCCTTTGACTTGAAGACGTGATAGTTGCCCGTGCGCACGTTGAAGCCAACCGCACCGGCGACGCGGTTTTCTTTCGCATCGTCCATCAGCAGGTGGGTTACGCAGATCCGGTTGAAGACCTTGTCTGCCGATTTCTTGGCCGCATCGGCAACGATCGGCTTGTAGGATTCGCCGTGAATCATGATCTGCCAGCGACCTTCGCGCTGGTAGTTGCCAGACTTGGGATCCTTCATCAGCGGCAGACCCCACTCTTCGAACTGGTGCACGGTGGAGTCGACGTGGCGCGCCATATCGAACAGCAGATCCTCTCGAACCATACCCATCAGGTCGATGCGCGCATAGCGCACGTGATCTTCCGGGTTGTTCTCGCCAAAGCGGGTGCCCATGTAGCAGTTGATCGCATACAGGCCCTGAGCAACCGCACCGGAGCGATCGATATTCGCCTTCTCGGCGATGACGATCTTTTTGTCCTGGCCCCAGTAGCGCGCCTCAAAGGCGGCACCAGTGCCACCCAGGCCTGCGCCGCAGACCAGGATGTCGATGTCGTCCTCTACGATGGTTTCAAACTTCATCAGTAGCTGACCCCTTCTTTCATTTCCAGCCCGTTGGACTCGAGCGTGTGGATGTCACCTTCGTCAAAGCGAATGTACTTCGGCTCGTTGAACAGCAGCTGGCTGTCGCGCTGCTCCTTGGTGGGCGCCGGCACTTCGCGCAGTTGCGGTGTGCCGCTGCCCCAGGGCTTGGTGGTGATCGGCGCGAGCAGATCCATGTCTTTTTCGCCATTGCGAAACTTGATGCGCCAGGCGA
>CAZNIS010000052.1:0-5366 GCA_964573105.1 uncultured Granulosicoccaceae bacterium
GCCGGCACCTGGGCGGCGTATTCCTTGTAACCTTCCATATTGGTGACGGTGATGTGTCCAACGGTGTACCAGGCCATGAGTTTGTCTCGCTTGTGGGTTGAGAGTGATAGATCGCCTGCCAATATACACCGCCAGTCACAACGTCACTACTGTGTTGGTGACGCGCGTTTATCATCGCGTGGCGTCACCAGCCCCATGCCGGCACACATCAATACCAGCGCCGCCCACACCCACCACGAGTGTTGCTCGCCAAATATCGCGATCGCCCAGAACACGCCGGACAATGTCACTACATAGCCTGACATGCTGGCGAACACGGCACCGGATACGCTGATCAGATACAGATACATCAGGTAGGCGACGCTGCTGACAACGGCCATCGCCAGCACTGATCCATCGACAATATCGAGCGGCAGGCTGACCGCGACAAACGCATCCTGCCACCACACCAGTGGCCACAACAGCAGCGCCGCCATAAACATGCTGCCCATCAAAAGGCCGGTCATACGCGTACCGGCTGGCACGTATTTGTCGACGTAGAGGTTCTCGGCGGTATAAAAGAGCGTTGAAGCCAGTGCCAGCAACAGCCAGCCAAGCGCGGTTGCCGATGGCAGACTGCTGTCCGGCACCGAGATCAGCAACACGGCGGCAAACCCGGCCAGAATCCCCGACCCACGAATCCACGACAGTCGATCGAGCCCGACCAGTGCCGATACCGCATAGGTGAGAATCGGCACCAGCGCCATGGTGATGGCGAGTACGCCCGCCGGCACATGTGGCGCCGCGTAGAACAACATCGTGCCGGGGATTGAGGTGCCGAGCAGTCCGATAATCAGCATGCGTCGCAGACTGTCGAGACTAAACGACGGCCAATGACCACTGAAAAGGCAAACCAGCATCAGCACGCCACTGCCACCGGCCGCCTGCCACAATGCAAGCCCCAGCGGATGTGCACCGCCCTCTGTCGCGAGCCGCGCCAGTGAAAACGTACTGCCCCAGATCAATCCGGAACCAATCGCAAGCAAGTACGGAATCGATCGGCCCACCGGGTTCAGCATCTACAGTGGACCAGCTGGCGAGACATTGGCATTACTCGCCGCAGACGAGCCATGGCGTATCGAAGGTGTGTTCTTCGAGATTGTCGCCAGTGCCTATCCAGTCGACCACTGCAAAACAGGCCGCCTCGTCTAGTGGCGTCAAGACGCCGTGCCAGATACCGCGATGAATATTGACGCCCTGATTTGCCGATGCAATGAAGGCAATGGGCATTGCCGGTGTACCCTCATTATCCGGCGCCACCACGACCAGATACGACACCGCGCCCATCGGCAAAAAGGCCTGGCTGCCAAGTGGATGGCGTTCGAGCAACGACACACGATGCGGCAATGTATAGGGGCTGGCTTCGAACACACTGATGCCAGCGCGCCCGCTCGGCGCAAAATCGAGCGTGGCCAGATCATGGTAGCGCCCGCATTTGCCCTGATTAATCATCATGTCTGGCGCGCCGCGCGAATCAATGACATCACCAAAGGGGGCAAAGTGCTCAGCAGTTAACGGCTGCGCGGTAATGGAGGGCATTAGTTATTTGCGCCGCATAGAGTCATAAGCCACGACCTGATGCAAAACGACGCGGCTGGCGCATCACTCTATGCTACCGCCAGCCTGATACCACCGATCGATAATGTCGCGTTCTGCATCGGTGATTTGCGTCAGGTTGCCGATCGGCATGGCCCGGGTCACCACCACCTGCTGATGAATCGATGCAGCGTGCCTTGTGATATCTGCCGCTGTTTCCAGCGCGATGCCTTTGGGTGCTACCGAAAAACCCGGTTGCGTCGGTGACTGCGCATGGCAACTGACGCAGCGTTCCTGCATAACCGTCTGCACTTTGCCAAACAACTCGGCAGTATTGACGTTACCTGTTGACTCGACTCTCGGTGCAGGTGCTATTGCGGCCGCCACCCCCATGATCAGCAGCGCGGCGATAATCACTGGTATCAGAGATTGCCTGCCAAAGTGCCGTTGCACGAAGTAGACGCGAATTGCCGCTCCCGCCACTGACAGTGCAATCAGGATCAGCCAGTTGTACTGATGGCCCCACGTCATTGCATAGTGGTTGCTGATCATGGTGAACAGCACGGGCAATGTGAAAAACGTGTTGTGTACCGATCGCTGCTTGGCGCGAATGCCGTGAATCGGATCCGGCGCACGGCCCTCTTTTTTCGCCGCCACCAGATCGCGCTGGCCGGGCATGATAACGAACGCGACGTTCGCCACCATGATCGTGCCGAGCATGGCGCCATAGTGCAGGTAGGCACCACGACCACTGAAGAGTTGACACAAGCCAAAGGCCACCAAGCTGACAAACACGAACATCACGGCAGTGAGTCCGGTTTCGTTTTTGCCCAGTGCCGATTTGCACAGTTGATCGTAGACGATCCAGCCCAGCACGATCGTCAGCACGCCAAGGCCCACCGCCACCGGTTTACTCAAGGCCATCACATTCGGATCGATCAGATATATTTCGGCCTGATACCAGTACATCAGCGCGAGCAGGAACATGCCGGTTAGCCAGGTGGTGTAAGCCTCCCACTTGAACCAGTGCAGTGTTTGCGGCAACTCCGGAGGGGCCACCTTGTACTTTTGCGCGTGATAGAAACCGCCACCGTGTACCGACCAGATCTCGCCGCCGACGCCTTTGTCGACATCGGCTGCGACCTTAGGACTCTCAAGGCTGTTGTCCAGCCAGATGAAATAGAATGACGCGCCAATCCACGCAATGCCAACCACCAGGTGCACCCAGCGGCCGAGCAGATTGAGCCATTCCAGAATGTAGCCTTCCATCAAACGGTTCCCGGGATCAGCAGTTCAGTCAGGCGCGCCACCACGCGATCAGAGCGGCGGCGATCCTGGTGCAGGACAAGGCCGGCAACACACACGCCACCGGCGGCGCTATTGTAAACAAACCGGCGTGCAATTAATGTCCCGAAGCAACCCGCCTGCGGCCATTCACTGTCACTATTGCAGGCAAGGACTCGAATCAACCCCATGACCGACATCTACATCGACCCGACAATCGCCGCGCTGCGCGACTTACACCAACAGATTCACACCAACGCAGCGGACGATGACACCATTGCCGACTACCTGACGCGGCAAGCTCGCGGCATCCGGACCGCCCACCAGCAAGGCAATCGCGCCGTGGTCTTTCATTTGGCCTGCTGGTGTCCGGACTTCATCGGCGTCGATGCCGATCAGGTGATGCGCGCCGAGCTCAGTGCAGAACAGGCGCAATTTTGCGTGGCGCGCGAATATGGCTACCGCAGCTGGAGTGAGATTGAGCAATTATCAGATAAGTGCGTTAATCCCGACTTCGAGCAGGCCGTTGACGCTCTGCTGGGTGGAGACCTGAACGCCCTTCGGCAACAGTTGCAGCGCCAGCCGGCACTGAGCCAGATGCACTCGGCGTTCGCCCACCGCGCCACGCTGCTGCACTACATCGGCGCCAATGGTGTCGAGTCGTATCGACAGGTCACGCCAATGAATGCGGCGGACCTGTGCCGCTGTGTGCTCGATGCCGGCGCCGATGTCAACGCGGTGGCAAACGTTTACGGCGGCAGCACGGCGCTGGCGCTTGTGACCAGTAGCGCGCATCCAGCCAACGCCGGCCTGACCGACGCGCTCGCCGCTGTACTGAACGTCGCCGGAGCACGTTAGGCTGGAAATTCCCGACCACACCGAAAGCCTGCACAGTTAAGATAACAGGTGGGGGGAAATCGACAATCAGCAGCAGGTACGATATGACACGCCACGACACCATCTTTCGCAACGCCACTGTCATCGATGGCAGCGGCCGCGATCGCTACCGCGCCAGCGTCTGTGTGAGCGGCGATCGCATCAGTGCGATCTGCACCGACGATGACGACGTACCCGAGGCGGCAACCGTCGTCGACGCGAGCCAGCTGGTACTCGCCCCCGGTTTTATCGATGCCCACACGCACGACGATCTGTTGTTGCTGAAATCCCCAGACATGCTGCCCAAGGCCAGCCAGGGCGTGACCACTGTGGTGACGGGCAACTGCGGGATCAGCCTGGCACCGATGCAATCGCGCAAGATCGTGCCGCCGTTTGATCTGATCGGCGACGACTCCGATTTTGCCTACCCGACGCTGGCGCAGTATGCCGAGCGACTGGACGACGCGCCGGCAAGCCTCAATTCGATCATGCTGACCGGTCACTCGACGCTGCGGCTGGAAACCATGGACAGGCTCGATCGAGCCGCTACGCGCGCCGAAATCGCCAGCATGTCACGCCGACTGGAAGCCGCCTTGAAGGACGGCGCCTGCGGTATGAGTACCGGCCTTGCCTATCCCACCGCCAAACATGCACCCACCACGGAGATCATCGAGCTGGCCGCGGTACTTAAAGACTTCGGCGCCATCTACGCCACCCACATGCGCGATGAGGAAAACCATCTGCTGGATTCAGTCGACGAGACCCTGCAGATCGGCCGCGAGGCTGAAGTGCCGGTGGTGATCTCTCACCACAAGGCCTGCGGGCGCAACAACTGGGGCAAGACCGAGCGGTCGGTTGCCATGATCGACAAGGCGCGGGCGAGCCAGCGCGTCGATCTCGACGTCTATCCCTACACCGCAAGCTCGACCGTGCTGTTGCCCGATTTCGTCGCGCGCGCCGAGAAAGTCATGATCACCTGGTCGAAGTCACAGCCCGAATGCAGCGGGCGCGACCTGGCAGAACTGGCCGCTGAATGGGGTATCAGCATTGGCGAGGCGATCGACAAACTCAATCCGGCCGGCGCCATCTATCACCAGATGGACGACGCCGACCTGCATCGCGTGATGCAGTATGCGCCGTCAATGATTGGCTCAGATGGCCTGCCCAAAGACGAGCGCCCGCACCCGCGACTGTGGGGTACGTTTCCACGTGTGCTCGGTTACTACTGCCGCGAGCTTGGCCTGTTTACGCTGGAAGAAGCGGTAGCCAAAATGACTGGCAAAACCGCGAGCGTGTTCGGCATTCACGAACGTGGCACCATAACCACAGGCCACTACGCCGACCTGGTACTATTTAATCCCGACACCATTATCGATCGCGCCGACTACGACCACCCCACCCGCACCAGTGCCGGTGTAGAAATGGTTATGGTCAACGGGCATGTTGTCTATGATGGTGAGCAGACGACTGAAGCGCGGTCGGGGCGGTTTATCAGGCATTGAGTGAGGGCTGATGGAGACTTGGCACTAGCGCGCATGCGAAAGTTGTCAGGTGAGTTGCAGCGTTAGTGAGTTAAGCTTTTGTTGCCTCGCTCACGCGTCGGGTTTCCTGTTCTGCACAACACACCAACC
>CAZNIS010000052.1:5466-46584 GCA_964573105.1 uncultured Granulosicoccaceae bacterium
GCTTTTGTTGCCTCGCTCACGCGTCGGGTTTCCTGTTCTGCACAACACACCAACCTGCCTCGACGGGAAACCCGCAGCGTGAGCAAGGCAACTCCAGTCCCCTCGCTCAGGTGTCAGCTTTCCTGTTCTGCACAACACACCAACCCGGCACTGATGGAAACCCGCTGCGTTGGCAAGGATACTCCAGTCGCCTCGCTCACGCGTCGGGTTTCCTGTTCTGCACACCAACCTGCCTCGAATGGAAACCCGCTGCGTCAGCAAGGTAACTCCTGTTGCCTCGCTCACGCGTCGGGTTTCCTGTTCTGCACACCAACCTGCCTCGAATGGAAACCCGCTGCGTGAGCAAGGTAACTCCTGTCTCCTCGCTCACGCGTCGGGTTGCCTGTTCTGCGCAACACACAACCTGCCTCGAATGGAAACCCGCTGCGTGAGCAAGGTAACTCCTGTCGCCTCGCTTACGCGTCGGGTTTCCTGTTCTGCACACTAACCTGCCTCGAACGATAACCCACTGCGCCAGTCTGCTACTTCCCCACGGTCGCGCCGCCATCCATCACTAGCGATTCGCCGGTGATAAAACGCGCGTCGTCGCTGGCGAGATACAATACGGCTGATGCGATCTCTTCGGGGGTGGCGACGCGCTTTAACGGATACTGGTTGCGCTGTTGTGCCATGCCGGCTTCTTCGTCGCCGTCGATGGCGAATCCGGCGCGTGCCATGTCGGTCTCGACCACGCCGGGGCATACAGAGTTGACTCTGATATCCGGTGCGAACTCCATCGCCATCGAGCGTGTGAGATTGACGATCGCACCTTTCGATGCGCAGTAAGCCGTCGATCCGCCGTAACCGTTGATGCCCGACTCCGAGCCCAGATGCACGATATTGCCGCGACTCTCGCGCAAGGCGGGCAGCGCGGCGCGTGAACAAAAATAGCTGCCTTTGAGATTGGTATCGATCACGCGATCCCATATTGCCTCGGTGGTCTGATCAACCGTGGCTGACTCAAACACACCGGCGGAATTGACCAGAATATCCAGCCCGCCAAGCTGTTCGATCGCGCTGCCCACCAGTGCTTCACAATCGACCACGGATGCCACGTCACCGGTCACACCGAATGCGCCCTGCAGTGACTCATCCGCCTGCGCGCGTTGCACCGATGACGGCGACGTACCGGCGATTGCAACGCGAGCACCGGCGACCAGAAATGCCTGCGCAGTCGCAAGCCCGATCCCGCGGGTGCCGCCGGTAACCAGAACTCTCTTATCGCTGAATCGATGCATTGGACTCTCTGTTGGGCGTTTGGCACCATGTAATTTACAGTCCTGCCACGACTTCGCCAAGCACCATGACACCGATCCACCTGCGCACCGCGTTATTGTGTTTCATCAGTTTGTTCATCCCCGCCGGCCAGGCGCTGACCCAGACTGTCACCAAGCTACAGACGGGTGTGGCAGACCAAAAGCTGGGCGATATTCGCATCGCCACATTTAATGCCTATCTAAACCGCGACAACGAGGGCGCGCTGCTGGCGCAGTTGCAGGCAAACGATCCACAACCACAAATCGCCGCGGTCGCCGAGATTATTCAACGCGTGCGACCGGACATTCTGCTGATCAACGAATTCGACTACGACGCCAGCGGCGAGGCAATACAAGCCTTCAGGGAGCACTATCTGTCAGTCTCGCAAAATGGTGCCAGGCCGATAGACTACTCCTCACACTTTCATGCCCCGTCCAATACAGGCACAAGCTCTGGTGTGGATCTAAACGGCGACGGCAAAACAGGTGGCGCGGGCGATGCGTTCGGCTTTGGGCAATTTGTCGGACAGTACGGCATGGTGCTGCTATCACGATTTCCGATCCGACACGCCCGGGTTCGCACCTTTCAACGTTTTCTGTGGCGGGATATGCCGGAAGCCAGACTACCAGTGAATCCAGACAATCCAGCCAAAAGCTGGTATAGCGACGAGGCGCTGGCCGTCTTTCGACTGTCTTCGAAATCGCACTGGGATATACCAGTGCAGGTGGGTGACCAACTAATCCACCTGCTCGCCAGCCATCCGACACCACCGGTATTCGACGGACCGGAAGACCGCAATGGCCTGCGCAACCACGACGAAATTCGATTCTGGGCCGATTACGTCTCCAATGCCGACTACATTCGCGATGACAATGGCGCGCCGGGTGGCCTGAACGATGACTCCCGTTTCGTGATCGTCGGCGACCTGAATGCGTCGCTCGATGAAGGCGATTCAACCGACAATCCGATGCAGCTGCTGGCCAGCCATCCAGCGGTCAATTTCAGCTTTGTACCGCACAGCCAGGGCGGACGAGAAAATCGGCCAAACAATCCGCACTCGGCAAGCCACACGGCCGGCTGGGGCATGCGTGCAGACTATGTACTGCCTTCAACATACGGTATCACCGTCGAGCAGGGGGCTGTGTTCTGGCCAGCGCGCGACAGCCAGTGGCATCGCCTGACCGGCCACCGCAACGTGATAAGCTCGGACCACAGACTGGTCTGGCTTGATTTGACCATCACCCCGGACTCATCACCTTAAACCTCAAGCGTGCCAAAGTGAATTCATGACTGACGATGCGACCATCGAACTGCAAAGGCTGATCGAGCAGGCCGACAAAATCACCGTGTTTACCGGCGCCGGCATTAGCACTGAATCCGGCATCCCGGATTTCAGAAGTCCAGTTGGCGTATGGACCAAGGCGCAGCCCATCGAATTTCAGGATTTTCTCGGCAGCGAAGAGATGCGGCGCGAGAGTTGGCGGCGCAAACGGTTACTCGATGAAACCATCGACAAGGCAACGCCCAATCGAGGCCACCAGGCGATCGCTGCTCTGGTAAAGGCAGACAAATGCATTAGTGTGATTACCCAGAATATCGATGATCTGCATTTTCAGTCCGGGATTCCGGCTGAAAAGATCATTGAGTTGCACGGCAATGGCACCTACGCCAGTTGCCTCGATTGCGGCAAGCGCTTCGAGCTTGCCGCCATATTCGAGGCATTCGCTAAAGATGAAACCCTGCCGGTGTGTGACAGCTGCGGCGGAATCATCAAGACTGCCACCATCTCGTTTGGACAAAGCATGCCCGAGGTGCCGATGATCGAGGCGCGCACTGCAGCATTGCGCTGTGATCTTTTTATCGTTATTGGCTCATCACTGGTCGTCTATCCGGCGGCCGCGCTGCCGCTGCTTGCCAGAGAAAAAGGGGCCGCCCTGGTGATACTCAACCGCGAGGCCACCGACCTCGACGAATTCGCCGACCTGGTTCTGCATCAGGAGATAGGTGACACATTGACACAGGCGTGCGCAGGCTACCTGTAGCGCCACTCGACAGCACGGACAAAACAATGGCTCAAATCGTACTGGTACACGGTGCCTGGGGTGGTTCTTACAGCTTTGGCAAAGTGCGCCGAATGCTTTTAGCTGAAGGGCACGAGGTATTTACGCCCAGCCTGACCGGCATCGGCGAGCGATCGCATCTGATCCATCCGGGTGTCGGCCTGAACACTCACATACGCGATGTCGTCAATACGGTCTTATACGAAGACCTGACCGACATACTGCTACTGGGTTTTTCCTATGGCGGCATGGTGATCAGCGGCGCGCTGGAACACATTGGCGATCGAGTCAAACATCTGGTGTACCTGGACGCGTTTGTACCAGCCGATGGCGACAGCGTCAGATCGATTTCGGGAATGGGCCGCGATGTACGGCAGATCGACCCACATCATTCCTGGCTGTTAAAGCCTGCGCCGCGCGAGCTGGATAGCGAAGCAGACACGCAGTGGATGGAGGCACGCCGCTCCATGCAACCACTTTTATCGTTTACCGAGACGGTGCACTTGCAACAACCGGTTGATCAGGGTGACTACAGCCTGTGCTATATCAAAGCTACCACTGATGCCGATGAAAAAGACGACTCGGGTTTCTGGCGCGCCGCGCGACATGCTCGCGAGTCGAGCGATTGGACGTATCACGAGATTGCGACCAATCACATGATACCGTCCAATCGACCGCGCGAACTGGCGGAAATACTCGTCGCTATTGCCAGCAACTAGCAACCACTAGGCCGCCTTGCGAGCGCCATCGTCAAAGTTGGCCACAGGCGCCTGTGCGACATCGCTACTCAAGCGGAACTTCGACACCAGACGAACCAGTTCGTGAGCCTGACCGTTAAGATTCTGACTCGCCGATGCGGCCTGCGCGACCAGTGAGGCATTTTGCTGAGTCAGCTCATCGACGTGATTGATTGCCCCGTGTACGCCTTTCACACCGATGGATTGTTCGTTGCTGGCTTCGGAAATACTGCCAACAATGTTGGTTACCTCCTCCACACCGGCGACAATCTCACTTAGCGAATCACCGGATTTATTCACTAGTGCGCTGCTTTCATCAACGCGTTGCGCGCTCTCCTCGATCAGCTCCTTGATCTGCTTGGCCGCCGCCGCACTGCGACCGGCCAGCACGCGAACCTCGCTTGCGACAACCGCGAATCCGCGTCCCTGATCGCCTGCACGCGCGGCCTCGACCGATGCGTTTAACGCGAGCAAGTTGGTTTGAAACGCGATGTCGTTGATCACGCCGATGATGTCCGAGATCTTGACACTGGATTCGTTCAAACCGTTCATGGCATCGACGGCGTTGCGCACGATTGAACCGCCCTTGCGCGCCTGATCTGATGCACGGTGGGCCAGTTCATTGGCCTTGGTGGCATTCTCTGCGTTGTGCTGCACGGTGTTGGTGATCTGTTGCATGCTGGCCGCAGTCTCTTCCAGATTGGCCGCCTGTTCGATCGTGCGCTCACTGAGGTTGCTGTTGCCCTCGGCGATGTCAGTGATATCCTGTGTCACGTTGTCTGCCACACTGCGAATTTCAGACAATGAAGTATTCAGACCTGAAAAGCAGTCGTTGACCGCCTGCTGCAATGACGCGAACTGACCTGAAAATTTCCCTTCCATTCGATGAGTCAGATCACCGTTTGCCATCGCCACCATCGCCGCTAGCGTTTTTTCCAGTACCGATTCAATCGAATGTTGCAGCTGTTTTTGTTCAATAATGTTGGTGGCGTACTTGACCACCTTGTAAGGTCGCCCGTTGAGATCCAGGATCGGATTGTAGGATGCCTGAATCCAGATGTCCTGGCCCTGCTTGCCTACACGCTTGAATTCACCCGATTGATACTCGCCGCGTTTCAACGCATCCCAAAAATCGCGGTACTCACGACTCGCTCCATAGGCAGAGTCGACAAACATACTGTGTCGCTTACCGCGGATCTCGCCCAGTGAATATCCGACCGTCTGCAGGAAGTTCTCGTTGGCGGTGATAATTGTCCCGTCGAGTTCAAATTCGATGACCGCCTGCGACTTATTGATCGCCTGCATCTGACCGTTGAAATCTGTCTCCTGAATCTTACGCTGCGTGATATCGGTGGCAAACTTCACTACCTTCTGCGGCTTGCCGTCGTCGCCAAAGATCGGATTGTAGCTGGCCTGAATCCAGATCTCCTTGCCGCCCTTGCCCACGCGTTTGAACTCTCTGGCGACAAACTCACCGCGATTGAGCTGCTGCCAGAAATCACTGTACTCGGCGCTGTTGCGGTAGGAGGACTCGACAAACATGCTATGGTGCTTGCCAACGATCTCGTCGAGTTGATACCCCATCGCGGAGAGAAAATTGTCGTTGGCCGCGAGGATCGTCCCATCGAGCTTAAATTCGATGACCGCCTGCGATTTATGGATGGCCTCGATCTGGCCCGCCTGATCGGCCGTCAAGCCG
Organism: uncultured Granulosicoccaceae bacterium; assembly: GCA_964573105.1. Lineage (GTDB taxonomy): Bacteria > Pseudomonadota > Gammaproteobacteria > Granulosicoccales > Granulosicoccaceae > CAKZSB01. Next base: position 11,259 of record CAZNIS010000052.1, read on the forward strand.
TGTTTTCCGTTGTCTGATTGGGCAGAACCGGAACCGCCAAAGAGTCCCTTCAGTCCACTTACCATTGCAGTTTCCTTGTGCTCAGGTGAATGTCTTGCGAAAACCGGAGAGTGGTTTCGCGTTTGTTTTTATCAATTCGGGATTGCGTCGACGGACAATCCATCGGTTTCACGCCAGCCGAAGGTGACCGTCGGCAACAAAAAACGGCCGACACCGTTGCATAGAATGGCGTCAGGCTGCTTGAAATGTTGAACGCCGTAACAAAAGCTCTCAGTGCGCTCACCCGCTGACAAGGCCAGACGCTGGCATCAATGCCGGTGCGAAGGTCGAATGCTCAGTCGCTGCTCGGTGCATCCAGCAGACACATGGCCTCGATCTTGTTGCCGTCAGGGTCGCGCACGAAACAACCGTAATATTGCGGCCCGTAGTCGCTTCTTCCGCCGGGCGCTCCATCGTCGCTGGCACCGGCGTCCAGCGCCGCCCGATAGAACGCATCTACCTCGGCGGGGTTGTGCGCCCTGAAAGCCACGTGCACACCATTGCCAATCGTCGCCGGTCGCTCATCGAGCGGCAGATGCACCCAGAATTCAGCCTCCAGACGTCCGTAGGCGGCGCCAACGTCAGGCATCAGTACCTTCTGCGACAGACCGAGCGTTGGCAGCACCGCGTCGTAGAAAGCCAGCGCGCGATCAACCTGATTGGTTCCCAATGATACGTGTGCGATGGATGGCAAAGGTTTCAGGTTCAAGGCAAGGCACTCCCGCGATGAATCAAAAATAGTACCACCTGCATCGCCGGGCGGACAGCGGGCTGCGCGCGCAATCGCGTTCAATCGCGCTGTCAGACAGGTACAATAGGCGGAACTGTCCGGAGGACCAGCATGGGTTGCCAGCACTACGTACCAACTGACGGTGGCGCACACAATTTCAGTGTTTTCATGCCACGACTTACCTTTGGCCGCGGCTGTCTGGCCGAGGTTGGTTTGCGCTGCAGCGAGCTTGCATTCAGACGCGTGGCGGTGTTCACCGATCCCGGGTTGCGCGACAGCGCGTTGATCGCGCAGGCTTGCGACTCGCTCAAGGCCGCATCGATCGACTACGCGATCCACAGCGAGATTCGCGTCGAGCCTTGCAACGACACGGTGCAGGCGAGCGCCGGCTTCCTGGCTGGCGGCAATTTCGACGCGCTGATCTCGATCGGCGGTGGCAGCGTGATCGACAGCGCCAAGGCGGCACTGCTGCTGGCGGCCCACGGCGGCACCGTGCGCGATTATCTGGCGCCACCGGTAGGCAACGGCCAGCCTGTGCCTGGACCGGTCTTGCCGCACATCGCCTGCCCGACCACCGCCGGTACGGGTTCCGAATGCACGCCAATCTCGGTGATTCGAATCAATGAGCTCGAGACCAAGTTCGTGGTCTGCAGCAACCACCTGATGCCAACCGTCGCGCTCGTCGATCCACAATGCTGCGACACCTTGCCAGAGCGCGTGGTCGCCTCCTCCGGATTCGATCTACTGAGCCACGCGCTGGAGTGCTACACCGCGCGCGCCTACACGCAACACGCGCACGTGGAAAAACCATCGGCGCGCATCCCGATCCAGGGGGCCAATCCTTTCAGTGATATGGCCGCGCGCGAGGCACTCGACATCGCAGGCAGGTACCTGGTGCGCGGTGTGCGCGACAACAGCGACCACGAGGCTCGCGATCAGCTGATGTGGGGCGCGACGCTTGCGGGCATGGCATTCGGCAACGCCGGCACCCACTTGCCGCACGCGCTGTCATACGGTGTCACGCACCTGATGGCCGACATCACCACCGAAGGCTATCCGGTGCCATCGCCCTTCGTACCCCACGGCATCAGCGTGATCGTGACCTCGCCAGCGGTATTTCGCTACACCGCTGAAGCCGCCCCCGACCGCCACCTGGACGCCGCCACCGCGCTGGGAGCCAATCTGTCCGGCGCCACGCCGGATGACGCGGGCGAGGTACTGGCGGGCCGCATGATTGAGCTGATGAAAGACACGGATATGCCAAACGGGTTGGGTGGCGTGGGCTTTGCCGACGAACACGTCAGCGCACTGGCAGCGTCTGCCGAGCGCCAGAAGCGCGCGATCCTGAACGCCCCGCGCGATTCGAATCTCGTCGATCTGGAAAATATCTATCGTGCCGGGCTCGCCTACTGGTAGCGAGCCCGAGGCCCTAAACCGACACCGTGGTCCACACTGTTCGTGGATCACGGTTTGATTGCAAAATTAGCTTATAATACTGGGATTCGCGCTCGACAGCCCATAGTCTCCCAACCAGCCTCTCGACCGCGACGCATCGCCGCTCAGCGCGGGCAGCACCCGATCACCGATCGACCTGCATTCACAGACAACCTCCACGATCTGCAAACAGGCTGAATCAAAGGCCTGTTGCAGCGACGTGACATCACCCCGGGATACCATTTTGATTTCAACCGCCAACGTCACCATGCAGTTTGGTGCCAAGCCTCTTTTCGAGAACATCTCTGTCAAGTTTGGCGATGGCAATCGCTACGGACTGATCGGCGCCAACGGCTGCGGCAAGTCCACCTTCATGAATATCCTGTCCGGCGAGCTTGAGCCCAGCGCCGGCAATGTCAGTACCGATCCCAACGAGCGCATTGGCAAATTGAACCAGAATCAATTTGCCTTCGAGGAATTCACCGTTATCGATACGGTGATCATGGGCCACGCCGAGCTGTGGGCGATCAAACAGGAGCGCGAGCGCATCTACAGCCTGCCGGAGATGTCCGAAGAGGAAGGCATGAAGGTCGCCGAGCTGGAAGGACAATTCGCCGAACTCGACGGCTACACTGCCGAGGCGCGCGCCGGCGAACTGCTCAGCGGCGCCGGCATTGAAGAATCCCTGCACAACGGATTGATGAGTGAAGTCGCACCCGGCTGGAAGCTGCGCGTGTTGCTGGCGCAGGCGCTGTTTGCCTCACCCGATATACTGTTGCTCGACGAGCCGACCAACAACCTCGACATTCACGCCATCCGCTGGCTCGAGGGCATCCTCAACGCCACCCAGAGCACCATGGTGATCATTTCGCACGATCGCCATTTTCTGAATGCAGTATGCACCCACATGGCCGACATCGATTACGGCGAATTGCGCGTCTACCCCGGCAACTACGATGACTTCATGATCGCCTCGACCCAGGCGCGCGAGCGTCTGCAGGCCGACAACGCGAAAAAGAAATCCCAGATCGCCGATCTGCAGCAGTTTGTCAGCCGATTTTCCGCCAACGCCTCAAAAGCCAGACAGGCCACCTCGCGCGCCAAGCAGATCGAAAAAATCCAGTTGCACGAAATCAAGCCATCCAGTCGCGTCAGTCCTTATATTCGCTTCACTCAGGATAAAAAGCTGCACCGGCTGGCGCTGACGATCGAGAAACTCGGCCACGGCTTTGACGAAGGGCCACTGTTCAGCGATGGCAACCTGTTGGTCGAGGCCGGCACCCGGATGGCCATTATCGGTGAAAACGGCACCGGCAAATCGACCATGCTGCGTCTTTTGATGGGAGAGCTGGCACCCAACCAGGGCAAAATCCAGTGGGCGGAGAACGCCAGCATGGGCTATTGCCCACAGGACAGTACCGCAGAATTCGACAGCAAACTCAACTTGTTTGACTGGATGACGCAATGGCGCCGCCCCGAACACGATGACCAGATCGTGCGCAGCACACTCGGGCGCTTGTTGTTTTCGAGCGAAGATTTCAAAAAGCCGGTATCGGTCTGTTCGGGTGGTGAGAAAAACCGCTTGTTGTTTGGCCGATCGATTATGGCCTCACCGAATGTACTGATCATGGACGAGCCCACCAACCACCTCGACATGGAATCGATCGAGGCACTCAACCTAGCGCTTGAGCACTATGAAGGCACACTGATTTTCGTCAGCCATGATCGTGAATTTGTCTCTTCACTGGCCAACCGGATTGTCGAGATCAAGGACAAGTCCCTGACAGATTTCAGTGGCACCTACGATGAGTATCTTTCATCTCAAGCCATGGCAGATAAAGCAGCCAATTTCTAGCATCCCAATAATGTATACGGCGCGTCTGTCACAAGGCGCGCCTGACTATCGCGCCCCTGCCTGTTAGCCATTCAATTCCCATTACTTTGGAACCATAAAGAAGGCGCATACCTCAAGTGGTCTATGCCCCCTTTTTAGTAATCCAGATCACATCATTTATTCCTGCATTTGCTTTACGTATAAATTACTGCCCTGTGGTAATTACGCGGACCCATCTCATAACCGGACAAAGCTTAAAAACGGTTTTTTGCCTAACCTCCCGATAGCGCCTGCACGATTGCAAAGTTGCACTGTCCACATCGAAAACCGCTATGCTTACTCGTTAGGTATCGGGTCAAGTGACCCTCTCTCACGCCCGATACCTGTAACAATAGACAGGTTAGGGATAACGATGATCGAGAAGCGTCGCTACCAGCGAACTCAAGCTCAGCCGGGTGACATCAGCCACTCGCGATTTATCTGTGAAAACATATCAGAAACAGGAATGAAGCTTAGAGTGCCTGACAAGCAGACTGTCGGCAGCACCTTTCAGATTACGCTGACTATGCTTGAAGAACCGATCGACGTGACCTGCAGAATCATCTGGTGCAAAAAATCCAGCGTGCTCTACGATGAGACGTTTTTTATCGGTGTTGAATTTGTCGATTTTTCTGTCCTGGCGCAACTAAAAATACGGGACATAGTCAACGATCGAATTGAAAAGGAAGAGCAAAAGCTGAATCCGTAAATAGCACACACATTGCAATGCACAAGCAAATTTTTTCAGCGCTCCTCGCTCGACGGCCTGTCATCGTCTGCCACCACCCGGAATCCGGGGCCATGCAAGTCATCGAACTGATGATGGTTCACAGCCCAGATAAACAACCCGATCACCCCAGTGACAATCGCTACCGAAATCCCCACCAGTAGATAGACAATTTCCATTATTCTCGTCGCACCTTGTTATGCGTCTGGCGCGATTCACCGCCACGTGACGCGTTGACGACCACCACCAGTGAGCTTGCAGACATACCCAGTGCCGCCAGCCACGGAGGCACCCAACCCATCGCGGCGAACGGAATAGCCAATGCGTTGTAACCCAGTGCCCAGCACAGGTTCTGCCTGATGGTAAGCGTTAGACGATCAGCCATGGACAACAACTGATCGGTGTTTTCCATGCTGCTGTTCAGGGCGACGATATCGGCGTGTGTCGCTGTCAGGTTCACCCGATCAGCCAATGCGATCGATACGTGTGCGGCATTGACGACAGGAGCATCATTGACTCCATCCCCCAGCATAGCGACGACTGAACCTGCCGCCACCGCCTGCGATACGTGGTTGAGTTTATCGACGGGACTGCACTCGGCGAAAAAATAATCGATCCCCAGTGCATCGGCCACGCGCCGCACCGCCTCCTGTCGATCGCCGCTGAGAATCGAGACGCGTTTGCCACTGCGTTGCAAGCGCCTGATCAGTTCATGCGCACCGGGGCGGATCTCGTCACTGCAGTAGAACGTACCCAGCACGCGGCTATCGTCTGCGAGTACGACGATCGTCTCTGAGGCAGTACTTGTCTGATCGACTGGCATACCTGTGATTCGCTGGACAAAGGCGGCGCTGCCAATGTGGTAGCGATGCTGATTGATCGTGGCGCTAATACCGTCGTTTGAGCGGGTATCCACGTCATTGGCGGGCAGATACGGTTCGCTGGCGAGCCTGTCGATGGCGGCTGCCAATGGGTGGGCTGAATAGCGCTCGAGCGTTCGCGCAAGTGCTATCACGCGCTCGCGACTTTGCCCCCTGTTCGGCGCCACGGCAGTCACGTTGAAATCACCGGTCGTCAGCGTGCCGGTTTTGTCAAAGAAAAAGTGATCCGCCCGCGCCAGTGTTTCCATTGCCGTACCACTGGTGACCAGCATCCCGCGTTCGAGCGCACGACTCATCGCCATGGATGTCGCCGCCGGTGTGGCCAGCGCCAATGCACAGGGACAACTGACAATCAGCACCGCGATAGTTGTTGCAAGAAAATCGCTGCTACCCGATTGCCAGCCATACCATGCCACCAGCGCAGCGACACCCAGAACAATCATGACAAACCAGCGCGCCAGCCGCTCGACCAGCACGCTGACCTGTGGCTTGGCAAAGCGCGCACGGCGAACCAGTTGTGCAATGGCGGAGAATCGCGTGGCCTCGCCCACGTGGCTGACTTCGATGGTGACCGGCTGCAACAGGTTGTGCGTTCCTGCGATAACACTGTCTCCGGGGGATTTTCTTACTGGCACGCTTTCGCCCGTGAGTAACGATTCATCAAAACTGGATTGACCGGTGATCACCTTGCCATCAGCCGGGACTGTATCGCCGCAATCCAGCTGCACCAGGTCAGACGGCTGCAATGCCGCAAGCGGCACGCGTTCGCGGTTGCCATCTCGCATTCTGGTTGCACTGACCGGCAGTACCGCATCAAAACGGTTAACCGCGGTCAGCGCTTTGTGTCGGCAGTTCAGCTCTATCAGCCTGGCCCCGAGCACCAGCAAAACAAACATGGTTATCGAATCGAAATAGGTGTCACCCTGCCCACCCCAAAGCGCGTGCACACTGGCTATAAACGCGATTGTGAGGCCCAGTGCTATCGGCACATCCATACCGATACGGGCGCGCCGCAGATCGCCCAGTGCACCCAGCAGGAATGACTGCCCTGAATACAACAACACCGGTACGGTCAGCAGCAGACTCAGATAGCTGAAAAAACGTGCCATGTCGGGATCTATGCCCCACCAGTCGCCGGCGTACAGACAGACCGACATCACCATCACCTGCATACCCAGAGCTGCAGCCACCCCCAGTTGGCGAATCAGGCCCTGGCGCTGATCAGACAATTGCGCCGCTGCACCGCTGCGAACCGACTGCGCGTTAACCGGCTGCGCCGGATAGCCCAGTTGATCGAGATAACGCATCACCTTGCCAAGCGTTGTGACGCTGTCGTCCCAGCCCAGACGCAGCTGATGTGAGCTGTAGTTGATCTCGCCGTGATGTATACCGGGCTGTGCATTGATCTTTTTTTCAATCGTCGCGCAACAGCCCGCACAGCGCACATTATCCAATTGCAGCACCGACTCCTGCAGCTCGGCGGTTCCCTCCGCCGGCAACAGGTATTCACTGCGCAACAGCGGGTGGTCGTAGACCTCGAATTCGTCGGCCGCACCCTCTGCCGCCTGACTCATCTGCATTCCGGACACTGTCATGGCACACCCTGTTCGATACCAGTCGACAGGCTAGCGCAGACACCAATCGGACGATTGATGCAGATCAAGGTGCCGCTGATCAGCAGCGCTAGTCTGTTGCTAGGCACCGGCATATGCCATTTGGCACAGACCGCATGACATCACACTACCCGACAATTTCACTGAGCTCACCATGTTGCTGAAACACATCAAGGGTCTGTTGTTCAATCCACTGGTCGAGTGGGAAAAAATTCGTCTCGAAGTCAGTTCAGTGCAAAAGCTGTTCGCAGGATACGCACTGATCCTCGCTGCCATTGCCCCGCTTTGCGCATTGATTGGCACCACTACGCTGGGCTGGCGTATCGGCGTTGGCGAGGCAGTCAGGCTAACCACAACCAGTGCCACGCAGATGGCGATCGCGTTTTACCTCGCGATACTGATGGCCACCTTTTGCATCGGCAAAATGATTCACTGGATGTCGCAGACCTATGGCGCAAGCCAGCCTTTGCCCCTGTGTATGGCACTGGCTGTCTACTCTGCCACTCCACTCTTCCTGATCGGCATAGTGCAATTGGTGCCAACCCTGTGGCTGAACTTTATCGTCGGCCTGCCGGCACTGGGCTACACGGTCTATCTGCTCTACGCCGGCGTGCCCGTCGTGATGCAAATTCCTACCGAGCGCGCCTATCTCTTTTCCACATCAATCCTGGCTGTGGGCCTGGTCACGCTGGTCGGCCTGCTGGCTGTGACGGCCGGTCTCTGGGGTGTGGGTATCGGTCCACGTTTCAACTGATCTCCGCCATCCAATCACCATCAACGACATTGATTCTATGACTGACAACAACACGTATAACTATCGCGTCGTCCGCCAGTTCGCCATCATGACCGTGGTCTGGGGCATCGTCGGTATGGCAGTGGGCGTATTGATCGCAGCACAGCTCGTCTGGCCTGCGTTGAACTTTGATACACCGTGGCTGAGCTTTGGCCGCCTGCGACCACTGCATACCAACGCTGTCATTTTTGCCTTTGGCGGTAGTGCACTTTTTTGCACCTCGTACTACGTCGTGCAGCGCACCTGCCACGCGCGATTGTACTCCGATCGTCTCGCCGCATTTAGTTTCTGGGGCTGGCAGGCGGTTATCGTCAGCGCGGCGATCACTCTGCCTATGGGTATCACCTCGACCAAGGAATACGCCGAACTGGAGTGGCCAATCGATATTCTGATCACCCTGGTGTGGGTCAGCTATGCGATCGTCTTCTTTGGCACCATCATGCGGCGTCGCATCCGCCATATCTATGTGGCGAACTGGTTCTTTGGCGGTTTCATCCTCACGGTTGCGGTGCTGCACATCTTTAACAGCGCGGCGCTGCCAGTGACACTGTTTAAATCCTACTCTGCCTACTCGGGCGTGCAGGACGCGATGATTCAGTGGTGGTACGGGCACAACGCCGTCGGCTTTTTCCTAACGGCAGGCTTTCTCGGGATTATGTATTACTTCATCCCCAAGCAGGCGGAGCGCCCGGTCTACTCGTATCGATTATCTGTGGTGCATTTCTGGGCGCTGATCTTTACCTACATCTGGGCAGGTCCGCACCACCTGCATTACACCGCATTGCCGGACTGGGCGCAGTCGGTCGGCATGGTGTTCTCGCTGGTGCTGCTGGCGCCGTCATGGGGCGGCATGATCAACGGCGTGATGACGCTGTCCGGCGCCTGGGAGAAACTCAGGACCGATCCGATCATCAAGTTTTTGATTGTCTCTGTTTCTTTTTACGGCATGTCGACCTTCGAGGGGCCGATGATGTCGATCAAAACCGTCAACTCATTATCGCACTACACCGACTGGACAATTGGACACGTGCACTCCGGTGCGCTGGGCTGGAACGGACTGATCACGATCGGCGCGCTGTATTACCTGTTCCCGCGTCTGTTTAACCAGAAGATCTACAGCACACGCCTGATCGAGGTGCACTTCTGGCTCGCGACCACCGGCATTGTGCTTTACATCACAGCGATGTGGGTATCGGGTATCACACAGGGGCTGATGTGGCGCGCCGTCAATACCGACGGCACCCTGACCTACAGCTTTGTCGAGAGCGTGCAGGCACTCAACCCGTACTACCTGGTGCGTCTGCTGGGTGGTCTGTTGTACCTGGCCGGCATGCTGGTGATGGCGTACAACCTGATCAAAACGGTAGCCCGCGGCCACGCCGTTGAAGATGCGCCGATTCCGGCAATAGCCCATCACTGATAATACGGAGCAGGCGTCAATGTCACTGCAAAGAAAAGTCGAACAAAACACCGGGCTGATGATAATCCTGACGATTCTCGTCATCGCCGTCGGCGGCATCGTTGAGATCATACCGCTGTTCTCGATGTCATCGACAACGCAACCGGTCACGAACCTGCAACCCTATAGCGCACTGCAGTTGAGTGGTCGCGATATCTATATCCGCGAGGGCTGTGTGTCGTGTCACTCACAGATGATCCGTCCGTTGCGCGCAGAGACAGAACGCTATGGGCACTACTCTGTCGCCGGTGAATTTATCTACGACCGGCCGTTTTTGTGGGGCTCAAAGCGCACCGGGCCGGATCTGGCGCGTGTTGGCGGACGCTACAGCGATGAATGGCACCGCGTACACCTGATCAACCCGCGCGATGTGGTGCCAGAGTCAATCATGCCCGCCTACCCCTGGCTTGAGGACACACCGCTGGATACCACAACCATTGCCACAAAAATGCGGGTGCTGCGCAAACTGGGGCATCCCTACAGCGATGAACAGATTCTCGCTGCCAGTGCCGAATTGGAAGGCAAAACCGAAATGGATGCGGTGATTGCCTATCTGCAGAACCTCGGCCTGCTGATCAAGGTAAGGAGATAGCCATGCTGAACTTTCACATCATCTGGACCCTGATCATGCTGGCGATATTTATCGCGATCATCGGCTGGGCATTCAGCGCTCGACGGCGCGATGATTTTGAAGCCGCCTCCCGACTGCCGCTCGACCAGGATCACAACGACAAAATCCCCTCGCCCGCCAACCCGCCGGAGCAACCATGAACGACAGTATGAGCAACTTCTGGCACTGGTTCATTGTGCTGCCCACCCTGTTGGGTCTCGCCGGCTGTTACTGGCTTCTGCACAGCAATCGCCGCGGCGTGGAGTCCGATCAACAGGCCGACGATCAGCACGTCTGGGATGAAGATCTGACCGAATACAACAACCCGCTGCCGCGCTGGTGGTTAAATCTGTTTGTTATCACCCTGGTATTTGCGTTGATCTATCTGCTGCTGTACCCCGGCCTTGGACGCTACAAGGGCCTGCTGGGTTACACCACCGTGGGCGAATACGAATCTTCAATCGCCGCGGCCGAGCAGCGCTACGGCCCCATTTACCAGCAGTTTGCCGCCACCCCGGTCGAAGACCTCGCCGAAGACCCACAGGCGCTGGCGACCGGGCGGCGGCTGTTTTCCACCTATTGTTCTACCTGCCATGGATCAGACGCGCGAGGATCGAGCGGTTTTCCGAACCTGCGCGATGAAGAGTGGCTGTACGGCGGCACACCGGAGGCAATTAGCACTACACTGACACTGGGCCGCTCCGGTGTGATGCCCGGCTGGTCGGCCGCGCTGAGTGAATACTCGATGCGGGCTTTGGTGGAGTACGTGCAATCGCTGCACAGCGGCGAAGGTGACGATCAGTTACTGGCCGAGGGCAAGGCCCAGTTCAATACATTTTGCATCGCCTGTCATGGCCCGCAAGGTAAGGGACAACAGGCGCTCGGTGCACCGGACCTGACCAACGACATCTGGCTGTACGGCGGCTCTCAACGCGCACTGATGGAAACCATCAGAAACGGCCGCAATGGCAAAATGCCGGCGCACGGTGAATTTTTGGGTGCAAACAAAATTCACCTGCTGACGGCCTACATCTACAGCCTGTCTCGTCCAGTCGATTCATCGCAGTAGCACGACCTGACACCACAATGGTTCAATCCACTGCGAATGAGCGCACTGTCGAACAACACTTGTACGAAAAACGTGCGCGCATCTACCCGCGAGAAGTCCACGGTATCTTTGCGCGTCTGCGCGTGCTGGCTGCTGTCACGCTGTTGGGGTTGTACTATGGATTGCCCTGGCTAAAGCTTGGGGATCGTCAAGCGGTTCTGTTTGATCTGCCGGCGCGCAAATTCCATATATTCGGCCTGACGTTCTGGCCGCAGGATTTTATTTATCTTACCTTGCTAATGATACTGGCGGCACTGACGCTGTTCTTTTTTACCACCATCGCTGGCAGACTGTGGTGCGGATACGCCTGCCCGCAGACCGTTTGGACAGAAACGTTTTTGTGGATAGAGCGCCTGGTCGAGGGCAATCGCGCTCAACAGATTCGGCTCGACAAACATCCCCGCCGCCTCAACACAATCGCGCGCAAGACACTCAAGCACGGCCTGTGGATCGCCTTTGCGCTGTGGACCGGCTTCACCTTCACCGGCTATTTCACGCCGATTCGCGATCTTGCGCTTGCGGTCACGAGCTTGTCCGTTTCCGGCTGGACGCTTTTCTGGATCCTGTTCTACAGCTTTGCTACCTATGGCAACGCCGGCTGGATGCGAGAGCAAGTGTGTCTGTACATGTGTCCGTATGCGCGCTTTCAAAGCGCGATGTTCGATCGCGACACACTGATCATTTCTTACGATCAAAAACGTGGCGAGCCGCGTAAGCGCAAACCATCGCGCGATGGGTCAAACGGCGATTGCATCGACTGCACACTGTGTGTACAAGCCTGCCCGACCGGCATTGATATCCGCAACGGCCTGCAATACGAGTGTATCGGCTGTGCGGCCTGTATCGATGCGTGTAACGAGGTGATGGATAAAACCGGCGCGCCGCGCGGCCTGATTCGCTACACAACGCAAAACAGCCTCGCGGGTGTTGACACCCGCATACTACGACCTCGTGTGCTGCTATACGGCGCAGTACTTTTAACTTTACTTGGCGCACTGCTGTGGAGTATCGGACACCGGAACCCTGTCGCGATTGATATTATTCGCGATCGTCAGTCGCTATATCGCGAGTTCGACGATGGCACGATCGTCAACAGCTACACCCTCAAGATACTCAATAAAACCGAACGCGAGCTACAGTTCGCACTGTTAGCCAGCGGCTTGCCGCAAATACAAATCAATAGTGACACCAACCCGGTCACCGTCCCCGCCGGTGCGGTGCAATCGCTGGCGGTACAGGTTGCAGTTCACTACAGCAAGCTTGTCGCGCGCAGTCATGTGATCGGTATCGAGGCGCGCTCGCTCGACGATCCTTCACTCACAGCCCAACATGAAGCCAGTTTCCTTGGCCCAGGAGGTCATTGAGCATGACGACACAATCCACCACTCAGCCCAACACGCGACGATGGTTTGCCGAACCAATGATGCTGCTGGTCGTTGGCATTCCGCTAACATCGGTGATCGTGAGCTTTGTATTTCTTGCCATCGCCATCAGCAGCTTCGATGGCGTGGTCGCCGATGATTATTACCGACGCGGCAAGGAGATCAATCGTCTGTTGCAGCGTGACGATACAGCCAGACGGTTTCAGCTGGGCGCCATACTGACGACCGGGAACAACCGGGTCTCAGCCCGAATATCAGCAGCCACCGCGCTGCCCTGGCCGCAGGCGATAACGCTGAAACTATTGCATCCGACTCAAAAAGGGCGCGACCTCACGCTGCAACTGCAGCGTCAATCGACCGCTACCGTCGACGGCCATAGCGCACTCTACCGTGCGGCCATCCAGCGTTTTTCACCGGGTGAGTGGATTGTTCAGATCGAGACGCCCGACTGGCGCCTGATGGACCGTGGACCTGTCGACAACCACAGTCACATTAATCTTGGCAGTGCAATCGAACGGACACATTGACAACACCATGGACCATCTTTATCAGCTATTGCGCGATGATCGCGACGCGCTGGCGAATCAGGCAGATTGTCTAGAGCGACTGGCAGGTCACGCATCGCCGCTGCGTCTGCAATTGCGATTGCAGGCTCTGGCCCGAAGCGCCGGTATGCGCACTGATTCAATGCAGCGCCAGCTACTTTGCATATTGCGATCGCGCCACCGCATAGCCGATCATTTACTAAGCGCACTCCAATTGAGCCGGCGCGAACTGGATCAGTCGATGCATCGCGCAATAATTGCTGCTACCAATGCGATGCAGTGCCCGGGTCGCCACCATCGGCTGCTACTCATCGCCTGCATCAATCAACTGGCCACTCGCCTGCGACAGTACATCACGCTTGAAAAACGCCTGCTGATACCGCTGCTGGATTTACTGCTGACGAGTGACAAACTGAATGATCTGATATGGCAGCATGGCAGGCAGCCGACACGGAAGACGGTGGCCTTTCAACAGATCATCCGTCTCATCGATGGCGAACGAAGCCGCTCTTGTCTGCACTAAGTTGTCTGCGCCGAGACCAATGACCTCAGCCAGTGACCTGTCTGCAACACACTACTCGTCAGTATCGCCATCGGCAATCAACTGTAACTGCTGTGCATCGAGAACCCGCACCCGAGTGGTTTTTTCAAGCGCGATAGCGCCGGACTTCTTCAGACGGGTGACGTTGCGGCTAACCGTCTCGATGGTCAGACCCAGATAGTCGGCGATCTCGGATCGCGACATCGGCAATTGCAGTACATTGGCATCGCGCCCGGCGCGTCGGTTTCGCGAGGCGATCTGCAACAGAAAGGTTGCGAGCTTCTCGAGCGCCGACTTGCGCCCCAGCGATACCAGTTGCTCGCGCGTCTCGGCCAGTTCATCGGCCAGCAACCGGAGCATAGCAGCACCGAAACCGGGCTCGTTGTTCACCAGGCTGCTGATTGCCTGCACGGGAATGCAGCGCACTCTGGATGCACACAGTGCCTCGGCGTGGTAGTCGAACTGATCGATGCGATCCAGACCGACGATATCCCCAGGATACTGAAACGATACGATCTGGCGACGGCCATCCGCCATCAGCTTGTAGATACCCACAACGCCCGACAATACCTGATAGAGATGCGTCTGCTCATCACCGTCCAGCACAATGTGTTCGTGCGGGTTTAACGAGCGCTCGGTCGTGGCGCAAAAGCTGTGGCCCAGCGCCACGCGATTACTATTCTCATCGCCCAGCCAGCGGGCGACGTCACTGGTCACTGTGTGGATGCCTGCAGATTGACTCTGGCTTGAAATCGTCATGTCAGCGCTCCGTATCGTTAATCGAAACACCATCGGCATACACGGGGTGTTTGCCGGTGGGAGACGCTATTTCAGCAACCGGTTGTCACGCTACGATCGCGCTTGTGTATCGGTTTGTATCGATTTGTATCGATTTGTCACAGAGCCTGTGCCACGGCCTCTCGTCCATCGCAACGGCCGCACTTGACGCTGACAGCGAGACAGATGAATTGTGCAGCCAGAATGCCTCGGCTCCATTGATCCTGATCAACGCGAGGCGTGCAGATGCAGCGATCATTTACTCCCTGAATTCGCAACATTGCTGTCACCTTAAGAGGAGTCCTCCCGCATGAGCCACCCCACCAACCCAGTCTCTTTGCGCCGCACGCTGAACCTTCCGCTGCTGGTGCTGTACGGCGTGGGCGTCACTATTGGCGCCGGTATTTTCGCGCTGATGGGCGAGATTGTGCGCATCGCCGGTGATCATGCACCGTGGGCGTTCGCACTGGCAGGACTGATCGCGGGTATAACCGGACTGAGCTACGCCCAATTGTCGAGTGTCTATCCGCGCGCCGGCGGCGAGGCTGTCTACGTCAATAACGCATTGGGCAAGCGCTTTGCCCAGCTGGTGGGCTACGGGGTGACAACCACCGCCATTATTTCAAGTGCAGTGATCGCCTCGGCCTTTGGTGGCTACCTGGGCACACTGGTGCCGGTGCCGCAGGCGGTGCTGGTTGTCGGCGTGTTGTTGCTGCTGGGTAGTGTGGCCTGGATGGGTGTGCGCGAGAGCGTGTATTTTGCCGCGATCATCACCTTGCTGGAAGTGGGCACACTGCTGGTCATCATCGCCTTTGGCGCCCCCGCGCTCAGCGATTCCCAGGTATTCGCAAAGGTGATACACCCCCCGGCTGATTTGCTTGGCGTGTGGATTGTGCTGTCGGCCGCTATCAGCGCCTTTTTTGCCTTCATTGGTTTTGAAGACATTGTCAACATGGCGGAAGAGACGGTCGATGCGACTAAAACCGTGCCGCGCGCAATTGTTGCAACACTCGCCATTACTATCCTCGTCTACGTCGTCATTGCACTGATCGCGGTCGCGGTGAAAGATCGCGACGCTCTGGTGCAAAGTGCCGCGCCACTGGCAACGTTATTCGAATCAGTCACGGGGATGTCGGGCAAACCGGTGTCGGCCATGGCCTCCATTGCCATGGTCAACGGTATACTGGTGCAGATTGTGATGGCAAGCCGCGTCATCTACGGCATGACAAAAGAACGCCTGGCACCGGCGGCACTGGGGGTATTGAACGAAAAGACTCGAACGCCTGGACGCGCGATTGTGCTGGTTACGCTGTTGATTGCCGGTCTCGCACTCTGGCTGCCGCTGATCCAGCTGGCCAAGGCCACAAGCCTCGTCACCTTGTCTGTGTTTACGCTGGTCAACCTGGCGCTGTGGCGACTGGGGTCTGACAACACCCACAAGGTATTGCATCGATGGCGCTACTGGGGACTTTTCGGGGCCATTGTTTGCGCCAGTCTGGTCATGGCTGAAGGGTACTGGCTGTTGCTCGGCTAGCGCACTGGTGTACTGCAACCTTCAAAATGTGAGAATGAGAGTTTGTCAGTGGGTTCACAGCAAGGCGAAGCTCGCAGACAATGCCTGGGCGGCCCCGGTATGACCCCCTTATCAAGAGCTTTAACGTAGCTGTGGAGCCACTGACGAACTCCCGAAGGGTCGTTTGATCAAAGTGATACAAGCTTGAAAGCATATCACCTGCATACCGATCACTTGCAGAATTCACCTGAAATTCAGACACTTTGATCATTCGACTCATTCTTATAGCTTGGAGGTTGCAGTACACTAGCATTGCGCATACGAACCCGGTTGTTTACATAAAAAAAAGCCCCGCTATGACAGCGGGGCTGTTTTGACAGACAGGACAACGCATCAACGACCTGCCGTTTCAATACCCTCACCGGCAAAACGGGTGGCCAGCCAACCGATCAAGGCGCCAAGCAACATGCCCTCCGCGACAAACCAGCCTGGCGAACGAAACAGATCACTGCCAAAGCGCGCCATGATGTCGGCGAGACGATCGTACATTAACAGCATCAGTACGAAATTCATCCAGCCGCCGATTAACGGCGCCCGCAGCCACCACGGCAACGGCAATTGCAGTATCGGATGCCAGTTGTACACACCAAAAACGCCGATGAATGCGCCCATGGTCGCGTACCACAACAGGAATCCCCACTGCAGCAAGGCGTCGCTCTGACCGGTGAACCATGGCAACAAAAAGTACGCCGCCACACCGATCAAAAGCCCGACCAGTTTACCGATACCGATGCGCCAGGTTAATGAGGGTTTGATGCTCATGTTGCTACCGCTGCAATCTCTCGATGCAAGTAGACCGAACAGCCGGCATGCCGTACCACCTGATTGGCCACCGAGCCCAAAAAGACATCGGCAATCGATGGATCATGCGCAGCCAGAACGATCAGATCAGCGCTGGACTTTTGCGCCGCTCGCACAATCTGATACCAGGGTTTGCCCGATACGATAGTGGCTGTCAGCGGCAGATCAGATTGCGTGTTTTCGATCAGCGAGTCGAGAGTATCCTGCGCCGCCTTATGACTCTGCTGATAAATTTCCTGAGGAATCTGGGCGGCCACATACATCGGCAGCTCGTTGATCACGTGAATCAGTTCAATGCTGTCTGCCTGACCATTCGACAATACCAGCGCGCGTTCAATCAGCGCGCGATTAACATCCACCTGATTGATATCAATGGCGACAAGAATTCGTTTAAACATGGTTTTACACTCCGTTGGCGGGTAGAAGTTACGGATTGACCCGGGTTGTTAATGAGAAAACAACACTGGTACTTTCATTTGCTGCAACACCCGGCGGGTGGTACTGCCGTGTATTAAATCTCTGAGTCGATGCTTGCCGTATGCGCCCATCACCAGCAGATCGGCGCCCTGTTCAAACGTAGTCTGTAACAACTCATCGGCCACCTCACCTGCTGCACTGTCGGAGTGCGACAGGCTGGCCAGGACCCCGTGTCGACTCAGCGTGTTGACCATCTCTGACAAAGTACCCAGCAGGTGGTGGCGCTCGAAGCTGCCGGGGTTGACGCGATGCACAATGACTTTTTCTGCGCGCTGCAACAGCGGCAGCGAATCAAACACTGCACGCGTACTTTCAATGCCGCCGTCCCAGGCGACGAACACCACACGCCCGACGCTCTGCGGATCACTATCACACGGCACCACCATGACGGGTCGACCAGTGGCTGGGATCAGTGTGTCCAGTGCCGGATTGACCGGTTCGGTTCTGTCCTCGGTCGACTTCTGCCCCACGATCAATAAGTCCTCCGTATGGCCCTGCTCTGCTACCACAGTATGTACCGCCAGTGTGTTTGCCTCTGCATGATGCCACTCGCTGACAAAGGCCCGATCGCGGGTGCACTGTTCGAACTGTTCGCGAAGTTTTGCAGCCAGCGTTTCGTGATAAGTCGCGTGATACTCGTGAACCACAGCTGGCACCGGCAATTCGCTGTAAAGATAGGACTGCAACGGTGGCGTTACATACAAGCCGATCAGGTGCGCCTGATCGCGATCGGCAATATCGATGGCCACATTCAAAAGACTCGTTGCATCGTGTGAGTCATCCAGATGCACTACTATCGTTTTGTAAGTCATATCGACACCTCTCTGGTTGTGTTGCTACCTGATGCGGTTAAAAACTCCTGGCGTGCATATGGCACTGGTAGCGGTAAAAATTCATTCGCGATCGGCCAGTCGGCGCAAGGCGTCGATCATTTCCCGATCGGGCGATCGCGTGTAGTCGTAATCGTCCAGTTCAATAACGCAGTGTGTAAGTCTGGCCACAAACGCAGTTTTCAGATCACCCAGGGTGCGCGGAGCCGCGGAGACGACAAGCTCATCAAAAGCGCACGCATCAAACTCTCTCGACAGAAAATCTGCCAGTCGCGCGACGAACAATCGCTCGCGGTTGCGCTGCGGATCACTGTGTAACTGCAGCGCCATGTGTCGCCCGGTGTTGCGCACTTGCTGGCGACCCGGGCGATCGCGATGCCTGGCAGCGCTGGCACCAGGCGTTGCAGGCCAGTCGATAATGGCAGGTGTTGCCGCCCGCAGATCACTCACGATGCGCGCGCGCTCACCGTTAGCGGTCAACCCCCACATCACGCAGCCCGCCCGCTTTGTTCCTGTCGTCGACACCCCAGCAACCATGTCTGCTTTCGCTGTCGATCAGACTAACGCGACGGCTCCATGCATCCTTGACCTGGATCAACGACGCGCCATCCGCTACAAGGCTGCGATATACTGTTACCCGGTTGTCACGATATGGATCGCCTCGGCATTGAAACAGACCATTCTGGTAGTCGACGATGAAGCCGCAGTGCGAAAGCTCTTGCGCCGTTGTTTCGAGCGCGAACAATTCAGCGTGCTGGAAGCCTCCTGTGGCGACGAGATGCGCCGCCATCTGGATACCTGCTCAATAGATCTGATTACGCTGGATCTGCGACTGGCCGATGAGGACGGCCTCGATCTGGCACGCGAGATCCGCAGCAGTACCGACATCCCGGTGATCATGGTCAGTGGCAAAGGTGATTTGATCGATACCGTGGTCGGACTCGAAGTCGGCGCTGACGACTACATCAGCAAACCATTTGAACTGCGTGAGGTCATCGCACGGGTTCGCGCGGTGTTGCGACGCTACAACCGACACGAGCCGGCAGGCAATATGTTTGGCTTTGATCGCTTTGAACTGAATACCGCGTCGCGCGAACTTCAGGATGAAGCCGGCCAGCTGTTAGCGCTGACCACCACTGAATACGACCTGCTGGCCGTATTCGTCGGCCATCCGCGACAAGTGCTGAATCGAGATCAATTGATGGATCACCTGAAAGGCAGCGACTGGCAGCCAAACGATCGAACTATCGACAATCAGGTGGCAAAATTGCGTAAAAAACTACGCGCGGCAGATGACGCCACCACCATGATAAAGACGGTTCGCGGCAGTGGTTACATGTTTACACCGGAGGTAAAACGCCTGAAGTAGACGATCCGCTATTCGGCAACGAGGTGTGACAGTTCCGCCTGGCAGCTTTGGCTAGTCGTCTGCGTTTAATAGGCGTTTCAGCTCGCGCGCAAGCTCACTTTGCTGGTAGGGTTTTCGAATCAGTGTCAGACCACTGTCACGCATTTTTTGTTCGCCAATGACGTCATCGGCGTAGCCGGAGGTCAACAACACAGGTTGCCCCGGACGGTGATTACGCACTTCTATCGCAAGGTCATAGCCACTCATGCCCTCGGTCATTACTACATCGGTAAACACCAGATCAAAGTGGTGGTTATCGCGGCGGAAGATGTCCAGCGCCTCGTGCCCGTCTGCCGCGGCCACGACGTGATATCCCATTTTTTCCAGCCTTTTGACGGTCAGTCGACGCACACTGTCATCGTCCTCAGCCACCAGAATAGATTGTGCGGGCGTCTGACTGGTCGTGTTGTCACCGGCAGCACCTGCGCTGGCAGCAGCGTCACTGGCATCAGCGCGGGGCAAGTAAAGTGAAAAGGTAGTGCCTTTGTCGGGCGCACTGATCACTTCAATGGCACCACCGGACTGGCGAACAAAACCGTACACCATGCTAAGCCCCATGCCAGATCCTGCCGAGTGGGCTTTCGATGTGACAAACGGATCGAACAGCGTCTCACGAATGTCTTCCGGGATACCGGTACCAGTATCGGACACGGAAATGCACACATAGTCGCCAGGTGCAATATCGATAGCCTGAAGCTCATCCGCGCCTACTGTGCAGTTGGTCGTTGCAATGATCAGATCCCCGCCATCGGGCATGGCATCGCGAGCGTTGAGCGCCAGATTGACCAGTGCATTTTCAAGTTCGGATAAATCCAGGTTACCGGGCCACAGATCCGGGGCAAGTGCTACGGTCAGATTAATACTGCTGCCAAGGGTTCTGGCGAGCATCTCTTTAAGATCCTCGATGAGCGAATTGATAACAATTCGAGTGGGTGCAAGCTGGCCTCGACTGGCAAACGTCAACAACCTGCGCGTCAGCCTGGCACCCATCTCTGCCGCTTCGCGCGCCTCCTGCACCAGTTCCAGATCATCATCGTTCTGAATCGAGCCTTGCAGTAACTCAAGATTGCCGGAAATCACCGTCAGGATATTGTTGAAATCGTGTGCAATCCCACCCGTCAATTTACCCAGCGATTCGATTTTCTGATTGCGATTGAGCGTTTCGCGCAGTTCGTTTTTTTCGGTGACGTCCTGCACGATTGCAAGACACACCGATGACTCCTCTGCCTGCGACAAATGCAATGTCGCCTCGCACTGATAATAACTGCCATCGCTGCGACGCAGCGTCACCGACAGATCCAGCCCTTCACCACTGACATGCGCCAGTTTCTCAAGTGTTCGTTGCAGCGCATCGGCACTGAGATCCTTGACGATCGACAGTGGTGTGAGCGTGGACAACTGGGTTTGTGTGTAGCCGATGTTTTGCAGTGCCGCGCGATTGGCATTGACGAACTGCAGGGTTTGCCGGTCGAAGACAAATATCTCATTGACCGAGGCCTCAACGATCTGACCGAGCCGCAGAATATTGGAATTGGCGCGTTCGAGTTCGGTGAGATCGTGAATGATGCCAGTGAAGTAAGTAGCATCGCTCTCGATGTATCTGGCCACCGACAGATGCATAGGAAAGGTGTGCCCACTGCGATGCAGGCCGCTGACCTCACGACCGGTGCCGATGATCCGCATTTCGCCGGTTTCAAGGTGGTTCGTCAGATAACCATCATGTGCAGATCGGTAGGGCTCGGGCATCAGCATCCGCACGTTGTTGCCCACCATGTCTGCAGTGTCGTAGCCAAACATTCGCGTGGTGGCATCGTTGCAATCGACGATCAGGCCAACGGTATCAATGGTGATGACGGCCGCGCCAACCGAGCCCAGTACCGACTGCAGCTTGCTGTCAGGTGTAGAGTTACTCATTCGGACAATCTGTGCCGGTGTGGAAATGATAGCGCCACAACGCTGATCACGCGCAGGCGATAACGGCCTGTTGTTGTCAGGCGCGCGGCGTTTACTGCGCGGTCAGATTAGTCTACTGACTGGCGATCTGCAACTGCGATTCAGCCACCACGCTCAGCAGTTGAGGCGGACTGACGGTGTAGTCATACTGGCGCAGTGAATCATCGGTGATGACATAAAGAATCCCTTCGCTTGCGATCACATCGTTGCAATTCACATCGCGAATAGTGTCAACGACGGTTGGCGATTCGCGATCGGTCAGGTCAAAGATTTTCAGCCCGGCTATATCGTCACAGACATAAAGATCGTTATTGCCCACACCCAATCCACTCGGCCCCTGCATCGCGATGCTGCGCACCAGACGCGGGTTGTAGATATCGCGGATGTCGATCACATCGAGTTGATCGGCACTGCCAAAGCCATTGGATTTCAGCGTGACATAGGCGTATCCCTCGTGTGCGACTACCGGATCGCGCGCGCGGGCATGGGTGAATTCGGCCAGATACTCTGGCGCTGCCGGATCGCGATTATCCATGATGTGCATGCCGGTCTGCGCACCGATCAGCAGATAGTCACCGTAGGGAAACAGCGTTTCAATATCCCACGCCACTTCCACTTTCACCCACGGGTTTGGCACTTGCGGCTGGCTGATATCAAACAGTTGAATCTGACTGCCGGAAATCGCGTAGAGGTAATCGCCCGAGATAGTCATTCTGGCGGTTGATCCGCCGGTGCCGACATTGCCGGTATTGCCGTTGCTACTGTCCGACGAGTTGCCACCGCAGCCTGCCAGTGCCAGAAACGCGCTCGCAAGCCAGGGCCTGCAGTCCGACATCGCCTTCGCGCACTTATCCATCGGGTTAGTCTTTGCGAACATAGGACACCACTACCCCTCTGGATTGATCGACCGCGTCGTAGTCAAAGAAGATGTCGAGCGGGATATTCTGATACTCATCGTAGGGAAACACTTCCTGTACGCGATCGACCTCGCGCACGTTCTGCGGATCACTGATGTCGAGCGTCACGAGATCGATATAGCTATCGGCATAGAGGTAATCATCGCGAATACTGATTTCCGTATTGCCCGGAATCGAAATGAACGCAATGTTGACGGGATTGCGCGGATCGCTGTTATCGAGCACGTGTATGCCTTCGTTTTCGCGATTCAGAAAAATCGCGCGGCGCTCGGGGAAAGCGGCGGACTGATAGACGTAGACGCGCTTTATCTCGCCCAGTGCCAGTGGTTCTTCCACTGCAACAGAACTGCGCAGTTCCTGATAGCTTAGATAGACCGGATCCGCATTACCCGACGATGAACTGACGCAACCATGGGTGCAATAGGAGCCAGTAGTCAGCGCAGTGGACAACAACAGCAGCATACCGCCGGCAAAGGGTGTTGCCACCATCACACGCTGCTGGCCACCGCGCAGCCAGTAAAGCCCTGAGCCAAGCCCCAGCGCCCAACCGATGCAGGCGAACAAATTGTCGAGCGGATCGAAGGTACCAAACAAGGGTTCGGTCGCGAAGCTGACTGCGAGCAGCAACACCGATAGCTGAGCACCGCGAGCGCGGCCGAGAAAACCCAGCGCAAGCCAGCTCAATGCCAGCATGTGGGCAAGCGACGGAAATGTGCCGTAGCTGGGATCGTGCAGCGCAATGCCAGTGCTCGGCAGCCACCAGCGAAACGCGCCGTAGTAGATCGCGCCGAGCAGCAACACAATGCTGGCCGCGGCGATCAACATCAGCGGCCGGTGATCATTGCTCGCGCCACTCAGGCGGCTGACCAGCGCAACCGCAATTGAACGGATCATGTTACCTCTCACAGCCTGCGCGCCGGCACTCCGGCGCAGGAGGCGCAAAATAATCGCGCAAAGCGCGCTGCAACGCCATTGCCAACAGGCAACGAATGACGTTGCAGCTTGCCGGCAATCGCCGGGCAGGTTGTCAATCCAGCGTGCTTTCGTTGTCGTCGGCGTCTGGCGTGACATCCAGCACCCGCGCCCGCTGCGTGATCTGCGCAGGCCCGTCCAGGCAGTCGCTCATGCAGGGTTCCTGCTGAACGGCCGAGACCGCCTCCAGATCGCGGTTGTCGGCAATGAAATTGTCTGCGTTGGGCAGCGTCACCGAGGTGAAGTTGTCGCGGTCGAGCACAAAGTCTTCTTCGACCAGATCGTTCAGATACAACAGGTAGGCGGTGACCGCGTAGACGTCGTCGTCAGATAGTGAGCGGGCATTGCCAAATGGCATGGCGCGCCTGACGTAGTCGAAGACGGTGGACAGGTAGGGCCAGTAGGAGCCGATGGTCTTTTCCGGGCGCTCGTCCAGCAGCGTGTCCTGCCCGCCAGCCAAAACCGGCCAGCGCCCCAGGCCTTCGCCAAAAATGCCATGGCAGGCGGCGCATTGATCATCGTAGATATCGGTGCCATCGACGACACTGCCACGCCCGGCCGGCAGACCAGCGCCATCGGGTCGTATGTCGATATCCCAGGCGGCGACCTCTTCGGCCAATGCCGCACGCCCCAGTCGGAACGTGCCGTGCGTGGGCTGCGCGAAGTCTGCCGCCGGAATTTTAGGGGCCGGCCTCACCTCGCGAGGTATTTTCGCGCTCTTGGGCAGCACCCCGTCGACGTCGATTAAATTGAGATAGTCGAGCAACACGGAACGATCGGCCTTTGACGCTACACCCGGAAACGCCATGCGGGTGCCGGGTATCAGCGAGGCCGGGGCAGCCAGGAATGCATCCAGTGTTTCATCGTCCCACTGCAGCCCGTAGTCGATGGCCTTTTTAAATTCCGGTGAGTAGTCATAGTCTTCAACACCGCCAATACCACGCTGGTATACACCGTTGAGTTGCGGCCCGAAACCATTGACGGCATCTGTGCCTATCGCATGGCAGCCCTGACACTGTCGATAAAGCTTTTCGCCTTTGACCACATCGATTTCGTCACTCTGGGCATGCAGTGGTGTGACCGACAACAGGCCCCAAAGACAAACTGCAGCCAGCGACAGTCGACCGCGATTGAAATCAGGAAACTTCAACATTTTCCAGCCCTCCGAATCGATCGACCGCCCAGGTTTGAATACTGTTGTTGTGATAGATAGAGTTCAGTCCGCGCGCCTTGCGCAACGCATCTTTAGTGGGCTGTACCTGGCCGTGCTCATCGATCGCCCGACTTTGCAGCAGCATCGGCTGGCCGTCCCAGTCCATCTCGTAGTAAAAGCGCTGCACAGACTTTGACAACGACGGGCCATCGAGCCGCGCGTGTTGCCAGTTTCGACCACCATCGACGGAAATATCGACGCGCTTGACTTTGCCGCGGCCGCTCCAGGCTAGGCCGGAGATCACCAGATGTCCGCGACCGTGAACAATCGGCGCCTGCGGACTGGGGTTGGTGATCACCGATTTGACGTCCATGGTCCAGGTGAAGCGGCGTGCGGTGCCATCAGCCAACAGATCGGTGTACTTGGATGTCTCCTCGCGCTGGTGCCAGGGTTTGTCGCCCACCTCGATGCGGCGCAACCACTTGACCCACATATTGCCCTCCCACCCGGGCACCACCAGACGCATCGGATAGCCCTGCTCCGGACGCAGCGCCTCACCATTCATTTTGAATGCGACCAGGCAATCGTCCAGTCCCTTGTCGATCGGGATGGAACGGGTCATGTGGGACGGGTCGGCACCTTCGGGCAACAACCACTTGCCGCTGGCTTTCAGACCCGCTTCATCCAGCAGGTATTTTAGCGGCACACCGGTGTATTGAACGTTGTGCACCATGCCGTGGGTAAACTGGCAGCCATTTAATTGCGCGCCGCGCCACTCCATACCGCTGTTGGCCGCGCACTCGAGAAAATAGATACGGTTTTCGCGCGGAAAACGCAGAATATCCTGCATCGTGAACACCAGCGGTGTGTCAACCAGACCATTGATCATCAAGCGGTGTTCAGTCGGATCAATCTCGGCGATCCCACCGTGATGGCGCTCAAAGCACAGGCCGTTAGGTGTGATGATGCCGTCCAGTTCGTGCAACGGCGTAAAGTTGACCGACGACTTCGCATCAGCCGTCAGCCACGACACGTTGCGCCGCACGGCTTCGGTTTCAAATTTCGACGGATAGCCATAGGGCCGTGCATCGACGCCATCGCCAAGGTAGCGATTCCAGTCCTGCACTTCGGTGATCAGTGGATCGGGGGTTTGCGCAACCACCGCGCTCGCGCCCCCGACTGCAACCCCGGCTCCACCTGCCAACGCACGCTTCATCAGTTTGCGTCGAGTCATCGGCGCATCGGAGGCGGCGACTTTGTTAACCTTTTCCTGCGACATAGGCGTCTGCTTCCAGTTTCCCGTTGATTGATAACTTGCACGCTCACGCCGTTGGCGCGAGTTCGCGATTCGTTTAACGATGCACTTTGGCATCGTCGTCGTATTGTCGAATCATCGGGTAGCCTGGCTGCGCGGCTGCCCCGATTTACATCCCGGTGATCTTCACCGCATCGTTGCGGGGCATGCTGACGACATCCAGACCACCGATGTAGTCTTCCATCAGATCGTAGATCGCCGGTCCCTCCACGCCCTCATTGACAGATGCCCAGCCGGCCACCACGTAATTTCTATCCGGGTCAATTGGCTCGCCGGTTTTAAGCAGCGTCATGTTCTGAATGCGATTACCCATCGCCTCTTTGGGTGCGCAGGTGTACCCCATACCACCGACGCGCACCATGTCGCCACCCTGTTGTAAAAACGGGTCAGGGTTGAAGAGGTTGTCACAGACGTCTTCGAGGATTTCCTTGATGCGGGCACCAGTAAACTCGAGCCGGTAGACTTCCGGGTAACTCATCGCGGTCTGCGTATACAGATCTTCAATGGTGATATCCTGACCCGGCAGCAGCGTGGTACCCCAGCGAAAGCCCGGGCTAAACGATAGCTCGGCGTCGCGTTCCTGCATCATGCCTTCGCAGATCAAGTCATCCCAGGTGCCATTAAAATTGCCGCGCCGGTACAGCAGGCTATCGGTCTTGCCGATGACGCGCGTCAGTTCTTTTTCATGTGGTGCACGGGCCGCCTGAATCGCCGCCCGCATTTGCGGGTCTGGCTCAATGACATCAGAGAACACCGGAATCAGTGTGGAGTTGTAGTCGACCACCTTGCCACCACTGATCTGCAGATCCACCCGCCCCAGATACTTGCCATGCGAACCTGAAGACATCACCAGGGTGTTGTCGATTTTGATTGCCTCTGGCACCGCGTCGTGCGTGTGACCGGTGAGGATGACATCGATGCCGCGAATGGTACGCGCCATCTTCTGGTCGACATCGAAGCCATTGTGAGATAGCAGCACCACGAGTTCAGCGCCTTCGTCGCGCGCTTTGTCGACATTTTCCTGCAACAGTGCAGTACGCAATCCAAACGACCACTCCGGAAACATCCAGCGCGGATTGGCGACCGGCGTATAGGGCATGGCCTGACCGATCACCGCCACCCGCACCCCGCCCTTGTCATAAAACGCGGTGCTGTCGAATACCGGTTCCTCCCACTCGGTATCGACGATGTTCCCGCCGAGAAAGGGAAAACCAAGACTGTCGACAATCTCCATCACCCGATCAGTACCAAGGGTAAACTCCCAATGGCCGACCATCGCATCGGGCTTGAGCAGATTCATGCAGTCGACCATATCCTGCGCATTGCTTTTCAACGCAGTGTAGGACCCCTGCCAGGTGTCGCCGCCGTCGAGCAGCAACACCTTGTCGTCACCGCGATCAGCGCGTATCGCATTGACCAGGGTGGCAGTGCGATCGAGTCCACCGAGCCTGCCATACTCGCGTGCCATATTGACGTAGTCGACCATGGTGTGGGCATAGGCGAGCGGACTGCCGGCAGGTATGTTGAAGTGACGCAGAAAATCCTCGGCGACCAGATGCGGCGGAATGCCTTCAAAAGCGCCTACGCCAAAATTCTCTGACGGCGGCCGAAAGTACAGCGGCATCAGTTGCGCATGAATGTCAGTCAGATGCAGAAGCGTGACCTGACCTTTGGCGTCGAATTCCAGCAGACTGTCCTGCGTTAGCGTCTGTTGCGCCGCGGCGCGCGCAAGATTGCCGCTCATGCCGGTGGCGGCGGCGGTCACTGCTGCAAATTGAAGAAAGTCGCGTCGGGAAAGCATGGTCAGACCTCGCTGAATCCGTGAATGAGTGGAGACAGTCTATGCACCGCTATAAGCTGGCACGTCGCCCTGTCTGACGGTATTTTCCCATTGGCAGCCGCCCCGGAACAAGGCGTGCAACTACCGATCACCGACACGCTATGCCTGCGTGGGTGAATCATTGTCAGCTGACTTCGATCGAACGCCTGGCCTCATAGACACTGCCATCGTCATCCGTCCAGCTAAAGTGAAATTCTCCGCTGCGCTCGACTTTCACCTGAAACTGCAAATACGGATTGGCTGATACTGCCGGTTCGATATCCGCCGCAAAGACCGTTTCACCCTCAAAGGTTGCAGTGAACGCGTTGATGATTTTGCGCGGAATCGTCTCGCCGGTTTTTTTGTCCTTGCGCTGACCGGATTCCATTTTGTGATTGATCAGCGTCTTGATCGTTATGATGTCATTGGGCGCCGCTTTTTTCGGCACTTTGACGCGTGGTTTGATGCTGGACATATTGAATCCTCTATGTGCGATGGCCGGGGTGCAAGCAGATGCTTAACCGCCACAACCACCGATCGTAACCTTGACGTTTTTCCGGTCCATGAACATCGCGCCGCTACTCATCCGTGCGATCGCAATGACATCCTGTGTCTTTGCCAGCCGAATTCGTGTCGATGCACTGGCCTGGCCACTGCGTGGCGAGAACCGAAAACGGGCAACACCCGGCAGCGGATTGCCACTGGCAAGTACCAGCACTTCCGACACGTGGTCATCTTGCGTCATCGGGCTATCGACAGACACGCTGACCGGCACGGTGTTGCCGTTTTCGGCGATCTCCGGAACCGACAGTGCGATCGTTCCGCTCGTTCCGCTCGTTACTTCTGCACCCTGCACGAAGTCATCTATCGCCTGATCCAGTACGGCAGTTTCCGCGACCGTATTCTCGACGGGCAGTCCCGCGGCACAAAGCGCTGCGATCCCTGTTAAACAAAATTCACGTCTTTGCATTAGTTTTGTCCTGCCATTTTTAGAATGCCCGATGCGCCTGCCCACCGAGCGTAACACCTGACATTCATATATTCATATATTTGAATGTTAATTGATTGTTTACTACTGCGTCCAATATTGCAAGTACTGAGTGTGATTTTTCTTGCGACAAACGCGCCGCGGTGTTCAATGTGCGCGCGAATTCGGCTGCGATACCCGCTATGGCGGCCACTCATCAACCGGACGGTGTTAAAACCCGGTGTGCTGGCGGAGCCGCTGTCGCAGACGCCGCTATGGCTTTGTGTGCAATAATTGCCGCCAACGCCGTGCGCAGTGCGCGGCAAGACACGCGAGACTTCGCCATGCGACATACTGACCGCCACTGCAGATACTTAAACTTAGGCTGCTTAGCCATTGGCCCGGTCGCGATGCCCGCCGACCTGTGAGTGCCAAAAACGCAGCTGACAGTTTGCCCGCCGATGACGACATCGACTCGATGCTCGCCAATGCACAGGCGGCCACCGATTTTCTCAAGGCGATGGCCCATGAGGGACGACTGATGATTTTGTGCCGTCTGGCGCAGGGTGAATGCCCGGTCAGCGAACTGGAGCAAATGCTCTCTGCAAGACAGGCAGCTGTCTCACAGCAACTCTCGCGCTTGCGCAGCGAAGGTTTGGTCAATACCCGGCGCGATGGCAAAACCATCTATTATTCGATCGCCGATGACCGGGTTCGCGAGATGATAGAAACGGTGTATCGGCTATTCTGCGAGCAGCGTTAGCGACTCAAGTTGTGGCCGCCCGGCTGCGTCTGTGCACAGCGGATTAACGCTATCAACCAGCGCTAGCTGTCACTTGCAAGCCAAAAGGATTTTCTATATATTTTCCAAACATATTCAATTTTTTATATATGTATTTTGGCCTATTACCAAGGTATTAGAGTAATCACTGCCGACACACGTATCACAGCTGTGCTCGCTCACCTGCGTGCTATCCGGCCCGCTACTGCATGAGCCTTGCGCCGACAACACTCGCCGCTATGGCCGGATTTGCCGGCGGTCTGGTGTTAGGTTTTGCGGCGCGCTGGGGGCACTTTTGCAGCCTTGGAGCCATTGAGGACGCACTCTACTCTGGCAACACGACCCGGCTTCGATGCTGGGGGCTGGCCATCGCCGTGGCCATCTTTTTTACCTTCGCACTCGATCAGCTCAACCTCATCTCACTTGCCGATATCCGCTATCTGACGCAACCGGCAAGCTTTGCTGCCACGCTGTTCGGCGGACTGGTATTTGGCCTTGGCATGGCGCTGGTCGGCACCTGTGGTCACGGCACACTGGCCCGTATTGGCGGCGGCGATCTAAAATCCGTCGTCACTTTTCTGGTCATGGGGATTACTGCCTACGCCACTCTGGGCGGACTGACCGCCTATCTGCGGCTGGCGCTATTCGAAGCGCCCGACGCCACCGTGCAGACGGCACAACAAACCGGCCTTGCCCATCTACTGGCCACCAGCAGCGGGTTACCGGTCAATCTCGTCGCTTGCCTGGTTGCCGGCTCTCTCATTGGCATTGTCATCTGGCGGCACGGTCTGCCGCGCCGCACCCTGATCACAGGCGCACTGGTTGGCCTGACGATCAGCTGGGGCTGGCTGACGACCGGGCTGCTGGCCAATGATCCGTTCGAGCCCTATCCGGTCACCTCATATACCTTTTCTGCCCCGCTCGGCGACACCATCCTGTACGTGATGACAATGTCTGGCGCCCCGCTAAAATTTGGAATAGGGGCCACAGCCGGTGTGATCACCGGCGCCGCACTGACAAGCCTTTGGCTGGGTCAATTCCGCTGGGAGGCCTGCGACGATGCACGCGAGATGCGACGCCAGATTGCAGGTGGCGTGCTGATGGGATTTGGCAGCGTCACTGCGCTGGGTTGCACTATTGGCCAGGGCCTGTCTGCTGCATCGACGCTGGCAGTCTCTGCACCCATTGCGCTGGCCGGTATTTTCTGTGGTGCCTGGCTCGGCCTGCAATGGCTGATCGATGGCAACTTCCTGCGCCTGATGCGTCGCCACAACGCATGAATTCGTTCAGCCGCACAAATCGTTACTACAAGGCATTCGCCAACTCTTAACACCAACCGTCACACCTGAGAGGAATGAGGAAATGAAGAAAATAAGTCGCCGTCAGTTTACCGGTGCACTGGCGCTGGGAACTGCCGCCACCCTGACATCAGCCCCTGCAATTCTGCGCGCTGCCAACCCGCGTGTCGTGGTTATTGGTGGTGGTGCCGGTGGCGCTACCGCCGCGCGCTATCTGGCCAAAGACAGCGGTGGTGCGCTCGATGTCACCTTGATAGAAGGTTCAAAAACCTATTACACCTGCTTTTTTTCAAACATCTATCTCGGCGGTATGCGTGACTACAACTCCATCGGTCACAGCTACGACGGACTGACAAACAACCATGGCGTGAATGTGATTCACGACTGGGCAGTATCGGTTGATGGTGCAGCCAAACAGGTAAAGCTGGCGTCCGGCGCCAGCGTTGCCTACGACAAACTGGTTGTAGCGCCAGGCATCGATATCAAATACGAAAGCATTCCCGGCTATTCCGTCGAGGCGCAATCGCGCGTGCCGCACGCATGGAAATCCGGTACCCAGGTACAGGCGCTCAAGCACCAGGTCGAAAACATGAAAGAAGGTGGCACCTTCGTCATGGTACCGCCGCCCAACCCGTATCGCTGCCCACCAGGACCCTACGAGCGTATCTCCGTCATTGCAAGCATTTTCAAACGCCAGAACCCGACAGCAAAGATTATCGTGCTCGACAACAAGCCCAAATTCTCCAAGCAGGGATTGTTTATGGAAGGCTGGGATGAGCACTATTCCGGCATGGTCGAGTGGATCGGTTCTGACACCCACGGCGGTATCGTCAACGTCAATACCGAAACACTGGCAATCGAAACCGATCTGGACACCTTCCAGGCCGACGCAGCCAGCGTGATACCGGCACAAAAAGCCGGTGCCATCGCAGAGATGGCCGGCGTCACTGACGGCGACTGGGCACCGATCACACCTGCTACCATGCAATCAAAAGCTGACGAAAACATCTACGTGGTCGGCGACGCGTCAGTCGCATCAGCGATGCCCAAGTCAGGTTACTCAGCCAACAGCCAGGCGAAAGTTGCGGTCGCCGCGATCATGGCCGATCTGCTCGGCAAAGAAGCACCGCCAGCGGCATTCGCCAACACCTGCTGGAGTTATATCTCCGACAACAACGGTGTGAAAGTGGGTGCAGCCTACGCTGCCGGCGAAGAAAAAATCGAAGTGACATCGAAATTCATCTCCGCCACCGGCGAAGACGAAGCGACCAGAAAGAAGACGTTCGAGGAATCACTCGGCTGGTACGACAGTATCATCGCCGATATGTTTTCCTAAGCGAAGTAACCGACCGGCAGCACGCAATGTGCTGCCGGTTTTCAAACTCAGCATCCAATTCGGCAGACGAGCAACGCCCCGGCAACTCGTCAGCTCACCACGGCGTAAAACAGAGCCACAACGGAAACCCGACGCGTGAGCGAGGTAATCCGGTGTTATCTCACTGGCGAATCAGGCTCGAGACACGACACTCTGTAGCAACACGGACACGCCGCGCCAGTAGCGAAAGCTGTACTTTCCTCGCTTACGCGTCGGGCTACCTCCCAAGCAATACCCCGATGGAAACCCGACGCGTCAGCGAGGCAAACCGGACTTATCTCACTGACGAATCAACGCGCAAGCCACCAAACGCTGTGGCAACACAGACACGCCGCGCTGGTAACAAAAGCAATAGTTTCCTCGCTCACGCGTCGGGCTACCACCCAAGCAATACCCCGCTGGAAACCCGACGCGTCAGCGAGGCAAACCGGAGCTCTCTCACTAACGAATCAGGAGTCGAGATACCAAACGCTGTAGCAACACGGACACGCCGTGCCAGCAACGCAAGCTGTACTTTCCTCGCTCACGCGTCGGGCTACCTCACAAACAAAACCACAATGGAAACCCGACGCGTAAGCGAGGCAAACCGGACTTATCTCACTGACGAATCAGGGGTCGAGATACTAAACGCTGCAGCAACACAGTCACGCCGTGCCGGTAACGCAATCTGTACTTTCCTCGCTCACGCGTCGGGCTACCTCATAAACAACGCCATGCCGGTACCCCAACGCGTAAGCGAGGCAACACAAGCCCCCAACCTCGCCACCAACCCCACTACAACCTCCCTACTCCCACTCCATCTGCTCAAACACGCGACCAGCGTTGCGGGTGGCCAGTTCTTCGAATGTATCCAGGTGTGCATAGGGCGATTGATCGACGTAAAACGCTTCGGCGAGCTCGCCGTCGTTATCCAGGTGCTCGGCGATCTTGCCGCGCAAGTAGACCAGATAGTCGCGGGTGTAGCGTCTGACTTGTGCCATATTGGTCGGGTGGCCGTGACCGGGTACGACATAGACGGCGTCCAGCGCTTCAAATTCGTTCTCCCAGGTCTCAAGCCAGGCGGCGGTATCGGTCTCTTCGAAGATCGGCAACAGCCGTTCGTGAAACGCCATGTCACCGGCGATCACCAGTTTTTCTTGTGGCAACCAGACCTGAATGTCACCGGGCCCATGTGCCGGCCCCGAATACAAGACTTCGATCACCATGTCGCCCATCTCGATGACCTTTCGATCGGTGAAGGTCTCCGTTGGCGGCGCTACCGTTGTCTTGTCTGCACGGTCTTTGAGTCTACGCTGCGCGCTGTCGAGAATATCTGCGCCACGCTCGTCGAATTCGGCCGCAGCATCTTCGTGCGCGAGTATGTCGACGCCCTGCTCCGCCCAGTAGGAGTTGCCGAGCATCGCATGCCCCTGACCGTTCTCGTCAATGACCAGAACGACCGGTTGATCGGTGATGGTTTTGATTTCGTCGTGCAGTGCGCTTGCCAGCAGATAACTGCCGCCCCCGTTGATGACCACCACGCCCTCACCGGTCACCAGAAAACTCAGGTTATTGTTGTGCCCGGCGTTTTCATAGGTGGACGGTGCGGTGGCGCCAATCGCAGACCAGACGTGAGGAATCACCTCGACCGGTTTTGAATACAGCATCGAGGCCGGGTACTGATCCGGTATATCCTCACTCGCTTGCGCCGGTTTTTGCAGCGATAGCGTTAGCGCGACCGACAGCGCCGTGACAACCAGTAACTTTTTCATCGCGAGCTCCCTGCGTTACGACGCCGGTGTGTAGCGAAAAAAACTGCCGTCGCGCTCGGCCATGCCAAGCCCCGGATGCGGCAGGTGGTAGCCGATAAATCGCAGTTTATCGGCCACCATCCGATCCAGCAGCTGACGCCGCGTTTGCGCGCCTTTTTCAGGATCCTGATCGGTGCCGGTATGAATATCCGGCCGTGCAAACGACACGACTGAATTGGTCAGCGCATCGCCCAGCACCACTGCGCTCTCACTGCCTGAGCGTAATTCAAACGAGGTATGACCGGGTGTGTGTCCGCTGGTATCGATACTGAATACACCGGGTAGAATTTCCTGACCAAAATCGAATGCCTCTATACGATCCTCTATCAGCCCCAGGTTGCGCGCCGCCCCCACCGCAAACGATTGTCTGTCTTCAGGCATCAGATCAATCGTTGCCGGATCGAGCCAGAAATCGCGTTCGGCGCGAGAGATCATGTACTGTGCATTGGCGAATACCATTTCATCAAAATCGTCGTATAAGCCCCAGATATGGTCCGGATGGGCATGGGTAAACACCACGTGAGTCACATCGGCGGGGTCGATTTCCATCTCTTCGAGCGAGGCCAGCAACATGCCGGTATTGGGCAAAAAGGCAGGCCCGGCACCAACGTCGAAAATCACCGTGTTAGTGCCGTCGCGGAACAGTGTTAGATTGCAGTCGGAGCGCACCGTATCTCTGGAGAGTCCTTGTGCCGCCAGTAATTCACCCGCCTCGTCCTCGCTGCCTGGCAACGCCATCGACACCGCAAACTCCATGTAGCCATCACTGACGACATCGATCGTCGCCTGCCCCAAAGCGATTGACGACGACTGCGCCAGCACCCTGCCGGGTGCCAGACTACCGGTGGCGGCGGCGAGTATTGCACTGGCGCTGGACTGTAAAAAACGACGGCGAGTCTGCATGAATGGCTCCGATGGTCGGCATGCGAAATTAGCTTGTTATAGTTGAATAGACAGCACGCCAAGTCAATGTGCAGGCTGGTGTAGCACCTGGTACGTTAGATATATGCCGTTTGGACGGGTTACACCGCAGGAAACACAGCGACTGCCAGTGAAAACAACGGAAACCCGACGCGTAAGCGAGGTTACTACAGCGCGTCACACAAACCCGCGAGCCTTTCTGCCAGCGCCAGGTCTTGCGAGGCACCATACCGGCCCCAATCAACAACATGGAAACCCGACGCGTAAGCGAGGCAAGTACAGCTTGTCTCCCCGACACTTCGGTTAGTCGTCGCGACCTCGCCAATGCCCCGGTGGTGACATGCTAAGGCGTTGTAACACCGCTAATCGGTAACCGCGCCGATTTGTCATAAACTGTTTCCAACTGCTGGTATCACGGGATTGCGCGTTTATATTGGTTGGTATCAGTTCATTGAAGGAGATCG